>WTIZ01000043.1:82154-93218 GCA_011525035.1 Cryomorphaceae bacterium | reverse complement strand
CAGAAAATTTTGATAAAACAAACCCCCGCGGGCGCAGCCCGCGGGGGTTCTTTTTGGTGTAAATTTTTTTCAGCCTCTAGTATTACGGCATCGGCTGCACCAAGACTTGGTCTTTTTCTAAGCGCAATTTGAGCCAATCTTCGAGCTGTTTGTTTCTGCGTGGAATGAGTGTTGAATCTACCTCTGGTTTCCAATCTACGAAGGCTACTGCGATGAGTGCACCGTCTGAAATGCTATCTAGTCCGTACTGCATGGTTCCAATAGAGAAACTCTCGAGATCAGGATAATTGATGCGAATTTCTGCACTGAGATTGGCAGGGATAAGTTGGTTTTCGAGCTGGCCGAGCTGACCCTCAAGTGTGGTGATTTTCTCTTGGTAGGAGCGCGCTTCGTCGCGGCCTTCAGAATAGAGCTGCACCATTTTAGACATCTCTTCAAGTCCCTGGGCCTCTTTTTCATCTTGTACAATGGAGAGCGAACCCTCAAATTCTTGTTTGAAGGAACTAGACCATTCTTTAGTTAGTTCTCCTGGAACGCGGTCTCCGAAAAGCACCAAGGTAACTTGGGGGGTGCCTCCGTTAAACGAAATTTCTTTCTTTAAGATTTCGGTACCCGGGTAATCTACAGTTTCTGTAAGGTAGGTCTCAATCTTCGCTTGGTTGATTGAATCGGTCACAGTGCGGTACATGATGTAAATGGACGGCACAATGATGACGATAAGGCCAATAGAGAAGATGCGGCTTGTTTTTTTCGCGCGCAATGGGTCTAAAATCTCCACCAATGGGAATCTGAGGTAGCGAACGATCAATGTGGTTGATGTTGCTATAAGCACGGTGTTAATCAAAAAGAGGTAGAGAGCGCCAAAAAAGTAGTGCCATTCTCCATGGGCTAATCCATAGCCGGCAGTACATAATGGAGGCATCAATGCAGTGGCAATGGCTACCCCTGGAATAACATTAGACTTCTCCTTTCTTGAACCTGCGAGGATTCCGGCGAGACCACCGAAAAATGCTACTAGAACATCCAACAAGGTTGGATTCGTACGCGCAAACAGCTCATTGGAAGGCGCGGAAATGGGCGAAACCAAGAAGTATACGGCCGAGACAAACAGACCTATACCTACAGCAACCCCGAGGTTCTTCACCGACCGAGTAAGCAATTTGAAATCATTGATACCAAGACTCAGCCCAAGTCCCATGATGGGTCCCATAAGAGGAGAGATTAACATGGCTCCAATGACCACTGCTGTGGAATCGACATTGAGGCCGATGGATGCGATGAAGATGGAGAAAATGAGAATCCACAGGCTGAACCCGCGGAATTCAATGTCTTTTTTAATCCCGTCGATAGTAGCCACTGGGTTGGCTAGATCGATGATGGAGAATCGGTCCTTTAAAAAACTTAGTACTGGGGCAATAATGGGCCACTTACTAGTTGCTGCCCCCAGGAATCCGAGCGGTTTGTTGGTGTTTTCCACGAAGTAACATTCAATGTTCTAAACGAAGTCCTCTCCCAATTCTACGCGAACAGCTTTCGCGATTTGTTTGATGGCTTGATCGTTTCCTAGAGGAAAAGTTAGTGAAGTTTTATCAGTTTGCACGACAAATTTTCCGTCCAACTCGCTTACCACTAGTGCCTTGCTTTCTGAGGCATTCACGATAAGGCAGTTTTTACAGTGTTGTGCGAGGATATTAGCACCGATCAGCGCATTGCCGTTGTCGTCTTTATCACTGAGTTCATACACAGCGCCCCAATTACCAAGGTCCGACCAGCCCATTACCGTCGGGATCACACAGACATTATCGGCACGCTCCATCAATCCATAGTCAATGCTGATGTTGTCACATTCGGCATATACTTTGGAAACAGAGTCTGCTTCATATTTGGTGTCAAGGTCCTTCCACGCTCGGCCGAGGGTGCTCATGAGATCGGGTAAATGCTTGTCCAATCCAGCGCTCAGCGCTTCAATATTCCAAATGAACATTCCCGCATTCCACAAGAAATCACCACTCTCAATGAAGAGTTTAGCGTGCTCTGCATCTGGCTTCTCAGTAAATGCCTTCACAGCATATACATCGCCCTCGCTTCTCAACTCGTCGTATTGAATGTAGCCATAGCCCGTTTCAGGTCTGTGTGGCTTAATGCCAATGGTGACAAAACAGTCTGAATCATTGGTTTTTTCGAGGCCCTTACGAATCTGCGTTTCAAAGGCATCTTCGTCAGAGATAAGGTGATCGGCTGGTGTGATAAAAAGGTTTGCTTTTGGGTCACGCTTCTTAATCTTGAGCGCGGCATAAGCAATACAAGGTGCTGTATTTCGACGAAGCGGTTCTAGCAGTATGTTGTCCTCAGGAAGCTCCGGCAGGTGTGCGATGGTTTGAAGGCGGTAGTTAGCATGTGTGACGACGATAATATTTTCTGGTTCGAAAATGCGACGAACACGCTTGTATGTCTGTTGGATTAGACTTTCTCCAGTGCCTAGAAAATCCAAAAATTGCTTTGGTGTTTCCTCGGTCGACATAGGCCAGAATCTACTACCGATTCCACCAGCCATAATGACACAGTAAGGAGTTCTCATGTTTCAGTGCGTTAGTTCTTTCGATTTGGAGTAATAAACTTGCTCAAATCGGATACAATAGTACGGATTTCTCAGTTTGGTAGGTATCTTCGCAACCGGAATTAAAAACTATCGAAATGTTAAATCTCGTGTTATTCGGCCCTCCAGGAGCTGGAAAAGGAACTCAAAGTGAATTTTTAGTAAAGCGCTATTCGCTAGTACACTTAAGTACGGGTGATTTGTTCCGTTTCAACATTAAAAACGAAACAGAATTGGGTCTTTTGGCGAAATCTTACATCGACAAAGGTGCCCTTGTTCCAGATTCAGTGACCATTTCCATGTTGGAAGATGCAGTGAATAAAAATCCAGATGCTAAGGGCTTTATTTTCGATGGTTTTCCGCGTACGAATGCGCAGGCAGCAGCACTCGATACCTTCTTGGAAGGTCAAGGAACTTCGATCACAAGTATGATTGCTTTGGAAGTTGCTGAAGAAGAGCTTAAAGTGCGTTTGCTCGAGCGCGGGAAGACCTCAGGTCGTGCTGATGATGCCGATCCAGCAGTGATCCAAAACAGAATCAACACCTACAACAAAGAGACTGCCCCAGTG
The DNA here is from genome assembly GCA_011525035.1 of Cryomorphaceae bacterium. GTDB lineage: Bacteria > Bacteroidota > Bacteroidia > Flavobacteriales > Schleiferiaceae > UBA10364. The sequence continues at coordinate 90,053 of WTIZ01000043.1, read as the reverse complement.
AAGGATTTCTATGACGGACAGGGCAAGTACCGCGGTGTGGACGGCGTAGGTTCGATCGAAGAAATTACAGAGCGTCTAGTTGCGGTTATTGAATCGTTGTAATCGGTTTTTCTAGACCCACTTACTAATTGTACTTTTGCAGAGCAGCTGCCCAGTGGCACGCTGCTCTTTTATTATGTCAGGTAGCAACTTCATTGATTACGTAAAAATCTACTGCAAGAGCGGTCGTGGTGGAAAGGGTTCAACACACCTCTTGAGAAACCGTATGACCTCCAAGGGCGGTCCAGACGGTGGTGACGGCGGTCGTGGCGGTCACGTAATCGTTCGTGGTAATGCGCAGATGTGGACCTTGCTGCCTTTGAAATACCAAAAGCACATCAAAGCCTCTTCTGGAGAGAATGGCTCAGGTCAAGAGAAGACCGGTGCTAACGGTGAAGACCGGTACATTGATGTTCCTTTGGGAACGGTGGCTAAAGACGAGGAAACTGGTGAGGTTCTATTTGAAATAACGGAAGACGGCGAGGAAAAGATTCTTGTAAAGGGAGGCCGAGGCGGTCTTGGGAATGTGCATTTTAAATCGGCCACGTTTCAAACACCACGCTTCGCGCAGCCTGGAGAAGACCCTGTAGAGGGTTGGTTCATCCTAGAGCTTAAAGTTTTGGCGGATGTCGGTCTTGTAGGATTTCCAAACGCAGGGAAGAGTACCCTGCTCAGTGTAGTGAGTGCTGCAAAGCCTGAAATCGCGAATTATCCATTTACCACATTGGTACCTAACCTTGGTATGGTGAACTACAGAGATTACCGTTCATTTGTAATGGCAGATATCCCTGGAATTATTGAAGGAGCTTCTGAAGGTAAAGGGTTGGGGTATCGATTCTTGCGTCACATTGAGCGCAATGCACTATTGCTGTTTATGGTTCCTGCCGATGCGGAAGATTACAAGAAGGAATACGAGATCTTGCTGAATGAATTGGTCGCATACAATCCAGAACTGGCCGATAAGGATCGAATTTTAGCCATCACGAAGTCCGATATGTTGGACGAGGAAATGCAGTCTGAGATTGCGGCGCAGCTTCCATCAGATATTCCGCACTTGTTTATTTCATCGGTTACAGGAATGAATATCATGGCCCTGAAAGATCAAATCTGGGCGGCACTTAATACCGACGCTTAATGAGCCTGTTGGCGGGAATATTAGAACTAGATGAGCAGGTTTTCCTTAGCCTGAACTCACTTTTTCCTGCTTCGAGCGATACCTTTTGGTTGGCGGTTACGAAAACCATTACATGGATTCCATTATATGTAGTCATTCTCGCACGTCTTATTAAAACTGCGCCGAATCATAGCACTTGGCTTTTCCGAATAGCATTAACCATAGTTGGCGTCCTTATTTGGGACCAAGGGGCGGGCCTCTTCAAAGAATGGATCGCTCGACCAAGACCTTGCCAAGAAGAAATTGAAGGAATTCGTGTCCTCGTGCATTGCTCACCCTATGGATTTTTCTCAGCACATGCTGCCAATGCTTTTGGTTTAGCTTTTTTGATGCGTAAATGGCTCAAGCCTTCGTGGTTCCCGATATTGGTAGTAGTGGCGTTGCTTCAGAGCTTTTCAAGAATACACCTTGGCGTGCATTATCCTTTGGATCTTGTTTTCGGCGGCCTGTGGGGAATACTTATTTCCACTATTTTAGTGCGCATCGATCAACAATTCTCATGAATTCCATCCCAGCTTTAGTAGCAGTTTTTCTCGGCGGCGGTATTGGCGCATCATTGCGTTACGGCAGTACCAAGGGATTGCTTGCACTGGGAATGATGGAAAGCCGCTTACACTGGGCCACGTTCATTATTAATATCATGGCATCAGTTGCTTTGGTGTACGTATACAAACTCACTCCGGAGAAAAGTACCATACAGCTCTTTTTGGCCACGGGTATATGCGGGGGATGGTCGACTTTCAGCACCTTTAGTTATGAAACGGTCCGATTGATCCAGCAAGGCAGAGAATGGGAAGCCTTGGCGTACGTCTTAAGTAGTGTAGCAGTTGCCTTTGCGGCGATCTGGTTGTTGGTGAAGTAACCTATCGTATCAGGTTCAGGATACCTGATCTATTGATCAATTTATCGTTTTGACCTTTTGAGAAGACCTTCCAAGTGTAGGTGCCGAATGGTGCTAAAGAGCCATTCGGGTTCGTTCCGTCCCAGCCTATGTCCGGATCGTCGGTGAAGAAGATTTCCTCACCCCAACGATTAAAGATTCTGAGTTCGTACGATTTAATACCCACTGCGGTAGGTTTGAAAATCTCGTTCGTACCGTCACCGTCCGGTGTGAAGGCATTCGGTACAAATATGAGGGTCTCCGGGTTAATCCTGATCATCGCGGTGGAAGTATCGGGACAATCGAAGGTGTTGATCACGACATGTTCAACTTCAAACCAGCCTGTGTCGCTGTAGGCGTGATTAAAGGAGCGGAGGTTGTAGTAAAGACTACCGTCGCCCATGGAGGTGATGATATCATCCGAAGGGTCTGCGCCGATATCGGTAATCTCAATGTTACTCGTGTATATCGTTGCTGATGTTGGATCTGCAATGAAAGATGATGTCGGTGATGGGTACACGGTAATGAAGTCGTCGTAGTACACAGTAATGGTATCTACACAGCCTTCAATGAAATATACCGTGAGTGTTAAGTCATAGGTCCCTGGATCGGTGTAGGTATATACAGGAGCACTATCGTTGCTCAACACACCGTCTCCGAAGTCCCAATTATAAATGAGTTGACCGTCGGTAATGGTGCTGTCCCAGAATTCTACGGTGAACGGTGCACACCCAATTTGATTTTGGACACTTACATCCGTTTCTGGACGACGATAAATTCGTACAGTATCTGTATAGGTTTCTTCACAGCCTTGTTCAGTGACAGTAAGCGAAACGATTTGGTCGCCCCAAGTAGAGAAGTTGATAGGCGGCGGGTTCCAACCGTTGAACGATGTGATAGAGCCGTTCGGTCCGAAATCCCAAGTCGCTTCCGCCATACCTCCATTAGAGCTTTGGTTTTGGAAGGTGATTAGGTTTTCATCAAAACATACAGGCCCATTGAAGGTGTATCCTGCATTGATCGGGTTGTACAAATCGTAGATAACCTCTGCGGTATCTGTACAAGGCCATCCCACATTAATCACGAGTTGAATAGTATATGTTCCGGTATCACCGTAGGTATAGGTAGGATTCTGACCGGTAGATGTTGCGCCTGGATTGTTTGGGTCGTTCCAGATCCACAGGTAATCAGAGGCATTCCTTGAGCTATCGGTCATGGTGATGGTCGTACCGTTACACAGTGTATTCGGCTGATAAATTTGAGGTGTAGGATCGCTCAGTACATTGCTTTGACAGGTGGTCACATTGAACTGATAATCCCTTCTCAGTGTGGATAACAAAACCCCGCTTGAGTCGTATTCAGAGGCACAGACTGCAAACACATATTGGCCGGTACCTGTTGGTGTTCCCGTCAATATACCTGTGTTAGGATCTAGTGAAATCTGAGGATTCGACGGCATTGGGTAGCTTGCTGAATACGGGAACAAGAAGGGAACAGAAGTATAAGGCGGTGGTCCCGGCGGGTTTGGTGCGGGGTTGTTTTGACTACCTCCTGTCAGCGGTTGACATAAGGAGTAGTAGATGGAGTCGCCATTGTCCTCCAAAACAGAGAAGTCTACGTTCAAACTATCGTCTTTACACATCACAATAGGAGGGTCCGATTGGAAGCGTGCAGATCCGTTACATACACTGTCTTGGGGTGGAATGGTAATGTGGTAGGTAGATCCCCAAGCTCCTGAATTACCCACATTGGTGATTGTGTTGTTTCTACAGCAACGTTGGTAGACGATGGTATAGCCGTGCGTGCTTGGTTGAAGGGTTACGTTTGCTCTGTAAGTGGCCTTCTCTGTACAGACATTCGGTGGTGTCTGTAAACAAGGATTAGCAACTACTGCCGGAATACCTACAATCTGTCCCCGGGCAACATTCAGGGTCTGTACTGCCACATTTTGTGCAGCCCCGCCATAAATGGTAATGGGTGCACTTTGATCAAACGGCGCCCCCGAGGAGTTACAGTCGCGGTAAATGGTAAGTGTAATCTGGTATACATTTCCGTTGGTATTCGACCCGACACAGCGGTACGAGATTTCTCCACCTACCAAATGCGCCGCTTTGGAGGGTAGGAGTAGGGCGAAAAAGAATATGAAAAAGTAGACCTTACGCATTGGTGTAAATCTACCAAATATTATGCCCAATATTATCGGCGGAACTGCCCTAAACTTTTGAAAGGGAATATGACTTTGTATCCGTTGTCTGTGAGCCATTTTCTGGAAGATTCAAACCTAGTTACCATGGCGAAATCTCCACCCCAGCCGCCTAAACTTTTGGCTGCACCAGGGTATGATGAGAAGTGCTTTTCTTTAACCTTAGGTAGGCCCAAATGTTCGGAAAGTATGCTTTCATGCTCCTCGATAACTCGCTCAAGGTCATCGACATGGGAAGCATTGAGAAACGCATCGGTGAGATTATTGAATGTTTCAATTTGCGCAAGTGAAAATGGTTTGCGTTGCACAAGGTTCAAGCTTTCAGAGGTCAATTGCTTGTTCCCGAGGTAGACAAATCCAAGGTCGTCGGCAAAATCAAAGTCAATGGTCGCTGGGAGTACAATACCTTCTTCATCTTGAAGTTGGTAAAGGATTGGGCCATCTGCCGTGGCGCAGGCCAGATCATATCCGCTGCCGCCGTGGACGGTTCTAAAGTGTTGGAGTGCATTTACTCCCGCGCATTGAGCCAAAAGGCTCGTAAAGGTGCTTGAGGATCCTAGGCCCCATTCGTTTGGAAACTCCAATTGAGTGGTGAATCTCTTGGGCTCCTTGAGCAAATTGGTGTTTTTTAGTACAACTTGAAGGTTTTCTACCAATCGAGCCGCGATATCAGCATCAGTGCTTTCAATGACCTCAAGAGTTTCCGGCATTAAGCGGGCGGCAAACCAAGTAGTTCCATCGTGGGCAAGGGATTCCCAAATGATAGCATCATCACTGTTTTGTGAATCTACTCGTAAGGATTGGCCTTTGGTTGTGGGAATAGCGAGACCCTTGGCGCCTTGAGTTATGGCGTATTCTGAAGTAAGTAAAAGCTTTCCGTTTGCGCGGTAATTCAGCATGGTCTCTTTAGCCACCAACCTTTGGTACTGGGACTCCACGCAAATTACAGAAGTAATTCACAACTTCGCGGTGATGGGGGACCTTATCTTTGAAGTAATTGGCCACAATGACCTTCTCTTCGGGAGTGGCTTCAAGTTGGTTTAGAATGTTCATCAGGTGCATCTTCATGTGCCCTTTCTGAATGCCTGTTGTCACCAATGCTCGGAGTGCAGCAAAGTTCTGCGCTAGACCGCTTACGGCTACAATACCCATCAATTCCTCTGCATTCGGCTTGCCCAACATCTCGAGTGCTTTGACCACCAAGGGGTGCAATTTGGTCAAACCACCAACAACCCCAAGGGCCAATGGAATTTCGATCCAGTAGGTAAACGTCCCGTTTTCTATGCTACAGTGGGTAAGACTGCGGTATTGACCGGATTTAGAAGCATATGTGTGACAAGCTGCTTCAACTGCTCTGAAATCATTACCGGTAGCGATAATAAGTGCATCTATACCGTTCATGATGCCCTTGTTGTGCGTTGTTGCACGGTAAGGCTCCGCGTTGGCGATATCAATGGCACGTTTGAATTTGCGGGCAAAATCCTCACCTGTGGTGCCTTCGCTTGCTAAATCACTAACAGGACAGCTTACAGAGGCACGAACGATACACTTCGGTGTGTAATTGCTAAGGATACGCATAACCACCTCTAACTTGTCTTCGTTGAGGTCTTGGTGAGCCGCTGTGAAGGCTTCCAAGCTTTTGGCCATTTCTTCGAGGTTCGAATTGATAAAATTGGCCCCCATTGAATCACAAGTTTCGAAACAAACTTCGATTTGGTAATAGTGGTCAAGATCAGCCGTTTTATCAACCAAAGTGATAGCGGTAATTCCACCACCACGGGCTTCCATATTGGCAGTCAGCTCTTTTGTTGCGGCGCGAAGTTGTTCTTCTAAGGCATTGAACTCATTAAAGAGTGGCGAGGCATCACCTTCATACATGAAGTGTACGTGGCCAATTTTTTCTGTGCTCACTACCTCGGTCTTGAACCCGCCGCGGGCCATCCAGTAGCTCGCGCTTTTCGCTGCGGCAGCAACTACTGAGCTTTCCTCTATCGCCATGGGTAAGGTGTAGAGTTTACCGTTGATTTGGAAGTTAGGGGCTACACCGAACGGCATGTAATAATTCGTCATGGTGTTTTCGATAAAATCGTCGTGCTTCTTCTGCACGGTTTCATCGTTGTGCCAATAACTTTGGAAAAGTTCGAGGGTTGCTTCTGGATTTTCAAAGTTGTTCTGCGTCAGCCATTCCAGCTTCGCAGCTTTACTGAGTTTAGAAAATCCTTTAATTGGCTCTTTCATGACGATCGGGTTTGCGTTTGCAAAGTTAACGCCTTTCTACGACGATTGTTCTTTTTGATCCAGGTAAGCTTGGATGCTATTAAACAGCAATCCACTGCCTCCACCGTAATGGTGAATGATGTGAATGCCCTGTGATTCGCAATAGTTTGTCCACTGCGCCACGTATCGCTCCTGTCCACCAACACCGATGACTAATACATCGGGCTTACCTTCCAAAGCACTTTGTACCTGTTCAATTTGAGCAATACCCGAGCACTCCCAGGAGGCTCCGCGCTTTAGAATGCGCACGAGAATCCGGAGAATCTGCTCATTGGTATTGAATGCCACAAATTTGATAGGGGTATGGAGCATTAGCTAAAATTCATGGGAACGTCAATTAGTAACAATCGACTCCCTGCTTCTAAACTTTTGATTTGGATAGTATCTGTCTCCCAGAGTCCTAGAGCATCTCGTTTACTCAGTTTTTGACCTTCGATTTCGAACGAGCCGTCGATAATGAAGGCGTATACACCGTTGTTGGAGCGCTTTATATCGTAAGACTGTGATGCGCCGTTGTCGAAAGTTCCCATATTGAACCAAGCGTCTTGGTGTACCCAAATTCCTGCGTCATCTGGATTTGGACTGAGCACTTGATGTAAGGTGTTGGCTTTTGAGAGGTCTGGCAATACGATTTGATCGTAGCGAGGAGCAACATCCTTTTCGCGGGGGAAAATCCAGATTTGAAGGAATTTCACCTCGTCCGATTTACTCGCGTTGTATTCACTGTGAAAAATACCGGTCCCAGCACTCATCGCTTGAATCTCTCCTTCACGAATGACTGCTTTGTTCCCCATGCTGTCTTCATGTTCTAGGTCTCCTTGAAGAGGGATAGAAATGATTTCCATGTTATCGTGGGGATGCTTTCCAAAACCCATTCCTGGTGCTACTGTATCGTCGTTTAAAACACGCAATAAACCGAAGTTCATTTTCTGCGGGTTGTAATAGTTGGCGAAGCTGAAGCTATGGTGACTGTTGAGCCAGCCGTGATTTGCGCTACCGCGTTCTTGAGCGAGATGCAATACTTGTTTCATAGAGATGTGCTAATTAGTTGTTATAACAACAATCAAAGATTCAAAAAAGTTCGTGGAAATTCCAAATTTTAAATCTGGCGTTCTATTTCAAGGTCAATTTCACGCTGAAGTAGCGCAAGTTTTTTGGAGTATCGAGACAGTTCTGTTAAACGTCGTTCCATCTCTTCTCGATTGATTTTTTTGCTTTGATCAGCGACACGATTCAGATGCTCGAGTACATTCTTTGTCTCGAACTTCATCTTGTTGATCAGTGCAAATTCATCTTTCTTCAGTGGGTGCATAACACTCTTTCTGT
>WTIZ01000043.1:50710-82054 GCA_011525035.1 Cryomorphaceae bacterium | reverse complement strand
TTGTTGATCAGTGCAAATTCATCTTTCTTCAGTGGGTGCATAACACTCTTTCTGTGTGAATAAGGGTATATACAAATATCCGTGCTGTTCCAGTGCTTGTAACACGAGTTCTAATAAATTGTCAACAGCTAAACTGTTGACTATCAGCTTCTAAATTCTTTTGCTATAAGGAATGTCTCACGATGGTAACCATATTTGAGTGGTTACCAGTTTGGTGTTGGCTTCTCTGAGAATGAGGATGTTTTGTAACACATTGGGTATAAAAAAAGCCCCTTGGAGTCCCAAGAGGCTTTCTGTGGTGGTGATGGACGGAATCGAACCGCCGACACATGGATTTTCAATCCATTGCTCTACCAACTGAGCTACATCACCTCCGTAAGAGGACGGCAAATATAAGTGGGTTCCCCGATTTGGGAAAGGGTTAACGAAAAAAAGTCAACTATTTTTGCGGTCAATCGGTAAATTGCCCGTTGCTAAGGCGAGAAAACTATGAATCCAATACTTTTTGATCTAGGGAATACCACAGCTAAGGTATTGGACACCAGTACCCATGAAATCTTTAGGTTTTCAAACGACGATTTTGAGGGCTTCCTTCAAGAACATCGGGATCGACAATTTTTTGGATATGCAACGGGTTCTACCGCTTTGCCCCTTGGTCAAAATCCGTCTGTTCGGCTATTAAATGCCAATGATAATTGGCCCTTAACATCCAACTACAAAAGCATGTCTACTTTGGGAATGGATCGTTGGGCGCTGTGTAACGCACATTTTCTGGAAGGACACCAAAGCTTTCTTTTGGTTACTATGGGCACCTGTATCACTTACAATGTTGTCCGTGAAGGGGTGTTTTTAGGCGGTGCTATTTCACCTGGCTGGGAAATGCGGTACGAGGCAATGAATAAGATGACAGCAGCCTTGCCGCGCGTTCAATTTTCTGAGACTTCAGGATTGTTAGGTTCAGATACTGAGGGAAGTTTGCATGCCGGTGTAGACATAGCCTTGCTCAAAGAAATGGAAGGAATGATTAGTGACTATACTTCCACTTTCAAACTAAATCAAGTCCTTATTTGCGGAGGTCATTCAGAACGTTTGCCTAAGCCCCTAAAAAACTACATATTTGCACCCGTTAATTATGAACTACATGCCATTAGGCGCCTCTACGATTATTATGCCGAAAACGGTACGCTTTAATGCCCTTCTTTCAGCCGCATTCTTTGCGCTGACGCTAGTGGTGCCTGGTAGTGTAGCTGCTCAAACCAACTCAGTTAGTCCGTTAAGTATCAACGGTTTTGGTGAAACATCCTTTGGAATTACCCCAAATTATCTCGCCATGGGCGGGACGGGAATTGCCAATGTTGATCGCTTCTCGATCAATATGCTGAACCCTGCGGGATACACAAACATGGATTTCGCCACCTTAGAAATGAGTGGTGCGCATCGATCTTTTAGACACCGCATAACAGACGAGGACATTGATCAGACGAATTTTAACACCTACTACGATTACTTCGGATTTGGTTTCAAATTCAACGAGTATTTCGCAGGCTCTTTTTCTGTAAGCCCATTGGCAGCGAAAGGATACAGCATTAGCGTGGCCGATTCATCAGACGATTTTGGCGTGTATGAATACCGCTCCATTGGTAAAGGAGGGTATGATAAATTCACTTTTGGACTCGCTGCACAACCGTTCAAATGGATTTCGGTTGGAGCAAATGCCAAATACATTTTCGGAGAGATCGACGAAAGCAACAAAACGATTATCGCTGATCCGGATTTCTTATCGGTGAGTAATTCGAGAAGAACAGGTATTAGTGATTTTACTTTCGATTTTGGTACGCAGCTCAAGTTCGAATTTGGCGAGTACCGATTGACTGCTGGTGGAGTTTATGCTCTGGGTCAAGATTTGAACGCGCGTCAGATTTCCACACAATACACCTTTATCAATAGCGGGATTGTTGAGTCTGTAGTGGATACTCTCTTCTACGATTTAAGTGAACAAGGCCGAGCTGTGCTACCCTCTAGCTATGGTGTCGGTATTGGCTTTACCAAAAACGTCAATAATTCTCCAATCAACGCTTGGGACATTTTGGTGGATTACCGCGTGACGAACTGGGAGGAGTTTAGATCGTTCATTCCAAACGGAGGTACAGATCCTGGAGCAACAATGCTCAATAGCGAGCGCATGAGCTTTGGTGCAGCCATTGTTCCTGCCTACTGCTTTCCAGCGCTTGGAAGAAGCAGAAACTACTTTGTACTTGCGCGCTACCGCATTGGTGCGTTTCAAGAAGTCGGTCAGTACCAATGGGACGGCGTAGGTTATACCTCTCGCGAGTTTAATGCGGGAATCAGCTTCCCGGTGATTTACAGATCTTTAGCGCCTGGTGAACAAAAGGCAAGCTTTTTGAATATAAGTATGGGGAGAGGTCAAAGATGGGACGGAAACTCAGCGAACCTCCGCGAAGATTATTGGAATTTCAATCTAGGTATCACTTTGAATGACAAGTGGTTCCAGAAATTTAGATATAGATAAACAACAATTGATTATGAAGAGAATAGTATTCCTTCTTGTCGCAGTAGTAATGACTGCGAATGTAAATGCCCAAAGTAAATGGGGTGAATCGGTAGCCGATTCTGTGATTTGTTATGACAACTACAACATCTTTGGTTCTTTCTATCAGAGCAAGGATTATGCTGGTGCTTTTGAGCCATGGTTGAAAGTTTACCAGACTTGTCCTGCAGCAAAGAAAGCAACGTTCATCTACGGTCCTAAGATTGTTGAAACGAAGATTAAGGCAACAACAGACCCTGCAGAGCGCCAAGGTTATGTTGACCTGCTCGTTGGTTTGTACGATGATCGTCTCCAATATTTCCCAGGTAAAGAGGGTTATGTATTGTCAGAAAAAGCTTCTAAGTACATCAAGTACAATAAAGACAGCGTTGAAGCTGCGGCTGTACTTTTCGAAGCAGCATATGCTGTTGCAGGTAATGATATGTCTGCTTCTCAGCTGAATGCTTACTTCTTGACGAATATTAAGTTGTTCAACATCACCAAAGATGTGGATGCTTTGTTCTCAGTGTACAACAATGTTATCGAAGCATTGGAGTATAACTCAATGCAATACAGCAATGAGATTTCTAACCTGAGCGCCAAGGCAGATTCTGTAGAGTTGTCTTCTAAAGAGAAGAAAGCTTTAGCACGTGCTCAAAAGACGTTGCCGAACTACGATAAAGTTCAGAGCAACATCGAGAAGGCGTTGTCTCCATTGTTAACGTGCGAGAAACTTGCTGTTATCTACAACGAAGAGAAATTCAACGAGCACCAAGACGACGTAGAGTGGTTGAAGCGCGCAGCGAAGATGCTTCAGAAAGAGCGTGAAGGCGAGGACGGTGAAATGGCAAGCTGTACAGATAACCCTGTATTCTTGTTGATTGCTGAGCGTCTATACTCTCTAGAGCCTTCTGCAAGTGCTGCACGTTCTATGGCAAAACTAGGTGTTCGCAAGAGCGACTGGGCTATGGCTAAGAAGTACTACACTGAAGCTATTGACCAAGAAGAGGATTTGCGCAAGACTGCAGACGATTACATGGGCCTAGCGTATGTAAACAACAAGATGGGTGCGATGTCTTCAGCGAAGAGCAACTGTTTGAAAGCGGGTCAATTGCGCAAGGACTGGGGGAACCCATACTTGTACTTGGCAACCTTGTATGCTGATGCTGCAGGTCAATGTGGTTCGAACGCTGTTGAGAAAAATGCCGTGTACTGGGCAGCAATCAACAAGCTAAGCTATGCACGTAGCATTGACCCAACCATTGCAGACAAAGCGTCTAAATTGATCGCTGCTTACAGCGCAGCAGTACCTGATAAAGGTGTAGCGTTCCAGCTTGGCTTTAAAGAAGGTGATCAAATCAACATCGGATGTTGGATCAACGAAACAGTAAGTGTGAAGTTCTACTAAACACGAGACAATAAATTTGTGAACTCCCCGAGGCGTGAGCCTCGGGGAGTTTTTTTTCGCCTACATTTGAAAGGATATTTGACTGCAGTAGCATTGTACAGGAACCTTCAACATATTGTTTCTTTCGCCCTCGTTTTGCTTGCGTTTTCCTCGTGTAAGAACGACGAGAACGTTGTTGAGGAAATCAATGCTCCGCTGGTCAATTATCCCCTGAACGAGCAACGTCACGCCAATATCATTTACAGTGATAGTGGCATAAATATCCTTGAAATAGATGCTGCCTTAGTGCAGGATTACGGCAATATGGAACCGCCTTATGTGTTTTTCGGAGGCGGATTAAACGTACGCTTTTACAACGGTCCGGAAATGAGTTCGACAGTAATGACAGCAGATACTGCGCACCAAGACAAGAAAAGCGATTTATGGGCCATAGGCGGAAACGTCATTGTGCGCAACGGAAAAGGTGAGCGAATGCTGACTGAACTTCTGTTCTGGGATAAGAAAGAGGAACGCTTATATACGGACAAGAAGGTGACCATAGAAACCGAAGGACAGTTGATTACCGGACTTGGTTTCGAGGCCGATCAAGAATTTAATAATTACCGAATCTTTAAGGTTCAAGGTGAAATCACAGTAGACGATGAATAAAGCAATGCGCGTAGTAGAACTTTTATGGCTCGCGGTGGCAGCCGTGAGTGCTGTTGAGGTATATATGGGATGGGGCGATTGGAATCGAACCATCAAGTTTTCTCTGTTTTTAGGAGCAGCTGTATTCATGTATTTCTTACGCCGAAAAGGCCGCTTAAAGCAGATGAATAAATAGTGCAAATCACCACTATCATCATAGCGTCCATTTTGTTTTCGGCCCTGTTCTCAGGGTTGGAAATGGCCTATTTAAGTATCAACAAACTTCATGTCGAGCTTGAACGTCAGAAAGGCGGCTGGAACTACCGTGTTTTAGGTTATTTGGTTGACCGGCCAGCGGCATTCATTGCGGCAATATTGGTCGGAAACAATGTCGCGTTGGTCCTATACGGGAACTACATGCACCAGTTCATGGAGCCTTATTTTGAGCAGTGGTCTGCATTTGACTACCTGGTTCTGCTCGCGGAAACCTCCATTTCAACGATCATTATCCTCGTCTTTGCGGAGTTTTTGCCAAAGACGGTTTTTCGGCAAAACGCCGAAGGGCTCATGAAGGTATTGAGTGTTCCTGCGTACTTAATTTTCTGGGTACTTCGAGCACCGAGTGCCCTCCTTTTAGGTGTGAGCCAATTCTTCTTGAAGTACATCTTTAGAATTGAGGCAGAAGAGGAGAGCAATGACTTTGGACGAGTGGAATTGGACCATTATGTAAGAGAACGCGTACCCAATACTGTGGAGGGAGATGACGAGGTTGATCCAGAACTAGAAATCTTTAAGAATGCCCTGGAATTTCCTGAAACCAAGGCAAGGGAGTTCATGATTCCGCGCACAGAAATTGAAGGGATTGAGGTCAACACCGATTTAAAGGAGGTGCATGCCTTATTTATTGAAAGCGGCTATTCCAAGCTTCTTGTGTTTGACGAAAATGTCGATAAGATTATTGGCTATGTGCATGCATTCGAGCTCTTCCGTCGTCCAGAGAACCTACAGCGCGTATTGCGTCCAGTAAGTTTTATCCCGGAGAGCATGAAGGCCGATGAAATTCTGAATTTATTTACCAAGGAAAAGCGCAACATCGCCATCGTTCTGGACGAACACGGCGGAACGAGCGGCATGATCACCTTGGAAGATGTCATCGAAGAGATCTTTGGTGAGATTGAAGACGAACACGACGCCGAAGCACTTCTAGAGAAAGAAATACGCCCTAACGAGTGGTTGTTTTCGACCCGTTTGGAGGTGAGCGACATCAATGAAAAGTGGGGATTGAGCATCCCCGAAAGTGAGAATTACAACACCTTAGGAGGGTACATTTTAGATGTGCACCAAAGCATCCCAACCAAGGGTACGGTCGTGCGAAGTGACCAATACTTATTTATCGTAGAAAAAACTACGTCCAATAGGCTCGAAGAGGTGCTTGTAAAGGCCATTTAATTGGCTCAAAATCTTATATTCGCAGACTCATCACAATAATTGCATAGTAATGGCAACAATTGAACGCATCAGACAACGCTCAGGTTTATTGATCGTTGTAGTGTTTGTAGCACTTTTGGCATTCTTACTTGGCGACTTGTTTAAGTCGGGAGGTTCGAAGTTTTTTGGAGATCCTAATATCGTTGGTTCAGTAAATGGCGTAGAGTTATCGCGTCAAGAAGTGAGCAAGAAGATGGAGGAACTCAGAGCAGGTAATCCTGAAACATACGCGAATACTTCTAGCGTGCAGTTGGCAAACTTTGTTTGGACCAACTTCATGTCGGATGCTATCCTCGGCGAAGAATTAGACGCTGCGGATATGAGCGTATCTGAGCAGGAGATTTACCTTGATATCATCAACAACCCAAACATCCGCCAGAGCTTTGCCGGTGCAAACGGTCAGTTCGACGAGAACATGTTCAAAAGCTACTTGGCGCAGGTACGTGATAACAAAGACGTTACTGAGCAGAGCGCAGAAATGTGGACGCAATGGTTGTCTTTTGAGAATGCTGTAGTTAATCAAGCGAAGAACTTCAAGTTCACCAATGCTATTGAAAAGGCTGTATTTATGCCGTCTTCATTGGTTGCAGCAGAATTTGCTCGTAGTGATGCGCAGCACCCAGCACAGTACGTATATGTACCATATATCGATGTAAACGAAGACGAAATTTCTGTTTCAGAAGCGGATGCGAAGAAGTACTACAATGCACACAAAGACGAGTTTACTCAGAAAGATGGTCGCAACATTGAGTACATCAACTTCCCATTAGCGCCGTCTCAGGCAGATCGCGATGCTCTTAAGGCAGAACTAGCAGCACTCTCACTAGAGTGGTTCTCAGCAGAGGATGATAGTGTATTTGTGAACTTGCACAGTGACGTTCGCTTCATTCCTGAGTACTTTACTATCGACCAGTTGGTGGGTACAGGTATTGATACGCTCGTTGACGGACAGGATGTAGGTTACCAGAAAGGACCGATTGATCTAGGAGGTTCGTTCTCTGTAGTGAAGCTCGTTGACAAGAAAGTTTTAGCAGATAGCGTTCAAGCACGTCACATTTTGATTCCATTTGCAGGTGCTACTCGCGTAGATCCTAGCGTTACTCGTACGCCGATGGAAGCCAAGACTTTGGCAGATAGCCTGTTTGCTTACTTGCAAGACAATCCATCTGCATTCGAAGCTGTTAGTCAGGAGTATTCTTCGGACGTAGTTGCTAAGGAGAAAGGTGGCGACTTAGGGTACTTTGGTCGCGGTATGATGGCCAAGCCGTTTGAGAACTTCTGTTACTTCGGTAAAGAGGGTGATCTAGGTTTGGTACCAACACAGTTTGGTTTCCACATTATCGAAATCACTGATCAGAAAGGAGCGAACCAAGCCTATAAAATTGGCCAAGTGATTCGCGAAATCCTTCCTTCTGATGAAACAATCCAGGCATTGTACGGACAAGCATCTACTTACGCAGCATCAGCACAGAGTGCAGACGATTACCGCGTATTGGCTATGGAGCAAGGCTTGTCTTTGCGCCCTGCAAGAAACCTTGCGCAATTTGAAGAGGTAGTTCCAGGTTTGGGTACTTCTCGTCGCGTGGTTCGTTGGGCATGGGATGACGATCGTGAGATTGGAAACATCGGCCTCTTGGAAAATGACGGTAAAGGATACGTTGTCGTAATCCTCACTGATAAACTAGAAGAAGGAACGACTCCTTATGAGTCTGTTGCTGCTCAATGTTTGGAAGCTGCAAAGAAAGAAGCGAAGAAAGCAATCATCACAGAACGTCTTGAGGCTGCCCTAAGTGGTGCTGCAAGTATCGAAGATGTAGCTACTGCTGCAGGTAAGCAGGTACGTACTTTGAACTTCAAGGTAGGCCAGGCGAACATTGCAGGTGTAGGTAACGAAGCTAAGGTTGTGGGAACCATTTGTGGCATTCCTTCAGGTGAATTAAGCGGGGTTATCGCTGGAGAGAGCGGTGCATTTGTTGCAATCACTCAGCCGGCACAGCCAGCACCTACTGTTGATTTCTCTAATCAAGCGCGCACAACTCAGCAGAGCTTGAGAAATCTAGTGAGTGTTCAAGCATACAAGGCATTGCAAGACAAAGCAGATATCGAGGACAAGCGTCACTTGATGTTCTAAGCAGCGTCATTTACAGATAAAGAAAACCACCCCTCGGGGTGGTTTTTTTATGCTCGTAGTTTCCTGTTCGACTACGGATCAGAAGGTTGAAAGAGCTGCGATCAAGGAGAGAGAACGGTGGATTAAATGCTTTAAGAAAGCCTGTTCTGTCGTTCGCCATCCAGCTTGATAAAGATGAACAACAGCAAGGTGAAGCCCCATAGTGAGGAGCCGCCATAGCTAAAGAATGGCAGAGGAATACCCACAGTTGGGAATAGCCCGATGGTCATACCGATGTTGATCACCCAATGGGTGAAGAAGATACTGGCTACGCCATAGCCATAGAATCGGCTAAAATTGTCTTTCTGACGCTCAGCAAGCCATATAATACGGCCAATGAGCAGTCCAAAGGCTAGCATGAGTAGGAAAGTCCCTAAAAAGCCCCATTCTTCACCAACCGTACAGAATATGTAATCCGTGCTCTGTGCAGGAACAAAGTCTAATTTAGTTTGGGTGCCGTTTAAGAAACCCTTTCCAGTCCATCCTCCAGAACCTATAGCAATGAGGGATTGCAAGGTGTTGTAGCCTGCCCCAGAGGGATCGTTTTCTAAGCCTAACAATACCTTGATTCGTACCTGTTGGTGCGGTGCTAAGATTTGTTCCATGACAAAGCCTACTCCGTACATGATTGCGGCAGAGACAGTGGTAAAGAAGGCGTTGTAGAGCAGGAAACGCCTTTGTTTGGGTAGAAATAGAAATACAAGAAAGGCGAGAATTCCCAGAGCGAGCAATGCAGTTTTTAAAGGAAGTACTAAGCCAGCTACCGCCAAAGCGACACCAGCGAATACTATACCTATGTAGTACCCTGGCATACCCGCTCGGTATACCACGAAGATTAAACTCAGGTAAACTAAGGTTGAACCCATATCGGGCTGCAACGCAATCAGAATACCCGGTACTCCTAGAATGGATAATCCTAGAATTCTATCCCGCCAATTCTTCATAGTTTTTCTCGGCAAACTTGCATAGAATGCCAGCATCAGTGCAGTGGCGAATTTTCCAACTTCAGAGGGTTGCAGACTAAATCCTCCAAGGCCGAACCAACTCCGGGCACCACCAATTTTTTTCCCAACGAATAAGACTAGGATCAAAAGCAGAATGCTCAATGCGTACCATAGCGGGGCAAAATTGGTCCATATCCTGTAGTTCGTGATCATGGTGAAGAAGATAATCAGGAGCCCTCCCACAATGAACAGTCCCTGTTTGCCATACTCCTGATCCAAGGAGAAAATGCTCGCGGATTCTTCATTGTAAACGGCGGCATAAATGCTTATCCAACCCCATATACAGAGTAGAAAGTAGAGGCTGACTAGAATCCAATCGAACCCAACGCGATTTCTATTTCTATTGCCGTAACCCATTAGAAGTTTGCTTCATAAGTGCTGTCTTCCCCATAAATAGCAAGATGCTGTTTGCGGTATTCTTCGTGGAGTTCTCCTTCCAACATGCGTTGCTCGAGTCTCGGTCTAGTGATGGTGTCGCTGAGATACAGCTCGGTCATTAGACTAGATATAGGTGCCGCCCACCTAGACCCCCAATAACCGTTTTCAATAATGACAGCAATGGCAATTTTAGGATCATCCTTTGGGGCAAAGCTTACGAAAATGCTGTGGTCCTGACCGTGCGGATTTTGAGCCGTACCCGTCTTTCCACATTGGGAAATGTGTTCCAAACGAACAGCCTTTGCTGTACCGTTTTCAAACACATCGTACATACCGTCAATAACCGTCTCAAAATGAATGCTGTCAATGGTCGTGTACTTCGGAGTTAGGAACGCACTGTCAATCTGCGCCCCGTCAACACCTTTAATGATGTGAGGCGTGTAGTAATAACCGCGGTTTGCAATGGCCGCTGCCATATTTGCCAGCTGAATGGGAGTGGCTAAAAGTTCTCCTTGACCAATGCCGTTACTCACGGAGGTTGCGCCTTTCCAGCCGGTATATCCTAAGAACCTATCGTAGAAAGCGACATCAGGTACGAGTCCCTTTTTTCCTGTTGGCAAGTCATTGCCGAGGTACTTACCCAATCCGAAGCTCTTCACATGGTTGGACCAAATTTCTAGGCCTTTGCGAGAGTCGCCTCCATGATCTACCGAACGCTGGTAAACCGAGCAGAAGTAATTGTTACAGCTTTCTGAAATGGCCTTTCTCAAATTCATCGGTCCTCCCTTGCAGTGACAGGCCACTGTTAAGCTTCCATAATGCCAACCGTGTCGACAGGTCATGGTCGTTCTTGGACTGATCACACCTTCTTGAAGACCGATCAATGCTCCCACCAGTTTAAAAGGCGATCCCGGTGGATATTCTGCCAAAATACCTCGATCAAAGAGCGGCTTGTTGATGCTGTCGTAGTAGAGTGCCGTATAATTTCTGCTGCGCAGTCTTCCGACCAATTCGTTCGGATCGTAATTCGGAGCCGTCACCATTGCTAGAATTTCTCCGCTTTCAGGTTCAATAGCAACGATGCTTCCACGTTTTCCGCTCATCAACTGTTCGCCGTACAACTGAAGGTCTAAATCAATGCTGCTCGTTAAATCTTTGCCTGGAACTGGTAGTAAATCGTGCGCGCCGTCTTTCCAATTTCCTATTCTACGGTTTCTATGATCTACGGTATAAAATCGCTTTCCGTGTTCGCCCTTTAGGATACTTTCATAACTCTTATCTATCCCGCTTTTCCCAGAGAGGTCTCCCATAGAATACCCTTCGTTTTTGCGAATAAAGTCGGTGTTGACTTCTCCAATGAACCCCACAACATTGGCAGCACCCGGCTTAGGGTAATTTCTGAGGATACGCTTTTGGGGATAGAATCCTGCGAACTTCTTTAGTTCGGTATTAATTCGTGCGTAGTGCTCTTTGGGCAACATTTTCATGAACATGCTGCTGCGGAAATAGCTGTACTTCTTAGCTTTTTCTAAACGCTTCTTGATGTCGGCTACTTCTAAATCGAGCAATTTACCAAGCTGCACAGTATCTAAATCTTTTACCAAATAGGGACTCACCATGAGGTCGTAGGTCGGACTGTTTCCCACCATGAGTTGACCGTTACGGTCGTAGATGTAACCGCGCGGCGCGTACAGTTTCTCGGCTTGCGTAGCATTGCGTTCTGCCCGCGCCGCGTACTCATCATTCATAATCTGAATGTTGAACAGACGCACACTGAATATCAATGTGATTAAAACGATAACCGAATAAAATGCTGCTTTATGCTGCATAGCGTTTGGACAAAAGAAAATGTGCGATCGTAAGTAACCCAACAGTGCTGAGGGTTGACATCAAGATACGAAGTCCAAGTGCTGAAAATTGAGAAAATCCGCTGTTTTCTACAGTAAATAATAACGAATGGTGAACAAGCACCAAAAGGAAGGCTAATGGTAAGAAATTCGCCAACGGAAGCCCGCTTAATGTGTGGTTGGAGTTTTCCTCTCGGAATCCGTAAAGGAAGCTTTCAATAGACGGTTTTGCTGCGATGGTCATGAGCGCCGCAATGGTATGTGCGCCGCCACTCTGTTCAAGACTGTCGAGCGTTGATCCTATGATAAAAGCCAATACATAGGTCGTCATTCTCGGGGTGTTGAATGGAATCACAAAGAATGCCCACAAATAGATATAGGGGTTGCCGTAATCCGTTAATGGCAAATCCTGGATGAGCAACCATTGGACGAAAATGGCAAGAACGGCAACGCCAAGTATGCGACCTACATTCATTCCATATTTAGTTTTAAGGTGTCCAATTCTTCTTTCCCTTTGAATTGGCACACATATACCCAATCCATATTCATGAAGTCCGTGGTTAAATTCACCGTGGCATTCCAACTCAAGTCTTCTTCACTCTGCGACGCACTATGCACAATGCCTGTTAGGACAGGGGGTGCGATTTCTGCGCGTGTGTAGGAGTAAATGCTGTCGCCTGGTTTCGGCTCAAATTCACGTTCGATGTCGTTCAGAAATGCTGTTTCAACCGACCCGGACCAACTCAACTGTCCCAATCCTTTTCCTTCAATACGAGCACCAATACCCCCTTTGCTGTGGGTAAAGGGTAAGATATAGGCATAGTTTCGGGTGCTTTCACTTACGGTGCCTACCCAACCTTGGGCACTCACTACACCCATGCCTGGTTGTACACCAAGTCGTTTACCTGCATTAATAATAATGTAGTTATTGACTTTTTTATAGCTGTGATCGATGACCTTGGCTGGAACATAGTCGTACTCTGACGAGGAGGCAAACTCAGGAGCGGAATTTGACCACATGGCGGCTTTTAGAACGGCATTTTCCCTGGCCAACTCATCATTGACCTCTTCGAGAGACCAGTAATTTTTCCATCCATTGGTAGCATCGGTAAATGTCGCAGCAAGCCCTGTGCCCACTGTGTTGATCCAATGTTCTGAAACGGGATTCTTAAAGGAATGACGTACAACCGCCAATAGCAATAGGGCTATGAGCAACAGATTATTGCGATACCTCGATAAGAAGAGTATCAGTTGCTGCATGGCGGGCTATTTAGTTTTCTAAAACTGTCTTGAAGTGATCGATGTTCTTGAGAACGACACCCGTTCCTCGCACAACTGCGCGTAGTGGATCCTCAGCAACGTAAACAGGAAGGTCGGTCTTAAGCGAAATTCTCTTGTCCAATCCACGAAGCATAGACCCGCCACCGGCGAGGTAGATACCGCTGTTGAAGATATCCGCTGCAAGCTCAGGAGGTGTATTACTCAAAGCTTCCATGATAGCGTCTTCAATACGCGTTACACTCTTCTCGAGCGCTCGGCTAACTTCGGCGTGTGAAACACTTACCTGCTTGGGCTTCCCTGTTAGAAGGTCACGACCTTGAACCTGGAAAGGTTCTGGTGCTTCTTCAAGCTCTTCAAGTGCAGCACCTACAGAAATCTTAATGTTTTCAGCGGTGCGTTCACCAACGAAAAGGTTGTGTTGTGTTCTCATGTAGTTAGCGATGTCATTGGTAAATACGTCACCAGCTACTTTAATGGATTTATCACAAACGATACCACCCATGGCAAGTACAGCAATCTCTGTTGTACCACCACCGATATCGATGATCATATTTCCTTTCGGTTCGAGGATGTTTACTCCGATACCTACCGCCGCGGCCATAGGTTCGTGAATAAGATATACTTCTTTGGCGTTGGCATGCTCGGCAGAGTCACGAACGGCACGCTTCTCAACTTCAGTAATTCCAGAAGGAATACAAATGACCATGCGAAGGCTAGGGGGGAACAGTCTTTTCTTGAAGGCTGGAATGCTCTTGATGAGCTCACGAATCATGTATTCTGAAGCCTCGAAATCAGCAATAACCCCATCCTTCAAAGGACGAATGGTTTTGATGTTTTCGTGCGTCTTTCCGTGCATCTGACGCGCTTCTTTTCCCACGGCAATAATTTGCCCTGTTCTTCTATCCTGTGCGACAATAGATGGAGAGTCAATCACCACCTTGTCTTGATATGTGATAAGCGTATTGGCTGTACCCAAGTCAATCGCTATATCCTCTGTCATGAAACTTAACCAACCCATGGCTTCAAGGTAACAAAAAATTAGTGTTTGAAGTGACGAATTCCAGTGGTAACCATTGTTAATCCATTCTCGTCACAATAAGCGATACTTTCCTTGTCACGGATAGAGCCTCCAGGTTGAATAACACAAGTGATTCCTGCCTTATCTGCAATCTCCACACAATCTGGGAACGGGAAGAATGCATCCGAAGCCATGGCCGCTCCGCTAAGGTCAAAACCAAAGCGATTTGCTTTTTCCACGGCCTGGTTCAAAGCATCTACACGAGATGTTTGGCCTGTTCCTGATCCCAATAATTGGCCGCCCTTGGCCAAGACGATCGTATTAGACTTTGTATGCTTACAGATTTTTGCTGCAAACTCGAGGTCTTCGAGCTGCTGCGCTGTAGGTGCAATCTTGGTCACAGTCTCCATATCTGCAGCGCTCTCTGATTTTGCGTCTCTCGCTTGTACCAAGGTTCCATTTAGAACAGTGCGTACGTTGTATGCAGGAACTTCGTAGTCCTTCAAGATGAGAAGTACGCGGTTCTTCTTGCTTTTCAAAATCTCTAGAGCATCTTCATCGTATCCAGGTGCCATTAGGACCTCGAAGAACAATGTATTCATCTTCTCGGCAGTAGCTTTGTCTACAACTCTATTTGCTGCAATCACACCTCCGAAAGCACTTACAGGGTCACCAGCCAATGCATCGTCCCATGCCTCTGCAAGAGATGGGCGTGTAGCCAAACCACAAGCGTTATTGTGTTTGATGATTGCAATGGTCGTCTCTTCAAACTCGCGAATAAGATTTACGGTAGCGTCGATGTCTAGAAGGTTGTTGTAGCTCAATGCCTTACCGTGGATTTGCTCGAGTGCATCATCGAGGTTGCCGAAGTACGCTGCTTCCTGATGCGGGTTTTCACCGTAGCGCAAACCTTGTTTCTGACGTCCGCTCATTTTCAGATCCAGACGGTCACCAGCGAAGTAACGGTAAATGGCGGTGTCGTAGTTGCTACTTTCGTCAAAAGCCTCAAGCGCATAGCGTCTTCTGATTTCTAGCGTTGCACCTTCCTCAGAGTTCAACACTGCAAGTGCATCTTCGTATTGTCCCATGTTGGAAATGATCCAACAATCTTTGAAGTTCTTCGCTGCTGCACGAATCAATGAGATGCCACCGATATCAATCTTCTCGATAATATCTTGTTCTGGCGCACCAGAAGCTACGGTTGCTTCGAAAGGGTAAAGATCGACAATCACTAAGTCGAAATACGGGATCTCGAACTCGTTCATTTGTCCTTGATCGCTCTCATTATCTCTACGCGCTAGGATGCCGCCAAAAACTTTTGGGTGCAATGTTTTAACGCGCCCTCCTAGAATAGAAGGGTAGGATGTTAAATCTTCAACACGCTCTACTGGGATGCCACGGCCTTCAATAAAGGCTTGAGTTCCACCAGTTGAATAAATAGTTGTTCCACCGGCATTTAGTGCGTCGACAATAGGTCCAAGACCGTCCTTGTGGAAAACTGAAATGAGAGCGTTTTTGATGCGCATATCGTACAAGATTGTTGTGTGAATAATGAGAAAGTGCAAAAGTAGCATAATTGGTGCCTTTTTGTGCGCTTTTCTCTCTAATTTTGAGAGAAACCCACTACCTCGTGATTGTTCTCATTCGCCTCATTAAAGAAAGCTTGATTTTTGCTGTTATTTCACTGACAGTAAACAAATTGAGAACCTTCCTTTCCCTGCTTGGAATCACCATAGGGATATTTGCAATCATCTTGGTTTATTCGATCGTCGATTCTTTGGAGAAAAACATTCGAGACAGCGTGAGTCAGCTTGGTGATAATGTCGTTTATGTCCAAAAATGGCCTTGGGGCGGTGGTGGCGAATATGCTTGGTGGAAGTATCTCAATCGCCCTGTACCTCTAAGTAAAGAAAGCGACTTGTTGAGGAAGCGCTCTCAATATGCTGAAAACGTTGCGTTCGGTACTTCATTAGGCGGAGCTACTGCTAAGCGCAACGGCATGGATGCCGGTGGTGTTGAAGTCTTAGGGATTACCTACGAATACAATCAGATCTGGGATTTTGATCTCAAAGAAGGACGCTATTTCACGGAAAATGAAATGTATGGCGGAAAATCCTATTGTATCATCGGAGCCAACATCGAAGAAGGATTATTTCCAGGAGGCGAAAGCGCCTTGGGCGAACAGATATCCATCAGAGGACAAAAACTAACGGTCATTGGTGTTTTTGAAAAGGTAGGAGAGAGCTTGGTCGGACAGAGTTACGATAAGATGGTCCTTGTGCCGTTCAAGTTCGTTCGAACCGTGGTGAATACAGATAAAAACGACGGCAACCTTATCATGGTCAGTGCGAAGGAAGGAATTTCGCTGGCACAACTGAAAGACGAGTTAACTGGTTTGATGCGTTCTATTCGCCGCCTTCGTCCCGGTGCGGACGATAATTTTGCGCTGAACGACCCTTCGTTGATTTCTAATCAATTGGACGGATTGTTTGGAGTACTAGGACTTGTGGGTACCGTGATTGGTGG
Source organism: Cryomorphaceae bacterium (assembly GCA_011525035.1). Taxonomy (GTDB): domain Bacteria; phylum Bacteroidota; class Bacteroidia; order Flavobacteriales; family Schleiferiaceae; genus UBA10364. The sequence continues at coordinate 65,759 of WTIZ01000043.1, read as the reverse complement.
GTTTTCCATCCTTGTAGGCGGTTTTGGAATCGCCAACATTATGTTCGTGAGTGTCCGTGAGCGTACCAACGAAATTGGCATCCAAAAAGCACTGGGTGCGAAAAACTTCGTGGTCTTGATTCAGTTTTTAACCGAAAGTATTGTCTTATGTCTGCTGGGAGGAGCTGCCGGATTGTTCCTGGTTTATCTCGGTGCTTTGGCAGCTGCAAAAGCCTTTGATTTCGACATATTCTTAAGCACCAGAAACATCATTGTAGGGCTCGGACTGAGCGGGATCATTGGATTGCTTTCTGGATTTATTCCCGCATGGATGGCTTCTAGACTAGATCCGGTGGAAGCGATACGAATGCAGGCTTAGAGCCTTTGCGCGACAAAATTGGCCACTGCTTCTAATAGATCGTGGTCTTCTTGCGTAAATGGGTCCAATTCGTGTGAATCTATATCTATCTGACCTACGAGATTTTCTCCTTTGTAAATGGGTACAACAATCTCGCTTTTCGTTGCTAGGCTGCACGCGAGGTAATTGTCTTGGGCGTGGACATCTGGCACTTCAAAGGTTTTGCCGCTTACCGCAACTTGGCCGCAAATACCTCTTCCATAAGGGATGACCGTATGGTCCGTGTACGCCCCAACGTAAGGTCCTATCTCGAGTTGCTGCTTCTCATCATTCATGAAATAAAAGCCGGTCCAATTGTAATAAGACACCTCTTCGTCTAACCACTGCACTAAAGATTTCTGCAGTTCAATACCGCTAATTGTATCGAAATTTTCTAGGTCTTTTATGAGTCTTTGACTGAGTTCTTGCTTCATGCGGGGTATTTGTTGATAGAAAAGGTTGATTAATGAGTAAATGTAGCACGGTTATTGTTAAACAAGTACGAAATTAGCTTTGTTAAGCATTCGTTGCAATAACACTGAACCCAAAACAATTCTACATGAGAAAGTTTTTACTCTCATTGACTTTTTTGTTGGGAGGCCTATCCGCTTTTAGTCAAAGCACGACCACTCCAACCATCAGTCTTCAAGCGTGTCAAGGCGATTCGCTGATCATGGCTTTTGATATTACCTCTCCTTTCAACGTGGGCAACACGTTCTCTGTTGAGATGAGCGATAATACAGGAAGCTTCAACGGTACTTTCGTATCGATCTCTCCATTACTTGCCTATGGTGTGAGTACTGGTAACGAGATTGACGTCTTAATTCCGGACAATACTCCTCAAGGCGTCTACAAATTCAGAATGGTGAGCTCAAATCCAGTTGTGATTTCAGATACCATTTCAAACGTAATTATTGGTGCAAATCCAACAACGGCAATTACAGCGTACAATTGGTTCGATAAGGCCGGTGAGATCACTTTCTGTGAAGGCGATACCGCACTTTTGGTAGCAAATCAAGCACCAACAGGACAAAGCTATACGTACCAATGGTTAAGCGGTGGTGGCGCCATTGCCGGTGAAACCAACGATACATTATTCGTAACAGCCTCTGGAACCTACGCTATTGAGGTGAGCTCTAACCTTTGTGACGCAACTTCGAACGATACGATCGTAAACTCTTACCAGCCAGGCACTGAAGTATTTGCCAATAGTGGCGCGGGTATCAACTACATCGGTATGGATTCCATCCGCATGTGTGAGGGTACTGTGGCAACGTTGGAATATTTCGCTTTCCCTTCACCGGGGATTTTGGGTTACGAATTCAACTGGTTGAAGGCGGACAGCGTAGATATCTTTGGTGATACCGTCTGGTACTACACAGGTGATACGACAGCTGCCATTGATGTTGATACAACGAGCCAATGGTATTTGGAGGTGACCTCTGTTCCTGGTGGTTGTGTAGATACTTCAAACGCTTTCTGGGTAATTGTTGATACAGTTCCTTCTACGGTAGTGATTAACCAACCATGGCCAGGCCAAGCGTTGCCAACTACAACTTTATGTTTGACAGATTCAACGCTACTTACAGCGACCGACACAGTATTGTATGACTCTTGGGAATACCAGTGGCAGATCGCCTATCCTTCGGGCAGTGCAAACTGGCTGAATTTGGCCAACGACACGCTCCCTTGGTTGACGGTAGATACCTCTATTGTCGCAGATACAGCAGATTACCGCTTGGTATTGACCAACGAAAGCTGTGATTACATTTCGAATGAAACTACTGTGAACTTTGTTCCGTTCCCAACCATCTCTATCCTTCCTGGTGATTCGTTAGGCGTTTGTGTCTACGATAGTGTTTTGGTCTCTCTACAGAGCAACGCATTAAACTTCGCATGGAACGGTGGTCAATTCGTAGGGAAGCAAAATTTCTTGAGTGTCCCAGGTCAATATGTGATCGAAGCATATGGTGTGAATCAGTGTAAAACGGTCGACACCTTGGACATCTACAATTACACATTGGTAGCAACTGCTACCGCTTCTCCTCAGGTAATCAGCCCAGGAGAGAGTACAACGCTCAGCTCAACAGGTGGTACTAGCTACTACTGGTTTGCAGATGCACCTTCGTACTACAGCAATCAGCTAGGTTCAAGTACCATGGCCATCCCTTCCGTGGATACCATTACGTACTACATTCAAGTTGAAGACATCAACGGGTGTACGGATACGGCAAGCGTTCAGGTTTTTGTTAGTGAGCAAGACACAAACATTATCAATGCTGGGATTTACGGCAATCTTCAAAACGTGATTACACCGAACGGCGATGGAAATAATGATATCCTTGACCTAAGTGGTGTTACCGATGGCGATGCATGTGAGTTCACAGTGTATACCCGTTGGGGAACACCGGTCTACAACCAAGAAGTATATAACAATGCTTGGGGCGGAACCACCGACGGTGGTGCGCAGTTGGAAGACGGTACCTATTATTATGTCTTAACCTTTGAGAATAACATAAGGGTCAAGGCTGCAGTAACCATCCTTAACAACTTCTAATCATGAGAAAGCAGCTATTAATATTCGCATTGTTGGTTGGAAGTCTAACTGCCAGTGCACAGCAATTGCCACTTATTTCAAGTTATTTGAATACGGCCTACTTGTTTAACCCTGCCTTTAGTGGTATTGAGGGTAAGACAGAGATTTCAATCCTTAATCGCCGTCAATGGACGGATATTCAAGGAGCTCCTGAAACGCAATTCATGGCGTTCAATGGCAACCAGAATGATTTGAAATTTGGATACAGCGGCTATGCCTTTAGTGATAATACGGATATCGTAAGTCGTTCTGGATTCTACGGTTCTTACGCTTGGCATGTCAAGTTCACAGACAAGAACAGTCTAAGTCTTGGTCTTGGTGCTGGATATGTAAACAACAACATTAATGTAGCGGGCATTCGCGTGCCGGATGAATTGGACCCTGTATTGTACACCCAACTGAACAGTTCAAAATTTGATTTGAATTTCGGTTTCAACCTACAATTCGGAGATTTCAATATTGGTGCGGCGGTTCCAAATATTTTGGCGCCAAAGGTGGACTTCGGTGATAACTTCAACAGTCCTTACCAGTACCACTACATGCGCCACTATGTGGTAAACACGGCTTACGATGTACAGCTTCAGAAAGGGTTGATGACTCTAAGTCCATTCGTAACGGTACGTGCCAATGAGGTAACCATCCCACAGGTAGATGCTGGTTTGATGTTTAACCACAAGGAGTACTTCTACGTGGGTGCAGCATACCGTTCTTCTTACGCTGTTACTGGTAACGCCGGTGTACACGTTACAGAGAACATCAGTCTAGGTTATGCCTATGATTTCTCTCTGAATACTTATGGTTTTGCCTTGGGTAATTCGCACGAGTTTATGTTGCGTTACACCTTTGGTGAGAGCAAGAAGGACAAGCGTCTAGAAAATGAAATCAAGAAATTGAAGGACCGTCAACGCCGTCAATCTGGAGACCTAGAGGATCTTCTAAATGACCGTTTGGACGAGTTCAAAGACGAGATTACCGAGCAACAGAAATCTTTGTTTGATGCAGAGAAGGAAGCTATGAAAGGTGAGCTTAGTGAAGCGGCTGCTCAAGCTGCTGCAGATGCTGCCAATGAGGCTGCTGCCAATGGAGCGGCTAGCGGTGGAATGAACAATGGTGGTGCTTCAGGTAATGGAGGGTTTGATCCTAATACTGGTGCTGGAGGCAATATGTATCCACAAACGCCGCAAGGTGGAGGTACAGTGAATTCAAACATTACAGGTTACAACCCGAACCAATACGCTGGTAATGTTCAGCCAGGTTCACAAGGGTATTATGTGACTGCAGGTGTATTTGGATCAAGAAACAATGCTGTTAAACTACAGAACAAGCTTCGTGCTCAGGGTGTAGGTTCAGACATCTTCCAGGATCCGAACAACAACATGTACTACGTATTCCTATTGAAATTCAACAACTACAATGCTGCTAATCAAGCACGTAATACAGGCTTTAACGGTCAGTACAACGGAAAGCTTTGGATTAAGGTGATGTAGGAGTCGGAAAATAATTCAACTAAAAACCCCCGCGGCCGTCGGCCGCGGGGGTTTTTTTATCCGGTCTTTCCAGCTGAATTGACCCTTACTCTTTCTCTGCTTCGCGCGTAGGGAAGATGAGGTCAGGATTCTCGACCTGTGCCTCTTTAGCTAATCGTCCGCCTTTTAAGATGCGCTCGGCTTGTTCCAAATGACGACCGATATGCGGTACCATCATTTCTAATCCTGTCAAGGTTTTGACTTTGATTGGAGGAGCTGCGCTCAGCACCTTGGTGTTTCTGAGCTCAGGGCTGTGCGGAATGATGCGCAAGATCTTCTCTATCTGGCTGAGGTCCGAAATGAAGTTCTCCATCACCTTCTGAGCACTCAGCTTGAGCTCTGGGTTTTGAATGCGTCGCGGTTGTAGCTTCTTTGGTGCACGAATTTTTCGTGCCTCAGGTTTGCTTAACGGAGACATCCATCCGCGCGCTTTTTTCTGAAACCAGGTCAGGGTAAGTTCTTCCGTTTGACTTGCTTCTTCCGCTTGACAGACCTTGGTCAGCTGCGGTAAATAGCCTTCGTTCACATTGTTAATGTGCTCAATGCACTCAATGGCAGACCACTTTTCTCCCTCTGGAATGAAGAATAATTCGTCCTCTTCAAGGAAGTAAAAGGCGCTTTCAAATTGCTTTTTATACTTGGCCAATTCCGCCAATCTAGAATCAATAAAGTCTTGAACCTTCATTATGCTTCTATTGGTTTTTCCAATTCTACGATGCTGCTCAACATCTGATGAACGTCTTGTAATTCAATAATGTTTTGTGCGACAAAGGTGAGTTTCTCTCCCTTTTGTTTCACTTGAACCTTGCGCGGGTTGCGCTGCAAGTAGCCCAGGATGGCCGAGAAAATAGGCAGTTGGTAATACTCGCTGTTGTTCTCGGCGGCAAAGTGCCCGATAAACTTACCCATCTTGATGATGAGCTTCTGGAAGCCAATATGCTTGGCCAGCCATTTGATACGTACCGAATAGAGTAGGGCTGCCACAGACGGTGGGATAGGGCCGAATCGGTCTTCCAATTCCATTTCAAAGAACTGCAGATCTTCCTCCTCTGTGAGTTCGCCCAATCGTTGGTAAAGCTTCAGACGCTCCTCGATGTTGTTCACGTAGTTGTCCGGGATCAATAATTCCATGTCGGTATCAATCTGTACCTCGTCCACAAAATCGGACCCCTTGTCCTTATTCTCTTTCTCGTAAAGGTCTTTGAATTCGTTCTCCTTCAATTCCTTTACAGCCTCCGCCAAGATTTTCTGATAGGTATCAAAGCCCATATCCGTGATAAATCCACTTTGTTCACCTCCCAGCATATCGCCGGCACCGCGAATCTCTAGGTCTTTCATGGCAATCTTGAACCCAGAACCCAGATCAGTGAACTGCTCGAGCGCACGCAATCTTTTTCGTGCCTCATCAGTCAAGGTACTCATAGGAGGGGTGATCAACTTACAAAACGCCTTCTTGTTGGAACGGCCCACACGACCGCGCATCTGGTGAAGATCAGACATTCCAAAGTGGTTGGCATTATTGATAATGATCGTGTTAGCGTTCGGTACGTCCAATCCACTTTCAATGATCGAAGTAGCCACGAGTACATCGTATTTGCCGTCCATAAAGTCGAGCATGACCTTCTCGAGCTTCTTGCCCTCCATCTGTCCGTGGCCAATGGCTACGCGGGCATCCGGAACCAATCGGTTCACCATACCAGCGACCTCTTGAATATTACTTACCCGGTTATTGATGAAGAACACTTGGCCGCCGCGCTGAATCTCATAGCTAATCGCGTCGCGGATGCCTTCCTCATTAAACCCGACCAATTCTGTTTCAATCGGCTGCCTGTTCGGCGGTGGCGTGGTCATCACACTTAGATCACGTGCTGCCATTAGCGAGAACTGTAGCGTACGAGGAATAGGCGTCGCCGTCAGGGTAAGCGTGTCGACGTTGACTTTAAGCGTTTTAATCTTGTCTTTTACAGCAACACCAAACTTCTGCTCCTCGTCAATGATTAAAAGACCAAGGTCCTTGAACTCGACGCTCTTGCTTACTAGTTTGTGGGTTCCGATGAGGATGTCCACCTTACCCTCTGCAAGCTTCTTTAACGTCTCGCGCTGCTGACCTGCAGTTCGGAACCTGTTGATATAATCTACGTTCACCGGGAAGCCGTCTAGACGTTTCGAGAAGGTCTTAAAGTGCTGGAATGCTAGTACGGTTGTCGGTACCAATACGGCCACCTGCTTGCCATTGGCAACGGCTTTAAACGCAGCGCGTATGGCGATTTCGGTTTTTCCGAAGCCTACATCTCCACAGATCAATCGGTCCATAGGCATTGGGCTCTCCATGTCTTTTTTGATAGCTTCCGTAGCAGACATCTGGTCCGGAGTATCCTCAAAGAGGAAGCTCGCCTCTAATTCATGCTGCAAGTACCCGTCCGGTGCACATTGGAACCCAATAGCTTCCCGGCGCTTGGCGTACAGTTGGATCAGATCGAAGGCAATCTTTTTGACCTTCGCCTTCGTCTTCTTCTTCAGGGTCTGCCACTGCGCTGAACCGAGTTTGTGAAGGGTAGGTGCGGTCCCGTCTTTGCCATTGTATTTGCTGATCTTGTGCAAGGAGTGGATGCTCACATAAAGAATGTCGTTATCGCGGTAAACGAGCTTGATGGCCTCCTGAATTTTCCCGTTGTTATCGACCTTCTGCAGTCCACCGAACTTTCCAACCCCATGGTCCACATGCGTCACATAATCTCCAAACTCCAGCGCATTGAGCTGCTCGAGGGTGATGGCTTGTTTCTTTTTCGCGCCGTTTTTGATGTTGAATCGTTGGTAACGGTCGAAAATTTCATGATCGGTATAGAGGTACGTCTTGGCCAATTCATCTTCGAATCCCTCATGCAAGGCACCTACCGTCGTTTCATACTTCGGCGCCAATTCCAAGTCCTCAAAAATCGCGTGGAAGCGTTCGATTTGCTTCGGGTTCGAACACATCAATACGGTTTCAACGCCTTCCTTCTCACTGCGCAATAAGGTCTGGGCCAAAAGCTGAAAATCTTTATTGAACGCTCGTTGAGGCAAAGCTTTGCTCTCCAACTTTTCTGAGGTCCATTCACTACGCCCGTATTCGACGCGTGAAAATTCTAATAAGCCGCGCTTCAATGCATCTCCACTGATAAAAAGCTCTCCTGGTGCTGCACGATGAACCGTATCCCCAAGTTCCTCGTAACGCTCGTGGGCAAGTTCCATCAATCGGTCAAGCTTTGCCACCGCCATGGATGGAGTGTCCATCCAAAGTTGTGTTTCCTTGGGGAGGTAGCTCAGCAGCGAGGCGCGACTTTCCAGAAACGTTTTATTCTCGACGTTGGGGACAATACTCATTTTCGTCGCCTTTCCCACGGTACGCTGAGTTTCAATATCGAAGAAGCGTATGCTCTCAACCTCGTCGTCAAAGAACTCTACGCGGTAGGGATGGTCCTTGGAAAAGGAGAAGATATCCACGATGCCACCGCGAACAGAGAATTGGCCCGGTTGAACGACAAAATCTACCCGTTCAAACTGGTATTCAAATAGGGTTTCATTGAGGAAATCTAGACTTAGCTGGTCCCCAAGATTCACTTTGAGGGTATTGGTTTCCAATTCTTTTTTCGTCACCACCTTCTCGAACAAGGCATCAGGGTAAGAAATGAGAATGGGAGCCTTTCGACGGGCACTTAGGTGGTTCAATACCTCCGCACGCAGCAATACATTCGCATTATCCGTCGTCTCCACTTCATATGGTCTGCGGTAGGATGCAGGGTAGAAGTAGCTCTTTACAGACGGGAGCAGCTTCTCAATATCGTTTTGGATGTAGGCGGCTTCCTCCTTGCTATTGGTAATAATGAACTGCATGCTGCCCGTACGTTCATAGGTAGCAGCGGCTAAAACGGCAGCATGAGAGCCTCCGGCCGCATTAAATCCTAAGGCAACATTCTGCTTTGCACCATGGGCTGTGGTGAGCTGTTCAACTAAAGGGTGGCTGTGGTAGCGGGATAGTAAATCTGCTATTTCCAAGTTCTATTCTTCTTCGTACCTGCGTAAAAACGCATGGGCCATATCCACCATTTCCGGCGAACCGATGAAGAATGGAACTCGCTCGTGCAATTCGCTGGGCTGGAGTTCTAAAATTCGTTGTTTACCGTTCGTGGCAGTACCGCCTGCTTGTTCAACTATAAATGCGAGTGGGTTACACTCGTACAACAGGCGAAGCTTACCATTAGGGGCCATCGTTCCTGTGGGGTAAAGATACACCCCACCTTTGATAAGATTGCGATGAAAATCAGAAACTAAAGACCCAATATATCTTGAAGTATAGGGCCTCCCAGTTGCCTCATCATACTGCTGGCAGTACTTGATGTATTCCTTGACCCCTTGTGGGAAATGCACATAGTTTCCTTCATTTACACTGTAGATGTTGCCCGATCTTGGAATCTGCATGTTTCGGTGTGACAAGCAAAACACGCCAATGGATGGATCTAGCGTAAAGCCGTTCACACCGTTTCCGGTAGTGTAAACGAGCATAGTAGAAGAGCCATAGACGACATATCCGGCTGCGACTTGGGCATCTCCTGGTTGCAAGAAATCTTCTAAGGTCACCGGTGTGCCCGTTGGGGTAATCCTGCGGTAAATGGAGAAAATAGTTCCGACACTTACGTTGACATCGATGTTGCTGGACCCATCGAGTGGATCCATTAATACCACGTATTTCGCTTCACGGTGAATATCGTCGTCAAAGCTGATGTAATGCTCTTCTTCCTCGGAGCCTACACCACATACCTGTCCCATGGAGCGCAAGGCGCGCATGAAGGTATCGTTGGCCATGACATCGAGCTTTTGTTGGGCCTCGCCTTGGATGTTGTCCTGGCCCATAGCGCCTAGGATATCTGCTAATCCAGCTTTGTTGATTTCCCGATTGACCACTTTTGCGGCCAAGCGAATAGAGGTGAGTAGGTGCGATAAATCGCCAGTAGCGAAGGGAAAATCCTTCTGGTTTTCGACGATAAACTCGCCGAGGGTGGTTGGTTGTACCATGGTCAGTGGTATTAGTTCTGTAATAGGTCCAACTAAGTTACGGTTAATGAATGAGAAGAAGGCCGTTACAAAGCACTACCTTTGCGCCATGAACAATAGAGGTCAAGTACGTGCGAAAAAGCACCTGGGTCAACACTTTTTAAAGGACGAAAGCATTGCAGAACGCATTGCCAATGTCGTTCCTTTTGACGGTGTTGAAAAGGTCTTGGAGATTGGTCCGGGTATGGGTGTAATGACCAAATACTTGCTGGACAATCCCTCTATTGAGACTTGGGTCGTTGAGATTGACGACGAGAGCGTCAGCTATCTCAAAGCCCATTACAATACCTTGAGCGCACGTATTCTTGAAGAAGATTTCCTCAGATGGAACCCTTCCAAAACCTTCGGCGAAGAGAAATTTGCATTGGTGGGGAACTTCCCCTACAACATCAGTTCTCAGATTGTTTTCAAGGTGCTCGACCACATGGATCAAATTCCGCTTTTTGGCGGGATGTTCCAAAAGGAAGTAGCGCAGCGCTTATGCTCGCCGCCGGGAAATAAAACCTACGGTATCCTTTCAGTGCTTTGTCAAGCCTACTACGATTTGACCTATGATTTTACCGTGCCACCGGGTGTATTTAACCCTCCTCCGAAGGTAGATAGTGGGGTGATGCATATGGTACGAAAGACGGAAGATCCGAATATAGATTTCAAGGTTTTGAAGCGCGGTGTTAAGGCCGCTTTTGGCATGAGAAGAAAAACCCTTCGCAATGCCTTGAAAGTGCTTAACTTGCCAGAAGGCTTCGAGCATCCGTATCTTAGCAAGCGAGCAGAGCAATTGTCTCACACGGAATTTGTTGAACTTTTAACTGCGATCGAAGATGGAAGAAATGAGCATTAGAGCGCGTATAGTAAAGGCCTTGGGGGAGACCAATGAGGCTGAGTTCGCGCAAATCATTGAAGGTATCCACCCTGCAGATATGGCGGAGGTGTTAGAGACATTCGTCGCAGAAGAACGTTCGGCTTTCTTTGAGAAAATCGATCCTGAATTGGCCGCAGATATCCTTGTTGAATTTGATGAGGAGGAACGTGGTGAGCTGGTAGCTACCTATTCTGCAGAGGAAATTGCCCAAGAGTTGGTCGGAAATATGGATTCCGATGATGCTGCGGATATGCTTTCTGAACTTCCAGAGGACATGACCAAAGAGGTCCTTTCTCAGGTGGAAGATGTGGAGCAAGCCAAGAAAATTGCCCAACTACTTACTCACGAAGAAGATACTGCGGGTGCCTTGATGGCAACCGAGCTTGTTGTGGTGAACCAAAGTCTTACAGCCATTCGCTGTGTGGCCGCTATGCGTTCTCAGGCAGAACACATTGACCGTGTCCACGCTGTTTACGTGGTTGATGATAATGATATTTTAGTCGGAACATTGAGCTTAAAGAAGCTCTTGACCGCGCAACGCACGGCTCCGATTTCTGAGCTGTACCGCCCAATCGAACATACCGTACTCAGTACCACTCCCGCTGAGGAGGTCGCGAACATGATGCAGAAATACGATCTGTTTGTCATTCCTGTGGTCAATGCCGCCGGAGAGCTTCTCGGTCGAATTACCCTGGATGATGTAGTCGATTTCATTCGTGAAGAGGCGGAACGCGATTACCAATTGGCCTCGGGTCTTACCGATGAGGTAGAAAGCGACGATAGCGTATATGAAGTAACGCGTGCACGCATCCCTTGGCTGTTGATTGGTCTCTTTGGTGGACTCATCGTTGCCTTGATCATTGGCAAAAACGAAGAGGACATTCAACTGGTTCCTGCATTGGCCTTTTTTATGCCACTTATTGCGGCAATGGCGGGTAATGTGGGTGTACAATCCTCGGCGATTGTTGTACAAGCCTTGGCGAGCGACAGAAAGGAGAACAACATGATTCAAAAATTGACCAAGGAATTGGCTGTGGGTCTGTTCAACGGTCTCATCTTATCGCTCGTGATGTTTGGCGCAGGATTGCTTCTAGGATATGACCAGCTTATTACTTTGACTGTAAGCACCTCGCTACTTACAGTGATTGTTTTTGCTTCTCTCTTTGGAACGTTTATCCCACTGATGCTCGACAGGTTTAAAGTCGATGCCGCCTTGGCAACAGGGCCTTTTATCACGACGGCTAACGATGTAATTGGGCTCATCATCTATTTCCAAATTGGCCGATTGATTATCGGATACTAATGAAGGCGCTCCTCCTTGACGATACCCATCCGTTTCTCGAGCAAGATTTGCAAGCGGGCGGACTCACCTTGGCTTATGAGTATTCGGCGCCCTTGGAAGAATTAGCCGCTCACCATAGCGATGCTGAAGTTTTGATTATCCGCTCACGCATGCGCGTTGATGCTCATTTTTTAAGCCAATTCCCTGCTTTGAAAGTCATCGGTCGCCTTGGCGCGGGCTTGGAGAATATAGACCTCGCCGAAGCTGAAAAGCGCGGTATTTCGTGCCAGCGCGTTCCCGAAGGGAATGCGCGTGCAGTGGCGGAACACGCGCTGGGTATGTTGCTCAGTTTGTTGAACCATCTTCCGCGTGTTCACAGGGAGATTAAGGAAGGCAAGTGGTTGCGTGAACCCAACAAGGGACGCGAATTGCAGTCGCTTACTGTGGGTATTATTGGGTACGGCGTGATGGGCAGTGAATTTGCACTATTGCTCGCAGCAATGGGGGTGAAGGTCCTTGCCTACGATAAGTACAAGCAGGGTTATGCGCCTGAAGGCATCAGAGAAGTGAGCTTGGAAGAATTGCAAGCAAAGGCAGATGTGGTCAGCTTGCACTTGCCATTGACCGAAGAGACCACGGGGTTCGCAGATGCGCAATTTTTCGCTGGATTTCAGAAGCCTGTTCACTTTATCAATACCGCCCGCGGGCCTATTCTGAAGACCGACGATTTGTTGGCAGCGATGGATGAAGGCAAGGTGCTGAGTGCGGGTTTGGATGTTCTTGAATACGAGAAATCGAGCTTTACGAGCTTGTTTGAAGATGAATTGCCCCTGACTTTACAAAGGTTGCTGCAGCGTGAAAATGTACTCTTGAGTCCGCACATTGCGGGTTGGACCAAGGAGAGTTTCGAGAAGATGGGCCGTGGTCTGGCAGCTAAAGTGCTCGAGGCATTAAAGGCTTCTTAGAAGCGCTTGAAAACGAATTGGACCGTATCAGGCGTTCGTTGTTCCAATAAAATATCTAGACCTTCTGTTTCGCGAGTTTCGTCCTCTTCATTGGTGTGACGGATGGTCAATAATTCCACTGAGGAAGTAAGTTCAAGATCGAATTGGCCGGTGAGTTCAGCCAAGACTTTAGGTACGATGATCGCATCGTTGTTGATACAGAACATTGCTCTTGTAGCCGTGTTGCGCATCAAATTCACCACGACGCCTTGTTCGGCAAACAGACGATATACTGCGCTGAGGTGGTGCTCGGCGATAAAGGCCAAATCTTTGGTGCTGAGTTGAATGAGGATCTGGTTTTTCTTCAAGATGAAGTTCGCTACCTCGGGCTCTGGGCGGTCTACACCACCAATGGTAGTTCCTGGGAGCGTAGGATCTACAAAACTCTTGATGTGCAAAGGAATGCCCTTCTTCTTCAGGGGCTGAATGGTCTTAGGGTGGATGATTGAGGCACCGTAGAAGGCCAATTCAATGGCTTCGTTAAACGGCAATGCATCAATCTTTTGGGTATTAGCGAAGGTCTTTGGATCCCCGTTCAACATGCCTGGTACATCTTTCCAGATGGTGAGGCTATCTGCACCAAGGCAGAAAGCGAATACGGCGCCCGTATAATCGGACCCCTCACGACCAAGGGTTGTTGGGCGTCCGTCTGGAGAGGAGCCTATGAATCCTTGTACGAAGTTGACCTTGTCCTGGACAATGTTTGAGCGGATGGCACGGCCGGTTTGTTCCCATTGGACGGTTGCGCGGCGGAATTGACCGTCGGTTTTTACCAGTTCGCGCGTGTCCTGCCAAACGGTAGGTACTTCCTGACCAACGTAGGCTGCAATGATGCGGGTGGAGATTAGCTCTCCATGGTGCACAATGTAGTCGTAGCCTTCGCCGTAAGAAATGTCTTGCTTATCTAGACCTTCTCGAATACTGGCAATAAGGGCTGCAACGTGCTCGTTGATTTCTGTGGGGTCCTCAAAGAGTTCGTTGATGATGTCTTGGTGGAAGGCAGCGATAGCGTCAATTTTCGCATTGGCCTCGGATAAATTTCCGTTACTCCATGCGGCTACCACTTCTTCAAAAGCATTGGTCATTTTGCCCATCGCGCTGACGACAACGACCATGGGACGCTGGCTGAATTGGCCAATGATACGGGCTACATTTCGTACGCTCTGTGCATCCTTTACCGATGCACCACCAAATTTGAAGACTAGCGGTGTGCTCATTTGTATTGCGCTAATTGTTCTCTGGTCAACGTTCCCAAATGCCACTCAGGGTCGAGGGAAGCGTCGTATTTTTTATAAAAGTTCAACGCTGGATCGTTCCATTCTAGTACGGTCCATTCCATGCGTCCTACATTCTGCTCTGCTGCCACCTTCACGACAGCGTCGAAAAGTTGCTTGCCCACCCCGTGCTGACGGAATTCAGGCTTCACATACAAATCTTCGAGGTGAAGGGTAGGGCCTTTCCATGTGCTATATCGTGGGTAATACAGGGCCATGCCTATGACTCCGTGGTCCTTGTGTTCTGCGACGAAACAGTCGAATCGACCTTCAGAAAAACCGTGGGTGATGAGGTCCCCTTCGGTAACAATCACAGCATCTGGCTCTTTTTCATAAATGGCCAATTCAGTAATAAGGCCCAATACGGCCTTCATGTCCTGCTGTTGTGCTACGCGAATGTTGATCATCCCTGCGAAGGTACAGTAATCTCTTCGTTTGTAGCCTCGCTCACTGGAAGCTCGTTGTAGAGCCCGTGATCCACTGTTCCTCTCACCAAATCTTCGATGTTTTCTCGCTCGCGGATGAGGTACGGCGTGTTGTTTTCAATGAGGATTTCTGCTGGGCGCACGCGGCTGTTGTACTGCGAAGCCATGCTGCTGCAATAGGCACCGGCATTGTGGAAGGCGAGTAGATCGCCGTTTCGTACTTCGTTTAGTTTGCGGTCGTAACCGAAGGTATCTGTTTCACAAACGTATCCAACAATGGTGTACAGGCGTTGCTCTCCTTCAGGGTTGCTCAGGTTTTCAATGTGGTGGTAGGCGTCGTACATCATTGGGCGAGGGAAGTGGTTGAATCCACTGTTTACCTGTGCAAAGACGGTAGATGGGGTCGTTTTAGTACTGTTCACTTTGGCAATGAAGGCACCGGCTTCGCTGACCAAGAATTTACCCGGTTCGAAGATGAGTTTTAGATCGCGGCCGTATTCTAGACAGAACTCTTTGAATCGCTCACTCATACGTGCGCCGAAGCTTTCGATATCTGTGGTGGCTTCTCCTGGACGGTAGCCCACTTTGAAACCAGAACCGAAGTCGATGTAGG
>WTIZ01000043.1:0-50610 GCA_011525035.1 Cryomorphaceae bacterium | reverse complement strand
GTGGCTTCTCCTGGACGGTAGCCCACTTTGAAACCAGAACCGAAGTCGATGTAGGTGAGCTCTTTGAAGTCGTGTGCGAGATCCATCAAAAGGCTCGCTCCGCGCATGAAGGCATCGATGTCCAAGATGTCCGAACCCGTATGCATGTGCAGGCCGTGAACGTGCAGTCCCATGTTATTGACGATGCGGTGCAGGTGGCGCACTTGGTGAATAGAGATTCCGAATTTAGAGTCGATGTGGCCCACAGAAATCTTCGCGTTACCACCAGCCATGATGTGAGGATTGATGCGTACACAAACAGGTACTGTATTGCCATATTCATTGGCAAATTCTTCCAGAGTTTCTAGGTTGTCGATGTTGATCTGAACACCGATGGCTACTGCCTCTTTGATCTCGTGGATACCTACACCGTTAGGGGTGAAAAGGATCTGATCTGGTCGGAATCCTGCGCGCAAGCCCAACTCAATTTCTCCCAAACTAACAGCATCTAAACCTGCCCCTAGGCTGCGCATGAGCTTTAGGATGTTGAGGTTGTTTAATGCTTTACAAGCGTAGTGGATGTCTACATCAATGTCCTGGTCAAAGGCGTGCTTCATTCTGAAGTACTGACCACGGATGGTTTTGGCATCATAGACATACAATGGGGAACCGTAGGCTTCTACCCAACTCGCTGCATCATTTAATGGAAATTTCGTCATTGCGCTGTGTTTTACAGGGCAAAAGTATCTCTACTGCCAAGCATTTACGCGCAATTGCGGGTATTTAGTCTAAAAAATGACAGATTGTTAAATTTTGAACAATCACATCAATTGATTCGCACCTTGTTTGATCATCTCGACGACACTTGGGTCTAACAAGGTGGAGGTATCGCCGAGATTGCTGGTATCTCCTTCAGCGACTTTTCGAAGTATTCTACGCATGATTTTTCCTGAACGCGTCTTTGGTAGACCAGGTACAATCTGAATGACATCTGGTTTCGCAATAGGGCCGATTTCAGCAACCAAAGTGCTAACAATTGCCTTGCGAACTTCTTCTGCATTATGATCGCCTTCTTCAAGAATCACATAAGCATAGATGCCTTGACCTTTAATGTCGTGTGGGTAACCCACTACAGCACTTTCTGTAACAACGGAAGAAGCGTTGATGGCATTTTCAATTTCTGCGGTACCGAAACGGTGTCCACTTACGTTGATCACATCATCTACACGACCAATGATGCGGAACATTCCGTCCTCGCGACGTGCGCCGTCACCTGTAAAGTAGTGGCCCTCGTAATTGCTGAAATATACATTCTTACAACGCTCGTGGTCGCCATAAGTCGTACGCAACATAGACGGCCATGGATGCTTCACACACAAGTAACCTTCTACACCGTCGCCTGTGATTTCATTGCCGTCGCCGTCTAAAAGAACAGGTTGGATGCCTGGAAGTGGACGGCCCGCATAGGTTGGGCGTTGAGGGCTGTGTGCCCCTAAGCCAGAAATCATAATACCTCCAGTTTCGGTTTGCCACCATGTATCTACGATTGGACAATTTCCGTGTCCAACTTTCTGATCGTACCAGTGCCATGCTTCGGCATTGATTGGCTCGCCTACAGATCCAATGACCTTCAGGGAGCTCAAATCTGCACGCTCAACGAATTCGTCACCACAAGCCATCAAAGCTCGAATCGCCGTTGGAGCAGTATAAAATTGGTTTACCTTATACTTATCACAAACGTCCCAAAAACGACCTGCATCTGGCCAAGTTGGAACACCTTCAAACATCATCGTCGTCGCACCGTTCAACAGCGGTCCGTAGATGATGTAACTATGACCTGTAATCCAACCCACATCGGCCGTACACCAGTACACATCGCCGCGCTCATATTGGAATACATTTTGGAAACTGTAGGCAGCATAGACCATGTACCCGCCACACGTGTGAACGACACCCTTAGGCTTACCTGTAGATCCAGAAGTGTACAGGATGAAGAGCATATCTTCGGCGTCCATAGGCTCAGGAGCACAATCTGCGCTCACTTCGGCCGCTGCTTCTGCATACCAGTGGTCACGGCCTTCTACCATTTCTACCTCGCGTCCGTCGCGCTTCACCACGATCACGCTCTCCACAGAAGTACAGTTTTTCAAGGCTTCGTCAACGGTGGTTTTTACCGGCAATGCTTTAGCACCACGGTACATACCGTCGGAAGTCAATACGCACACACACTGGCTGTCGTTGATGCGATCGGCTAGTGCATTAGAAGAGAATCCTGCGAATACTACAGAGTGTACGGCACCAATTCTAGCACAGGCCAACACTCCAATGGTAAGTTCAGGCACCATAGGCATATATACAGCCACACGGTCGCCCTTCTTTACTCCTTTGGCTTTAAGAACATTCGCAAAGCGACACACTTCTGCATGCAATTCTGTGAAGGTCATGCGCACCTCTTGTTCCTTCGGGTCATTCGGTTCCCAAATCAAGGCAATATCATCGCCTCTCTCCTCGAGGTGACGGTCCAAACAATTCTCTGTGATATTTAAGACACCGCCCTGGAACCACTTTACATCGGGAGTATTGAATTCCCACTCCAGAGTTTTATCCCACGGCTTTTGCCAAGTGAATTCACCTGCGATTTCTTCCCAGAATTTAGCTGGGTTATCTACTGAGGCTTTGTAAGCTTCCTCGTATTTCTCGAAGCTATTTAAGAAATAGTGGCTCATAACTCATTGATTTGTATGGCCAAGAAGATACGATAGGGAAGAGATTTAAAACTGCTCGAGCTGCGGTTTTCTTTGATTTTTCCATTTGATTACCATGAACTTATCGCCTACTTCAGTGATAATCATTCCGTGCCCATTCAAGTTATCTGGGTGTGAAGTGAATTCTGATAATTCATCATGGTTGAGAAGTTGATAGCTTGGTCTCAGATTCTCTTGGTGCAGTGGACGCTTAATACCATAAGCTTTTACCCAGTTCATTACACTGACATGTGAAACTCCTAAGATCCTTTCGATTTCTCTAAAACTAACTCCCTCTACGTAGAGTTGAAGCGCTTTGACGACGTAATAATTATCAATGCGTTTACCGAGCTTTTGCACGGTAAAATAATAATTGCAGTCTTTGCACTTAAAGCGTTGACGTCCTTTGATAATTCCACTCTTCACATAGCTGTGACTGTGGCATTTAGGACAATGTTTATCCTGTGGCATTTTATACTGGCGGTATATAGGTATTTCACAAAGCCTGGACCTACACGCGAAGTGTGTGTTCTAACCTTGTCTTTTAAAGATAACTATTTCTAATTAACTGATAATGAAGTAGTCAAAATAATTTTGAATGCACTTTTGACGAAGTGTTTAAACCCTAAAATGTCATTAAAACAAGCCTATTTTAGGAGTTAGGTCATCGAATTCACTCAACCAAAACGACAGTTTGAGAACCTTATTAGGATAGGTAAAAGCCAATATTGCCGCGCGGAAAATGTATACCAAATCTCAGATACTACTTCTGTTCACTAATGATATGGCCAATTTCCGTCATAGTATGAATAAACTCCTGTGTACGCTTTTCGCCAATCCTTTCCGCGATACTCTGGTTAAAATCGAGAACAACCCGTCGTGCGATGTTTCGTTTCGAAATGCCAGCATCTGTTAGTCGAATAACCACAGATCTCTTATCGTTGGGATCAGAAACCTTATGGATAAGGCCTTGAGCTTCCATAGACTTCAATACCCGGCTTAAGGAGGTACTCTCCATACCCATTTTAGGACCTAACGCAGTGGAGCGAATGCCTTCCTTGATGTCTATATTGAGAAGAGCCATGCCTACAGATGTCGTAAGGCCCTGTGCCGATACCAGTTCGTTGTACATCTTGGATATCTGAATCCAAGTTTTGCGAATATGGAAATCAAAGGTTTTTTCGGGCTTCATATCCCGAATATACACATTAATCCTATGCGTGCATAGGAAATTAGTAGCCTAGGTTGCGAACGATTTGCGGAACAATAAAGAATCGGATGTCTTTGTCAAACTCTGCATATGCTGCTTGTTTCGCAGCTGCTGGGTTGGTGCTTATTCCGAATTTCATCAGTCGCTGACTAGACCATAGCACTGTATTGCTCGCACTTTTAAGTACAAAACTTCCTGAGATAATGTGTTTGGTTCGGTCTCCGAGGTTCCGTTCAGTGGTTTCATTTCCTTTGAATTCTAGGACCAAAGGCGCCTCGTTGCTTGTGTTAAAGGTGCTCGAAATAGATTCTGAAATCGCACCTTGTAGTCCTCGGGGAGCAGCCACCTGTATCAATGTGTTCTGAAAGAATAGACTCTCACTGATCTTCCAGTTACTCGCTGCCTCCAACCAAAGGTGGACCAGTGGGCTGCTTTGTGGAAGCAGGCGTTTAAAATCTAGTGGACATTCTAAAATGATGGCATTTTCGCGGCCGGTGTGCTCGCAAAGTATGGAGCCCAATGCGCTGTTAAAACTAAAATTACCCGAGCTAGAGGTTAATTTAATTGCGGTATTCAATGCCTCCTCGCTGAGTTGAAGGACGGCTGAGAATTGATCCGGCAACCCGAGGTAATTTGTGGTTTCCGGCAGCAGAATGCTTCCTGACAGATCGCTTTCAATACTTCTCAAGCCATTGATAAGCTTTGCATTTAGTTCAATCTTGAACTTCGGATCTTTAAGTAGCTGTCGGTCGAAGGCTTTTTGAAGCGCATCTGCCAGCGCTTGAAAACGATCGCCAGCGGGTCTGTCAGAATCGCCTGTAATCTCAAGTTTACCGTCGATGTAGGCCATCGCTATCGCGTCATTTTTGGCTTTCACTTCTAAAAACTGAGGCAAATCCAGCTTGTAGAGAACGTAGTATCTAAGTTCATCCGAATAGGTATCAACGAGTTCGTACCCTTCTAGCTTAATGTGACTGGTGGTCAGCGTTTGAGAACTGAACGATGACGAAAAGCCACCGACATCTTCTTTTTGAAGTAAACGACTTTCGTCGAAAACCTGGCTCTCCACCTCACCGGCTAAATCTGCCAAAGCATTTGAACGAGCGGCTTGTTGATAGGCAGTATTTGGGTTGATATACGACATGCCTACTCCATAAACATAGGTGCGGCGTGCATCGATAGGTTTGGCACCAATCCATTCAGGTACGGTCGCCTTTTGCGTACCACAACTCCACAATAAAATGCCGCTTAATGCGAGTAGAAGTAGTTTTCTCATGGCCTCAAATCTAAGGTTTGTACATGCTTAGCACTGTTCTGCGCAAAGTAGTTGATAGCACCCTTACGCATAGTCGCAGGGCTTTTAACGCTTTTCGATGCCTTCCGGAGTCGAGCGAGTTCTTTGCGCTTGAATTCAGCGATTTCAGGGCGATCTGAATAATGGTCACGGCTTTGGTATTTCCAGTAGCCTGGAAAGAGCTGGTCGTTGCTGTAGTTGATGTAATGTGCTTTGTCTTCGTCGTCAAATTCAAAACTATTGACACTTAGAATTTTAGAAGTCGCTCGATCTGTGAGTACAAGTTCTGCGATGTAATGCACACGATTTTCTTTCCAGTATTCACGATACGTCACCTTTTTATACTTGGCGGTCATTACTGTTTCGCCTTCTTTGTTTTTGGTCTTCACATAGAATCTTTCATAGCCTTTCTTGGTTTCCGATTCCAATTCACCTTCAATCTCATCAGCAACATTTACGACTACTTTCAGGTAGGCATTTGCAGATAAAAGTTCTTGCGTCAATGCCCCATCGGAAGTCGTTCCCTGCACAATGGCTTCTTGTTCCTCTTGGATGAGGTCAAAATTTGTACGGTCAACGAGCTCCAAAAACGGGTCGCCTAATCGGTACAACTCGCTAATCAATCTCGATTGTACTGCCGCACTTATAGTTGCTTCTTTACCTGTAAGGTTTGGATCGCTTACGATACCTATTCGATACATTCCTCGATCCAACGCTTCGTCCATCAATAGCTTCAGCTCGTTTTGATCAGGATACTTTTTGTACATCGGCTGAAGGCGGTAATAGGCTTCTTTGTATTTGCCCATTTCAAATTCTTCTAAAGCTGCAGTGTACACGGGCTCTACCTCACTGAATCTTAAGAGGCTTTTGACGTCTTTATACTTTGGGTCCAATTCATTTAACTCCCGCAATCGCTTCTGTGCCTGCTCGTAATCTTTCGCACGAATCAAACCATGCGAACGCTCATATACTCCCGCCATATAGCGACTTCGCTGCTCCAAATAATCGCGAGTGTAAAATCCTTCATAGCGACTTACACTGATATAGGGCTTTAGGTAGTTTGTCCATTTTTCAGCCTCTAAAAACTTATATACCGATAGAGAATCATTACCGTCGGCAAACCTGTAATTCGTGTAGAGCTCTTCGAGAAGGGCAGTACCGTAGGTGTTCATTGCCGTTACATACTTCGCCTTATTGGGTTTGCGGTCGAGGGCAAATTTATATTCGGTTACTGCGCGCTTGAGGGCTCTGGCCTCTGCAAACCGGTTTCCCTGCTTGTAGTGATAGCGTGCTCCGTGGCAACTTGCCAATAACATTGCGGAAAACAACAGAAGTATACTTTTTTTCATAGAGTCCATCTTATATTGTGCAGAACAAAAGCCGTGCCCAAGGCCATAAAGTTAGGTCTTGCTATTATTTTTGACACCATGAATAACCCGATTGTATTACTATCCCCTTCAAAGGGGATGGGAACCTTTCCATCAAACGCCCCCTATGTAGGCTCTGCACCCGTCCCTTTCAAGGCGGAGACCGCGGCCATCGTCGCGGCCGTACAAGGGTTAAGTGAGGCGGAGCAGAAAACGCTTTTCAAGGTGAGCGATTCATTGTTTACCTCGGTCCAGAGCATATGGTCCTTGGACAAAAAGCAATACATCGACCCATCCCAGGGATTGCCGGGCTTGTTCGCGTACACCGGGGAGGCATTCAAGAGCTTTGATGCATATTCACTTGGACCAAACGCTCTACAACGCGCCAAGAATTCCTTGGCGATCATTAGTGGGTTATACGGTGTGGTCAATGGAGATATGAATATTGTACCCTACCGCCTTGAGATGCAAAGCAGATTGAGTGTTGGTGACCACAAGAATTTATATGCGTTATGGAAACCGTTGCTCACCAAATGGCTCAACAAACAAGAGGCGGGTTTTGCTGTGAATTTGTGCAGCACAGAATACGCGAAGGCATTCGATTGGAAATCGGTGACCATGCCAACCATACATGTCGATTTTAAGCAAATGAAAAACGGAGAGCAGAAGTCTATATCCGCTTTTTCGAAGCAAGCAAGAGGATTAATGGCCCGATGGATATTTAAAGAGAATATTCAAACTATTTTTGGGTTAGCGTCGTTTGATTTGGACGGCTACAGGCTATACAGTCACGAGGGTGATCATATGGTCTTTTTAAGAGAAGGATAAAATAAGATTGGATGAAAAATAAAGTACTCATTACGGCGGTATTGGCCTTGTTCGCCTTTTCCGCACAGGCTCAACGCCCAACCTCTTTCCTAGAGCTAGGAGGTTACGGTATGTCTCAGAATTATTTAGGAGATGTAAATGGGAATTCTTTGAGCGCCTTTACGCAAGAGGCAAAATTTGGCGCTGGCGCCCAACTGAAATACAATTTTAGCAGTTTGCTGAGTGTAGGCGCAGATGTAAATTTTGGTAGCGTGTACAGCCACGATAATCTTCACGGCAATGAAACGAGAGATTATGTAGTAGATACAGAGCTTCTTCAAATGGGGGTATTCACCAACATTCATTTCATTCCATTCGGAAAATACAACCTTCGAAACTCGCACACCCCATTTGTACATGTTGGTGTAAACGCGGTAACCTACCAGCCTAATCTAAACACCAACGCACAGTACCCAGAAGAAATAGAATTGTACCCAGGTACAGGCCATACAGTGGGTTACACCTTGGGCTTTGGATGGAGATTACGTCGCTCGCTGAAGTCGTTTTACAACTTTGGTATCTACTACAACGGATTCGCGGCATCGAACATCGAAGGATTTAACTATACCGCAGAATACCTCGAGGCAAATTCAGGTGCTAGAAATACCATGGACGGGTGTTTGACGTTAAAGCTCGGTATGAGTCTTGGATTCTTCGAGCAGTAGATTTCGGCACAGCCTTTGAACCATATAAAGGGCCCTCGAGAGAGTGGCCTTTTTTTAACTTATAAATGACACCTTGACTGCATTTTCACTGCGGTCGGGAACATGTTGCACTGAATTATGGACAGTTTGTCACTTAGCGATATAATTAACGAAAGCACGGAATTTATTCCGTTGATGACTTCAGACGATGAGGTAGAGATCAATTCTACGGATTTGCCAGAAGAACTCGCCATTCTCCCATTGAGAAATACGGTCATCTTTCCTGGGGTTGTCGCGCCTATTACTGCAGGTCGTGATAAGAGCCTGCGCCTTATTCGCAGCATTACCGAGGAACCTAAATATGTCGGGATGATTGCGCAGCGCGATGGCGATAACGAAGATCCCGGAGCCGCTGATGTCTTTCCGATAGGAACCTTGGCGCAGATTGTCAAGAGTTTCAAAATGCCAGATGGCAATACCACCATTATCATTCAGGGGAAGAAACGTTTCAAAGTCCTCGAATGGACACAAACCGAACCCTACAATAGAGCGAAGGTTGAATTCCTGCCTGAGTTTGTCCCGGCTGAAGATGATGTTGAGTTCAACATTTTAATGGAGAGCATCAAAGACGTCGCAGCGCAATTAATCCAGGACAGCCCGCATATTCCGACTGAAGCGCAAGCTGCTTTAGACAATATCAAAAGCAATACGTTCTTGTTGAACTTTATTGCATCCAACAGCAGCATGACCCTTGATAAAAAGCAAGAGGTTCTCGAGTTGGATGAGTTGAAGGATCGGGCCACCAAAGTGCTAGAAGGTCTGAACTTGGAGTTGAAGATGCTTGAGGTCAAGAATGAGATTCAAGACAAAGTCAAACACGAATTCGACCAACAACAGCGTGAGTACTTCCTCCACCAACAGATGAAGACCATCCAAGAGGAACTTGGTGGGAATTCGAGCGAAACTGAGATTGAGGAGTTGCGTCAACGCGCCAAGACCAAGACTTGGAACGACAGCACAGCCGAACGCTTTGACAAGGAAATCAAGAAGTTGCAGCGCTTGAATCCTCAGATGCCTGAATTTGCAATTCAGCGCAATTACCTCGAGTTTATGCTGGATTTACCCTTTGAACCTAAAGGGTCTTCAGAGATAGATCTAAAAGCAGCTACGGCGGTTTTAGACAAAGATCATTACGGTTTAGAGAAGGTAAAAGAGCGCATTCTAGAGCATCTAGCCGTATTGAAACTCAAGGGCGATATGAAGAGTCCTATTATATGTCTTGCAGGTCCTCCGGGAGTAGGAAAGACGTCTTTAGGGAAGAGTATTGCTGAGGCTTTGGGAAGACCGTATGTTCGAATGTCGTTGGGTGGCCTGCGTGATGAAGCAGAGATTCGCGGACACCGGAAAACGTACATCGGCGCGATGCCGGGGCGTATTTTACAGAACATGAAGAAGGCGGGGTCTAATGATCCAGTGTTCATTCTTGATGAAATTGATAAGCTCAGTTACGGTACAGGAGGGGATCCGTCGTCGTCCATGCTAGAGGTGCTTGATCCTGAGCAAAACGATAGCTTCTATGACAACTACCTAGAGATGGGTTATGATCTCAGTAAGGTTTTCTTCATAGCAACCGCTAATAACTTAGGTGCTATTCAACCCGCTTTGCTCGATCGAATGGAAGTCATTGACGTGACCGGTTACACCATAGAAGAAAAGGTAGAAATTGCCCGTCAGCACCTGGTGCCAAAACAATTGGACAACCACGGTCTAACAAAGGACCAATTTTCCATTACGAAGCCCGTGCTGAAATCCTTGGTGGAAGGATATACACGTGAGAGCGGTGTGAGAAACCTCGATAAGAAAGTTGCCAAGCTGATCCGTTCAACAGCCAAAGACGTTGCCATGGGTAATGAGGCTGTGCCAAGCATTTCTAAGGAGCAGCTCGAGAAGATTCTAGGACCTTCTCGCGAGCGTGATATCTATGAGGGCAATGCACATGCCGGTGTAGTTACGGGATTGGCCTGGACACCTGTAGGTGGTGATATTTTATTTATTGAAAGTTCCCTAGCTAAAGGCAATGGAAAGGTTATTATCACAGGAAACCTAGGAGATGTTATGAAGGAGAGTGCGACCATCGCGCTTGCGTACCTCAAATCCAATGCTGAGCAACTAGGAATAGATTCGCGATTGTTTACCTCTTACGATATCAATATTCACGTTCCACAGGGTGCAATCCCAAAGGACGGTCCAAGTGCTGGAGTTACTCTTTTAACTGCATTAACCTCCTTGTTTACGCAAAAGAAAGTGGCACCAAAACTGGCCATGACCGGAGAGATTACTCTTCGTGGAAAGGTTTTGCCTGTTGGTGGTATTAAGGAGAAAATTCTTGCAGCGAAGCGTGCGAAAATCACGAACATCTTACTCTGCGATAAGAACCGTAAGGATATTGAAGAGATCGAGGCACACTATCTGAAAGGCATGACCTTCCATTATGTGCAAGAGATGTCTGAGGTCTTAGAATTGGCTATCTTAGACCAAAAGGTCAAGGGCGCTAAGAAGCTTGAGCCAGCAAAAAAGAACGGTTGATCCAAAGAATACTCATAGCATTTGCCTTTCCACTTAGCCTTGTCGCTCAGAGTGGGGGATCGTCTTTATTCTCTTTTTTAGACAGAAGCGTTTTTGCGGGAAGCTCTGCATTGGCGAACACAGCCTACCTCAATCCAGCAGGAGTTGGCGCCTATGCGTTACAGAACCCTCTATTATTGAACGATAGCACATTGTATGATCTCGAGGTTAGCTATGGCGCTTTAGGTGAAGGGATACAGCTCCTTCAGTCTTCTTTTGGGTGCAAGATTTATGGGCATGCCTTCATGTTGGGAGTACAGAATATCAGCTACGGAGAATTCAATGCTACTGATACCTGGGGAAACTCACTTGGTACCTTTACTGCCGGCGATTTAGCCATGTCCGTAGGAACTTCATTATTCGCACTCCAAGGATGGGAAGTAGGGGCCAATTTTAAATTGGTCTCAGGCACCTATGAAAGCTATCAGAGTTGGGCAATAGCATCCGATTTGGTAGCCATGCGTCGCTTTGAAAACTCACCCGATGTTGTCATCATGGCAAAAAACATGGGAACCCAGCTCACCACCTTTGCTGGTCAAAGAGAACCGCTGCCTCTAAATTTGCTCGTCGCTGTTGGAGACAAATTGAAATATGCGCCGTTTAGATGGACGTTTGTTGTCGATCAGATTCAACGACCGAATTTGGGGTATGATGATCCGAATAACATTGTTATTGACCCAATTACCGGTGAAGAAAAATTGAACCCTCAATCGTATTTAAATCTTGCCCTGCGCCATTTAAGCGGCTCTATAGAATTCTTACCCACCCGCAGAACGCATTTGATGATGGGTTATAGCTTCAGACGTCAGTACGAAATGGCATTGCCAACTAGGCGTACTTCAGGAGGATTCACAGTAGGGGCAGGTATGTATTTCGATAAGTTCAATTTGCACTATGCAAATGAGCTAAGAAGCGTGGCGGGGCGTATGAATACCCTATCTTTGGGCATCCAATTATGATCCTATAACGGCCCATGAAACCACTTACCATAGCCATCGACGGTCACAGCTCTACGGGTAAGAGCACACTTGCAAAGCAGTTGGCAAAAGCTTTGGGTTATGTCTATGTAGACAGCGGCGCCATGTATCGTGCTGTTGCCTTAAATGCCTTAAGAAACGGATGGGTGAGTAAAGAGTCGGGCGCTCAAGCTTCGAAGATTAACGCACATCTAGAAGGATTGGTGATCGATTTTGAATTGGACCAAAAAGGTGTAAATACAACCCTTCTGAATGGAGAAGTAGTGGAGGAAGCCATTCGTACCATGGAAGTGAGTAATGTGGTCAGTCATGTGGCTAAACTCGTTCCTGTTCGTCGACATCTCGTAGCGCTACAGCAAGCCATGGGTGAAAACGGTGGCGTGGTGATGGACGGTCGTGATATCGGTACGGTCGTTTTTCCGAATGCGGAATTAAAGATTTTCATGACCGCTTCCGACGAAGTGCGTGCCAAAAGACGAAAGGCAGAGTTAGACGCCAAAGGTCAAGTTCATTCGCTACAAGACGTATTAGAAAACCTCAAGAGCAGAGACAAGGCCGATATGGAGCGCGCAGATTCACCGCTTATTGCGGCAGAGGATGCTGTGACATTAAATAACAGCTCTATCACTCGCGAAGAGCAATTTCAACGTGTTCTGGGCTGGGTGAAAGACCTTCAGAAGTAATTACGAGCGCTCGGCGAGAACGGTTTTAGCACCTTTCACTACATCGCCTTCCTTCACCAAGATTTTACTGTCAAGCGGTAGGAAAACGTCCACACGCGATCCAAATTTGATGAAGCCAAATTCTGACCCTTGAGCGGCCATATCACCTGGCTTGGCATACATCACAATGCGACGAGCCACAGCACCTGCAATTTGTCTGAAGACTACCGTACCCCAAATCTTGTTTTCTACTGCTACAGTAGTGCGCTCATTTAAGGTAGAACTCTTCGGGTGCCACGCTACCAAAAACTTCCCTTTGTGGTGTACTGCGGCAGTTACTTTTCCGCCCAGAGGATACCTGTTTACATGGACATTGAACGGCGACATGAAAATCGACATCTGAATACATTTTGCCTGAAGCACCTCTTCCTCGTATACTTCTTCAATGGTAACCACTTTACCGTCGGCAGGACAGATAAGTCCATTAGGATTTACCTGTACGGTACGCTTTGGATTGCGGAAAAACTGTAAAACAATGACATAGAGTACAACGCTTACTGCCAAGGCAATGCCCTGAGCAATGGAGTTTTCAGTTGCCCATTGAACAAGAGCGTTTACTGCAAATAAGACGATGAAAACAAGTCCTAAAGTTCCTTTCCCTTCCTTGTGAATAATCATGATAAATACTGGTATAAAATAAGTGCAACGGGTGCTGCGGTAATAAAGCTATCCAGGCGATCTAACGCCCCACCGTGACCCGGTAAAAATACTCCTGAATCCTTCACGCCTGCGTCTCTTTTAATGGCAGAGGCAACAAGGTCGCCCAAAGGTGCAGTGATGCTAACGCTAATGGCAAGCGATGCTGCAATGTGCGTGGGCATCAGCTCCCAATACTGGTTGGCAACCACGCCAATCACCAGAGTACCTATCACTCCTCCGACCATCCCTTCGATGGTTTTCTTTGGACTCAATGTCGGTGCTAATGGGCGTTTTCCAAAGAAGCGGCCAAAGAGGTACGCCATGCTATCAGACGACCAGATCATTACAAAAATGAACAAGATGATCAAGGGCAGTTCGCTGGCGCACTGAATGGTGTATGTAAGTGGCACCCACACGTAGGCAATGGCGAATAGCCCGCGTCTTATCTCCACGGCCGGTTCCTTGGCACGAAGTAGTGTGAAGGAAAGAAGTGTCGATAATAGGATGCTTGAAGCTACAATTTCTTGGGGTCCGCCAAATCCTCGAAACGCACCTAGGCCAAGTAGAATTGAGGCTAAGACCAGCAGTGGAAATCTACTTTCCATTTTCTGGATGGTGGCCAATTCTTTCAATAAGAGTATTGTGAACAGTGCCAAAGCAATTGGTGCGAAGGCTGTAAAACCGAATATGCCGATCAGTACACCTGCATAGACAGCACCCCATAGCGTACGTTTTCCCATGTTATACCTCGTCTTCGATTAGCACTAAGAATACATTTCTATCCTTGTTAGGATCTGCAGAAGCCATCTGAACATTTTGATCCAATGGCGCACGTATTACGGCAATATTGCCTGGGCGGTTTTCGCGGTATTTAAGGTTGATGGAGGTCATCCCGTCGCGGAGGTTTGCAACTATCTGCGAAGTGTAGGCGATGATTACGTGATGCTCTGGTAAATCTGATAGTTTTCTTCCCCCTGTATGGTGGTTGTGTACCATGATTCCTCCATTAAAAGCAATCAACGCCTCACAACCACTGACTACTGCAGGCATCTGGCCGTCATTATTGAAGGTAATACTCAATCCTAACTTGTTTTCGAAGTTGCGCAGACCGTCGTCGCTTATGTAGAGGCCAGGCCAGTTGTGTTCAGCAGCGTATTGTTCAAGGCCTGCGAGCGCATCGCCTTCATTGGCACAATAGATGAAATGGCCGCCGCCTTCATGGAATTGAGACACAAACTTTTCGTCAAGTGGAAGTTTTTCTTCGGGGGCAAATTTTCCTTCCGCAGGTTGTTCTGCAGATTCAGAATTCTTGAGTGAAGAAACCAATTTTGAAAAGAAACCTTTCCTTGACATGTTTTGTGAGTGTTACTCAAAGGTAGCAAAGCATCACTAAAGCACCGAAGTCTTTTTTATAGTGGCTATTAACAAAAAACCCACCGCCAGCGGCGGTGGGTTTACTTCAAATTTTAATCCGATTACTCGGCCTCTTTTGGTGTTTCTTCAGCAGCAGGAGCCTCTGTTGGTTCCGTCGGCTCTACAACTTCAGTTGTCTCTTCAGTCGCCACTACTTCAGCGGTTGTATCCTCAGTTTCTTCTTTGTCCCAAGGACGTTTGCCAAAGATCTCCTCAACATTCTCTTTGAAGATGACCTCTTTGTCTAAGAGAAGGTTGGCCAAAGCATCCAGTTTTTCTCTGTTGTTTGAGAGAATGTCAATGGCACGATCGTATTCCGCTTCAATGATTTTTGAAATCTCTTCATCAATAACCACAGCTGTTTCTTGAGAATACGGTTTGTCCATGGCGTATTCATTCTGGCCTTGACTATCGTAGTAGGTTATGTTACCCAACTTGTCGTTCAAACCGTAGATAGTAACCATGGCTCTTGCTTGTTTAGTCACCTTTTCAAGATCACTCAAAGCACCGGTAGATATCTTGTCAAACACTACCTTTTCTGCTGCACGCCCACCCATTGTGGCACACATTTCATCTTGCATCTGTTCAGCAGTTGTAATCTGACGCTCTTCCGGAAGATACCAAGCAGCACCTAGCGAGCGCCCTCTTGGAACAATAGTCACCTTTACTAATGGTGCAGCATGTTCAAGCAACCAGCTCACTGCAGCATGACCTGCTTCATGGTAAGCAATAACTTTCTTTTCCTCGGGTGTGATAATCTTTGTCTTCTTTTCCAAGCCTCCCACGATACGATCAATGGCATCGTTGAAATCTTGCTTGTCTACAAAGTCTTTGTTCTTACGAGCTGCGATAAGAGCAGCCTCGTTACACACATTGGCAATATCGGCCCCAGAGAACCCTGGAGTCTGCTTTGAAAGCAAGGCAACATCTACAGAATCATTGGTTTTAATGCCTTTCAAATGCACCCCAAAGATGGCTTCACGTTCGTTGAGCTCTGGCAAATCCACATAGATGATTCTGTCAAAACGCCCTGCACGCATTAATGCGCGGTCTAAGATATCTGCGCGGTTGGTGGCCGCCATTACGATAACGTGCTCGTTCGTACCAAAACCATCCATCTCAGTAAGAAGCTGGTTCAATGTGTTCTCTCGCTCGTCGTTACCGCCTGTGAAATTGTTCTTTCCACGGGCACGACCGATGGCATCAATCTCATCGATAAAGATGATACACGGCGATTTTTCTTTGGCCTGCTTAAACAAGTCGCGGACACGTGAGGCACCTACACCCACAAACATCTCAACGAAATCAGAGCCTGAAAGTGAGAAGAACGGTACCTTGGCTTCTCCGGCAACTGCTTTTGCCAACAAGGTTTTACCAGTTCCTGGAGGGCCTGAAAGCATCACACCTTTCGGAATACGTCCTCCGAGCTCTGTATATTTTTTTGGATTCTTCAAGAAGTCCACAATTTCCAGAACCTCTTCTTTGGCTCCAGTCATTCCGGCTACCTCGTTGAAGGTGGTCTTCACCTCCGTGTCTTTGTCAAAGACTTTTGCTCGTGACTTCCCGATGTTAAAGATCTGGGATCCACCACCGCCGCCTGGGGCGCCACCGCCGCCAGACATGCGACGCATAATGAAAAGCCACACGGCAATCATTAATACGAGCGGCAATACCCAAGAAATGATGTCACCAATGAAGTTCTCTTGAGTTTCGTAGTTCACTGCGATGGGTTCTTCAGAAGAGCGGTCTTCGTAGTAATCTTTCAATCGATCTTCAAAGGCCGTCGCGGGCATTTCGAAAACATAATGCGGACCTGGATTGACTGCATCACTGAGATTGCTGTTTCTTACCTCTTCGTAGCGCTCGTTTTCCAGCAAGCGCTCTTCCTTGATAAAGACTTGAATGGTTTTCTCGTTAACGATGTTTACGCGTTCAACATCACCAAGCTCAAGCTTTTGCTCAAAGTCTCTAAAGTTTGAGTTTTTAGCGCGGAAGCTCATCGCACTAAAAATCTGCATACCTATGAATAGTGCGAATATGATAGCATAGACCCAATAGAAATTGAATCCAGATCTCTTCGGACCATTGGGTTTGTTCCCCTGATTGTTATTCTTGGCAAACTGCTTTTTCAGCTTGTCAATTTGATTTTGATTTCCTTTTTCCGACATACGGCTGTTATAGGTTTTCTAAGGTTGTTGTAGGTGCATCGCCCCAAAGGCTTTCAAGGTCATAAAACTCTCGGATGCCTTTTTGGAAAATGTGTACTACGACATTTACATAGTCCATAAGTACCCACTCTGCATTCTCTTTTCCTTCAATGTGCCAAGGGCGATCGCCAACATTTTCTCGAACGCTTTTGTGAACGCTATCTGAAAGTGCATTTACCTGAGTGTTTGAGTTACCTTCAGCAATAATGAAGAAGTCCGTTACTGCGTTATCGATTTCTCTTAAATCAAGTATGGTGATGTTTTCGCCTTTGATCTCTTGTAACCCTTCAACAACAAATTTTTGAAGTAGTTCGGACGAAGCTTGAGGTTGTAATTGCATTAATGAATATTTATGTCAGTAAATTACCAAAACATATGCCATCTTCGTGAGGCTCATTCCAAATAGGCATAATGTCACAAAAGTACCGCATTCTACGTCATTCACAGCTAGATTCTACGCAATCTGAATTGAAGCGTTTGTTGCAGGAGAACACTGCCTTGGAACACCTGTCTACGGTGGTTGCCAGTACCCAGAAAAAGGGCAAGGGTAGGGGCGTGTCAGTTTGGCAGGACGAACCTGGAAAATCGGCGTTGTTCTCAGTATATGTGCGATGGCCCAATGCCGTGAAGGAAAGTTTTCTCGTCAACAAATGGATGTGTCATGTTCTGGCCACCACCTTGCCTAAAATGGTGCAGTACAAATGGCCCAACGATATGATGGTCGCTACGAAGAAATTGGGTGGCATGCTCATAGAAAATAGATGGGAAGGCGGTCGTATTTCGTCCTCGATTATAGGCATCGGTATCAATGTAAAATACAGTCAAGCTCAATTACCTCGCGCCATTAGCCTGGAGGAATTAGGGTTGGATATCACAGCCGAGGAGGTAATAGATGAAATTCTAAAAGCGATGGACGCTGCTGTGCCCTGGATGGATAATGGTAAACTTTTAGACAAGCGTTACGCCGACATCCTTTGGGGTAAAACACAGGCGCAGATGTATGCCACTGATAAAGGAGAAATGCTTGAAGCGGTGGTCGCCGGCGTAGATGATTTAGGCAGGGTGTTATTGCAAACAAAAAAAGGCCAAACGCAAGCGTTTGACCTTGATAGTATACGTTGGGTTGACCCTAATGGCGAGTCTTAATCGCTTTCTATTTGCCCCAAACAGAAGGGTCTTTGCGCCATTCAGACAATAGATCCCTTGTTTCGAGAGAGATAGCACCACTTTGAACAGCTTGTTCCAATAAATGGTGGTAATCACTTAGAGTGTTCAAGCGAACACCAGCCTCTTCAAAATTCTCGAGGGCTACAGGGAAGCCATAAGTGAATATGGCCATCATTCCTAAAACGCGTGCTCCAGCTTCTTTGAGGGCAGCAACCGCTTTTAGTGAAGAGCCACCGGTAGAGATTAAATCTTCAATGACCACAACATTAGAGCCCGGTTCAAAGAAGCCTTCTACCTGATTTTGACGTCCGTGGCCTTTAGCTTTATCACGAACATAGATGAATGGAACGCCCATGAAATCAGCAACGAGCGCACCGATAGCAATAGCGCCTGTAGCTACTCCGGCGATGTAATCAGGTTTTCCATAAACTTCTTCAATTTGTTTGGCGAATTCGATTTTTAGATAATTTCGAATAGCTGGAAAACTTAATGTCAAGCGGTTATCACAGTAGATAGGACTTTTCCATCCACTTGCCCAAGTAAATGGGTTGTCTGGTTGTAATTTAATCGCCTTAATTTGTAAAAGACTTTCGGCGGTCTTAAGGGCTGCTTCTTTGTTCTGTATCATGCTGCAAAATTACACCAAAGTTTTCATTAAAGGCTCTGTTTTGATTCCTGTTCCTGGGGGAGAAGCCCCTGAGATTATCAACAGATTATCCACG
Organism: Cryomorphaceae bacterium; assembly: GCA_011525035.1. Classification (GTDB taxonomy): domain Bacteria; phylum Bacteroidota; class Bacteroidia; order Flavobacteriales; family Schleiferiaceae; genus UBA10364. Next base: position 32,033 of record WTIZ01000043.1, on the reverse strand, counting down.
AAGAAGAAGGTGAAATCGTTTCTTAAGAATCTTCAAAACGAGGCCTTGAATGTGGATTTAAGCATTGGTATAGACCATCCGTTTTGGCCCTTGTTTATGACGTTACACAAAGGTGTTATCGCGGCTGGTGGATGGGTTAAAAATGACAAAGGCCAGTTGCTCATCATAGAACGCAACGGCAAGTTGGACATGCCAAAGGGCAAGCTGGAGTTTCATGAAAAGATCGAAGATTGCGCCGTTCGCGAGGTGGAAGAGGAGTGCAAGGTTAAAGGTCTGAAAATAACAGGTGCACCAACGAAAACAGTGCATTGTTACACTGTGAAAGGCGGGTTTGCCATTAAAACAACCTACTGGTATCCCATGTATACGGAGCACACGAAAAAATTGAAGCCTCAAAAAGAGGAAGGAATTACTGACGTGTATTGGGCCTCTCCAAAAAAGCTGAGAAAAAAATTGGCCAAGATGCCTTCTTACAATAGCCTGAAAGCTGTTTTCACAGAGTTCGCCTCAGAAGAAGTTACGGCCTAACGGCATCGGGAACGAATCCGGTAAAATCTCCACCGTGGTTGTATACTTCACGTACAATGCTTGAACTGATGTAGGCATAACGTGCACTGGTCAAAAGAAATACGGTTTCTAGATCCGGTACCATTTCTCTATTCGCTTGAGCTATTGCCTTTTCAAATTCGAAATCTGCAGGATTACGCAATCCGCGCAGCAGGAAGTTTACCCCTTGTTTTTGAGCGAAGTCAACGGTAAGACCCTCGTAGGTAATGACCTTAATCTTAGGTTCATTGGCAAAGGTTTCTTCGATCCAAGCGACGCGTTGTTCAAGCGGGAATAGATACTGTTTCGCACTATTGGTACCCACGGCTATTTGGATTTCATCAAATAGGGGAAGCGCACGCTCAATAATATCGAGGTGGCCCAAAGTGATAGGATCAAAGGATCCCGGGAATAATGCAATGCGTTTGCTCATGGGATAAAGTTACGCAATATGTTCTTCTGCGAGAACACTGAGCACATGGTGCAGTTGCCACCCTCTATGAGCCACTTGTTGCGGCACGATGGAGGCTGGGCTTAGTCCAGGTATACTGTTTACTTCTATGAGCACAGGTCCGCGCTCTGGGTCAATGATATAGTCCATACGAACAATGCCTTTCAGACCGAGTACATCGTACGTTCGAATGGAGATTTGCTCGATGGCAGCAGCAGTTTCAGCAGGTATTCTAGCCGGTGTTATTTCTTGCGACTTCCCATCGTATTTCGCCTCGTAATCAAAGAAGGTACTTTCCGTTGGGACGATTTCGGTAATCGCAATACTCTGGGTGGCCGATTCATCCAGTTCCCTATTCGAAGCAAAGTCATAGTTTGCACGCAATACCCCGCAGCCTACTTCTACGCCTGAGATACCTTCCTCAACAACAACCTCCGCACATTCTTTTTGCGCCTCCTTGAAAGCTGCAGAAAATTCTTCTGGAGTTTCAATACGGCTCACACCAAAGCTGGAGCCGGAACGGTTGGGTTTCACAAACAATGGGTATTGCCATTGGTCAAAGGTGTCGCTACTGGGTTCATCAAAAAAGCTTTTCCCCCTTGGTACCGCGATACCCTGAGCGCGCAGAATGGTGTTGCATTGGAATTTGGAAAATGTAAGTGAGCTCGTGAATGTGTCACAAGTGCTGTGCGGGATTCCGAATACTTCAAGCATGCCGGAAATGTGACCGTCTTCCCCAGGTGTACCGTGAACGGCATTGAATACGTAGTCCAAGCCGAGGTCCGAGATTTTGACCAGTTGACTGTCTACTTTAAAGCCTTCCCGATCAAGTTCTATAAACACTGTGGTGTAGCCGGCTTTAATGAAAGCCTCATAAGCAGTCTTCCCGGAAGCCAAACTTATCGCCCGTTCGGAAGAATATCCGCCGGCCAATACGCCAATCAATTTTTGCTCGTTTTCCATTGTTGTAAATGTAATGCAGAACCCTAATGATTAGAGGGTATGAATAAAGTATCTTTACACCATGAAGCAATGGCTTAGATTTCTATTTTCTCGCTCCTTTGTGAAAACGGCTTTGATTGCTGGAGGAGTAGTGGTGGTTAGTGTATTTGGAAGTTTGTGGTGGTTGAGCAGCACCACCATGCATGGACACACCGTTGAAATTCCCAATCTGAAGATGATGCAACTCGAGGAGGCTACGGCTCAATTAGACTCTTTAGGACTGGGGTACGAGGTTATAGACAGTACGCATTACGCCCCGGGGGTACCCGAGGGCGCAATCATCGAATCCTTCCCCAAGGAATATGCGACGGTAAAATTGGGCCGTAAAATTCTACTTTCGACCAACCCTGCGCGATTGCCAAAGTATCCGTTGCCAAATTATAAGGACCAGTTGGTCAGTTATGTGACCTCAAAATTTAAGACCAAGGGATTTATCATCGATAGCATTATCGCGGTTCCTGACCTCAGTCACGATTTGGTATTGAGGGTAGTCGATGAAAATGATAGCATTGCCGATGAGCAAAAGCTGTACGAAACGGGAAGCCGCTTTAAGATTTACGTAAGCGCTGGATTAGACGGTGCGTTGGTTTACCTACCGAATCTCGTTGGCATGACATTTAGCGAGGCACAGGAAAAGCTGAGCTTCTCAAGTTTGAACGTTGGTGCGGTGATTTACCAAGCCGTTACCGAGGATACATTAGGTGCTTTTGTGCTGAAGTCCTCCCCGGCCTATGAAGAAGACCTCGAAGTGAAAGCCGGTAGCGCTGTTGATCTTTGGTTGGTATCCGACTCAACGCTTCTCCCACAACCCGAAATTATCGATACGCTAGATGCTGAATTCTAGATTCTGCTTTACATTTTTTGCCAGCATATTGGCGGTCGTCGCCACGGCACAAGTACAAGAAATTACAACTGTGCTGAAGGGCGCTCCTGTAACTTCATGGTCTGTGGAGAGCACCGACACCTTGGTGCCACCATTTACGGACGATTTTTCTTACCCGTCGGACAAGCCTTCTCCAGCACTCTGGCAAGATGCTAAGGTTTGGGTAAACGACGAAATGGCACTGTTTCAGAATTCATTGGGAGTAGCAACCTTCGATGGACTCAATGAATATGGTTTTGCTTACAAAGAGAATGCACTTGGTTCAGATTCCTTGGCAGATGTATTGACCTCGGCTTATTTAGACTTGCAAGGTCTATCCAATGTATACCTCAGTTTTCAATTGCAGGAAGGCGGTCGCGGTGAATTGCCGTCGAACAATGATAGTATTGTCGTTGAATATTGGTCGCCAGTAACTGCCGACTGGACTCAAGTTTGGGGGCAGAAAGGCTCTGGAACCTCAGGTCCGTTTTCTTCCGTTATTCTTCCTGTTCAAGGCGCCAATTATTTGCAAAAAGGTTTCCGATTCAGATTTGCAGCTTATGGAGCGCGTGCCGGTGCTTATGACATTTGGAATGTTGATTATGTACAGCTTGATAAGGACAGAAATCCAAGCGATACCATCATTACCGAACCGGCGATTGCTCGCGCGCATCCACTGATTATAGGTTCAGGAGCCTACACCAGCTGGCCGTGGTGGGTAAGTAATGCCAGCAGTGTTGCCAATCGTCCCTCTACTTTGGAATTTATTTACCGCAGAAACGGTGCTGTACCTTCTGGGGGATGGAGTTTGAACCTTGGCCAATTTCGTTGGGAGGAAAACGGTGCACTCGTTCAACAGACTACAGCAGTGCCGGTAATCACAAATACCCAGCACAACCAAGATCAGACCTTCACTGTGAGCGTTCCCTCTACAGCAATGACTTCTTTTAGCGGCCCAACTACCGTCTCAACTAAGGTGTGGTTTGACGGTTCGGCGGCAGGCTTTCGTTCCAACGATACCGTTCGAGGTACATTAACGTTAAATAACTACTTGGCTTTGGACGACGGCAGTGCTGAGCGTGCATATGCGGTTCAGAACGTAGTTGGCGGCCGAGTAGCACAAAAATTTAAGGTAGGAGGGCTTGGTGGCTCCGATACCCTCAAGGGGATGTATTTTAATTTCGTCGATGCTGGCGAAGCGTACACCAGTACCTTTAGAATGGCCGTTTGGGCACCAGCGGATAGTGGGGATGGACCTGGAAACATATTGTACATGAGCGATAGTTTGTACCGACCGTTTACAGGGTATTACCGCGGAGATATGATGCCTTATGAGTTGGATTCCAGTGTTAGTTTAAATGCGTACGCTGAGATTTGGTTGGGATACATCTGCACCTCTTCGAACCCTATGTATTTAGGTTTAGATCAGCAGCGTACTTTACCTTCCGGAATGCCGAGGTACTACGGGGACGGGTTTAATTGGTACCAGAGTCTCGAGCCTGGTGTTGCGATGATGCGACCGTACTTCCGTTATTCGCCAACGGATATGGCTGTGGAGGAATTGGCCCAAGATTTCAAGGTATATCCCAATCCTTCTTCTGGTAGTTTAAGTATAGAATCGCCTTCGGCACATTATGTTTTAAGGACCCTTACCGGAGCGACTGTTGCCGCCGGTCATGTGGAGGGGTATAATAACCTCGAGCTGCATCATCTTGATGCGGGTTTATACATTTTATCTCTTCGAACTGCGCAGGGTATTGCTCAGGTCAAATGGATCAAGCTTTAAATACCCTCCTGATGAGTGAGCAAGAAGAAAAAGACGAATTGTACGTACACCACAGGTTTGTTGCCGATGCGGGACAGGGGCCATTGCGTGTCGATAAGTTTTTGACCAATTTTTTGTTTGATACCAGCCGTTCACGCATTCAGAAGGCGGCGGAAGCAAAGGCCGTTCATGTCAATGGCAATCCCGTCAAGAGCAATTACAAAGTCAAGGCAGGAGATACCGTTGAGGTGGTTTTGAATGAACCGCCAAGAGATTCTACAATCGTCCCTCAGGCTTTGGACCTCGACATTCTTTACCGTGACGAGCACGTTATTGTCATCAATAAGCAGCCCGGTCTAGTGTGTCACCCGGGTCATGGAAATTACGAAGGTACCTTGGTCCACGGTCTCGCACATTTAGCGGAGAACTTGCCCGTAGGCAAGCAAGGTGAGGAGCGTCCTGGATTAGTACATAGGTTAGATAAAAACACCTCAGGTGTTATGGTTGCCGCAGCCTCAGAGCTTGGTATGGCACATTTGGCGAAACAGTTCTTTGACCGTACCACCTCTAGGGAATATGTTGCCTTAGTTTGGGGTAATGTGCAAGAGGAAGAAGGCACGATTGAAGGCCACATTGGTCGCAGCGTGAAAGATCGTCTGCAGATGGCTGTTTTCCCTGACGGCTCTGAAGGAAAGCATGCGGTTACTCATTACAAGGTGCTGCAACGTTTTGGTTATGTAACTTTAATCAGTTGCCGATTAGAGACTGGACGTACACATCAAATACGTGCACACATGCGTTATTTGGGACATCCACTCTTCAATGACGAACGCTACGGAGGTGATAAGATTTTGAAAGGCACGGCCTTCTCGAAGTACAAGCAGTTCATTACGAATTGTTTCAAAGCGTGTCCGCGACATGCCCTCCATGCGAAGAAGCTCGGCTTTGTGCATCCAGCAACGGGTGAACTGATGGAATTTGAAACTGTTATACCCGAGGACATGGCGGAGGTGATTCGCAAGTTCGAGAGTTATACCACAACGAGTAACTGGGAAAAAGAAAGTGAAGAATAAGGTATGGATAGTGTTGTTGAGCGCTCTGATCGTTCAAGGCTGTGATCGATTTCGGTCGAAACACGAACCCACGCCCTATACCCTAAATTATCCGAGCCATTTTCCAGCGCCAGCCATTCCACCTTCAAATGAAATGACAGAAGAAGGGGTGCGTCTAGGTAGACATCTCTTTTTTGACGAGCGACTTTCCGGTGATAATACCCAGAGCTGTAATAGTTGCCACATGCAGGAGAGCAATTTTGCAGAGCCGTTCAGGTTCAGCACCGGAATAGATGGAGTGCAGGGCGATGTAAACGCTATGGTGCTTTCTAACATTGCTTGGCAGCAGCTGTATTTCTGGGACGGAAGAACATCTACCCTAGAAGACCAAGTCAAAGACCCTATTTTAAACCCTATTGAGATGCATGCAGATTTTGCAAGCATCATCGAAAAGCTGGAACAAGATGCCACTTACCTCGAACTGTTTGATCAGGCGTACGGGTCTGAAGAAATAACAGAGGACGGGATTGCAAAGGCCTTGGCTCAATACATACGTACCATCATTAGCGGGACGTCGAATTTTGACAAATACGTTGAAGGCAACTACCAGTTTACTCCGAGCGAGCAGTTGGGCTTTGACATTTTCAATAACGAACAGGGAGATTGCTTTCACTGCCATGGGGCAGCTACTTCGGGCTACCAGATGGGAGCCTTTGGATTGTTGCAGTTCTCCAACAATGGCCTCGACAGTACGCATGAAGTCGGAGATGGGCGAGAAGGAGTAACCGGTAATCCGAATGATAGAGGTAAATTCAAGGTGCCTTCGCTTCGCAACGTAGAATATTCATTCCCCTACATGCACGATGGACGATTCCAAACCCTCGCTGAGGTTGTTGAATTTTACAACATGGGTGGTCATCCTTCGGCAACCCTCGATCCAAATATGAAGGCGGCCGGTGTAGGTCGAAATTGGTCCGAAGCGCAGAAGCAAGGATTGATCGACTTCATGAAGACTTTAAGCGATCCTCAATTCTTAGAGGATACCGCCTTTACATCGCCTTGGTAATGGAGGAATTGGCCCGCTTCAATACTTATCTAGAGATGCTCGATCCAATGCGCGGCGGCTACCGTTGTGTTATGTACGACAAGGCACTCGTAGATACCTTTCCAAAGAAGAGTAAAACGCGCATCATCTTGGATATAGACGATGGGAACATTCAGGTTCAAGCGGGTATACAGAGTTTTGGCGGGGGAAAATATTTCTCGATGATTGGAAAGACCAAACTTGGCGGACACACCTACGAGCAAGGCCAAGCCATTTCAGTCGTCATTTATTTGGATCCAAACCCACTGGGGGTGGAAATCCCTGAAGTCGTGGAGGTACTCCTAGAGCAAGACGAGATTATCGCTCGCGTTTGGAGCAAACTCACCGACGGAAGAAAGCGTACCATCTGCCACACCGTTCACCGCATCAAAAACATCGATAAGCAAGTAGAAAAGTGCTTGAATTTCTTTGAAGAGGAGCGAGAGAAATTGGCCGACCGCGGCAAGTGGTAGAAATTTTGGCACGGCCTTTGGAATAATACTCTTGAGGTTCCGTACCTTCCAAACACCTTAAAAAGTATTGTTATGAAAGCAAGAGTATTACTTATCGCCCTAGCCGCTACAGGTTTGATGTTGTCAAGCTGTGGTTCAAAAACAAAAGCGCCGAAAGGCGAAACTGAACTAGTATTGCCGTGTTCTGAATTCAAGAGCGACCGCAAGACCTTCCGTGTTTACAGCTTTGGTGAAAGTATGGATATGAACGTGGCCAAGAAGAAAGCCATGAGCAATGCCAAAACTGACCTTGCGGGTATGATCAGCACTACTATGAAAGTTGTTGGTGACAACTACGTGAAGAGTATGGAGGTCAACAACGTAGAAGAGGTATTGGAGCGTTTTGAAGAAAATGCTCGCACAGTGATTGACCAAGAGTTAAGTGGTGTACTCGTTGTGTGTGACCGCCTCATGAAGGTGGAGAAAACCGACAAGTTCAAGTACTACATCGCCATCGAGCTCGATGGAGACAAGATTGTAAAGAACTATTACAAAGCGCTCTCTAAAAACGAGAAGATCATGGTTGACTACAACTACGAAAAGTTCAAAGAAACTTTTGAGAAAGAAATGGCGAATCAGCGATAAGCACTTACGATTCGGCTAACTATAACGTCCCAAGTGAAGTTTGTAAACGGCACTTGGGATTTTTTATGTCCTTTTAAACCAATTTCTATCGCTTCGATAAATGCTTCCTTATTTTCAATAGGGACCAATTCCGCTACTGGTTCCAGCGTTTCGCTCATATCAGCCGCCTTGTTGGCAACAACAGCCATCCCTCTCGCTGCACCTTCCCAACCGACCAAGCTATAGGTTTCAAACAGCGACGGAATGACCAAGCACTTGTGCTCGTCCATCAAACGGATGATTGCATCCCTATTCGTGTAGGGTAGGAATGTTATGGTAGGCCCGGCAATAGAAACACAGGCTTTGTAGTAGTCTTGTTGATTTACGTTGGCATCACCCACGACCGTCAATGGCCAATTTCGCTCGCTTGCCCATTCAATAATGGTTTTTTGATTCTTCAGGTATTCCAATCTGCCCACCATGAGCAGTCCGGCTCGACCTTCCTGCGGGTTCGTTGATTTAAGAAAATCGTCGTCAATACCCAAAGGGATCAATTGATGTTTATCACGAAGTCCTTTTCCTCCAAGGGCGCTCCAAGCGGCAATGCGTTCGTATTCGCTCATAGAGGAAGTAATTACTCGATCGCTTAGTGTGAGTAAGCGCTTCATACTTCGGCGTTGTCCTGCTAACAGATAGCCAATACTTGGCATGCGGTCGCTGCCGTTGAACCCGCGTAGAATGGTTTTCAGCCACTCCATACCGTGTCCACCCAATAGCGAGTAAGCAAAAGGAGCACGCTCCTTGTCTGCGAGACTGTAGTCCACGAAAATGGTGCTCAGGATTTTTCTGCCCTTGAACGATTTGAAATAAGGCAATAGATCTGCAGGCCTTCCAAGGTTAAAACCATGGATGAGTTCTACTTCTTGCGGTAGCGGCTGTCCTGCGAGAACAATATGTACGTCATGCCCCAAAGCTCTCAACCCATCTGCCGTACGTTCAACCTGAACGGTATCACCGCCAGGTTGCTTGTACAGGGTGGATCTTGAGATGAGGGCAACGTTCATTTATACGTTCATGTTGAATTCGTCCAGTACGTCCATGACTTCTTCGACATCTACGTCGTCTGAAAATGTCAATGGTTTATTGGGTAACGCCGTATCTACAGTCCAATTGCCTTCACCGAGCAATTCATTCAAATCTCCTTGGACTTTGGCGATACAACCGCCGCAGTTGATTTTAGTATCTATGGTCATTATTTCAGGGGTTTTATATGCATTCTTAAACTGTTGATCACGACGCCAATGCTACTTACGCTCATGGCAATACTCGCAATCATTGGGGTCAATTTAATGCCAAATGTAGGGTAGAGCAAGCCGGCTGCTAAAGGAATAGCGATAACATTGTAGCCAAAGGCCCAGATAAGGTTACCTCGTAAGGTTTGTCTGAACTGTGCAGCCAAAGCGAAGTACCGTTTCAATCCAAGTACACCATCGCGCATCAGAACGACATCGGCACTCTGCTGCGCGGCCGCGGTAGCGGCCGCGAAACTCAGGCCTACATCCGCGGCGCTGAGCGCCGCGGTATCATTAATACCATCACCTATCATCAAAACGGTACCCTTGTTTCTAAAGGCTTGTACTTTTTCGACTTTCTCTATGGGCATCATTTCACCAAAACTCTCTTGCAATCCTAGGGTTTTCCCCAGAGCATCAACCACTGGGATTTTATCACCGGAGAGCAAAACATTATAGATGCCCAAGGCATTCGTATGCTGTATGATATCTATGGCTCCCGTAGCTAGGACATCGTCAAACAATACCGTAATAAGGACTTTGGATTCATCAAAGAGTACCGCGGTTGTTTTTTCAGTAACTACTTTTTGACCGGTCATTTCTTCACACCATGATGGCGAACCTAAGTGGTACACTTGACCGTCAATTTTCCCTTGGATGCCTTTGCCCGGCAGGGCTTTTAATCTTCTCACTTTCGGCAGTCCTCCTTGGAAGCCGAAGTGTTGTTTCATGCCTTCATTCAGCGGATGAGACCCACCTTGGTTCAGGGCGATAAGGATGTTTTTAAAATTGGCCACATCTCCCGAAATCTCCACAACTGTGGGCTTTCCCTTTGTCAGCGTTCCTGTTTTGTCCCATAAAATATGATCCACCTTATGGGCCAATTCCAATGCGCTCGCATTGCGAACGAGCATCCCTTTTCTCGCTGCTTTACCAGTAGCGGCTACAACTGCTAGCGGAGTCGCCAGTCCTAAGGCACAAGGACAGGCAATGACCAAGACATTAATGGCGAAAACTGTGCTTAGAGGTTCCCCTAAAAGAGCCCAGACTACACCAACAATAACACTCAACATCAAAATACTTGGCACGAAAATCTTGGAGATACGATCGGTTAATTTTTCAATGGAGGTTTCTTGCTCCTGCGCCTGAAGAACTGCTTCAATGATGCCACCAAGGGCAGAGGCTTTTCCTGTATTCACCACTTTAATTAGTAATAAGCCTTCTCCATTAACAGTGCCTGCCCAGACCTCGGCGCCAGCGGTTTTAGAGACTTCTAAAGGCTCGCCAGTGAAGGTGCTTTCGTCAATGCTGGAGGTTCCTTCGACGACAATACCGTCTACAGGGATTTGCTCCCCGGGCTTAACTTGGACCACTTCATCGATTTCAAGTGCGCCGACATCAACTTGAACGGTGAGTCCATCGACTACCTTCGTAGCCACCTTAGGCTGAAGTGCTAATAGACTTTCGACGGCCTTGCTGTTCTGCAATTTTCCGCGTTGCTCGAAGTATTTGCCAATCAAGACAAACGCAATAATGAGCCCGGCGCTTTCAAAATAGATCTCGTGATTACCGCCGAGGAGGTTGAACAACGAATATCCAAATGCGACAATGCTCCCAAGACTGACTAGGGTGTCCATGTTAGTCGCACCCATCTTAGCGAGTGCGAAGGCTTTTGCATGAATTTTTCGTCCGAAATACCCACTGAGAACCACAGCTAATACTCCTTGAAGTGCGATTATCTGGCTATCCATTGAATGACTCATCCCTAGATAGAGCAATGGACCTGCAAATAGCACAGCGAGTAGAAGCTCCAGCGCTTGTCGTCGCAATGCTTTTCGTTGCCGATCAAACTGTACTTCCATGCCTACTTTTTCACTCTCGAGCTGATATCCTGCTTTAGCGAGGTTTGCTTTGAAGGCAGGCAAGTCGAGAAGTTCTTGGTCGACCGTGGCTTTGAAACTATGGCTGGCGTAGCGAACGACAACATTTTCAAGGCCTGGTGTCCCTTCAGCAATGGATGCGGCGCTGTGCGCGCACCCTGCACAGGTCATCCCAGTTAATGTCCAATTCACTTCCATTTTTGCCATCAATCAAAGGTAGTAAATGTAATGACCTACGTATCTTAGTAGCACTAAGTTGTACCCGTATGAATCCACTGATAGATTTCCCTCAGACTCCTTTTGGAAGTTTGGCTTTTGATGCCATTGAACCTGCACATTTTATGCCTGCTGCAGAGCATTGGATGGACGTAGCTCGAGAACGTATTTCAGCCATTACCGAGAATACCGATGCACCTACCTTCGGCAATACCTTGGTTCCATTGGAGTTTGCTTCAAAAGAACTGGGAGTGGTGAGCAGTTGCTTCTTTAATCTAAACAGCGCTGAAACCAATGAGGATATTCAAACGATTGCTCGTGAATTGAGTCCAAAATTGACGTTGTTTAACAACGAGACCTTGCTCAATGAAGCCTTGTTTTTACGCATTAAAGCAGTTTGGGAGAATCGAGAGCAGGAGCAACTGGATGCAGAAAGTGCTCGACTCCTGAAAGAGACCTACGAGGGTTTTGTGCGCAATGGCGCCTTGCTTGAAGGAGAGAAGCGTGAATCGCTGAAGTCGATCAGCGAAAAGCTAAGCAAGCTGTCGCTGTCCTTTGGTGAAAACGTCTTGAAGGAAACGCAAGCTTTTGAACTTCACGTGGCAGATGCCGATGAGCTGGCAGGATTGCCAGAGGCTACTATTGCCAGCGCTGCTTCCTTGGCCGAGGAAAAAGGCAAACAGGGTTATGTGTTTGGCTTAGATATGCCTACCTACATCAGTATCATGAAGTACGCCGACAATGCAGCACTTCGTGAAAAAATGTACCGTGCATACGGTACTCGAGCAGCCAAGGACAATGAGTACAATAACGAGGAAAACATACAAGAGTTAGTCAATACACGTTTGGCAAAAGCACAACTGCTTGGCTTTGATTCTCATGCGGCGCTCACCTTGAGCAAGCGCATGGCAAAAACTCCACAGACGGTATTGTCGTTCTTAGATGATTTGAAAGCGTTGGCCAAGCCAGCTGCTGAAAAGGATTTAAAGGCCGTACAAGAATTCGCGAGTGCTGCCGGGCACCAGGGCGAGGTAAAGCCTTGGGACTTTTCGTACTGGTCGGAGAAGCTTAAAAAGGCCACTTTAAATCTCGACGACAACTTGCTCAAGCCCTACTTTAAGATTGAAAATGTGCTGGCCGGTGTGTTTGATATAAGTGCCAAACTCTACGGGTTGAGCTTTACAAAGAATGCTGAAATCGCTACCTACCACGAGGATGTGGATGCTTACGAGGTATATGATAAAGACGGTGAATTTTTAAGCCTCCTTTATACCGATTTCTTCCCGCGTGCGGGTAAACGTGCCGGTGCTTGGATGACCAGTTACCGCAGCATGTATACTTTAGAGGGAGAGGTCGTTCGTCCACACATCAGCATAGTCTGTAACTTCACGAAGCCTACTGCGGATAAGCCTTCGCTACTGACCTTTAACGAAGTCACGACCTTGTTCCACGAATTTGGCCACGCCTTGCACGGGATGATGGCACGTGGTACCTATCCTTCACTCACAGGAACCAGTGTGTATTGGGACTTTGTAGAATTACCGTCTCAGATTTTGGAGAACTGGTGCTACGAGCCTGAGGCGTTGGCCTTGTTTGCGAAGCATTACGAGACAGGTGAATTACTGCCTAAGGAATACGTGGATCGCATTGTGGAAAGCCAGCAGTTTATGGAAGGATATGCCACATTGCGTCAGCTCAACTTTGGCTACCTGGACATGACCTATCACGGTCTTACTGATCCTATGGAAGGCTCCGTGGCCGATTTTGAACGTTCAGCAACAGCCGACACACAGCTCTTTTCACCTGTAGAAGGAACTTTATCCTCGACAGCTTTTAGTCATATTTTCCAAGGAGGCTACAGTGCTGGATACTACAGCTACAAATGGGCTGAGGTGCTAGATGCTGATGCGTTCGAGCGTTTCAAACAAGAGGGCATCTTTAGTGCGGCGGCAGCGGACGGATTTGCTGAAATCCTTTCTAGCGGAGGTACAGTGGCGCCAGATGAGCTATTTAAGAAATTTAGAGGACGTGATCCGAAAGTAGATGCATTGTTGAAGCGGGCTGGTATTGCCGCTTAATGCATGCGAAGGGTTTTGTGTCGGAATCGCCAATACAAGGCTATAGAAGCCAGTACGAGGCCGACAGTCAGTCCCATCCAAACCCCAATAGGTCCTTTTTCTAGGTACACGCCCAAGAAGTAACACAATGGAACGGCAATTACCCAGTAAGCGACGAATGCCACAATGGTAGGAATGTTTACATCCTTAATGCCGCGTAGGGCACCTAATGCTGTGGCTTGCATACCGTCGGGCATCTGGAATATTCCCGCTGCCACCATAAGTACGGCGGTGTATTGAAGCACTTCTGGATCCGAGCTGTAGAATTGCGGTAGGAAGTTGCGCAGGAGAATAAGCGAGGTCATGGTGACAAGCATAAAGAAGAAGGTCAGGTGGAAGAGACTCTGTCCTGCGAGGCGTAGCATAGGGTAGTCTTTACGGCCCAACTGATTGCCCATGCGGATGGTTGCAGCAGCTCCAAGACCGCTCACCATCATATAACTCACCGATGCGATGTTTAATGCGATTTGATGGGCGGCCTGTTGAACGGGGCCAATCATACCTACAATAACGCCGCTCATGGCAAAGGCACCGGCTTCAAAAACGTATTGGAGTCCACTTGGTACACCAATATTCAAGATCTCTTTAACGGTTGGCCAATTCACTTCTGAGCTGCGCCAATACGACCAGTAGAGTGCAAATTTTTGCTTCTTACGGATGTAGAGCGCCATTCCACCGAGCATCAAGAATCTAGTAACCAATGTGCTCACAGCGGCACCGATCAATCCCAATTCCGGGAACGGTCCCCAACCTGTGATAAGGGGGTAATTTAAAAGTACATTCAAGAAGTTCGCGGCCAAGCTTACACGCATGGCGGCTTTGGTGTCGCTCAGGCCTTCGGCGAATTGCTTAAAGGCAAAGAAGCTCATCATTGGGACGATGGAAAAACCAACCACATGAATGTAGGGTAGGGCTTCAGCCACTACACGCTCGTCTTGACCAAGCAAGTGCGCCCCTTCGGCGAAAAGGGCAATAAGCCCATAAATGAGTAAGCCTAAAATGCTGTTGAGTACTAAGCCGTTCTTGAAGTATTTGGTAGCTGCTGCGGGATTCTCTTCACCGTCAGCGCCGGCGACAAGAGGAGTGAGTCCATAGGCCACACCTATGGCAAAAACCATGGGGATGATCAGCACCGATACGGCAAGGCTAATCGCGGCAAGTGGAATGGTTCCGAGGAATTTCCCCACCATGATAGAATCGGCCACACTTACCATGATTTGTCCAAGCTGTCCTATGACAACTGGGTAGGCAAGGTTAAGGCTGATTTTATACTGCTGACTGTATGTGCTCCAGCGGTAGGCCATTAGAGGTTGTAGCGGTCGACTTCACGTTGGTAGAAATCCTCAGCTTCGGTGATAAGGCCTTCGAGTGTCTTTGTAAGATCACCTTCGTTTTCATCACTGATGTCGTCCAACCACTTTACCTCGTCATTCTCTAGATTGAGGATGAATGCTGGAAATTCAGTGTGAACGATGAAGATAGCATCCGGGCTATCGGTATTATCTGCTACGAGAAATTTTGGGAAACTCATGTGCTTCTTTATTTGAAGCAAAAGTACGCTTATTTCCTCGCGAATTTATCTACGCACGATTTGCTTATAGGATTACCGCTCAAAATATGAAGACGCTCCATGACGTTGCGGAATTCACGGATATTTCCGGTCCAATCATAGTCTTGTAAAGCAGCTATAGCCTCTGCATCAATCTCCTTAGGAGCAGTGCCGTATTCTTCACCAATGGCTTTCAAGAAGTGCTCGGCGAGTAGCGGGATATCATCACGACGTGCATTGAGCCCTGGTACCTCCATGACGATAACGCCCAACCTGTGGTACAAATCTTCACGGAACTTTCCGTCGTCAATCATCTTGCGCAGATCTTTGTTGGTGGCCGCCAATACGCGAACGTCCACCTTGATACTTTTATCGCCACCAACCGGAGTGATCTTATGTTCTTGCAATGCACGCAGTACTTTGGCTTGAGCACTGAGGCTCATATCTCCAATCTCGTCCAAAAACAGGGTTCCGCCGTTGGCCAATTCAAATTTCCCTTTGCGGTCTTTCTGCGCACCGGTAAAGGCTCCTTTTTTGTGTCCAAAGAGTTCGCTCTCGATCAATTCTGCAGGAATGGCTGCACAATTCACTTCTATCATCGCATTCTTGCTGCGCTGACTCTGCTCGTGAATTTGGTGAGCGACCAGTTCTTTCCCGGAACCGTTAGGACCGGTAATTAGAACGCGAGCTTCCGACGGTGCTACTTTTTCTATGATGTCGCGCAGCTCCTGCATACCGGCACTTTCACCGATCATCTTGTACTTCTTGCTGACGCGCTTTTTCAAAGTTTTAACCTCGCTGACCAGTTCTTTTTGCGTCAGCGCATTTCTCACGGTGCTCAATAATCGATTGAGATCCGGAGGTTTAGGCAAGTAATCGTACGCACCTTTTTTTAGGCAATCTACTGCGGTATTGATATCTCCGTGCCCAGAAATCATAATGACGGGAACGTCTGGATTGACGCTCATCATATGCTCAAGCACCTCTACACCATCCTTGTGGGGCATTTTGATATCACAGAACACCAAATCCCAATTCCCTTCTCCGAAGGTCTCGATGGCCATTTTACCGTCTTCCGCTTCATGAATGGAGTGGCTGGCATCCTCCTCTAGAAGGATTTTCTTTAGTACCCTACGAATGGCTACCTCGTCTTCAATCAATAGTATTCTGCTCATAGTAATTCTTTAAACGGCGCCGTTATCCCTTTCGCTGTCATCGTCCGGCATAATCTCTCCTGCACCAACTATGCCATTCCCAAATTGGGTGACGCGTTCAGGACCTTTCCAAACGGTACGCTGCGGGAATGGGATAATAATCTGGTTTTCGAAGAACTCTTTATCGATAGCGAATCTCAGGTCGCTTTTAATTTTTTCTACGAAGAAGAGGTCTCGTGTATAGAAGTTCAATTCAAAAATCAATGCACTGTCGCCAAAGTCTTTCAGAAGTACCAAGGGTTCTTCTTTATCATCGGCCTGTGGATGGTTGGCCGCAATATCATATAAGATCTTGGCTACTTTCTCTGTGTCGCTCCCAAAGGCTACGCTAACAGTGAGTGAAAAGCGTGTCGTCTCTTCGCTATGCGTGAGGTTAATAACAGTCTCGTTGGTCAATTTTGAATTGGGCACGATGATTAAAATATCATCGCGAGTACGAACGGTTGTTGTGCGCAACCCAACTGCTTCAACTTTACCAATTTGATTTTCCAATTGGATGATATCACCAACACTCAAGGTGCGCTCAACGAGTATAATAACCCCTGAGCTGAGGTCCTTGAAGGCATCTTGTAGACCAAGTCCCAAACCAACAAAAAGCGCTGTAGATGCCGCGAGAAGTGCCGTTACTTTTACCCCTACAGTTTCCAAGGCCACGACGATGACTACCGTGTAGATGATGTATTTGGAAATCTGCAGGATGGTGTATCGTCTTCCTTCATCGTAATGCTCGCCGGCTTTGCTGCGCATGATGATGCGGTTGAGTAGCCAAAATCCATAACGCGCAGAAGCGAGAAGCAACAGCACCTGCAGCAGGCTTTTTACAGAAAGTCTGAAAAAATCGGTCGCCCAAATTCTATAACTCAAGAATTCAGCGAACCACTGCTGGATATTTTCTAGTACCTCAACCATTTATACAATTCTTTCCAGGTCACCTTTTTACCGTACATCAATATACCGACTCTGTAGATTTTTCCTGCAAGCGCTACAACACCAAAAAATGTTGCTACCAATAGAGTCGCACTCAAAGCCATTTGCCAGATCGGAACACCGAACGGTAGGCGTATCATCATTGAGATGGGCGAGGTCAGCGGAATCATACTCATCCAAAAGGCGATAGGTCCATTTGGATCTTGAACAATATTCATCGCAGTAGTAATGGCAATGATCATTGGGGCAGTCACTGGCAGCATGAACTGTTGGCTGTCGGCTTCTTGATCAATAGCCGAGCCCAATGCTGCGAAAAGTGCACTGTAGAGGAAGTACCCGCCGAAGAAATAGAACACAAAACCACCCAATACAACAGGAAAGTTGATGCTGTTAATCATTGCGAAAATATTGCTTTGATCAACCTGACTCAGGTCCGGTGCATCAGGACCCATAGGAACTTGTTGCGCAAAAATTTCAGGGTAGATGAAGGTGCTTACCACGGTGTAGATAGTTCCAGAGAGGATGACCCAGATTAGGAATTGGACCACACCTACTAGACCGATACCGAGGATTTTACCCATCATCAGTTGGCGAGGACGCACGCTTGAGATAATCACTTCGACAATGCGGCTGGTTTTCTCTTCAATCACCCCGCGCATCACCTGAACCGCATAGAAGAAGATGAAGAAGTAAATCAAGATTCCCGCGATGTAACCCAGTCCCATCTTTAGTGGAGTAGCGCTGGTTTCTTCATTGCCTTCCTCTTCGCCCAAGGTGAAGCTCTTCACACTCACCTGCGTTTTGGTCTGTGTAACCACCTCAGGGTCGACACCCTGCTGAATGAGCTTTTGGTTGTTGATCTTTTCCTCGAGCTGACGTTCAATAAAACGTTGGAGGTCGATGCCAATATCTTCCTTGCCGTAGAGCAGAATGTTCTTCTTGATAAAATCAGGGTCCCAGCCATTTCCTGCCGGGATATACAGGAGTGCATCTTTATCACTTTCCCTTAGGAATTGCTTGGCCAATTCTAAATCGAATTCGCCCGGATTCAAATAGTCCAGTGCAAATTGCGAAGTACCTTCTTCAGGCAATAGGATGGAAGGTTCGTCCAATACGAGAATCGTCTTATCCTCCTCCGGCATGGATGCCAAAAGTCCAGGCACGATCATTACGGCAGCCAACAACACCGGCGCCAGTAAGGTCATCAAGAGGAAGGTCTTCTTGCGTACGCGAGTCAAAAACTCACGCTGTATAATCAGTAGGATAGGGCTGTTCATGAGTCTTTAGGTTTAGGTCCGTTCTGAACGATATCAATAAAAACGTCGCTTACACTCGGCAGTACTTCTTCGAATCCTAGAAGCTCGTTGCTGCTGGCCAATTCTTGAATGATACCGCTAGGATAGTGGTCGGATTTAATAGTTGTCGTATAACCCGTGTGTTGGTGGTCACGAGACAAAACATTCAAACCTGCGAACGTCTGTTCAGTTTTAGTGGTGAAGGCATAGGTACCGTTCATGTAATGCCTGCGGATATCAAGCAGCGGTCCTTCAACCATGACTTCGCCCTGGTTGATTAGTCCGATATAATCACATATTTCTTCCACACTTTCCATACGGTGAGTGGAGAAGATGACCGTGGCGCCTTCCTTATTGAGACGTTTAATTTCTTTTTTAATGAGGTTGGTATTGATGGGGTCAAAACCGGTGAAGGGCTCGTCAAAAATGAGCAACTCGGGCTTGTGCAATACCGTTGTTACAAACTGCACCTTTTGTGCCATACCCTTACTTAAATCTTCCACTTTCTTCTCCCAGAAGCTCTCCATCTCCAGGCGAACGAACCACTCCTTTGCGCGGCTCTTGGCCTCTGCGGCACTTAAGCCTTTGAGCTTGGCCAAATAGAGCACCTGCTCACCGACCTTCATCTTCTTATACAAACCGCGCTCCTCAGGCAAATAACCAATCCGAGCAATATCACTTGGCATTAGTTTTCTGTCACCAAAATACACTTCACCACTATCCGGTGCAGTGATCTGGTTCATAATGCGAATAAAGGAAGTCTTACCGGCACCGTTTGGGCCGAGAAGTCCATAAATGCTTCCCTTGGGAATGTTCAAATTTATTCCGCCCAGTGCAACCTTTGGTCCATACTGTTTGGTGACATTTTCTGCTCTTATCATACGTTCAATGTTCGGCTTGGCAGCGTCGTTTAGGTAGGGGTAGTACAAAAACTCCCGTCGCATTGGACAGGAGTTTGAAGATATAAAATACTCAGTTATGAGAACATCTCTTTGACTCTATCGAAGAAGCCCTTATCAGACTTTCCTGGATTAGGTTCAAAGTTCTTGCTCTCTTTTAGTTTTTCTAGTGATTTCTTCTCGTCATTGCTCAGGTTCTTCGGTACCCAAACGTTGATATGGATGAGTTGATCTCCGCGTCCGTATCCTTGAACACTTGGCAAGCCTTTGTTTTTCAATCGAAGGATTTTACCCGGCTGTGTGCCCTTGTCAATATTGATCTTAACCATGCCACTTACCGTAGGGATTTCAACACTGGTTCCGAGTGCAGCCTCAGGGAAGCTCATCGTTAATTCGTAATGCAAGTTCTCGCCGTCTCTAGTCAAAGATTCGTGAGGTACTTCTTCAATGAGTACAATGAGGTCTCCAGGCACGCCGCCTAAGGCTTCATTTCCTTTGCCACCTACCCGCAATTGCATGCCGTCTTGTACGCCGGCTGGGATTTTTACTGCAACGACTTCCTCTTTGCGCTCAAGTCCGTCTGAACCAACTCCGCTCGGTTTTTGGTCCACGATTTTACCTGCGCCGTTACAAGTCGAACAGGTTGCTGCTGTGCGCATTTGGCCCAAAATGGTATTGGTAACTTGCTGTACCTGACCGGCACCGTTACACGTGGTACAGGTCTTGAACGTTACGCCGTCGGCAACTTTTGCACGACGAATTTTTATCTTTTTCTCAACGCCATCGGCAATTTCTTCCAAGGTCATTTTCACCTTGATGCGTAGGTTCGATCCTTTGGTCTGGCGTCTTTGACCGCCGCCGCCGAATCCGCCGAATCCACCGCCGAATCCGCCTCCGCCGCCACCGAAGATGTCTCCGAACATGTCGAAGATGTCGTTCATGTTGCCGTGGAATCCACCGCCGCCGGCACCCGCGCCAAATGCCTGGTGGCCGAACTGATCGTATTTACGACGCTTTTCCTCATTACCAAGGACGTCGTACGCCTCTGCGGCTTCTTTGAATTTGTCTTCAGCCTCTTTGTCGTCCGGGTTTCTATCCGGATGATACTTCAAGGCCACCTTACGGTAAGCTTTCTTAATCTCGTCTTGGCTTGAGCTTTTGCTCACTCCTAATACGTCGTAGAAATCGCGTTTTGCCATCTTATGCTCCTTTACCTACTACTACTTTGGCAAAGCGAATCACTTTTTCGCCAATCTTATATCCCTTCTCTACTTCATCTATGACTTTTCCGTCCATATCAGGAGTCGGCGCTGGAATCTGCGTAATAGCTTCCATTTCTTCTACGTCGAACACTTTGCCAATAGTGCTTTCCATGGCATTCAGACCTTTGCCTTTAAGTGTCTCCGTGAGCTTATGTTGGATCAATTTTAATCCTTCTAATACCGCCGCGTTTGCTTCTGTCTCTTCGGTATTTTTCAATGCTCTCTCGAAATCATCAAGAACTGGCAGCATAGCTGTTAAAGTGTCTTTGTTTGCGCTCTCCATGAGCTCTAGACGCTCCTTTGCAGTTCTTCTGCGGAAGTTTTCGAATTCTGCGTACAGACGTAAATTCTGGTCTTTCAAGTCTTTGACCTCGTCTTCAAGTTTAGCTACCGGATCTTGCTCAACGCCAGTATCCTCAGTGCTTTCAGTACTTTGGTCAACGCTGTTTTCTTCGTGCAATTCCTCGCCTGTGGTTGCTTCTTTTTCTGACATGTATCTAGAATTTAGGGCTCGTTTCTTTCTATTACTGCAAAATGTTCGCCATTAAGCGCACCGCTGACACCTTGTCAGCGGTGCGCAAAAATACCGCATAAAAAAGGGCGCCGGCATCGCCGGCGCCCTTAATTTGACATTGAAGTCAAAATATCTTAGCGCTTCAACGAAGCTAGCGTATTCTCTAGGGCTTTACCTCTTAGATTTTTCTTGATGATAATACCATCGCCGTCAATCAAGAAGGTCGCTGGAATAGAGTTCACATTGTAGGTGCGGGCAGCAGCATTTCTCCAAAATTGAAGGTCGCTTACGTGGTTTTTCCAAACCAATTTGTCTTGTGCAATTCCTTTCTCCCAAGCTGATTTATCTCGATCAAGGCTGACTGAGAAAACCTCAAATCCATCGCCATTTTTGAACGCAGCGTCTTTGTATTGACCGTAGGTGCGAACCACATTTGGATTCTCCATTCTACACGGGCGACACCATGATGCCCAAAAGTCGATTAGGACAATCTTTCCTTTTAAATCCGATAGCTTGCGAATGTTGCCCTGTGGATCGCGCATGGCAATTTCAGGTGCTTTGTCACCGATACTCAAGGTTGCCATTTGCTCGGCAGGAGCAGCAATGGAATCGCTATAATCGCTTTGGGCGCTTGTGAATATTGCGGCAGTTAAAAGTAGCGCGAAGCTGCTGATGATTAGGGATCTCTTTTTCATGATAAGTATGTTGCTTTTCAGGCTTACAATCTAACGATTTCCGCACCAAGTGCTTTCAATCTTCCGTCGATGTTCTCGTAGCCGCGATCAATCTGATTAATGTTGTGAATGGTTGATGTTCCTTCAGCACTCAAGGCCGCAATCAACAAGCTAACTCCCGCGCGAATATCAGGGGATGTCATTGTTGTTGCACGCAGTGGACTTTGTTTGTCTAGACCAATGACCGTGGCACGGTGCGGGTCACAAAGGATGATTTGCGCGCCCATATCGATCAACTTATCAGTGAAGAATAGACGCGATTCGAACATCTTTTGGTGAATGAGCACAGACCCCCTTGCTTGTGTTGCAGTAACAAGGATAATACTCAAAAGATCCGGAGTAAACCCTGGCCATGGCGCATCAGCTATGGTCATGATAGATCCGTCAATAAAGCTCTCAATTTCGTAATGATCGTGCGAGGGAACGCGAAGATCATCTCCGTTTAATTCCGTGTGGATACCCAGTCTGCGGAAAACTGTAGGGATGATACCCAGGTCAGGATAACTTACATCCTTGATGGTGATATCAGATCCAGTCATCGCCGCAAGACCAATCCAAGATCCAATTTCAATCATATCCGGTAAAATGCGGTGGTCTGTTCCACCAAGCTCTGTTACCCCTTCTATGTGAAGCATGTTAGAGCCAATACCGTCAATTTTCGCACCCATGCGAACGAGCATCTTACACAATTGCTGCAAGTAAGGCTCACAGGCTGCATTGTAGATGGTAGTCTTCCCTTTTGCCATAACAGCAGCCATGACAACATTCGCAGTACCCGTTACAGACGCTTCGTCAAGAAGCATGTACGTCCCTGTGAGCTGTGAAGCATCCACACTGTAGAAGCTGTCTTTGCTGTCGTAGTTGAATTTTGCTCCCAATTTTTGGAAGCCTAGGAAGTGTGTATCTAATCTTCTACGGCCAATTTTATCACCGCCCGGTTTAGGAATATACGCTTTGCCGAATCGAGCCAGTAGTGGTCCAACAATCATGATTGAGCCTCGAAGGCTAGCTCCTTTCTGCTTGAACGTATCAGAGGTTAGATAGTCAAGGTTGACATTCTCCGCCTTGAAAGTATAATCACCGTGACCGTTTTTCTTCACATAAACACCCAAATCGCCCAAGAGGTCGATTAGCTTGTTGACGTCTACGATGTCAGGAATATTAGTGATGCGTACTTCCTCAGGGGTCAGTAAGACTGCACAGAGGATCTGTAAGGTTTCATTTTTCGCCCCTTGAGGCGTGATGGTTCCGTTGAGTTTTTTTCCTCCGGTAATCTTAAATGTTCCCATGAATTAGTATCTCCTTTTCTTGTTTTTCTTTTTGCGGTTGTTCTGGCCTTGTTTGCGTTCGGCTTGCGTTATACCAAATGCTTTTTCGTGAGGCAAGTCAAACTCACCTAGCTTTAATTTACCCTCAGACATTTCAGCCAAATCACCAAGAATGGTGGCATCACTAACGGTGTCTTTGTTGTATTTGAGGTAATTGCGCTTCATAGCGTAGGCGATGCCGTACACCAATGCGTCTTTTTCTTCGCCCTCTTCCAATTGCAGCGCATGGCCAATCATATTCTTGACCACTGAGCCGTAGTGACGGAAACGACGTGATTTCTGCGGATAAGGCACTTCATCAGGCAGTCCAACGAAGCTTTCAGCGGTTGGAATAGGGTATGGGCTATCTACGTCCAATTCAAAATCGGACATGATGAACAAATGATCCCAAAGCTTGTGGGCGTAATCTGGAGCATCGCGGATCGCGGGATTCAAATTCCCAATCACATCGATGATACTCTGCGCCACCTTGCTGCGGTGCTCTTTGTCTTCGATAGTCAAACAGTAGTCCACCATACGTTGTACGTTTCTACCGTACTCTGGTATCTTCAGTTGAGTTCTGTCTGTATTGTATTCCATAGTCTCAATAACTTAAAATCTTCGCTTAGACCGCGCTGACCTTGGCGAATTTTAGTAACAATCTTTTTTCTCCAGCATTGTCGAAGTTGATGATGGCTTTGGCGTCTGCGCCTTCGCCTTCCATGCGTACAACGGTCCCTAAGCCAAAACGGCCGTGGACCACACGCTTGCCTTCGTGCAATTCATGTGGCTTAAGGAAATCACCACTCATTGTGCCTGCACCGGTGTTGTTTATCGGTGTGAGCGTTTTGCCCCTCAAGGTAGGCTTTTTTGCAGCACCAGCACCCGGCCCGATGTTGGCGCTCTTTTTCTGCGACCCAGCAGGTTTGCCCCAATTGGTGTTTTTGCCTTTGTACACCGTCGCACTTCTGCCGTTTCCGCTCGTTGGAGCGCCAAATGCATTATTAAGTGCTGGAGAACTAAAACTTGTCGGAGAAAATTCAGGGACCTTGATATCTAGATATTTTTCATCAATCTCATCAATAAATCGAGAAGGCTCACAGTCAATAAGCTTGCCCCAGCGGTATCGTGTATGTGCATAGGTCAAATGCGCTCTTTTCTCTGCACGCGTTAGAGCCACATAGAACAAACGACGCTCTTCTTCAAGCTCGCTTCTACTTCCGCTGCTCATCATGCTAGGAAAGAGATTCTCCTCAAGACCGACGATGTAGACATAGGGAAATTCCAATCCTTTCGCTAGGTGGATAGTCATCATGCTCACTTTTGGCGTTCCGTCGTCCACCTCATTATCTCGGTCTGTCAAGAGCGCAACATCGGATAAGAAATTAGCTAGGGAAGGATCACCCTCGGCCAATTCCTTTTGCTGCTCTGTAAAGTCCTTTATACCGTTCAGTAATTCTTGTACGTTTTCGTACCGAGTCACGCCCTCAGGGGTCTTGTCTTCACCAAGTACTTTAATCAATCCTACACTTTTCGCAACATGAGCAACAACATCAAAAGCATCGTGTTGCTTGGCTAAAACGGCGAAGGAATTGATAAGAATGGCAAAATCACTAATCTTCTTTTGCGTAGGCTTGTTCAGTCCTGTCGGAATACTCTGTAGGCGCTCGCACACTTCCCATAGGGAGATGCCCTGTGCTTCTGCAGCTAGGGTTAGTTTGGCCAAAGTAGTCGCTCCAATCCCCCTTGCTGGGTAATTAATTACTCTTCTAAACGCTTCTTCGTCTTTTGGATTGATTACCAATCTCAGGTACGCTAAAACGTCTTTGATTTCTTTGCGCTGGTAAAAGCTCAATCCCCCATAAATCTTGTAGGGAATGTTCTTTTTACGCAGGGCATCTTCGAAACTTCGACTCTGTGCATTGGTGCGGTAAAGAATACAGAAATCGTCGTGTTTTGCGCCTTCGTTCATCGCGGTCTGCCAGACATTCGTGGCGATGTAGTTGCCTTCGTCCGTGTCTGAAATACTCTTGTGAACAATGATCTTCTCTCCACCGCTGTTCTGTGTCCAGACGTTTTTCTGTATTTGGTCTTTATTCTTTTCAATGATGCTGTTTGCCGCCTGAACAATGTTATTCGTCGAGCGGTAATTCTGTTCCAATTTGAACAGCTTGGTATCGGGGTAGTCTTTTTGAAAATTCAAGATGTTGCGAATGTTCGCCCCGCGAAACGCATAAATGGATTGTGCGTCATCGCCCACAATACAAATGTTCTCATATTTTGCAGCAAGCGCTTTAACGATGAGGTACTGACTGTGGTTGGTATCCTGATACTCGTCCACCAAAATGTACTTGAACCTGCTCTGGTACTTCGCAAGTACATCAGGGAACTTGTACATCAATTCATTGGTCTTCAACAGCAAATCATCGAAGTCCATACATCCGGCTCGAAAACAACGTTCTGTATATGCCTGATAGATCTCTCCGAACATGGGCATTTTTGCCGAGCTATCTTGTGCCTGAAGTTCTCCGTTTTGGAAGTATGCTTTTGGTGTAATCAGGTTGTTTTTAAGTGAAGAGATGCGTCCTGCAACAGATTTAGCCTTGTAAATATCCTTGTCTAAATTCTTCTCTTTGATGATGTTAGAGATCACTTTTTTGCTGTCGTCTGCATCATAGATGGTGAAATTCGTTGGGTAACCTAGTTTCTCTGCCTCTATCCTTAGGATGCGTGCAAAAATGCTGTGAAAAGTTCCCATCCAAAGGTTCTTGGCTTCACTCTCTCCCACAAGCTTTCCGATACGTTCTTTCATCTCTCTTGCCGCCTTGTTGGTAAAGGTCAAAGAGAGGATATTGAAGGCATCTACACCTTTCTCCAAAAGGTACGCAATTCTGTACGTCAGAACTCGTGTTTTCCCAGAGCCAGCGCCGGCTATGACCATAACTGGGCCCTCAGTTTGCTCCGCTGCTTTACGCTGAGCATCGTTTAATTGATCGAGAAAATGTGCCAAAGGGAATGCTGTTAAATTGGACAGTTAACAAAGGTACTTTTATCCAAGTTTAAAACAAGGACAACTCCAAAGCCTAATTGGGGAATTTTCGACCTCTTTTCAACACCCTACGTAATTATTTCAGAACGAGCCAATTATTTTAATCCACAGGGGTTTGGTTCTGGAGATAATATCACTACATTTGCAGTCCCCAAAAAATGGGGTAACTGATTATTGGAATAAACTAGAAATCAAAAGGTACGTATGCCAACGATTCAACAGCTTGTAAGAAAAGGTCGCAAACAGATCAAACAAAAGAGTAAATCTGCTGCGCTGGATTCCTGCCCACAACGCAGGGGTGTATGTACTCGTGTCTACACAACGACGCCGAAAAAACCAAACTCGGCGATGCGTAAAGTGGCAAGGGTGCGTCTATCAAATGGAAATGAAGTAAATGCCTACATCGGAGGTGAAGGACACAACCTACAAGAACACAGCATCGTGCTTGTTCGTGGTGGTCGTGTAAAAGACCTTCCAGGGGTTCGCTACCACATTGTACGTGGTGCCCTCGATACTGCAGGTGTAGACGGAAGAACTCAGCGTCGCTCTAAGTACGGTGCTAAGAGACCTAAGAAATAAACACACTTCTAGATAAGAACTCATGAGAAAAGCAAGAGCTAAAAAGCGCCCGTTACTACCGGATCCGAAATTCAACGATACGCTAGTAACTCGTTTTGTAAACAATTTGATGTTGGACGGTAAGAAGTCTATCGCATTCAACATTTTCTATGATGCTATTGACATTGTTTCTGAAAAAACAGAAAGCAACGGTCTAGAGGTATGGAAAGAAGCACTTAATAATGTAATGCCGCACGTTGAGGTTCGTTCTCGTCGTGTTGGTGGTGCCAACTTCCAAATTCCAATGCAGGTTCGTCCAGAGCGTAAAATCACTTTAGGTATGAAGTGGATGATTACTTACGCACGCGGTCGCAACGAGCGTTCTATGGCGCAGAAATTGGCTGCAGAGATCATCGCTGCTTCTAAAGAAGAAGGTGCTGCAGTTAAGAAGCGTACTGAGGTTCACCGTATGGCTGAAGCAAACAAAGCATTCTCTCACTTTAGATTCTAATAGACGAAATCATGGCAAAAGGAAATAGAGACTTAACGTATACTCGTAATATTGGTATTGCAGCTCACATTGATGCTGGTAAGACCACTACTACTGAGCGTATTCTTTACTACACAGGTGTAAGTCACAAGATTGGTGAGGTACACGACGGTGCTGCAACCATGGACTGGATGGAGCAAGAGCAAGAGCGTGGTATTACCATTACTTCAGCTGCAACACACTGTGAGTGGCCGTACGCTGGTAAGAAATATGCGATTAACATTATTGATACTCCTGGACACGTTGACTTTACCGTTGAGGTAGAGCGTTCATTGCGTGTATTGGACGGTGTTGTTGCATTGTTCTCTGCAGTTGATGGTGTTGAGCCACAATCTGAAACTGTATGGCGTCAAGCGGACAAGTACCGTGTACCGCGTCTAGGTTTCGTAAATAAAATGGACCGTCAAGGTTCTGACTTCTTTAATGTTTGTCGTCAGGTAAAAGAAATGTTGGGTGGTAACCCAGTTGCTCTTCAAGTGCCGATTGGTGACGAAATGGATTTCAAAGGTGTTGTTGATTTGATCAGCAAGAAAGCCATCGTTTGGAATGAAGAAGATATGGGGATGACTTACGAAGAAATCGAAATCCCTAGCGAACTAGTAGACACTGTAGACGAGAAGCGTGCTGAACTTATCGAAGCAGTTGCTGAATACGACGAGAACTTGATGGAGAAATTCTTCGAGGACGAGAACAGCATCACTGAAGACGAGATCATCGCTGCACTTCGTGCTGCAACTATTGATATGAGCATCATTCCTATGATGTGTGGTTCTGCATTTAAGAACAAAGGTGTTCAGGCTATGTTGGACGCAGTTATGCGTTACTTGCCTTCTCCTCTAGATGTAGAAGCTATTGAAGGTACAAACCCAGATACAGGTGATGCGGATTCACGCAAGCCTTCGGTAGAGGAGCCATTCTCTGCTTTAGCATTTAAGATTGCAACTGACCCGTTCGTTGGTCGTTTGTGTTTCTTCCGTGTTTACTCTGGTGCATTTGATGCAGGTTCTTACGTTAAGAACACGCGTTCAGGTAAAAAGGAGCGTATCTCTCGTATCTTCCAGATGCACTCGAACAAACAACAGCCGATCGACCAGATTACCGCAGGTGATATTGGTGCGGGTGTAGGTTTCAAGGATATCCGTACTGGTGATACACTTTGTGACGAGAAAGCACCAATTGTACTTGAGTCTATGACATTCCCAGAGCCAGTAATTGGTATCGCGGTTGAGCCTAAGTCAAAGGCGGATGTAGATAAGATGGGTACTGCTTTGGCAAAACTATCTGAAGAGGATCCAACCTTCCGTGTTCAAACGGACGAGGCTTCAGGTCAAACGATTATCTCAGGTATGGGTGAGCTTCACTTGGATATCTTGATTGATCGTATGAGACGTGAATTCAAGGTTGAGGTGAACGTAGGTGAGCCGCAAGTTGAGTACAAAGAAGCATTGAACGGTACAGCTAACCACCGTGAGGTTTACAAGAAACAAACGGGTGGTCGCGGTAAGTTCGCGGATATCATTTTTGACATCTCTCCAGTGGACGCTGACTTCGAAGGTGAAGGTCTTCAGTTCGTTAACGAGGTGAAAGGTGGTAACGTACCAAGAGAATTCATCCCTTCTGTAGAAAACGGTTTCAAAGCTGCTATGGGCAATGGTCCATTGGCTGGCTTTAATGTTGACTCTGTAAAAGTTGTATTGAAAGACGGTTCTTTCCACCCTGTGGATTCTGACCAGTTGTCTTTCGAATTAGCAGCTAAGCTTGGTTTCAAGGAAAGCGCGAAAAAAGCGAATCCTGTTATCATGGAGCCAATCATGAAACTAGAGGTAGTTACTCCAGAAGAGTACATGGGTGATATCGTTGGTGATTTGAACCGTCGTCGTGGTCAAGTAAACGACATGTCTGATCGTAACAACGCCAAGGTTATCAAGGCGGATGTGCCTCTATCAGAAATGTTCGGTTACGTGACAACATTACGTACGTTGAGTTCTGGTCGTGCTGCATCTACTATGGTGTTCTCGCACTACGCAGAAACTCCATCGAACATTTCAGAGAAAGTAATTGAAGAATCAAAAGCTTAATAATAGACTACAATGAGTCAAAAAATTCGCATCAAGCTTAAGTCTTACGACCACAACTTAGTAGATAAGTCTGCTGAGAAGATCGTTAAGACCGTGAAGAGTACCGGCGCAGTTGTTAATGGTCCTATTCCATTACCAACAAACAAGCGCATTTACACGGTGCTCCGCTCACCACACGTAAACAAGAAATCACGCGAGCAGTTCCAGCTAAGCAATTATAAGCGTCTGTTGGATATCTACTCTTCTTCGTCAAAGACCATTGACGCTTTGATGAAGTTAGAGTTGCCGAGCGGTGTAGAAGTAGAAATCAAGGTCTAACAGTAGACTAAACATTAAATTCCAGAAAACATGCCAGGATTAATTGGTAAAAAAGTCGGAATGACCAGCATTTTCAGCCCAGAGGGTAAGAACTTGCCATGTACTGTACTAGAAGTAGGTCCATGTGTAGTTACTCAGGTGAAAACTGAAGATGTCGATGGTTACAATGCAATCCAACTAGGTTGGGGAGAGGCAAAGGATAAGAATACCTCTAAAGCATTGAAAGGGCACGTACAGAAAGCAGGTACCTCTGCCAAGAGAAAATTAGTAGAATTCACAGACTTCGAAGAGGAGCTGCAGTTGGGTCAAGTACTCACTGTTGATTTGTTCGAGGAAGGCGGCTTCGTTGATGTAGTCGGTACTTCTAAGGGTAAAGGTTTCCAAGGTGTTGTAAAGCGTCACGGCTTTGCGGGTGTGGGTCAAGCGACTCACGGTCAGCACAACCGTCTACGTGCACCAGGTTCGATTGGTGCGGGTTCAGATCCATCACGCGTATTCAAGGGTATGCGTATGGCTGGTCGCATGGGTGGCAAGCGCGCAAAAGTTCAGAACCTACAGGTTTTGAAAGTAGATGCAGAGAAAAACTTGCTCGTAGTTAAAGGTTCCGTTCCAGGAGCTAAGAATTCAACTGTAATTATTGAGAAGTAATGGAATTCAAGGTAGTAGATATCAACGGTAAAGAAACCGGCAAAAGCGTTAAGTTAAACGCTTCTGTATTTGGCATCGAGCCGAATGAGCACAGCATTTACTTGGACGTAAAGCAGTTCTTGGCGAATGCTCGTCAGGGAACTCACAAGTCTAAGGAAAGAGGCGAGATCAACCGTACGACTAAAAAGCACCACAAGCAGAAAGGTACTGGTGGCGCTCGTGCGGGTTCTATGCGTTCTCCTATCCAGCGTGGTGGTGGTACTGTATTCGGTCCACGTCCTCGTAACTACGGCTTCAAGTTGAACAAGAAGGTGAAGCAATTGGCTCGCCGTTCAGCACTTTCAATGAAGGCTAAAGGTGATGCTCTTACTGTAGTAGAGAACTTTACGTTCGAAGCTCCAAAGACAAAGTCATTCTTGTCAGTGCTTAGCGCACTGGGTCTCAACGAGAAAAAGTCACTGTTCGTAGTAGGTGATTACGATAAAAATGTATATTTGTCATCCCGCAATTTAACAGGGGTTAAAGTTGTAAACTGCTCAGAATTAAGCACTTACGACATTATGAATGCTTCAGCAGTAGTGATGTCAGAAGGTGCAGTTGAGAAAGTGACAGCTATTTTAAGCTAATTGAGCTATGAGTATTCTGATTAAACCAATCATTACAGAGAAAGCAACCGCACAAAGCGAAGACTTAAATGTGTACGCTTTTGAGGTAGCTCGTTCTGCTAATAAAGTTGAAATTAAGAAAGCCGTAGAGGAGTTCTACGGTGTTAATGTTGAAACCGTTCGCACTGCGATTGTGCCTGCTAAGTTCCAGACAAAGTATACAAAAGCTGGTTTGGTACGTGGTAGAAAGCCTGCTTACAAAAAAGCCTTAGTGAAGGTAGTAAGCGGTGAAACAATCGATCTATACGGTAATATTTAAATCCAATGGGTGTAAAGAAATTAAAACCGATTACTCCTGGGCAGCGTTTCCGCGTGGTCAATGACTTTGAGCAAGTTACGGCAGCGAAACCTGAGAAGAGCCTTGTAAAAGGTAAAACCAAGAGTGGTGGCCGTAACAACCAAGGACGTATGACTATGCGTTATGTTGGTGGTGGTCACAAGCAAAAAGTTCGTTCAGTAGACTTTAAGCGCGACAAGTTTGGCGTGCCTGCTACTGTAAAAGCAATTGAGTACGATCCGCTACGTTCAGCGTACCTGATGTTATTGGTATATGCTGATGGTGAGAAGCGTTACTCTGTTGCTGTTAATGGTGTTAAAGTTGGTGATTCACTAGTAAGCGGTCAAGGCGCTGCCCCTGAGGTAGGTAACGCATTGTACCTCGCTGATATCCCACTAGGTACTATTATCTCTAACATTGAAATGCGTCCAGGTCAGGGAGCTATTATTGCTCGTTCTGCTGGTACTTTCGCGCAGCTTGTAGCTCGTGAAGGTAAGTATGCAATTGTGAAGTTGCCTTCAGGTGAGACTCGTATGATCCTCACTACTTGTATGGCTACTATCGGTACCGTGAGTAACTCGGAGCACATGCTTCAAGTTAGCGGTAAAGCTGGTCGTAGCAGATGGCAAGGTCGTCGTCCACGTGTTCGTGGTGTAGTTATGAACCCGGTTGATCACCCAATGGGTGGTGGTGAAGGCCGTGCGTCAGGGGGTCACCCACGTTCGCGCAACGGTATTCCTGCGAAGGGTTACAAAACTCGTGCGCCTAAGAAGGCTACTAATAAGTATATCATCGAACGTAGAAAGAAATAATCTGAAAGTATATGGCACGTTCGCTTAAAAAAGG
>WTIZ01000057.1 GCA_011525035.1 Cryomorphaceae bacterium | reverse complement strand
GTACTGGCATGATTACTTGTTTAAACAAGGAACAAGTTACCTCGAAAAGAGTTTATTCAACAATAGTAATTGAAGGTGTAACCAGCACATTGCTGTGGTTGCCCGCACGATCGACAACATAAATGTCGTAATCTACCGTTTCGGAATTTTCGCTTCCAGTAATGTACACGCTGTTGATGGTCCATTCGAGCTCTCCTTGAATACTTACCTCAGCACCACCAGGCACAATATTAGAAATTCGGAATTCATGTGCCAACCCCAATCTATTGTCTACAACGAACAGGTTCGGGTCATCCGTGAAGTTTTCACCCAGATCGCCATCCTTATCGTAAAAGCTAATACGCATGTAGATACTATCCTGGTACTCCTGAACGGTACCAGGACTCACCTCCTCGAGGCTTATTTCAGGAGCATGGGTTCTATTTCTACCGCACGAAACGGCCAGTACTGCAAGCGAAAATAAAATGGACTTTCTCATCACTTAATGTAAAAGCTACAGTGATCCTTGTACCACCAAGGCGAATCAAGTTCAGGACTGTTCACCGTATTGTCGCCATCCGAGTAGCGGAGGTAGAAATAATTCGTGTCTCCAACAGTGAAAGTATTCGGTGGGAAAGCTACTGTCCAATAATCGCCAAAGTAAAACTGCGCATCGAAAGAAGTGGTTGCGGTGTATTCATCGCTGTGGCTGAGGAAAAACTTAAAGTTTGAGAACTGCACAGGAAGCGTCATATCGTCGCTCATGTGAAACAAGAATCTTACGGTGTCATTCGCTTCAACCTCAAACGGAAACTCCCAGCCTTGACGGGTGTTATCTATTCTATTTCCGCTCCAATTCACATCGCCAGAAAAAGCCACATACCAATCAAATCGAGGCACCTCATTTGGTGCAATAGGCTCCTCACCTCTAACGTCTTTAGCGCCACCATTTATCCAAGCAACTACCTTATCAATCTCAGCTTGACTCAGAGGCGGTGCATAAAGCGGCATCTGACCAAGGGTGTCATTAGTAGTAGTAATACGGTTATACATCCATGATGCCCCTATGTCACCAGGCACAACGCGGTGCTCGTAGGTAAGATCTTCGTCATTTTTAGTCACGGGATGATAAACCAGCGTATTATAACTGCCTTCGATAGTCCGGAAATCCGGCTCAAAGGTCCCGTCATGACAAGCAGGGTTCGCACACTTTGGCTCTAAAATATTCTTATGGATGTCCGCAAACCCGGTCAGTGCAGTAGAATCTTCGTCGTTGTTTAAATCGTCCCATGGATTGGGTGCAACTTCTCTAGAACAAGAAAACACTAAGGCTAAAAAGGCAGAAAGAATGACTAGCTTTCTCATGAAAATGCACTTTGTAATACGTTGCCCGGAAGGCTAACATCAATATCTTGACGGAATCCTAGAATATCTGCTATTGTAGGAACGACATCTACCGTGGCCCCTAAATCTGTATTCACGGAATCTTGATTCACTACTCCATCAGGACCTATGACCATACAGAATACATCACGAGCCATTGGATCACCATTGGTATGATCGAGAGCAGCACGGCCGTTTTGATCAATAATACTATTGGCATTTAGGTTTCGACCAATCTCTGGCATAACGATTAAGACAGTATCGTCTTTCATTCCCGGCGTACTTTGAATGGTATCCCAAAGGTGAGCCACGGCATAATCGGCGCGGTTCAGAGCATTACAATATTCACTAAAGTTCTCGTGAGCTACATCGACATTAAAAAGGTTTACTACGGTCAATTCTGGCTGGAACTTTTTAATCAACTCCTCGGCAAAAAAGACATTATACTGGTCGCCACTCATCCAAGAAGGGATGCTCCAAGGGTTGTTTAGCTGACCCGTTACTCGCTTGTTTTGCATTTCGGTCATCCAAGCCACCATCTCCTCTCTATCGTCGGCACTATTGATAACACCACTGTTCAATGAATAGGTCTTCTTGAAATTGCTGTCCATATAGGCCTGCAGGTCCTTGATGGTAGAAGCTTTCTGATCCGTAAACTCCAATTCATGACGCAAGTTGGTACTTACATCCCACCCGAAAAATGGATTTGGCGCTATTTGATTGGCAGCATAATTAAGACCATAATCAGGATGAGAACTATGGTTGAGCAGTGGATAAAGGTTGTTGCTATGGCTGATCCACCATGCGTTTCGTGCCGCGTGAACAGGACTGTTGTGCTTACGATACAACTCAAATACCGTTGGCATTGGAGGGTTTGTCCGCAGACTCAAGTTGCTATTGGTATGTTGCCCTGTTATGGCAGAGGTGTGGCCATTAAAATGCCCTGTTGGACCGTCACTGAATTTAATGTTGGTGAACAGTGTACCGTATTCCTGAAGTGTTTTACTCAAGGGTGAAGAAGGCATAGCATCTATGCTTCCTGCTATATCGCTGCTTATGCTCGAATTGCCTTTAAGCATATGAGGCATGAGATTACCTTCATTTTTTAAAACCGATTCAAGGTTTCGAACACCACCTGAAAACAGACAGAATACGACATGGTTTGCTCTTCTTGACCCCGTGGCAGCAAACAAGCGTCCCGACGGCAGAATAGTAGGTACTGCAATGGACGCTGCACCAAGTGCGCTCTTCTTTATAAAGGATCTGCGGTCCATATTAATAGTATTTATATTCTTGGCAGGTCATAAACACATAGTAAACGTCCTTTGCCGTTAAATCCGTTTGTTCAATCAATTGGCTCTCCCAGAAAGCCAACTCAAAATCGCTAGGGTCTCGCAATAAGAACTTTCTGTAGGTATCGGAAATGAATGCAGACCTATCGGCAGCAATGGCAGCGTCAGAGGGTAAATCCAGATCAGGAGATACTAGCATGGTCTGGACAATTTCATCTATGATCAATTCCTTATCACCGAACGATATGTATGCTTTACGCATTGTACTCAACACATCTGGAGGTACCTCCTCACCGAATAAATCTCTGTAGGCTATACTCATGAACTGAAGATCGTCCTTCAATTCCGTCTTGTTTCCTTCATTCGAAGGTTCAAGAGTCCCCACATCATAAACAACTTCGTTTGAGCACGATGCTAAGACCAATGCGATTAGTGCTATGTAAAACCTAACTGTTGACATATTCTGAGCTGGTTAAAATGTAGCGTTGAAGTTCAGTTCGGGTCCAATTCTGTTGGATTAGGTCCAAATACTTTAGGGTCTCATTAGTGTTTGGCGTACGATTATAGTACGACTCAAACAGTGAAATCACCATGCCCTGCTCGTACTCGCCACTACTAAAAATGATATTCAAAAAATCTGCTTTCGAGTTCCCGTTGGTTCCGTACAACAGTGCCCATTGACGATCCACCATATCAGAAGCTTGTGCCAGCTCCACATCCGTTGGATAACGGTGAAAGAAATGCTGATAAATGCTCACTACAAAATTTTCGGTTCCAGCGTTGATTTCATCATAGTTATACAAGCGTACCATCCATGAACTCAATGCTGTATAGGAGGTATCTCCCTCGAACCAACCGTGCATTGCACTTATATGATTGTTCGATTTTTCAAGAAGCATTCCCCACCAAGCAGCATCGCCCGGAGAAGAAGCGTTGTCGTACTGTTCTTGGAACCAATCTCTATCGTCGTATACGCTACCGGTATCTACACCATCAACTAGACGGTCAGACAAGAACTGCCATGCCGCCCATTTTGAGGTCGGTCTGTTTTGAAGACCCAGAATGTACATGTTGCGAATCTCCCTGTCGTATCTATCAACATCAAGTTGACCTAGAGCAGTAGCCAATTCTGCATCACTTGGTTTTCTATTCAACAAGGCGATGTACGTCCTGTTGATATAGTTTTCTAGCTCCACATTAGTTATGGTAGAATCTGCTGGCAACTGATCGACAGGAATTACTGTCGTAGAGCACGATGGCGCTAAAACCACTGCTAAAACACAGAATATGAAGGGAATAAAGTGACGCATACCGGAAAGATAACGCCAAAAATCGGGCCGAAATACCCTTTACTTCAAAAAATCAAGCAATTCAGGAATCCGTGTGATTTCAAAAGTAAACTTT
>WTIZ01000049.1:0-2500 GCA_011525035.1 Cryomorphaceae bacterium | reverse complement strand
CCAATTGTCCGAAGACTCTTGGTACTATCGACCTTCTCCAGGTCCTGCGGATTTGCCTACAGGTCCTATAGATACAGTCTTCAACGCACTATTCCGTCAGTGCGCGGTGCTTTCAGTACATCGTCACCCCATCACAGTATAAACAAGTACAGGAATATTAACCTGTTGTCCATCGACTACCCCGTTCGGGTTCGCCTTAGGTCGCGACTAACCCTCAGCTGATTAGCATAGCTGAGGAAACCTTAGATTTTCGGCGAGCGGGTTTCTCACCCGCTTTATCGTTACTCATTCCTACATTTTCTTTTCTAGCCGCTCCAGCAAACCTCACAGTTCACCTTCGGCGCAACTAGAATGCTCCCCTACCACATTTTCATGTCCATTGCTTCGGTAGTATACTTATGCCCGATTATTATCCACGCCGGACCGCTCGACTAGTGAGCTGTTACGCACTCTTTAAATGAATGGCTGCTTCCAAGCCAACATCCTAGCTGTCTATGCAATCGCACAACGTTTAAACAACTTAGTATATATTTGGGGACCTTAGCTGATGGTCTGGGTTCTTTCCCTCTCGGACATGGACCTTAGCACCCATGCCCTCACTGCCGTGAAACAAGTAGTAGCATTCGGAGTTTGACAGGATTTGGTAGGCGGTGAAGCCCCCGCATCCAACCAGTAGCTCTACCTCTACTACTCTTTACCACGACGCTGTACCTAAATACATTTCGGGGAGAACGAGCTATTTCCGAGTTTGATTGGCCTTTCACCCCTACCCACAGGTCATCCGAAGACTTTTCAACGTCAACCGGTTCGGTCCTCCACTCTGTGTTACCAGAGCTTCAACCTGCCCATGGGTAGATCACTCGGTTTCGCGTCTACCGCCACTAACTATACGCTCTATTCAAACTTGCTTTCGCTTCGGCTGCGGACCTGAAGTCCTTAACCTTGCTAGTGACGAGTAACTCGTAGGATCATTATGCAAAAGGCACGCCGTCACATCTTATGATGCTCCGACCGCTTGTAAGCAAACGGTTTCAGGTTCTATTTCACTCCCTTATTCAGGGTACTTTTCACCTTTCCCTCACGGTACTAGTTCGCTATCGGTCTTGCAGGAGTATTTAGCCTTACCAGATGGTTCTGGTAGATTCAGACAGGATTTCACATGTCCCGCCCTACTCAGGATACCACTAGAAATTATTCGCACTTACCAATACGGGACTATCACCCTCTACGGTTCAACTTTCCAGTTGATTCTTATTCGTGGAACATTTCATGTCGTGGTCCTACAACCCCAACTCTGCCGAAACAGAATTGGTTTGGGCTAATCCGATTTCGCTCGCCGCTACTATCGGAATCATTAATTATTTTCTCTTCCTCCGGGTACTTAGATGTTTCAGTTCTCCGGGTTCGCTCCTTAAAAGGTGACTGGTCTTCAACCAGCCGGGTTGCCCCATTCGGAAATCTACGAATCAAAGGTTATGTGCACCTCCTCGTAGCTTATCGCAGCTTATCACGTCCTTCATCGCCTCTGCAAGCCAAGGCATCCGCCGTTTGCTCTTAATTACTTTCTTAAGACGCTTACTCTATATGTTCATACCAATATGTCAAAGAACTTTCTGATCATCATAATAATGTCAACCCCTACTAAAGATTGACATCACTAAACCAAGTGGAGAATATCGGAGTCGAACCGATGACCTCCTGCGTGCAAGGCAGGCGCTCTAGCCAGCTGAGCTAATTCCCCTTTCTGTTTCTACTTGTAGTCTCGGGCGGGCTCGAACCGCCGACCTCTACATTATCAGTGTAGCGCTCTAACCGGCTGAGCTACGAGACTTCAGAAAGGTTGTATATGATTTAAGAAAACAAGGACGAAAAAACCTATTAATTATAATTGAGTCATAACTAATCTTTCTCTAGAAAGGAGGTGTTCCAGCCACACCTTCCGGTACGGCTACCTTGTTACGACTTAGCCCTAGTTACTAGTTTTACCCTAGGCAGCTCCTTACGGTTACCGACTTCAGGTACCCCCAGCTTCCATGGCTTGACGGGCGGTGTGTACAAGGCCCGGGAACGTATTCACCGCGCCATGGCTGATGCGCGATTACTAGCGATTCCAGCTTCACGGAGTCGAGTTGCAGACTCCGATCCGAACTGAGATCGGCTTTGAAGATTTGCTCCTACTCGCGTAGTGGCTGCTCTCTGTACCGACCATTGTAGCACGTGTGTAGCCCAGGACGTAAGGGCCGTGATGATTTGACGTCATCCCCACCTTCCTCTCAGCTTGCGCTGGCAGTCTTCTTAGAGTCCCCGGCCGAACCGCTGGCAACTAAGAATAGGGGTTGCGCTCGTTGCAGGACTTAACCTAACACCTCACGGCACGAGCTGACGACAACCATGCAGCACCTTGTAATCTGCCCCGAAGGGAAGGTCTGTTTCCAGACCGGTCATACTACATTTAAGCCCTGGTAAGGTTCCTCGCGTATCATCGAATTAAACCACATGC
>WTIZ01000026.1:34773-39069 GCA_011525035.1 Cryomorphaceae bacterium | reverse complement strand
AAATGGGCGAAGGAATTGGCCAAAAGCAAGGTAAAAAGTGCCTCTGCAGATGACCGGGCAATTTTTGCTACAGCGCTATACCATGCCTACTCTGTGCCCAATTTATGGAGTGATGTGGACGGCAGTTATCGCGGTGCAGACGGCAAAATCTACACCGATACCGAGCATGCACATTATACGGTCTATTCACTCTGGGACACCTACAGAACTGCGCACCCTTTGTACACCATTACCCAACCTGAGCGTACGCAAGAGTTTATCTACGGTATGCTCGACATGTACAAGCAGCGCGGGCGTTTGCCGATATGGGAACTGGCCGGTAACGAAACCGATTGTATGATCGGATACCACAGTGTGAGTGTACTCGCCGATGCCATTGCCAAAGGCTATCATACCGATACTGCCCTGACGCTCGAAGCCATGCGTGCCACGGCTGAGATGGACGTGTTCGGATTGGGCGCCTATCAGGAGTCGGGGTTCTTAAGTATTGAGGACGAAAGTGAATCGGTCAGTAAAACACTCGAATATGCGTATGACGATGCATGTATTGCATGGACGGCCGAGCGACTAGGGAACCTTGGTATGATGAATGGCTACAAGCAACGGGCTTCTGCGTACCGCTCACTCATTGATCCGGAAAGCGGCTTTGTACGTCCGCGGACCAATGGAGATTTCTTATCACCCTACGCGCCACAAGAAGTCAATAATCACTTCACCGAGGCCAACGCTTATCAATACAGCTTTTCCCCTGTACATGATATAGAGGGTTGGATGGAAGTATTGACCAATTTTAGGGCAGCCCGCGAAAATTGGAATGCTCTGCCGCGCAAAAAACAAGCGATGGTTGTTAAAAGCAGGCACGATGTACTTGAGGATTTGCTTGACGAGCTGTTTACCGCACCAAGCGAAACTACGGGCAGAGAGCAAGCCGATATCACAGGACTGATCGGTCAATACGCACACGGTAATGAACCTTCACACCACATTGCCTACCTCTACAATGCCACCAACAACCCGGGCAAAACGAGCTTTTGGGTCAATGAAATTTTGAACTCACAATATCAAAATGCCCCAGACGGGTTGAGTGGTAATGAAGATTGTGGACAGATGAGTGCCTGGTACGTGATGGCCTCCATGGGACTCTACCCATTGGTGCCCGGTCAACCACATTACCAGCTGAGCACACCCAAATGGGATGCCATTCACCTTGAATTGGCCAGTGGGAAATCATTGGACATAGCGGCTAAAGGAACGGGGCCTTACCTATCAAGTTACAATCTGGGTGAAGAAGTTTTGACCCACAAACAGAAGCGCTACGTCACTCATGAACAACTGCTGGAAGGAGGTTCTTGGGATGTGGAACGTGGCACAGTCGAAGGTTCCTGGAAGACCACACAACGCTATACAACAAGCCTAAATAATCCGACGCCTCCTGCACCCATCATTCGTGTAAATAGAACCTTTTCCGGGGAAACTCCGGTGGAAATTATACCCACGGGCAGCTATGATCTTTGGCGCTACGACCGCTACGAAAACGTCAAATGGAAAAAGGATCGCAAGGGTCGAGAACGCATGGGCATAGCCTACGATAATGGTTTTGTTACCGCCATTACTCCGCATTACGGATACGGCAATCACATCGCGAAGGCGGTGTTCACTAAGAGAGATGATAACTATAGTGCTCGCTGGATACAAGGAACCCCTACCTCACAATATACCGCAGGTGGTGCGGGTGCCGCGGTCGACGGTATTCAGGGAGATACCGATTGGCGCAAAGGCCACTGGATTGGCATCCAAGGAGAAGATGCGGTGCTCGAAATAAGTTTAGAAAGGCCGAAAGCTATGAGAAGCATAAGTGTTGGCGTCTTAAAAGATATTCGTGCTTGGATTGCGTTGCCTAAGGCACTTGAAATAAGTATTTGGTACGAGGGAAGTTCAGCGTGGAAGACCATTGATATGCTGCCTATGGAGAATCCATTGGGTGAGGAAGAGGCCACAAGAAAGGAGGTCATTTTTGCCCATGATTCGCAGCGCCCAGTGGAGAAAGTACGCGTGAAATTCACCAATGCTGGAAAACTCCAAGACTGGCACCCGGGAGCAGGCTATCCGAGCTACTTCTTTGTTGACGAAGTGTGGCTAGACTAGCTATTTGAATTCCGCTGGAATCTCACACACCGGAATAGGCAACATTTTGTGCTTGTTCGCAGTATTGAATTTCAGATAAATGGCCATGACTTCTGCTTCGCGGCCAGAGAAATCTGCTGCGGACTTTCCTGCTTCTTGTTGCGCCATGGCCCATTCTAATTCTGGATAACTGGCTCCCAACTGATCTTCATCTGTACGATCATCGCCCCACAGACCATCCGTGGGCTTGGCATCCAAGATGCTATCGACTACACCGAGATGACGCGCCAAAGCAAATACTTCTGTTTTCAATAGATCCGCGATGGGGCTCAGGTCTACCCCGCCATCGCCGTATTTGGTGTAAAAGCCTACGCCAAAATCTTCGACTTTATTGCCCGTACCGGCAACCAATAAACCGTTGGCTTGGCCGTGGTAATAGAGCGTGGACATACGAAGGCGCGCACGGGAGTTGGCCAGAGAGAGCTCGTGGTCCGCGCCGTCTGGAGTCATTGCAGCGACAAAGTGGTCGTATACTGGAGTTAAGTCTACCTGAGTGTGACGGGTGTTCGGGAAGTTTGATGCGAGCCATGCCTGGTGCTCTTGACCGCGCGAAGCTTGGTCGGGATGCTGGTGGATAGGCATTTCAAGGGTGAGTACTTCGAGGCCGGTGCGGGCACAGAGTGTGGAGGTTAGCGCAGAATCGATCCCGCCACTAACGCCTACAACAAAACCTTTTACTCCAGCGTTCTCTGCATAGCTTTTCAACCAATTCGTAATATGATCTGCCGTTTCCTGTAATTTCATTGCCTAGCACTTAATTTTGACCCGATGAAAGGAGTTCACCAAATATACCTCTTCGCCGCAGCAGTTTTGATTGCTGCCTTCTACTTTATTCAACGTGGAGGAGAAAAAGAAGGTTCACTGTTTGAAGTGCGCAATGACGGTCAAGTAGATTGGCAGGTTCATGATTTTGGCGAGGTACTCTTTGGGCGTGACAGCTTGCCTTGGGCGGAGATGCAGAAGGTGTATTGGCCTTTTGTGATGAATCAGCCGGAACGATTCTTTTGGGCAAACGAGCGCAAGAATCAGGTTTTGATCGACCATTACACCAACGTTCAAAATTTATTTGATCAGAATAAGGTTACAGAAACGCTGGCAAAGATTAGCGCCAATGCTAATGAGCTGTTGGGTGTTGCGCTGCCGGATGAATTGTTCTATTACATCAGCGGGATTGATCTAGAGAACCCTTGTCTGTACTTCCCAGGCGGTCAGGATTCTGTCATTGCGTTTGTGGGATTGGATAATTTCTTGGGTGCTGGATATCCAGGGTATAATGCTATACCGGGATACCAAAGAGTATTGATGGAGCAGCGCCAATTGGGCGTGAGCTATGCCAATGCTTTGGTCGAAGGACGCATATTGCAAAATTTCAATGACCCTTCTTTGTTGGGTCAGATGGTGTATCACGGCAAACGTCACTTGGCGGTTGAGGCTGTGATGGGCGATGTACCTGCACACGAGGTGTTGGGATACAGCTTAGAGGAATACAATTTCTTGGTCGAAAACGAACGACAAATTTGGGAGGTATTGGTACGTGAGAAGCTCCTGTTTTCTACCGATATGATGGTGCGCCAAAGATTGGTGGAACCGGCTCCTTTTTCCAAAATGGGTACTGCTATGGATGCAGAAATTCCAGGCAGGGTGGCTCAATTTATAGGGTACCGAATGATGCGCAGCTTTGCGAAGAAATCGGAATTGGCCCTCGAAGAACTTTTAAAGATCCGCGATGCGCAACGAATTTTGCGTGACGCACAATACAAACCGTAATGGCAGTACAGAAAGAAAGCGAAATCAAGATCACCGTTGGATTGGATGAAAACCGCATCCCTGAAACTATCGTTTGGGACGCATCCGACGGCGGGGTGACCAATGAAGAAGCCAAGGCACTGATGATGGGCGTTTGGGACGACAAGACTTCAGAATGTCTACGCATAGATCTGTGGACCAAAGACATGCTCATGGACGACATGAAGCGCATGTTCCACCAAACGTTTATCTCTATGGCTGACGGTTACGAGCGTGCCACTGACGACACTGCATTGGCCGCAGATATGCGCGATTTCGCTCGCTACTTCGGTGAGAAATCAGGCATCATTGAGCCCGGAAAAGAGG
>WTIZ01000026.1:0-34673 GCA_011525035.1 Cryomorphaceae bacterium | reverse complement strand
GATTTCGCTCGCTACTTCGGTGAGAAATCAGGCATCATTGAGCCCGGAAAAGAGGGGTAGAAATTAAGCCCTCGTTTATTGTCCGTACATATCAGGGGTAATGCTCTGATGTACGGTGTCGATGTAACGCAATAATTCTTCGCGGCCGGTGCGACCTTCTGCCGAGGTCATGAATACCGGTGGCAATTCCTCCCACTGCATCAGCAGTTTCTTCTTGTAGCGCGCAATCTGTTTCATGAGCGCAGAGGAACCTAGTTTGTCAATCTTGGTAAAGACAATAGAGAAGGGAATGCCTTCCATACCACACCATTCCATGAATTCAAGATCGATCTTTTGCGGATCGTGGCGACAATCCACCAAAACAAAGGTGTTGATTAGGTTCGGACGTTCTTTAATGTAGGAAGTAATCATGCGCTGAAAAACCGCACGGTTCTTCTTTGACGTCTTTGCATAACCGTACCCAGGGAGATCGACCAAATACCAATCTTCATTGATCTCAAAGTGATTGATGAGTTGGGTTTTCCCCGGTCGACCTGAAGTCTTCGCAAGGTCTTTGCGCTGCACCAACATATTGATCAAAGAGCTCTTCCCCACGTTCGATCTTCCGATAAACGCAAATTCATTTTTCGTCGGCTTTGGACACTCCTCGATGATCGAGGAAGACTTTACGAAATCGGCACTAGTAATCTTCATGGTTCTCAGTATTGGCGCAAAGTTAGGGCATTTTTCGGGTCCATTGCGGCCGAGGTTATGAACGATGTTATTCACATCCTATTTTCACTCTTTCCCACTTCTTCCCACCGCTCTAAATAAGGGCTAACGGACATTTTAGGAAAACAAGTGGGAAAAGTTATCCACAATGTGTACGTTTGTGGGAAATCGTGGGATGATAATTCTACTTTTGTAAGAAGAGCAATCAAAAGACATGTTAAACCTCATTGGAGTACACGAATGCAAGATGGATGCGAAGGGTCGCATCAGTCTTCCTGCTGCCTTAAAAAAGCAGTTGGCGCCGGCTATGGACGACGCTTTCGTACTCAAGAGAAGTGTGTTTAGTAAATGTCTTGAGTTGTACCCGATGCAAGAGTGGAATGAGGTCATGGGTAAGGTGAATACACTGAACCGCTTCGTGAAGAAGAACAACGATTTTATTCGATTATTTACTGCAGGAGTCAAATTGGTCGAGCTTGACGGTGCTACCCGTATAGGGATCAGTCCAGATTTAAAATCTTTCGCAAACCTCAGCCGCGAAGTAGTGCTTAGCGCACACAACGGCATTGTGGAGATTTGGGACAAGCAGGCTTATGAAGATGCAGTTAATGTAGATGGTGATGACTTTGGATTGCTCGCTGAAGAAGTAATGGGCGGCATAAATCCAAGTCAGAATGAGCTATCATGATCCAGTCCTTTTAGCGGAATGCCTTGAAGGCCTCAACATTGATCCCACCGGGTCTTATGTTGATGTGACCTTTGGCGGCGGCGGTCACAGCAAAGCCATTTTGGAAAAGCTCACCACGGGAAAGCTCTATGCTTTTGACCAAGACCCTGATGCTAAGGCAAACCTTCCAGAGCATCCCAACCTGGTATTTATCGCAGCCAATTTCCGCTACATCAAAAATCACTTGCGCCTGCACGGTGCAAGACAGGTAGACGGTATCCTTGGGGATCTGGGTGTGTCTTCACACCAGTTCGATATTGGCGAGCGTGGATTCTCCATTCGTTTCGACGGACCGCTTGATATGCGCATGAATCCGAGCAGCGGAATCAGTGCCGCGGAGGTATTGGAAACCTACGAAGAACAAGCGCTCTATGATCT
The DNA here is from genome assembly GCA_011525035.1 of Cryomorphaceae bacterium. Taxonomy (GTDB): domain Bacteria; phylum Bacteroidota; class Bacteroidia; order Flavobacteriales; family Schleiferiaceae; genus UBA10364. The sequence goes on along the minus strand of WTIZ01000026.1, from coordinate 32,857 downwards.
CTTTAGAAAGCACACTGACATCAAAGGATTGCGCTCGTTGATCCACGCATTGCTTATGGCACGTGCTACGAAACCACTTACTACGACCGCTGAATTGCGTGAGCTGTGTGAGCCATTGGCACCACGCGGGCAATGGCACAAATACGTAGCACAGGTATTCCAGGGACTACGCATGGAGGTCAACAGTGAGCTCGAGGTGCTGGAGGACATGCTCTACGGAGCTATAGATGTGCTCAAGCCAGGTGGCCGATTGGTCATCATGTCGTACCACAGCCTTGAGGACAGAATGGTGAAAAATTTCATCCGTGAAGGAAAAGCATCCGGTCAAACCGAGAGCGATTTCTACGGGGTGAAACATGTGCCTTTAAAGGCGATAACGCGCAAGCCCGTGGTGGCAAGCGCAGAAGAAAATGCAAGAAATCCGCGCGCAACTAGCGCCAAGCTTCGCGTGGCGGAACGAACAGAAACAGAGTGGAATAGAGGTGAGTAAGGTGAAAGATTTTTTTGGTCGCCTTGGTGCGCGTCTGAGAATAACAGACGAAGCCATCATCAAATTCCTGCCCTTCGCTGGCTGGCTGAGCCTCTTGGCACTGATCAGCATTTACGTCAGTCACAGCGCAGACAAGAAGGTGCATTTGATAGACAACCTCAGCAAAGAGCGTCAAACCTTAGAAGCTGAGCATACGGAAACGAAAGAACGATTGACCAAGCTTTCCTTGGAGAGCAGGGTTATTCGCAAAGCCGAAGAATTAGGACTACAACAGCCACAGGTTCGGCCGGAGAAAATTGTGATAAAAGAGTGAGTACAGAGATCAAAAAAATAAAAAGCCGTGTGGCTTGGGCAAGCGGAGGAATCTACCTCATGCTCGCTATTGTTTTGGTACGTCTGTACTGGGTAAGCTTGGTACAAGGCCCAGAGCTTCGCGCAAAGAGCCAAGAGCGTCTTATTGAGCGACACACCATTGAAGCAAAGCGCGGGGACATTTACTCTGCAGACGGTATGACCTTGGCAACCACCAAACCAGTGTATAAAGTGCACTTCGACGCAGTCACGGTGGACGCTGAAATTTTCGCGAACGAAGTAGATGAATTGGGGGCAAAATTGGCCACGATTAATACCAAATACAGTGCTTCAGGCTGGGCGGCATATTTGAGAGAACAACGTGAGAAAAAGCGCAGATACATCCCACTGGCGAGCAAACTGAATTTTAGTGAATTGCAGCGCATGCGCCAGTACCCTATTCTAAAAAGAGGGCAGAACCGCGGGGGCATTATCGTTGAAGAAGACCTGCAACGCATACAGATGGCGACCAACATAAAGATGCGTACCATCGGGTATGATCTCGAAGGAGCCAGTGCCGGCCTAGAAGGCTATTACAGCGAATACTTGAAGGGCAAACCTGGTAGCCGTTTGAAGCAAAAGATTGCCGGTGGGGATTGGAAGCCCATTGATGATCCAGAGGCTGTGGAGCCCGTGGACGGTTTTGATGTGTACACCACCATTGATACGCGCATCCAGGACGTTGCTCAGCAGAGCCTGTTGACGCAATTGAAAAAATACAAAGCCGACCACGGCTGTGCGGTTGTCATGGAAGTAGCCACGGGTAAGATTGTGGCGATGGCCAATCTTGGCCGCAATGAGGACAGTACCTACTCTGAGCTGAGAAACTACGCGGTGTGGGAAGCGACAGAACCGGGCTCGACTATGAAGCTGCTGTCGACGATGGCGCTTTTAGAATCCGGCAAAGTGGACACGAACGCACGTGTAGATACCGAGAATGGTGTGATTAAAGTATACGACCGCAAGGTGCGCGATTCACGCCGTGGCGGATATGGAGTAATTAGCCTTCGTCGTGCCTTTGAGGTGAGCTCGAACACAGGAATCGTGAAACTCGTCAATGAGAACTTTGAAGATGATCCAGAAGATTTCATTGATTTCATGTACTCGCGCAAATTCAATGAAAAGACAGGCGTAAGTATCAAAGGGGAATCTGCACCTACTATCCCTAAACCAAGCGACGACAACTGGTCTGGAGTGACCCTACCGTGGGTGGCATATGGCTACTCAATTGCCTTTACACCACTACAACTTCTCACCATGTACAATGCAGTCGCAAACGACGGTGTTATGGTACAGCCGCAGGTAGTGGACCGCATCATGGATCATGGGCGCACAGTAGAGCAGTTTGAAACAAAGGTGCTCAACCCAGCCATTTGCTCGAAGGAGACAAACGATAAGCTCAAAGCGCTGCTTGAAGGAGTCGTGGAGAACGGTACGGCGACCAATTTGAAGAACGGAAAAATGAAATTGGCTGGTAAAACGGGAACCTGTCAGCTCAACTATTGGGTCGAAGGTTCACAGGATTACCAGAGTTCCTTTGCAGGCTACTTCCCTGCCGAAAATCCAAAATATTCTTGTGTTGTGGTGGTGAGCAAACCGGTAAAGCAACTCGGTTACTACGGAAACATTGTTGCTGGACCAGTCTTCAAGGCAATTGCAGACGAAGTGTACAGCCAGATGCCGCAGGAGGCGAAGGTAGTGGATGCAAAGTTGCTTGCCATCAACGAAGTTCCTACAGGGTCGATTCCAAGAATTGACCAGGCCTTCCAGAAAAACTATGTGCCAAGCTTTAAAGGGTTAGATGCCCGTGAAGTGCTTCAGGCTGTCGGTCCGCACAACATTAAAGTAAGCATGAAAGGAACGGGTCATGTGATGAGCCAAAGTCCTGCTGTAGGTACACCCCTGAATACTGTAACTGAAATCAAATTGACCTTGCGATGAAATTACTGAAAGACCTCATTTACGGCGTCCGTCTCAAGGAAGTCATCGGAAGCACGCAGATTGCCATTGAAAGCATCTGTTACGACAGCAGAAAGGCGGCAAAGAATTCATTGTTCGTCGCTGTACCTGGCACACAAGTCGACGGCCATCTTTTCATTGACAAGGCGGTTGAGCTTGGTGCTATCGCAATTATCTGTGAGCGACTGCCGGAACGCATTATTGAGGGAGTCAACTACATTCAAACTACCGACAGCGCCTTCGCACTGAGCGCTGTTGCAGCCAACTGGTACGACAACCCGTCCAAGGACATGAAGGTTATTGGTGTCACTGGAACCAACGGTAAAACAACGATCAGCACGCTGCTATTCAACCTCTTCTCGCAGATTGAGGGCGAGCTGTGCGGCTTGCTGAGCACGATAGATGTGAAAATTGGACGCGAGTCTATTCCTGCGACACACACTACACCGGATGCCATTGCTGTACAACAGCACATGCGCACCATGGTAGATGCAGGCGTAAAATTCTGCTTCATGGAAGTGAGTTCACACGCCCTCGTGCAACACCGTGTGGCACATGTAGACTACGACATCGCCATCTTTACCAATATCACCCGAGACCATTTGGACTACCACGGTGATATGAACAGTTACATCAAGGCGAAGAAGATGCTCTTTGACGGACTAAAGCCAGAGGCCGTCGCAATCTACAACGACGATGTCAAGCACGGCGAAACGATGGTGCAAGACACGAAAGCGACGAAGCGCGCCTACTCCCTTCAATTTCCAAGCGACTACAAAGCAAAAATTCTCGAGCGTCAATTCGACGGAATGCTACTGACCATCAATGAGCAAGAATGTTGGACGCGCATCATGGGAGATTTCAACGCTTACAATCTATGTGCAGCCTATGCCACTGCCTTTGAACTTGGAAAGGATCCATTACAAATACTTACCACGTTAAGCCTGCTCTCACCGGTAGAAGGAAGATTTCAAACGATCCAAGGCAAGGGCATCACAGCCATCGTGGATTACGCCCATACCCCTGATGCACTTCAGAATGTATTGAGCACCATTGACACCATTAATGAAGGTCAAGGTAAGGTCATCACTGTGGTAGGATGTGGCGGAAATAGAGATAAGGGCAAGCGCCCGCAGATGGCAACGATTGCCGCACAAAATAGCGATACAGTCATCCTGACCTCAGACAATCCTAGGGACGAAGATCCCAACGACATCATTGCAGAAATGGCCGATGGATTGAGCCCGGACCTTAAAAGTCGAAGCTTGGAGATTGTTGATCGCAAGCAGGCCATCAAATCGGCCGTAATGATGGCACAACAAGGCGATATCGTACTCATCGCTGGCAAAGGCCACGAGAAATACCAAGAGATCAAAGGCGAACGCCTCGCTTTTGACGACGTACAAGAAGTAACACACCTATTAAACTCATAAGATGCTGTATTACCTATTTGACTTCCTAGACCAAACCTACGATCTACCGGGTGCCGGGGTGTTTCAATACATCACCTTCCGTGCGGCTATGGCCGTTATCACGTCGCTCCTTATTGGGATGGTATTCGGTAAGCGATTGATCGACCGCCTTCACGCCATGCAAGTAGGTGAAACGGTACGCGACTTAGGTCTTGAAGGCCAAAAAGAGAAGGCCGGCACACCCACGATGGGCGGTACCATCATCCTGCTATCCATTATAGTACCAACCCTGTTGTGGGCAAAATTGGACAACATTTACATCATCCTGATGCTCATCAGTACCCTATGGATGGGGGCTATCGGCTTTGTTGATGACTACATCAAGGTCTTCAAGAAAGACAAGAAAGGACTGCGCGGAATCTTCAAGGTCATTGGCCAAGTTGGTTTAGGAATCATCGTTGGTGCCACGCTCTATTTCCACCCGGAGGTGACCATCAAGGAGCAATTGCCTGTGGTTCAAACGGAACAATTCGAGGCTGCTTCAGGCCCTTCGTACGGCGATGCACACAAGAGCACAAAGACGACCATTCCCTTCTTTAAAAACAACGAATTCGACTACGCTTATTTTACGAATTGGATGGGCGACGCTGGAAAACCATTGACAGCAGTGGTCTACATTCTCGCGGTAATATTCATCGTGACGGCGGTATCAAACGGCGCCAACCTTACAGACGGATTGGACGGGCTAGCTACGGGTACCTCAGCCATAGCCATGACCGCCTTACTGGTTCTAGCTTATGTGAGCGGCTCCATCATTTTCGCGAGCTACCTAAACATCATGTACATCCCGAATACGGGTGAGCTCGTAATCTTCGCTGCCGCTTTTATTGGAGCAGCCATCGGCTTCCTTTGGTACAACAGCTTTCCCGCACAAGTATTTATGGGAGATACCGGATCATTGGCCATAGGTGCCATCATCGCAGTATTGGCCTTGGCTGTACGCAAAGAATTTTTGCTTCCAATTATCGCTGGGGTATTCCTCGCAGAGAACCTGAGCGTCATCATTCAGGTGAGCTACTTCAAATACACCAAGAAAAAATATGGTGAAGGACGCCGCGTATTCTTAATGAGTCCGCTCCACCACCACTACCAGAAAAAAGGCTACCCGGAGACCAAAATTGTCACCAGATTCTGGATCGTAGGCATCATGCTCGCGGTAGCTGCAATCGCCACTTTGAAACTGAGATAATAGGTGCAAACACCGTACAGCCATATCGCCATTTTAGGTGCCGGAGAAAGCGGCATGGGTGCAGCGCAGCTTGCTTCTAAGCTCGGCGTTCAGGTATTCTTGAGTGAATACGGAACCTTGAGCGCCGAAGACAAGAACAAGCTAAATAGCTGGGGCGTACGCTATGAAGAAGGTGGACATACGGAAGCCGAGATTTTAAAGGCCGAGGCCGTTATCAAGAGTCCAGGTATTCCACATAAAGCGGCTATCATTCAAAAGGTCAAAGACAGTGGACTGCCGCTGATGGGAGAAGTAGATTGGGCCTCACGACACACGGATGCAGCTATAGTTGCAGTAACCGGCTCAAACGGAAAAACGACCACTGCTACGCTTTGCCACCACATCATTTCCGGTGAAAAAGACACTGTACTCGCTGGCAACATTGGTCTGAGTCTTGGCCGAGCATTGGCGGAAAGAATGGACGCCGGATTGGGCGATCCAGAAGTAGTCGTCTTAGAGGTCAGTAGTTTCCAGCTGGACGATGCACATCTTTTTGAACCGCACATCAGCATTTTAACGAACATCACGCCGGACCATTTAGACCGGTACAATTACGACCTCGCTACCTACGCGAGAAGCAAATTTCAGTTGCTGGATTTCACCCGAGGTGGTGGGCATTTTATCTATTGCGACGACGACGCCATTAGCAAGGAGTTCTTGCAGGAATGGCAATCAAAAAAAGAAATAAAGCCACAGGTATTGGCCGTTGGTATTGATACTCCAGCGGGACCGCATCGCGTGGCACATTATCAGCAAAACAACATAAAAATTACACTAAACAACGAAGCTATGACTATTGAAGAATTGGCAGTACAGGGCAAGCACAACACCTACAACGGTATGGCAGCCGGCCTAAGTGCTCATTTGCTAAAAATCAGAAAGGAGACCATCCGTACGAAACTACAATCATTCGATGCCTTGGAGCACCGCTTAGAAAGCGTCCTAAACATCAGTGGTGTAGAGTACATCAATGATAGCAAAGCGACCAATGTAAATGCGACCTATTACGCACTCGAATGCCAAGACAAACCTGTGGTTTGGATTGTCGGTGGTGTAGACAAGGGCAACGACTACAATGAGCTGCTGTCCCTCGTTCAAGACAAGGTGAAAGCTATTGTCGCACTAGGAACGGACAATTCAAAAATCATTGAAGCCTTTGAGGGCATCTGTGAAATCGTTGAAACCGATTCTATGAAATCTGCCGTTCGCAAAGCTGCTCGATTGGCCGCAAAAGGCGATGCTGTACTACTCAGCCCATGTTGTGCCTCATTTGACCTCTTTGAGAACTACGAGGATCGCGGAAACCAATTCAAAGACCAGGTACGTAACCTTTAATCGTCCGAGGTGGATACGGTTCGTAAATATCTAAAGGGAGACCTCCTCACCTGGGGGCTCATCCTCCTGCTGATGCTCATCAGCTTCTTGCCGACGTACAGTGCGAGCAGCTCTTTGGCGCATAAATTCCGTGGGGGAAATACCTTTAGTTTCCTAACCAAACACCTCTTACACCTTGGTATTGGTGGCGTCTTTATGTACGGCGTTCACCGATTGAATTTCAGACTCATTGGCAAACTTTCCCAACTCTTGATGCCGGTAGCATTAATACTGCTGGTCATCACCCTGCTTCAAGGTCAAGAAATGGGTGGAGCCAATGCCTCTCGATGGGTACGTATCCCCGTTATTGGAATGAGCTTTCAAACTTCAGCCTTTGCTTCGTTAGCGCTGTTGGTCTGGCTCGCCAAATGGTTCTCGAAACCCAGAGACATTTCGGAATTCAAAGACATAAAATGGCCGCTAATCATGATAGGCAGCACACTTGCGCTTATCCTACCGGCCGATTTCTCCACCACAGCGATCATTTTTGCCATGTGCTTCTTAATGATGGTCATCGCTGGGGTGCCTTGGAAACACTTGTGGAAGATTATAGCAGCAGGTGTCGCAGCCCTTGGGCTCTTCATCCTCATCGTTATGGCTTTCCCAAACATTAGCAACCGTGTAGCCACTTGGAAGGCACGTATTGTCAACTTTAGCGGCGGAGGCGATGAGGACGGCGCCTACCAAACAGAGCAAGCCAAAATGGCCATCGCCGAAGGTGAGGTTTTTGGCAAGGGACCTGGAAAAAGCATTCAGAAGAACTTCCTTCCGCAGTCCAATTCTGATTTTGTCTTCGCAGTTATCACCGAAGAATATGGCCTAGTTGGCGCCACACTACTCATTCTCTTTTACGGAGGACTCTTTCGACGATTCGTTAAAATCGCGCGGCGGGCACATACCAAATTTGGAACCCTGCTTGTCCTCGCGGCCTCCTCAGGAATCGTCCTGCAAACCATTGTGAATATGGGTGTGGCCACGAGCCTCTTCCCAGTGACCGGGCAAACGCTCCCCTTCCTCAGCGCAGGAGGCTCCTCCGTCTGGATGACCTGTATTGCCCTTGGTATCATTCTGTCTGTGAGTCACACCGATGTCGAGCGTATCGTAGGCACCAGCCCGCAAGAGGAAGAGGAAATGGAAGATTCAATGATGTCCAACAATAACACCCTAGCCCATGAGTAAGACCTTCATCATCAGCGGCGGTGGAACCGGCGGACACATTTTCCCAGCGGTGAGCATTGCCACCGAACTCAAAAAGCGCCACCCCGGAGCCAAGATCCACTTTGTAGGGGCTTTGGGCAAGATGGAAATGACCAAAGTGCCTGCCGCAGGTTTTGAAATAACCGGCGTGCCCATTGCGGGAATTAACCGTAAAAAACCCTGGAAGAGCTGGAACGTACCGTTCAAATTGCTCGTTGCATTAAGCCGTTGCCGCACCCTGCTAAAAACCATGAAGCCCGATGCCGTTATTGGTACCGGTGGTTATGCTAGCGGCCCCGTGCTCTTGATGGCCCAACGCATGGGCATCCCAACTGTCGTTCAGGAGCAAAACAGTTACGCTGGTATTACCAACATCAGATTGGGCAAAAAGGCGAAATACATCTGTACCGCCTACGAAAATGCCGCTCGATTCTTCCCTACCAATCGTGTACGCCTCACAGGAAATCCTGTCCGAGAGGTGTTTACGCGCGAGCTCCCGCAGCAGGGAGCGAGCAAATCGGCCATGGGTTTTGATCCGAGCAAAAAGCTCCTACTCGTCCTCGGCGGCAGCCTCGGAGCTCGCGCGATAAACAGACAAATGGCCAGAAGCTTGGCGGACATTAAAGCGCAAGGCTGGCAAGTGATGTGGCAGTGCGGAAAATTATACGAAGAAGAATACCAAGGCATGACGGGTGATGGCACCAAGGTGCAGGCCTTTATAGAGGATATGTCGGTGGCCTATGCCGCGGCAGATGCCATTGTAAGCCGCGCCGGCGCGGGAACATTGAGCGAGCTTTGTCTGATCGGCAAGCCGGCGCTCCTTATCCCCTCTCCCAATGTCGCCGAAGACCACCAGACCCATAATGCTCGGGCGCTGAGTGAAAAGGGCGCAGCCATTTTGGTGAGCGAAAAAGACATGGAGGAGCGGTTCTTAGCGGAATTGGCTTCGATGCAAACGAAAGAAATCGCTGAAAAAATGAGTGCTGCCATTAAAGGATTGGCACTTCCCAAGGCGACGAGTGATATCGCAGATTTGATTGATGGTTTAGGTGAATAGAAAGCAGGAACATATCGTGTTTTTAGGCATTGGCGGGATCGGCATGAGTGCCATTGCGCGCCATTATCTAAACAAAGGTGTGCCTGTTTTTGGCTACGACAAGGTGCGCACGAAGCTCACGGACGAATTGGCCGCGGAGGGTGCGATCATTACCTACAAGGACGATACGAAGGACTACCCGGGTTGGGCGGCTGAGCAGACGACTGTGATTTACACGCCTGCGATGCCTCAAGGTTTGGGATGGTTGGAGTTTTTCAAAGATTTTGGGATGATTAAGCGCGCTGAGGCATTGGGATTATTGGCCAATTCCGCCCGCTGTCTAGCCATCGCTGGAACCCACGGCAAGACGAGCACTTCGGCGATGCTGTTGCACATATTGACGGTTGCGGGCGAGGACCCTACCGGATTCATTGGCGGTATCATGAGCGAATCGGGCACCAATTACCGCCTGGGCGAAGGACCTTGGGTGGTCGTGGAGGCCGATGAGTTTGACCGAAGTTTTATGCACCTGCACCCGGAGGCTGCGGCAGTGACCACCGTGGATGCGGATCATTTGGATATTTATGGAGATGCAGGGGAATTGACCCGGACTTTTGAAGCCTTCCTAGGCCAAGTCAGTGGCCCCACATTCACCGGGGCAGATTTACAGCCCAGCGAAAGTGTGCTGGGCAAGGATGCGAAGGTGCACGCGAAAGATGTGCGTCCTGCAAATGGCGCCTATGAATTCACCCTGGTGGTTGATGGCGCGGAGCACCCCACTAGCTTGAAGATGCCTGGGGCACACAATGTGTACAATGCTACCCTAGCGGCCGCCTTGGCGCAATACGCTGGAGTGGATGGCGCAAAAATCGCAGAGGCGCTAAACAGCTTTAAAGGCATCAAGCGCCGCTTTGAATTCCACTGTGAGGAGCCGGTCATTATTGAAGATTACGCACACCACCCAACGGAGCTTGAAGCGCTATTGGACAGTGTTGACGCTCTATACCCGGAGAAAAATATTGTGTTGGTATTTCAACCCCACCTCTACTCTAGAACAAGGGATTTCATGTCCGGATTCCAAGTACAGCTGGCGCGCGCCACCAAGACCGTACTGCTTCCGATCTATCCTGCCCGCGAGGCGCCAATACAGGGTGTAACCAGTGCGGCTCTTGCCGAGAAAATACCCCATGCTGAAGTCGTTGAGAAAGATGTTCTCGCTGGGCGTATCAAAGCGCTGAATCCCGAGGTTGTCCTTATGGTAGGAGCGGGAGATATCGGAGATTTAGTTGGACCTCTTAAAGCAGAATTGACATGAAGAAACGAAAGGTTTTAGGCATGCTTCTGCTGCTCGTTCTAGTGATTGGGCTCATTTTGGCCGGTGTTGCTAGCGAAGAATACGTACAAAACACCGCATTTAGCAAACTAGAGATTTCTATCGAAGACCCTAGTAAACAAGGGCTTACAACAGAAAAACTGCTAGAGGAGACCGTTGCAGAGTTCTTCGAACAACAAAGTGACTCTGTCGCCCTGAACATCGATGCTTTTTTGTTAGAAACCTCTGTTGAAGCCTTGCCATACGTGAAAGAAGCGCAGGTATATTGGAATATGGACAGCAGCTTGGTTGTTGAAGTAATGAGCAAGACTGCAGTTGCCCTGGCGTATGCCGGCGAAGACAACTATTTCATCACCTCGAATCACGAGGTTTTGAAACAGCCCAAAGGCAAATGGTTGGACCTGCCTGTAATCACGGGAACTGCCGACAGCTCAATGCTCGCTGAAGCAGGTATGATGCTTCAAAAGATGGCCAACATCGTCCATGAAAATAGCATCGCGCAATTGGCGGTGGACAGTGGGACTGTAGAATTGGTCCCGAGAGCATACCAACACGTAGCAAAAGCGCACAGCGATGAGCGTTTGGACGGGGAGCTTAAAAAACTGGCAGCGTATTACGCAGCCCACACGGAAGAAGAATTAAAAGAGATAAAGCGCATTGACTTGCGCTACAAGAACCAAGTAGTAACAACATCGAGATGACACAAAATGCCCCATTAGCCGTCGGATTGGACATCGGAACAACGAAAATTGTTGCCGTTGTAGGACGATTGGACGAGCACGGAAAGATTGACGTTTTAGGCATCGGAAAAAGCAAGAGCCTTGGCGTTCAGCGCGGCGTTGTCGCCAATATCACCTTGACTATCGAGAGCATTCAAGCGGCCGTTAAAATGGCAGAAGAAGCTTCAGGCCTCAAGATCACCGAAGTAATGGTGGGTATTGCCGGTCAACATATTCGCTCCATGCAACACTCGGATTACATCATGCGCGACGATGCCGAAGCCATTATTGATGTTACCGATCTCGAGGCGCTCAAGAAAAACGTGAACAACCTCGTAATGATGCCTGGAGAGCAAATTCTTCATGCACTGCCACAGGAATACCGCGTGGACGGGGACAGCAACATCATCAACCCCCGCGGGATGTACGGCTCGCGCTTAGAGGCCAACTTCCACATCGTGGTAGGTCAGATCGCTTCCATCAAAAACATAGCACGATGTGTTGAGCAAAGCGAGCTTAAAGTGGGAGACATCACCTTGGAACCTCTTGCCTCGGCAGATTCGGTGCTGGGCGAAGACGAAAAAGATGCAGGTGTCGTATTGGTGGATATTGGTGGTGGTACCACGGATATTGCCATTTTCAAAGACGGCATCATCCGCCACACCGCAGTCATTCCATTTGGTGGTAAGGTCATCACTGAGGACATCAAAGAAGGCTGTGAGATTATCGAAAAGCAAGCCGAGCTGCTCAAAGTAAAATTTGGTTCGGCATGGCCGGGAGAAAATAAGGACAACGAGATTGTCAGCATCCCAGGATTGCGCGGACGTGCACCTAAAGAAATTAGTCTGAAGACCCTTTCAAAGATCATCAACGCGAGAGTGAAGGAGATCATCGAAAGCGTAGTAAGCGAGATCAGCAACTACCAACAAAACGACCCGCGCAAGAAGTTGATTGCAGGTATTGTCGTGACGGGTGGTGGATCGCAGTTAAAGCACATGGGCCAATTGGTCGAGTACCTCACCGGAATGCCAACGCGTATTGGCTATCCAAACGAGCACCTCGCAAGCGGCTACCAGAAAGAATTGGCCTCACCGGTTTATGCCACCTCCATAGGTCTGCTATCTATGGCGCTGGCAGAGACTACAGAGCCTATGGCCTACGACCCTAACGAGATCGTACTTCCAGAATCTGAAGCGACACCTGAAGAGGCTGCGCCAGAAGTAGTGTTGGAAGAAGGCGCTCCAGAGCAGGAAGGCTCAACAAAAGCTAAACCGCGCAAAGACCCTATTTGGAAAGGCTTTGTGAGCGGCATAAAACAATGGTTAGAAGACGACGATATAGAATAACAACACCATGATCGAAGACGGAATTCAATTCAACCTTCCCAAAAACCGCAGCTCCGTGATCAAAGTAATTGGAGTTGGCGGCGGCGGCTCAAATGCTGTCAACCACATGACCCACGTCGGTGTCAATGGCGTGGACTTCATCGTGTGTAACACGGATGCACAAGCCTTGTACCACAGCCCCGTACCTAACAAGGTGCAGCTGGGCGCCTCCCTGACCGAAGGGTTGGGCGCGGGTGCAGATCCAGAGATTGGTCACCGCGCCGCACAGGAGAGCATTGCCGAAATCACAAAAATGCTCGAAAACGGCACGAAGATGTGTTTCGTTACTGCCGGAATGGGCGGTGGTACCGGTACCGGAGCAGCTCCAGTTATTGCGAAAGCAGCAAGGGACATGGGCATCCTAACCGTAGGTATCATCACCTCGCCGTTCTCTTTTGAGGGCAACATTCGTGCAACTCAAGCGGAGGTAGGTATCAAAGCGATGCGTGAATCTGTGGACAGCCTCATCGTCATCAACAATGATAAATTACGCCAAGTCTACGGTGACCTTGGTTTCCGCAACGCCTTTAGCAAAGCCGACGAAGTATTGGCTGGAGCAGCAAAGGGTATTGCCGAAGTCATCACCAACCACTACACACAAAACATTGACTTACGCGATGCGAAGACCGTACTAGAAAATAGCGGTTCAGCACTATTTGGTACAGGCACCGCTGAAGGCGAGGACCGTGCAGCAGTTGCCATCAGCGCCGCACTAGATTCACCGCTTCTCAACGACAACCACATCAAGGGTGCAAAAAACATCCTATTGCTCCTCACCTCTGGAGAAGGAAAGCACGAGATCACTATTGATGAAATAGGTGAGATTACGGACCACATACAACGCGAAGCTGGCGGCAATGCCAACGTTATCATGGGTATTGGCGGTCAACAAGAAGAAGGAAGTAAAATCACCTGTACCATTATCGCTACTGGGTTCCCAACAGGCAAGCAAGTATTGCCTACGGATGTACCGGAAGTTGTGGTACATACCTTGGACGAGAAGAAGGAAGAGCCAATTGTTGTAGCTCGACCACAGGACAAGGTTTTTGAAACCCCTGAAGAGCCTGCTGCCGAGAAACAGGAGGAACCCGAGGACCGCATCCTTATGGACCTTGGTGATTTCGAAGAGGAAGAAACCCCACACTTCGGAGCGGAAAAGGAGGAGGAACTCCCGGCTGAAGAAGCATCGGAGTTCATCGCTGAGACTCAGCAAGACCCCATCGCCGAAACTACCGAAGAAGAAATACAAGAAGAAGAATCAATATCGGCTGAAGCCTTACTTGAAGAAGACCCTAGGGCCGGTTTCCCTCAGATCCCTGAAGAAGACGAAAGCATCTTTGAATCTAGTCTGCAAGGACAAGAATTCGAGGACGAGCAGCCCATGGTTCATGTCCTTGAATGGGACATGGAAGACGAGCTAGATGAAGAAGAGATCGTTGCTGAAGATACCAGCGATGAGCCACAGCTAGTAGAAGAGGAAACCACCTTGGAAGAGGAAATCCCAGAAATCGCAGCAGAAACAGAGGATACTGTTCCTGTAATCCATACCCTAGAAGACGAGGTTGAAGAAGATACACCCGTCTTAGAAGCACAAGAGGAAGAAACCGAAGAGCCGCAAGGGGGCCTTGAAGTAGCTGCATGGGATCTGTTTTCTCAGGCCATTGAACCTGAAGAAGAAGAGATTGAACTCGTTATTGTAGACGAAGTAGAGGAAGAGCCTGAGGTACCCGTTAACGTACCAGAGATAGCTGCCGAATTTGAAGCCCCTGCCCCAGCGCCTATGGAGCGCCCACAAGGCATGGTGGAACAGCAAGAATCGACGGATGCTGCATTCGAAGAACCTATGCCGGAAGCCCTCGAAGAACAAGCACCAACCATAGCCACTTCAACCTTTACACTAGACGATATCGAAGGCGACGGTTTTGCACTAAACCTCGAAGAGATTGAAGCCAGCGAGCGACCTGCACCACAAGAACGTGAAGCAGCCGCTACGGAAACTTCCTACGAAGCTTTTGACTTAAGCTTAAGTGAGGTGCCCGGACTAAAAGTGAAGGCACAACAGGACAGCATTGAAAACAGCTTCCAAGTACCTGCCCCAGAGTTTAACAGCCCTGAAATTGAGGTTGAAGAAGCAGAAGAAGGTCCCGCAATGCAGTTCCAAGTTCGAGCTGCAGAACAGATTGAAGCGCCTGTTGAAGAGCCGATGCCAGGCGTTGACGATATGGATCGCCCCATCTCAGCAGTAAAAGCTGCCAATGCCGGAGATTTTCCAAAAAAGGTGAAAGAACGTATCTCGCGTTTATCGAGCTATCAATACCAGTTCAAGAGTGCTCATCAGATTGATGAGGCGGAGCGCATTCCAGCATACATGCGTCAAGGTTTGGATGTAGATATGGACCACAAGTCCGACGAACAACCTTCGAACATAGGCGTTGATGCTGAAGGAAACCTCAGAACAAATAATTCATTCTTACACGACAACGTAGATTAATATGGCGTTAGAAGCACAAATCATGGCGGACCTGAAGACCGCAATGAAGGCAAAAGATAAAGTGGCCCTGGAAGCACTCCGTGCCATCAAAACAGCCCTACTAAATGAAAAAACTGCAGCAGGAGCTACAGAGATGACAGAGGCTGATGAACTAAAACTCTTAACCAAGCTGCGCAAGCAACGCGTCGAAAGCGCAACGATTTTCCGCGAGCAGGGTCGCGAGGATCTCGCTGAACCGGAGGAGGCACAAATCGAAATTATCGAGCGCTACCTCCCAGAGATGCTCAGCGAAGAAGCCATTGAGGCTAAGGTGAAGGAGATCATTGCTGCAACGGGTGCTTCGTCCATGGCGGACATGGGCAAAGTCATGGGCCAAGCCACCGGCGCCATGGCCGGCCAAGCGGACGGCAAGGTCATCAGCGGCATTGTTCGCAAGCTGTTGAGCTAGAATTAGAGAAATAGGTTATACAAAAACACCCCCGGCGCTCCGCGCCGGGGGTGTTTGTTTTCATGCAATTTTTTACGCCTTGTGCTAGTGAACGACCAGTACTTTCTCTTTGGTACCGTCGCTGAAGCCTAGGGTATATTGACCAGAAGGCAAATGACTAACATCGATGCGATTGGTGCCCAGAATATGCTCAAACTCAAAACGCTTCCCGTCCACTGAAGTTAGGTGTGCAGTCCCTGCAAAAGGGGTTTCAAGGTGCAATTCCGTGTCGGCAGGATTGGGATAATATTTTATCGGTTCACCAAAGCCACATTCGATAATGATGACGTCCATGAATGGGTTCCAAGCAACACCTACAGAATCTCCATAGACATAATGTACAAGCTCAGGATGATCGATAAATGGATTGCGGTTGCCCTGCATGTTGTGAATGGCATCGTTGCGGTCCAATTCAAATTGGTCTACCGTATCCTGGAAATGCCAATCTATAAGAGTGGACATTACAGCAAAGGTATTCCCGCCCGAGTTCAACGCTTCGCGCATCACCAAATCTGGCTCGCCTTGCTGGCCCTCGTAGCGAAGGTCCATGTACATGATGATACGTGCTAGATCGCCCTTGATATCGTCGCGCGGCTCAAAGATGCCAGCACTTGCGTTTAATCTATTTCCCGTTGCATTGCCGTTGTAGTTTACGGCATTACCTCCCGTGCCAAGCTCGTCGTACTCATGATTGGAACGTGTGGAGTTCAATGTAATGCTCGCCGGCTTCAGGTTGTGGACATCTGTACCCACACCGGCACTCGTTCCAAACCCACCCAAAGAACGCGGCCATACGTGCTCGCGGTTCCAGCCTTGGCCGTTATTGTATTCCTGTGGACCATTCACTGAGACACCAGCGTAAACCAAAAGGACATTCGAGGAGTTCGAAGGGTCGACATCGGAAGCTTTTAAAACATCCCATGTATCTGTAGAAGAGGAAGAATACGGTAGTTTAGTGTGCACTCGAATGATGTCATACAACGCCTCACGGAGGTCGTCGCCATCTTCATTCCAGGCGTCTTGGTAGTAGGTTAAAGGTTGTGCCGTAGCACCGATGGTCAAGAGAAGACCAAAAAGGAATAGGGTGAATCTGTTGTTCAATTTCATGCCCTAAATGTCGGAAATATTATTCCAATTCTTGCTCTTTTCTTCGCAGCGCTGGTTTGCGCACAACAATGTTCCAAACGTGAAGATTTGCCAGCCCAAGGGTACTGGAAACAACAAAAATCACGGTCGACTGACCGGTAGCTGCAACATAGATTCCAACTGCGATGCAGAGGATTCCAACGAATAGGTTATGGTGTTCTAACATGCTGATTGACTTTGGGTTACTTAGTCAACAAGCAAAAAGGGGAGGATTGTTCGAAGGGGTTTCTATACCAAATTGGCCACGGAAGGCAGGCTTACCCCCACTTCTCAAGACGAATCTCTGGAAACAATGCTTTCAGATCAGCACCCAC
This sequence comes from Cryomorphaceae bacterium, assembly GCA_011525035.1. Classification (GTDB taxonomy): domain Bacteria; phylum Bacteroidota; class Bacteroidia; order Flavobacteriales; family Schleiferiaceae; genus UBA10364. Next base: position 15,875 of record WTIZ01000026.1, on the reverse strand, counting down.
TTGTGCATGAGCGCTCTTAAAAGCTGAGATTACAGGCGCATCGGCCTCGTTGTCTGGCGCACGGCCTCCACTGTTGAGTTTCATGTATACCGGCAGCAACATTTTTTGAATAAAATGTGGGATGAGCGGCTGTAGACGAAGGCCCAACTGGTGCAAAGCGCCACTGCGAATGGCCACACTCTCGTTGCGGTGCTCGAAATCAAAATCGGTGTAAAAGGACGGGTCAACACCCAAATATTCTGCTATTTCCTGCATCACCTCCACCTTGCGTGACATAAAATCTTCAAAGGCCCAGATACGCACATGACCTTCTGGCATAGCATCTAACCACTTCTTCACGTACGTAGCATAATCCACGTACATGTCAATCTTCGGAAGCTTGATGTACTCGCTCAGCGGCATATCTACGCGCTTGGTGCGGTACTTCTCCATCTTGTAATGGCTGTACATCTGCTTGGAAGGCTCGCGGAACAAGAAGATCATCTTAGGCGGATTTTTAGCCTGCGAAAACGCTTTCAATGCCTGCTCCTCGTACAAGTAATGCGCCGTAGCCTCAAAGCGAATCTTCGCATCACCGGCGTCCTTAAAAAACTGTAAATACGCGTCCAATTCATGCTCGTGCACATTCGCCGAAGCATTGAATCTGTTCACTTTATCCGCGAAGAAGAAGGTTTCTTTCTTAGGAGAACCAAAGACCTCTGGATGCGCGCTCAACCAAAAATACAAGCTGCTGGTCCCGCACTTTGGGGCACCACCAATGATGAGATTTGGAAAGCGTTCTTGCATGGGTGCAAATTAACCCCAGAATTCTAAACTGTTGTCAATAAAAGCTCTTTTACAGCATAAGCTAGTGCGCTCCCGCAAAGTGGTGCGATCACAGGAATCCACGCATAGTCCCAACCCGAATCCATCTTGTTTTTGATAGGCAGCAATTGGTGCATAATACGCGGGCCTAAATCACGTGCCGGATTGATGGCGTAACCCGTGGTTCCACCTAATGCCAGACCAATAACCCAAACAAGAATAGCCACTGGCAGTGCGCCTACGCTACCCAATCCTACAGGCACCTCTTCGCCGGCCATTTCAAAGGCGCCGTCAGAGATGTAGAAGATGACAAACATGAGTACGAAGGCACCGGCAAGCTCACTGAAGAAGTTGTTCCACGTGCTTTTGATCGCTGGGGAGGTACAGAAAGAACCTCTGATAGAGGCTGCATCTTCGGTGATGTCGTAATGCGTTTTATGGAAGATGTAGTTTGTCGTGGTACCCGCAGCCGCCCCTAAAAGCTGAGCCAACATATACACACCAACCTGAGCGCCTTCGAGCGCTCCATCCAACCACAACGCCAAGGTCACAACGGGATTTAAATGTGCGCCACTATACGGTCCAGCTACAACAACACCCACGAAAACTGCAAAGCCCCAAGCAGAGGTTATCATGATCCAAGAACCAGGATCTCCGCCCCCTTTCGTGTCTTTGAGTACCATGTTGGCAACGACGCCGTTCCCAATAAAAATCAATAGAAAAGTTCCGACAAATTCTGCCCAAAATGCGCTCATGAGTGTTGTGTGTTACGTTCCTTGCCAAGATAAGGATTTATCGGGTGACAGCCCCTTTTCATCGTCCATTCTCCATATATTTAAGGCAGTAACACTAACACTTTTATGGTTCCATATATCCTCGCTATTGACGCTGGTACTACTTCGTCGCGTGCCATCGTTTTTGATAAAGACACAAAAAAGATCGGCTTAGGCCAATTCGAATTCACCCAGCACTTCCCGGACAACTCTTGGGTCGAGCACGATGCGAATGAAATCTGGGCCACCCAACAAAAAGCCATCACCGCCGCACTAAAAGCTGCGAAAATTAAAGCCACCGGCATTTCCGCTATAGGCATCACCAACCAACGCGAGACCACCATTATCTGGGACCGTGCAACCGGTGAACCCATCTACAATGCCATCGTATGGCAAGATCGACGCACCTCGGACTACTGCAGCTCGCTCTCGAGCGAAAATGTGGCCATGGTCGCAGAAAAAACCGGACTGATTGTAGACGCCTATTTCTCTGCAAGTAAGATCCGCTGGATTTTACGCAAAGTGGAAGGCGCGGCCGAGCGCGCAGCGCGAGGCGAGCTTTGTTTTGGAACCGTAGATTCTTGGCTCATCTATAAATTAACAGGTGGAGCAAGTCACATCACAGATGCGTCCAACGCCAGCCGTACCATGCTCTACAACATCAACAATGGCGGCTGGGACCAAGAACTCTGCAACCTCTTTGAGGTGCCTATGGCCATGCTTCCCGAAGTAGTAGATAGCAGTGGACATTTAGCCACTACTGACAAAGAAATCTTTGGCGCGGAAGTGCCTATTTCAGGTATTGCAGGCGACCAGCAGGCTGCACTTTTCGGCCAACTCTGTTTCAGCATTGGAGAAGCTAAAAACACCTACGGTACCGGTTGTTTCGCCATGTCAAATACGGGCGATCAAATCGTTCGAAGCACGAACAAGATGTTGAGTACGGTTGCTTGGCAAATGGACGGAAAACTTACGTATGCGCTTGAAGGATCGGTATATGTTGCTGGTTCTTTGGTGCAGTGGTTGCGCGACGGCATGGGCTTCATAGAACAAAGTGCTGACGTTGAAGAATTGGCCCTTGAAGAAGGGAATAATGGTGGTATCACCATCATCCCCGCCCTGACAGGATTAGGTGCACCGCATTGGGACAGCTACGCGCGCGGCGCCATCATGGGCATCACCCGTGGGACGAATACCTCTCACATTGCCTATGCTGCATTGGAAGCCATTGCGCTGAGTACTGCCGATGTACTAGAAGCAATGGCCAAGGATATGGGCGAAGACCTAAAATCCATCAAAGTGGACGGTGGCGCAAGTGCCAACGATACCATGATGCAAATTCAAAGTGACTTGCTTGGATGTCCGGTGATTCGACCGATGGAAACAGAAAGCACGGCACTCGGAGCAGCACTTTTAGCGGGTCTTGGAACGGGTATTTGGTCCGAATTGGAAGAGCTCAAAGAATTGGCCGAGATAGACCAAACATTTGGTCCGGCGGATGGGGACTTTACTCTTTTGCGTCAGCAGTGGAACAAGGGAATTAACTCGACCAAAGGCTGGATTGAGGCCGGTGCAGATGAATAGAGCAGAATCAATCATTGACCTCAAGGAGGAAGAATTTGATATCCTCATCATTGGCGGCGGTGCTACCGGTTTGGGTGCTGCGGTCGATGCAGCCTCTCGCGGTTATAAAGTCGGCCTTTTAGAAGGTGACGATTTTGCCAAAGGAACCTCATCAAAAAGTACCAAACTGGCCCACGGCGGCGTGCGCTACTTGCAAAACGGCGATATCAGCTTAGTGATCGAAGCCCTAAGGGAGCGCGGCTTGCTTTGTCAAAATGCGCCGCATCTGGTTAAAAATTTAGGATTCGTCATCCCCTCTTACGATTGGTGGAACAGCCCGTTCTACGGCATCGGCTTAAAGATTTACGACCTCATGGCAGGGCGCCTCGGCTTGGGACCTTCCGAAATGATTTCAAAGGACGAGGTACTGGATAAAATACCAAATGTTGAAACCAAGGGTCTGCGCGGTGGCGTCTTGTATCACGATGGACAGTTCGACGATGCCCGACTCGCGATTTCATTGGCACGTACCGCCAATTCTAACGGAGCCTCTTTGGCCAATTACTGCAAAGTCACGGGTTTGGTAAAGGAAGAGGGCCATGTGGTTGGCGTTACCGCTCATGATACCATTGGCAATAGCAGATTTGAGGTGCGCGCCAAGGCCATCATCAACTGTACTGGAGTCTTTGCAGACGATATCCTTCAAATGGATAACCCCGAAGCCAAGGCTTCCATTCGTCCTTCACAAGGGGTGCATATTGTATTGGACAAGAGTTTCCTACCCGGTGAGGAAGCCATCATGGTTCCCCATACTACCGACGGTCGCGTACTCTTCGCAGTACCGTGGCACGATGTGGTTGTGGTCGGCACTACGGACACCCCGCTGAAAGAGCGCAGCAATGACCCTGTAGCCACAGAGGAAGAGATCGACTTTATCTTAGAAAATGCCGGACATTATATGGCAAAGAAGCCTACCAAAAAGGATATTCTTAGCACCTTCGCTGGATTACGCCCATTGGCAGCTGGAGGCGAAGAAGGCAGCACTAAAGAGGTCAGCAGGCACCATAAGGTTTTAGTAAGTCCTACCGGACTCATTTCTGTGCTTGGTGGTAAGTGGACCACCTACAGAAAGATGGGTGAAGATGCCATCGACAATGCCATTATTGTGGGTGCCTTGCCTCCTCGAAAATGTCAAACGGAAAACTTGCCTATTCATGGTTTTGAAACCAATGCCGATTGGTCGGATCCACTGCACGTCTATGGCAGCGTGAGAAAGAAAATACGCAAGCGCATCAAGCGCCACGAAGAACAGAGTCTGAGCGATAAGTTCGAACTCTATCCAGCCATGATTCGGTGGGCAGTGCGCAAGGAAATGGCCATGACCTTGGAAGATATGCTGTCGCGCAGGCACCGCGCATTACTATTCGATGCGAAGGAAGCGCGCCGAATTGCACCCGAAGTGGCAACGGTCATGGCGAAACACCTAGGCAAGGAAGAGGATTGGATCGAATCAGAATTGGCCGCATTTGATAAGATAAGTAGTGATTACCTCGTTAACTAGGCGAGCAAAATTGGCCTAACTTCACCGCCAAGGAGATGGACACGCAAAAACGACAGATATCGAAAGGAGCACTGATCAACCTGCTGGGGATTGGCATCGGTGTAATCCTGAACATCTGGCTTTTGCCCAAACTCTTCAGTACGGGCGAATTAGGCGTGTACCGATGGATTGAGCGAACCACCATATTACTGGCCAATATTCTTCTTTTCGGCAACCACCGCGCGTACACCAAATTTCACGCAGACGAAAGCGTAGGGGACCATTTCAAGCAAACCATTTTTAGCAAAAACACAGCTCTTATACTCGGGTCTGGAGCATTAATGGCACTTTGTGGACCGCTGCTTGCACCCATTTTTCATTTGGAAACCTATACGTGGTTATTGCCCGTGCTTGGATTCACGGTAGCAGGGAACATGGCGCTGCTGAGTGCAACGAGCGTGAGTGCCACGACCAAGCGCATCGCGGTACCTCTTTTCCTCAAAAATATTGGACTACGCAGCGTAATGCTCGTGGGCGGATTGATTGTCTTATGGTCCAGCTTTGGATTCATCCATTGGATGCTATTCTTCGGCATGGGCACCTTAGCACTCGGTTTCGGAGGGCTCTATTATGCTTGGAAGAGAGTCGGGGTCCAATTCCATTTAAAGAACACCTTTACCGCCTTCCCTGCAGTGGTGCGCACTTTCATGCGCTACAGCGTGATGACCACCGTTGTTACCTTCGGACTCTCAACCATCGATATACAAATGCTATCCTTGCTTACCGACTACAGCAGCGTGGGTATATACGGAATTGCCTTTTTCATGGGGTCCGTCATTGACGGTATTAAACGACCCATCAACCAAATGCTCGCACCCCAGTTTGCGAAAGCCTGGAATACGAACAACACCACCATGTTGTCAAAATTGTACAAGAAAACAGCCACCATACAGGTACTTGTGAACGTCTTGATGGTCATCATGATTCTATCCAACATCGACTGGATTTTCTCACTCATCCCCAACAGCGAACGATTTAATGCTGCCATCCCAGTAGTCGGTTGGGTGCTTTTGGCCCGATTCATCGATTCCTCCTTCGGCTCAAACGGAGAAATCATCGGAAACAGCCCCTACTTCAGGTTCAACTTTTACTTCTCAACCATACTTATCACACTGGTTATAGCCCTGAACCTCTACTTCATCCCAACCTACGGCATTGTTGGGGTCGCTTACAGCGGTGTCATTTCCATGTTCTTGTTCAATGCGATGAAGGCGGTGCTCATCTACCGCAAATCGGGCATGCTCCCCTTCAGTGCAACCTACGTGAAAATCATTGTGGTTGGCGCTCTTGTATTCGGCGCCACGATGTACCTCCCGGTCGAAGGTTTCTTAGGTGCTGTAATTCGCGGAGTTTTTGTTTTAGCAGTGCTTGCAGTGAACCGCAAATTCATCATCGCCACAGTGCAGAATTAGCCCACCCTACCCTTAGGGTAGGTTTAGTATCTTAGCCTTCTAAGAGAGATTAGCATGAGTGCATTTTTAAGCGAAGAATACAGAGACCTGCAAGCAGTTGCAGCAAAATTCAAGGACGCGTACAAAAACGCCGAACCCTTCCCTTCGATTTATTTCGACAACGTCTTCGACGAAGAGAAACTCAACGAAATTCTCGCAGAATTCCCTGATCTCAGTAAAAAGGATACGACCAACTACGCCGATGATGTTCAAGTGAAGTTTGGTTCCAAAGGCGAGCGCTTCTTCGGCGAAAAGACAAAAGCGTTCATGCATTATTTGAACTCAGAGCCGTTTCTGAATTTCTTGCAAGAACTCACAGGTATCGAAGAAACCTTGGTCAATGACCCGTACTTCCATGGCGCCGGACAGCACGAGATAAAGCCGGGTGGGTTCCTTAAAATCCATGTGGATTTCAACAAGCACAAAACGCTAGGCTTGGACCGTCGCATTAACGTCTTGGTCTACCTCAATAAAGATTGGGACGAAAGCTACGGCGGGCACTTCGAACTGTGGAAAACAGACATGAGCGAATGTGGCGCGAAGATCCTTCCATTGTTTAACCGCATGGCCATCTTCTCTACCACAGACAAGAGCTACCACGGCCATCCAGACCCACTGCAATGTCCAGAGGGCATGAGTCGCAAATCCCTCGCACTATACTACTACAGCAACGGCCGTCCAGCCGATGAGTTTGCACACAGCCAAGAGGACCATCGCACCCTGTGGGCTCAACGTCCAGATGCGGAGAACGATACTTTCACCAATAAGAAGAGCAAAGTGACTAAGGTGATCAACCGACTGAAGAAGCTCGGAAAGTAAACGATGATCAGATTACCTAAATTTCTTCGCAAAGCACTTAAAACGCATCCTCAGCCGCCGTCGCGCGAGGTTGAACCACCCCTTTTCATTACTGGGGTCATGCGAAGCGGCACCACCTTCTTGGTGAGCAAGGTGGTTAGTCACCCTCAGCTGCTCAAGGTAGGCGACGAGCTCGACAAGGTTTGGAACCATATCGGCGGGGCACAAATAGGCGCTAAATGCGTCCATAAGACCGCAGAAGACGCCTCGGGACAGTACGCCTATCAGATGAGCAATTACTTCTTCAACTTCATCCAAGAAAGTAAAGGACTCAAGCGCCACCTGATGCGTGCAGCAAACAAATACAACAAGGAATTTGGCCGCGTCTTTCACGACTGGGAGAACATCATCCCCGTCAATAAGAGCCCACACTTGATCAACAAGATGGAATATGTACTCGAGCTCTTCCCCACGAGTAAGTTTGTGTACATCATCCGTGACATTCGCGGGCACAGCGCCTCGATGAAGGTCCATTTCAACTTCTACCGTACCAAGAAAGGCAAGGTCGCTTTCCTTCCGGAAGATCACAAAGACTGTTGGTCGCTCGTTGATGAAACCCCAGAAACGGTATTGGGTCCAACCAGCTACCCACCCACCTTCGGACTCATTCCCGAGATGTGGATACGATTGAATAAAATTGGCTTAGAAACGGCTAAAAGACTTGGACCTGAAAAGGTAATGGTCGTCCAATACGAAGACCTCATTGCCGATCAAGAAGCGCTGATGAAGAAAATCTTCAACTTCATTGGCACACACGAAAAGCATGCTGCGGAGACTGCAAAGATTGCCCGAACCAAAATGGCCAACATCAACACCACGACGAAGGGAAACTCCTTAGAAAAGTGGAAGAAAACGTTGACCCAGGAGGAGAAAGATGAATTGGACCAGTGCATTACAACGCATCAGAAAGAGTACGATGCTGTACTTGCACTTGTCGAGGAATTAAAGGTTCGTGCCTAATGATTCGCTTCTCTGTTATCATGACCACCTACAACGGAAGTGCCACCATTGGCGCTGCCTTGGACTCCATCTTGAACCAAGAGGGACGCGGGGTCAATTTTGAACTGGAAGTATTCGTCGTAGACGACCACAGCACAGACAACACCCTCGAAGTTTTAGCTTCCTACAAAGACATCCAAGTCCTACAGACCAAAGCAAATACCGGAGGCCCCAACACAGGGCGCAACATCGGTCTTAAAGCGTGCACTGGCGATTGGATATGCATAGCAGACCACGACGACCTTTGGGAACCGTTCAAGTTGGAAAAGCTGCTGCCTCACCTCGACGCGGCCCCTATCTTAACGAGCGGCTATACATTGATTGACCAACAAAAAGGAACCGAGACCGTACGCATTAGATTCCCGGAAGAGCCCATCAAACACTTCCCCGCCAATGCCACCTTTGCCAGCAAGTTGTCTAAATCCAAGCAGGGGCAAAACACCTACCTCGGTGCCATCGTTTACCAAAGTTCTTTAAAGCACATACTTTTTGAAGAAGAGCACGGTATGGTCGATTTCGATTGGGTCGTTCGCCTCTTTGAAGGACAGCACTCTGCAGAAATTGCAGAAAGCCTATACATCCGTATCGTAGAAGGGTCCAACCTCAGCCTGAATCCGCGCTACAGAGAAATAGATTTCAACTACAGCATGTCTTTTGCTGCACAGTATAAAGACCGCTACCCAGCGCTTTATAAATTGGCCACCCGGCGTCTGCACGGTTCCAGGGCACGCTACTTCTACCTCATCGGTGATATGAAGCAAGCACGTCAATTCTTGCGCAAGGCACCTTTAGATTTAAAAACAGTCCTTTACTTTGTGACCTCCTACGTAGGGGCCAATTGGGTTAAAAAGAACTTCAACATCTTCGGATAATGGAAAACCATCAGTCACAACCTCTTCTTCTTTTAGGCTGTCAGCGCAGCGGTACTACCCTGCTTGCGGCCATGCTTGGAGGCCATTCAGAGATCAACATGCTCTTTGAGAGTGTTACCAAGGACACGTTCCGACTGATTGGTAAACGTTACAACGGCAACAAGCTTTTGGCGTACCGTCAAATTCGCATGAACCAACGTGCCTCACGTTTTGGCCACCTCATTAACCGCATAGTTAATCTGAATTTCGGCCGGGAACCAAAACCGCACAAATTGCGTCCATTCCCAACCGGCCGTCTAACCTTACAAGATTACATCGATCGCGATGCCAAAATCATCACCATCGTTCGCAAGAAGGAGGAAGTGGTTTCTTCCATCGTGAAGCGCACTGAAATGAGCGAGAAGCAAGCGAGCCGTGAATACGACCTGGTCATTAATGAAATCAACAAGGTGACCGATCGTGCATTAAACATCACGTTTAAAGAGCTTGTTGGCGACCCAGAAGGGACACTTAAAACCATCTGTAATTATCTGGATTTGGAGTTTGAACCACGCATGCTGAAAGGCCCGGAATACAACTTCGTATATCCTGAAAAGAGCATCATCAGCTCGAAGTCTACCGAGAATTAATCTACTCCTACCTAAAGAGGTTTAAAGAACGGGTAAAGGTTCTGAATTGACCATCTTCATCTCTAACATTGAGTCGAAGCATATAGGTACCTTCAGGAACATTATCACCTCGGTAAGTCCCGTCCCAATGATTATCAGAAACCGATGATGAATAGACTGGGACACCCCATCGGTTGAAGATGAATAAATCAAATGTGTAGTCCTCAAGACCGACGATTTTGTATAGATCATTTACATCGTCATTATTAGGACTAAAGGCTGTCGGAATATAGATAGGCTTTAGTTCAACAACTACTGTATCCACAGGCGGTTCATCTTCTTCCTCAACAGGATTCACTGCGATACCATCCGCATCATCTTCGTCCATTTGATCAACAGGATCGGCCGTGCTAATAGTATCACAGTCTATCATAGAAATTGAGAAGGTATCTCCCACAGAATAGCATTGATCTGATGCCGTATACCAAAATGTTCCAGGTGCATCGAAGTAATTACTGAATCCTTGCGTAGAATCGCTCCAAGAAACTACTGGCCAATTCGATGGAAGCGTAATTACCAAGTCATCACCAATACACAGGACTGTATCTGGAATATCGACTGCAGTAACGGGTTGAAACAACATATCTCGAATAAACTCCTTACGCCAGGTGAAACTAGAGTTTGTACTTGCCGTCCAACTTTCATCTGCCCCTGTTCGGTTGAAACTTAAGGATCCAGCTACAGCGTTAGAAAGTGTAAAGTTCGATTGATTTACAAGATCCGTTTGCATCAAATACACCCCTAATACCGCCGAGTCCACGCAAGCTATTGACGATGGTATTGTATCGCCATCGATGCGGTAAAACTGTACCCCTTTTGCGACATTCGTCAAGCCCGTGACCCTTACACTATCAGTACCTATGTTCAAATCAACCGTTGAGTTTGAGTAAGACCCGACATCAAATACACTCTCATCTCCAACAGGAGCTGAAGATTGTAAGGCACTAGCACCTCCCGTTTTATTAAAGGAACTTCCGGATACAAGCTCGGTTATGGTAGAGGAGTTCAATGCGTCATTAAAATCTATGGCGATAGTCAATCCTGTTGATGTAAGGTCGACTTTGGTACACATATTCTCTCTGATTTCGGCCGCAGACAATACCCGGTTCCAAACTCGAAACTCATCTATTTCACCATCAAAGTAATGACCAGATGCCTTTTTCATGTAGCCCACGTAAGACCGTCCAGTTGTGGGCCTGCTAATCACCGAATTCGGTGTACCGGTATAGGAGCCCACCACTTCGATACCATTCACATAGAGCTTCATTGAATTAGCGTTTACAATCACACCAGTCACATGAATCCAATCCGTATCGAAACCAGTAGTTACATAGGCATAGCCTCGTCGACCTGAAGAACTCCAACCAGGAGCCCCGTTCCCATACGCGATCGATAATCTATCTGAGCGCGATGACATATTTATACCATGGTAGTTCGTATAACTACTAAGTGTATTTGAGTTAAACATGACGCCTGTCGAACCAGAACGCTGTGCTGGTCGAACCCACATCATTATAGTGACTGGAAAAGTCAGCTGATTAAAAGAGGTTCCTAAATCTATGGCATCATTTACCCCATCAAAATCCACAGAGTTACCAGGGCCAACAAGGTTTTGAGATTTTAGCACTCCACTGAACACCAAAAAAACACAGATTAAAGAGAATTTCTTCATGAGTTCAACGGTTGAAGAAGAAATCTACAAAACCTGTGGGTATCAAAAAAATTCCTCCTGTGAATTTAGAGTACAAAAAAACCCGCGACCCTATGGGCCGCGGGTTTTTCATATCCGCTTCTCAGCTACAGGGCTTAGAGCACCTGTACACGCTGAGTTACTGTACCTCTTGCAGAGCTTACGCGAACCAAGTACATACCTGCACTCACATTCACATCTACAGAGATAGTGTTTCCTTCTACAGTCATTCTTGAAAGAACTGCACCACGAACATCCATCACCTCAACAGTGTAGTTGTCTGTACGGTCCATTTCAATATTAAACTGACCTGTGTTCGGGTTCGGGTAAATGCGTCCGTTCAATGTGAACTCACCTGCACCTGTATTAGGCGTTAGGTTACCTGGTGAACCTACATCTCCATTCAATGAAGTGTACGCACCGTTCACACCGTCAACTGCATCACCTAGTGAAGCACCGGTAGTATCAAACTCGATCGAGTACCCAGCAGTACCTGAGATGTACTCACTCTTCGTCAACTCAATACCTGCTGCATCGAATAGGTATACTCCATCGCCGTTCTGGCTCAATGATGGGAACGAACCTGTAAGCTCATCTGTAGAGATTACTTGAACTGAACCTGGGTATAATTTCCAGCTTACTAGTAAGCTGTCCTCATTCGCTGCTACGTCGTCCCAAACAACAACTGCTTCACCTGGAGCAACTGTAACCGATGGGAATGTCGACGTACCTGAGATACCACTTTCATCGTCCCAAGACATACCTGCTAGATCAACTGCAGTATCGCCGTAGTTGTAGATTTCGAACCAGTCTGCATTCCAAGAAGAAGCATTTGAACCTGGCATGATCTCACTTACTACGATCTTAGGAACGTATACTGCTGCTGCAGGAACGATATCCGCTTGGTAGCGCGGCAACAACTGGTAACCTGATGTATGTGGAGAAGAGAAGTCGTACTGACCACCGATACCCGTTACATCAAACGCACCTGTTGGCGCAGCTTGAGAATATAGATCTACATCATTGTCGATACGCATCGCAATAGTATCCGTACCATTCGTGATGTCTACGTTGAAACCTGAACCTGAACCTGTCCATTGAGACGGATCAACAAGTGTTGCACTTGTAAAGGTCACAAGCTCACTTTCTGTATTCTCACCCAACTGCGTTACTACTGTTGGAGTTGGTAGCGTGTTGTTCGATGAAATAAACGCGATACTATCAGGATACATCTGCGTCAAACCGTTGAACTGACCAATAGAACCAATCAAACGAACTTGATCGCCTTCCATTACCGTGTACGACTGTGCAGCTGGCGCTGATGAGTATACACCGATACCGTCTGTACCATCATGGATGGTGAACTGGATAGCAGTTGCCGAACCTTGAAGGTCTACACCCATTACAGTACCTACTACCTTACACAATACACCCAAGCTATCTGCAACGCCGTCAGCATCAATACCCGTTACATCACTAATAGTATATGTTGGAATCGTTGGGTATTCGAAGATGTCTGTCAACATACGTGGGAAGATTTGGTAACCTTCATCGTATGGCGAAGAGAAATCGTATTGAGAACCTAGACCAGTAACGTCAAACATACCCGCTGGTGCTGTTGAACCGTCAATGTCTGTGTCGCTATCAATACGCATAGTCATCGTATCTGTACCATTCGTAATATCCACGTTCGCAGAAGAACCAGAAGCTGGCCACTGCGTAGGATCAACTACCGACATACCGATCAATTGGATCAACTCACTTTCCGTAGTCTCGTCCAAAGCAGTTTCTACTGAAGCTGCAGGAAGCGTATTGTTTTGGTTCACCAAGTAAATTGAATCTGGTTCCAATTCTGTCAGACCTCTAAACTGAGCAACCTCACCGTGGATGTACAAGCTATCGCCCATCATCGGCATGGTGTAACCGCTCTTGTCTGCAAAGTTCCAAATGTTGATACCGTCTGTAGCATCTTCTGCGTAGAACGAGTACCCTGCATTACCGTCAAAGTCAATAGAAGTCACGATAACTTTTACCCACTTCATTGCACCAATAGAATCTGCAACGCCGTTGGCATCCATGCTATTGAATGTATTGATTGCAACAACATCTGGGAACGATGGTGCAGGTGGTGTGTAAATACAGTTCGATGTATGAGCACCTACAAACGACCAAGTGTTTTGTGGGTGTACGTTCCATTCTGTCGCACCTACTGTCCAATCTGTTTGACCAGCACTAACTGAAGACTTACGAATCAATGTATGGTCTTTCGTAGAACCTGTATCAACTGTCCAGCTTGAACCTGGATCAACACCTGGAACACCGATAACATCGATGGTATCCGTACCGTTTACAAGGATCAAGGCATCATCACCGTTGAAGTGTGCCACCGATGGGAAGCCCATTGCCGTATCTGCTTCTGCAAGAATCGCAGAGTTCGCTTGGTTCGTTGAAATTACATACACATCACCTGATGCAATTGATGCAGATGTGGTGAATGTGTTCGTGAACGAACCACCGTTACCACTCAAGTAAACTGTATAACCACTCAACGAAACTGCGCTCGCTGTAGGGTTGTAGATTTCAAAGTATTTGTGGTTTGATGAACCTTCTGAGTACTCAGAGAAGAACAACTCGTCACATCCTGTTGCTGCAGGCGCACAAGAAACACACTCTTCCCAACAGTATACTGGAAGTGTTGTATCTGAAGAACCGATTGTGATGTAACGGTTCGTGTAAATACCCGTGGTCAGCGTACATACTGAATCTGCTGTTGCAGGATCAAGGTTTTCCTGACCTGTCCAGTTGTCGTAGGTAAACTTGAACTCGTAGTTACCAGCTGCAAGGTTGATATCGCCTTCGTATACACCGTCACCGTCTGGATCGGTCAATTGGTTCGAGTTACCACTCCAACCGTTCAACGTACCACTTACGTATACGTTCGTAAACGAAGCACTTACGTTACTCATGTCTACTCTAAAGGTTACATCTGGATTCGTCGTTGTTACCGTACAAGATGTATCGGTAGAACACGTTCCGAAACAGAACATCAATGTCGTATCCTGAGTAAACGTCGGTAGAATACGGTCGTTGTAGTTGTTTGGATCCGCACAAGACAAACCGGTTAGGTTTTCTTTCGTGTTCCAATCCCAAGCATTCGCTGGGCTATTCAAGAAGATGAAGTTACCTCCGTTCGAACCGTTCAATGTATCCGTACCTACGTAAATTCCATCACCGTCTGGGTCACTCAGCTGTACAGCATTTGCACCACCAATAACGCCACCACCAAGGTAGAGACCGTTAGTACCGACAGTGATATTGGCAGTATTCACCATGAAGGTTACTGCAAAGTCTGTTTGTACTGGACATGAGGCACAAGATTCCCAACATACCACTGGAAGCGTTGTATCAGCATTGCCGAACGTCGCGTAACGGTTGGTGTAAATACCTGTGGTCAATGTACACGCACTGTCCAGAGTTGGGTCTAGTGACTCCTGACCAACCCAGTTATCGTAAGTAAACTTGTACTCATAAGAACCAGGCATCAACGAAAGCGTTCCTGTGTATACACCGTCGCCGTCTGGATCTGTCAATTGGTTCGAGTTACCGCTCCAGTTGTTCACTGTACCACTCACGTAAACGTTCGTAAACGACGAAGTCACGTTGTTCATGTCCACCTGGAAGGTTACGTCGTTTGGAGTAACCACACAGTTGCTTGAATGTGCACCTGAGTAGGTCCAAGTGTTACTTGCATATACATCCCACTCACCTGCACCAGTAGTCCAGTCTGTAGAACCCATATCAACTGTAGCCTTACGAACTAGGGTATGGTTCGCTGTAGAACCTGTTCCTACCGTCCAGCTTGAACCTGGATCTACACCAGGAACCCCCAATACGTCAATAGTATCATTACCGTTCATCAAAATCAAGGCGTCATCACCGTTGAAGTGAACGATAGAAGGGTAAGATAATGTTGTATCTGCGTTACCGATTACTGTGCTGCTCAATGAGCTGTTGGCAATCATGTACACATCACCCGATGCAATCGTTGCGTTTGATGTAAATGAGTTGGTCCAAGAACCACCATTACCACTAGCATAAACCGTGTAACCACTCAACGAAACAGGGTTCGCTGTTGGGTTGTAAATCTCAATGTATTTGTTGTTCGAAGAACCTTCTGCGTACTCAGAGAAGAACAAATCGCCACATGCTGTTGGCGTGTACGTCGACTGACAAGCAGTACATTCTTCCCAACAGTAGGTCGGTAAAGTAGTATCAGAAGAACCAATTGTGATGTAACGGTTCGTGTAAATACCTGTGGTCAGCGTACATACTGAATCTGCTGTTGCAGGATCGAGGTTTTCCTGACCCGTCCAGTTGTCGTATGTAAACTTGAACTCGTAGTTACCAGCAGCAAGGTTGATATCGCCTTCGTATACACCGTCACCGTCTGGATCGGTCAACTGATTGGCATTACCACTCCAACCGTTTAAAGAACCACTAACATAAACATTGGTGAATGAAGACGTGACGCCATTCATATCAACACTGAATGTTACATCAGGGTTGGTAGGCAATGTTGGACATACCGTGTCCGTTG
>WTIZ01000004.1 GCA_011525035.1 Cryomorphaceae bacterium | reverse complement strand
ATCATGCGTGAGAACGACCGTACCGTGGATATGGCAGGTTTCACAGAAGAGATGACAGCGCAGAAAGAGCGCTCTCGTGCAGCTACAAAATTGAGCACAGACGACTGGGTGGAGCTTGAAGAAGACGATAAAGAAGAATTTATTGGGTACGACTACACCGAGGCAGATGTGCGTATCACACGCTACCGCAAAGTGAGTGCGAAGAAAAAAGAGTTCTACCAATTGGTCCTTTCAATGACCCCGTTCTACGCAGAAGGTGGAGGTCAAGTAGGAGATACAGGAACCTTAACGCAAGGCGAGCGCACCATAGCCATTACCAATACCAAGAAAGAGAACGGTATCATCGTTCATTTCACGGATACTTTACCTGAAGATCTTGGCGGTACGTGGCAGGCACAAGTGAATACTTCGGACCGCAATGAAACGGCAAAAAACCACAGTGCGACACACTTGATGCACGAGGTGCTGCGTGAGGTGTTGGGCGAGCATGTGGAGCAGAAAGGCTCTTTGGTACGTCCGGATTATTTACGTTTTGACTTCTCGCACTTCCAGAAGGTTAGCGCTGAGGAATTGGCCACCATTGAAGCAAAGGTGAACGAGCGCATTCAAGCCAACTATGCGTTGGAGGAATACCGCAATATTCCTATTGCTGAGGCGAAAAACATGGGTGCTATGGCCCTCTTTGGTGAGAAATATGGCGATACGGTTCGTGCGATCAAATTTGGCACCTCCGTGGAACTGTGTGGAGGAATCCACGTGCCAGCCACAGGCTCGATAGGCTTGTTCAAATTCATCTCTGAAGGCGCAGTGGCTGCCGGTGTACGCCGTGTGGAAGCTGTAACGGGAAAAGGTGCACTGGACTATGTGAACGCGGAATTAGCGAAGTTGCGTGCGGCTTCAGATATATTGAAAAACCCGCAAGATTTTGCCGGTGCATTGCAACAGTTGAAAGACAAAGAAGCAGCTGCACAGAAGGAGATTGAAGCATTGCGCAAAGAAAAAGCGATGCATGCGGTGAAAGATTTAGAAAACAGTGCGGTGGACCATGCAGGTGCTCGCGCCATTGTTTCTCGCACGGCATTAGACGCTGGAAGTGTTAAGGACCTTGTGTTCAAACTAAAATCGACCCCAAATACATTAGTAATTTTGGGCAATGTAGCGGGCGGAAAAGTTACGCTAAGCATTGGGGTTAGCGACGACCTTGTTGCCGATAAGGGCTGGCACGCAGGTAACGCTGTTCGCGCATTGGCACAGCACATCCAAGGCGGTGGCGGTGGCCAACCAGCGTTCGCAACAGCGGGCGGTAAAAACCCAGAAGGAATTGATAAAGTATTGGCCGATTGGCCAAATCATTTTGCATGATGAAGAAATTATTAAGCATTCTCGCGCTCGGCTGTAGCGCATTGGCCTTCGGTCAAACTGAAGAACCTATTGAATATTTCACGGACAGCGACGTAAGTGATACACGCTTCTCTTTTGCAGCAACCTATGCACCTGCATTTGCTTCTCGTCGCCTTGCGCTGTACGAGCCGCAAATGGACGGGGAGGAGATCTATGCATTGAATAGTGAAGGTGCCTCGGGAATCTTGGGACAGCGCTACGGAATTATGTCTTACTACGAGTTGCGCAGCATCTTTCATTTGGGCATTGGATTCATGACCGAACAAACCGGTTACATCACCAACGACTATGCGGTCTTTGATCAAAATGCGGTCGTTCAGGATACCATTGGTGTATTTGACGCACGCACGGACATTCAAGCCATCACAGTGCCTATACAGGTGATTTTCCATACACAGATGACCGATGCTTGGGCCCTACAAGTGGTGCCTTCTTACGACCTTACGTTTTATCAAAAGATCGACCGCAATTGGATCGGTGAAGGAGTGCCTTCGTACTCTCAAGATGCGGTGGTAGGTGCACTGGGAACCATGTACCAACGTGGTACAGACATTAAAAATCACAAGGGCTTTAACGGAACCATCGGTTTTGCATTGGGTAGCGAGTTTACCATTGCCAGCAATCTAGTGTTCACCGTTCGTGGTGAGTTTAGATTGGCTGCTTTGCCGATCAACAAATTAGACGTTGGTCTTAGCGAGGTGCCGTACAGCGTTGGTGGAGCGTTTGGCTTCCGTTACTATCTGTAAAACATTCTTACACAAAAAAAGCCCGGGCATGTGCCCGGGCTTTTTTGTTTGGAATCAAAAATTTTATTCCGCGCTCGTGCTGTCCGCTGCTTCTTCTGAAGCTGCAGTAGCTTCCTCTTCACTAGGTGTTTCGCGGCTCTCGTTGAGCATGTTCACCATACGCTCAGTAATATCGAAATCGGTATTGGCGTAGATGATCTGTCCGCCCTCTTCGTAGAGCAGGATAAAATCAAGATTGAGTTCATCTTTCAATACGGCGATGGCTTTATCCATGTCCTCACGCATCATCTTGGTCAAATCTTGCTGCTTTTTTACCAATTGTGCTTGTGCTGCCTGCTCTACTTGAAGGTATTGCTGTTGCACACGCATAAGATCTGCTTCATTGGCTTCGCGTTGACGAGCACTCATCTTTGGCGCCTCTTGCTGGTAAAGCGCAATGTTCTCTTGCAAAGTTTGCTGGCGACGCTGAAGATCTTCAACGAGCACCTTTTCTTCCTCAATAAGCTCAAGGGCCAATTCCTCAAAGTACTCATATTGACTCTGCAAAGAGTCGATACGTACATAGGCAAGGCGAATGCCGCTATCTGTATTTTCTACTGCGGCAGGCTGTGAACAGCTCGCCATCATGCTTAGGCCAACAGCGGCCAAAAAGAACTTTTTCATCTTAAAAATCTAGGTTGTTCAATACGTTATCGTCTACGAGCTTCGGCACGGTCACCTTCAAATTCGGGGTACGCTCCATCTCGCGCTCGATGGCGAATATAGCTTCTTTATTTCTAGCCCACGACCTTCTTGCAATACCATTGTTTACATCGTAGAGCAACATGTTTTCGAGTTTGCGCTCTGCTTCCGCAGAGCCGTCGAGCAACATGCCGAATCCGCCGTTGATGACTTCGCCCCATCCAACGCCGCCGCCGTTGTGAATACTCACCCAGGTAGCGCCGCGGAAACTATCTCCAATGACGTTCTGGATGGCCATATCTGCGGTGAAGCTAGAACCGTCGTAGATGTTCGAGGTCTCGCGGTACGGACTGTCTGTACCACTGACATCGTGGTGGTCACGGCCCAATACTACAGGACCAATCTCTCCTGCGGCAATGGCTTTATTGAACGCGCGTGCGATTTCAATGCGACCTTCGCTATCGGCATACAAGATGCGCGCCTGAGACCCTACGACCAGTTTATTTTCTTTGGCGCCTTTGATCCAACGAATATTGTCGTCCATCTGCTGGCGAATTTCTTCCGGCGCCTTGGCCATGAGTCCTTCGAGGATTTCTTGGGCGATGGCATCGGTCTTATCTAAATCGGCCCCATCGCCACTGGCACATACCCAGCGGAACGGACCAAAACCGTAGTCGAAACACATGGGTCCCATGATGTCTTGCACATAAGACGGGTAGCGGAAGTGCTCGCCGTCTGCGGCCATGATTTCTGCACCGGCGCGAGAGCTTTCCAATAAGAATGCATTGCCGTAATCGAAGAAGTACATGCCGTTTTCTACAAGCGCATTGACCGCCTTAACGTGACGCTTCAAGGTCGCTTGGATACGTACTTTGAACTCTTCAGGATGATTAGCCATCATCTCGTTCGACTCCTCATAGCTCATTCCCTGAGGGTAATATCCTCCCGCCCAAGGGTTGTGCAGGGAGGTCTGGTCAGAACCCAGGTCGACGTGCACATTGCGCTCCACCATGCGCTCCCAGAGGTCCACGATGTTTCCTATGTAAGCGATGCTTCGTGCGCGTTTTTCTGCCTGGAATTCTAGGGCCATGTCGATGGCCTCATCGGTGCTGGTGGTAATCTCGTCCACCCAGCCCTGCTCGTGACGCTTGTAGGCTGCCTTTGGGTTGATTTCTGCGGTGATGCTCACCACCCCAGCAATGTTTCCTGCCTTTGGCTGTGCTCCTGACATACCGCCCAATCCTGCAGTGACAAATAGTTTTCCTTCCGGACCGCCGCTAGATTTCATGCGTGCCGCATTCAATACGGTGATGGTTGTTCCGTGCACGATCCCTTGTGGACCAATGTACATGTAGGAACCGGCCGTCATTTGACCGTATTGGGTAACGCCTAGGGCATTGAATTTTTCCCAGTCGTCCGGCTGGCTGTAATTCGGAATCATCATTCCGTTGGTCACCACCACACGCGGTGCTTCTTTGGAAGAAGGGAAGAGGCCCATCGGGTGGCCACTGTACATGTGTAGGGTCTGCTCCTCAGTCATTTCGCTGAGGTATTTCATCGTCAAGAGGTATTGTGCCCAATTCTGGAACACCGCCCCATTACCGCCGTAGGTGATCAGCTCTTCCGGGTGTTGTGCTACCGCTGGATCCAGGTTGTTTTGGATCATCAACATGATGGCCGCCGCTTGAGGCGTCTTGCACGGGTATTCTTCAATCCCGCGAGCATGCATGTCGTACGAAGGCTTGAATCGGTACATATAAATGCGTCCAAATTCCTTGAGCTCCTCTAAAAATTCTGGGGCCAATTCCGCATGCCACTCCTTCGGAAAGTAGCGCAAGGCATTTTCCAAGGCCAGACGCTTTTCGCCGGCGCTCAAGATGTCTTTGCGCTTGGGCGCTCGGTTAACTTCCGTTCCAACGGTGCGTCTTGGAGGCAATTCTGCAGGAATACCCGCTACTATCTCTTGCTGAAAGGTGGTCATTTTAGGCTCCTTTAACTCTGTGTGTTCCTTTGTCATATCCGTATGGGCAATGCTTGCACCCGCTTTGGCAGCAATAGCCGCGTTTGAGGTGGTATTTTTCAGTAAACACGATATAGCCCTCTTCGGTTTTGTAAAAATCCTCCGGGTCCAATTCCTTTTTAAACATCGTATCTACAGCATTTGGGTCTGCTCAAAGTTACATCACCGTACCTTTGCGACTATGAAATCGGACCAATTTCCTTTCAATCTACCCTCACCACTAGAAAAGTTGCACCTGCAGGGGCGCGATTTATGGATAAAACGCGACGATCTCATCCACCCCATAGTCTCCGGCAACAAGTGGCGCAAGCTCCAAGGATTTTTCCAAATACTACGACCTGGAGAGCCCATCACGACCTTCGGTGGTGCCTTTAGCAATCACTTGCCGGCCGCAGCCTTCGCAGCCAAGCACTTTGGTCATCCCATCACAGGTGTTGTGCGCGGCGAGGAA
Source organism: Cryomorphaceae bacterium (assembly GCA_011525035.1). Taxonomy (GTDB): domain Bacteria; phylum Bacteroidota; class Bacteroidia; order Flavobacteriales; family Schleiferiaceae; genus UBA10364. The sequence continues at coordinate 9,617 of WTIZ01000004.1, read as the reverse complement.
TTAAACGCCTCGAGCAACGACTTGCTGAAGTATTGCCAGGCACAAGGGATGGCCTTGGAATTTGTTTCTCGCAGTGCGTTTAGGTCCTTACGCGAAAGCGGTTGGACGGGTTACTCGGGCAGAGTACTTCCTGAGGGCGGTGCTGGGTCGCACGCCATGGAGGGTTGTGGAGCGATCTGGAAAGAATTGGCCCATGAACCCGATCACCTCGTGCTGGCCTCCGGTACAGGTACGACCGTATCTGGCATTCTTGCGGCGATGCCTCCACGCTGCAAAACGAAGGTACACGTTGTAAGTGCTGTGAAAGGCGCCCACAAAGAATGCGCCGCCGTACAGCAGCAGGCCTTGGCAAAACACATTACCCTTCACTGGGAAGATGAAACTCATTTTGGCGGCTTTGGAAAATGGTCGCCTTCACTGCTCGAGGAGGCTGAGAATTTTGAGCAAACTACGGGTATACCGCTGGATCCCAACTACAACGCAAAGGTGTGGGCCTATCTTCAGCGCACCAGCTTACAAGGAAAAGTGGTGTGGATTCACACCGGTGGCGTTCGATTCTAACGGACAGATTCGAACAATCGGAGCACTTCTTGTTCTACCTCTTCACTGTCCCAACGCTCCTCGATACCGTCCATGGCTAGAATTTCTTCCATGATTCGATCGTGGCGTTCTCCTTCTGCCTTTGCTTCATGGTACGGGATGTTGGTGAACTTCACCAAAGTGTAGAGCGGCGTCCATTTGTCTGGATGGTTGGCTTGCACCTTACGCTCTATTTTTTTGCGCAATTGGAAGCTTGGATCGGCCACCAGGTCGCGCATTTCAATGAAGTTTCTCAAGCTTAAGTCTACCAAAGCATTGCCTGCAGGCACGCGTTGTTCTGTGTAGATCTCCAGTACTTTTTTCATGTCGGAATCCCCGTGCTCATCGAGCAGCTCCAAGAATACGCGAACATCTTCCAGCGATCCATTCATGCCCTCGCCATAGAAAGGAACGGTGGCATGTGCGGCATCACCTATGAGCATGGTGTTGGTGCCCCAATGGTAAGGTTCACAACGAATACACGCCAAGGCCGACGTAGGGTTGCTTTCCCATTGCTCCTCTAAATTTGGAATAAGCGGGATGGCGTCTTTGAAGTACTTCTCGAAGTAACGCATGCCGTCTGCCCCCGTTTTGAGGTGGTCCAATCCGTATTCACCGTCGAACGGTGCGAAAACAGTTCCGGTGAAACCGTTGTCTGTATTGGCCAGTCCCATCAGCATGAATTCGCGGCGCGGCCAGATGTGCAGTGCATCGATATTGAGTTGAGGTTCGCCATTCTCGCCTGCGGGAATGTGGACTTCCTTGTACCCACTATCGATAAACTCTTGGCTGTAATTAAAGCGCGGTTGTTTCATCAAGGCGCCACGTACCGAAGAGCCTGTTCCGTCCGCCCCAACGATGAGGTCGGCTGAATAGGCATTGAGCTGCTCGCCTTGCTTCATGTGAACGGTCCCTGTGTTGAAGTCCACATGTTCACAGAAAGCATTAAAGGTGATCGTTACATTCGGCAGCGCTTCGGCCAATTCCACCAACGTTTTATTGAACTCGCCACGGCTGATGCTGTGAATGGCTTTGTTGTCAATGTTGTAGGCAAAGTAACTCTCGTTGCCTTCGAGGTCGTGGATCTGACGCCCGTATGCCGGGACCACAATCTTGCGGATCTCTTCCTCTATTCCCGCATAGGCCAATGCCGTCCAGCCCCTATGGCTGACGACAAGGTTGATGGATCTTCCCGAGCCGTAACTGGATTTGCGGGGGTCCGGTCGTTTTTCAAAAACCTGAACCTCGTAGCCTTTTTTACCCATGGCGTAGGCCATGTACGATCCTGCCAAGCCGGCACCGACGATGATTACTTTTTTCATGCTTGTTGTGCTTTGAGGTAGTTCAACAAGATTTCACCAAAGGCGCGAATGTCCTCGAAGTTATTGTAGAGCGGAACCGGTGCCATGCGAATGACATTGGGTTCGCGCCAATCGGCAATTACGCCGTGCTCCATCAAATAGTCAAACAGCGGTCTTCCGTAGCCGTGAACGAGCAAGGATATTTGTGCGCCGCGCTCCTGAAGAGGGGTGATAATCTCGAAATTACTGCCCGATTCTTCTGCGACAAACTCCAGTACTTCCTGCAAATACGCAGTCAGTTTTCTGCTCTTTGCACGTAGGTTTTCTACTCCCGCCTTATCAAATAAATCGAGACTCGCACGAAGCGGTGCCATCGCCATTACCGGTACGTTGGACAGTTGCCACGCCTCTGCCGTAGGTATAGGTTTGAACGTTTCGGGCATCTCGAACCGTGTTTCTTTATCGTGTCCCCACCATCCTTCGAAACGAGGGATGTCGGCCTTGCCGTGGTGGCGTTCATGTACAAAGTACCCGGCCGTTGCACCGGGACCTGAGTTGATGTATTTGTAGTGGCACCACGCGGCAAAATCTACATTCCAATCGTGCAATTTGATATCGATATTCCCTGCGCCGTGCGCCAAATCCCAACCGACTACAATGCCTTTGTTTTGCGCATAGGCGGTAAGGCGTTTCATGTCCATCACTTGGCCGGTGTAGTAATTTACCCCACCGATCATCATCATCGCAATTTCTTCTCCATGGGCATCGATAGCGGCCATGAAGTCTTCCTTGCGAATGTGGTGTTCACCCTCGCGCGGTCCCACCTCGATCAGGTGTTCTTTTGGATCTAATCCATGGTAGCGCAGTTGAGAGGCTAAGGCATATTGGTCCGACGGGAAGGCTTTAGCTTCGCACAAAATCTTCGTGCGCTTTCCTTCCGGACGAAAAAAGCTTACCATCAACAAATGCAAGTTGTTTGTCAGCGACCCCATGACCACAACTTCTTCAGGTTTGGCGCCCACGAGTTTTGATAGGCTTTCCGAGAAGAATTCATGGTACGGCATCCAAGGGCGGCGGGCATGAAAATGTCCTTCTACGCCCCAGTTCTTCCAATCCTCAAGCTCCTCCTCGAGGTATTTTTCGGCCAATTTTGGCATCAGCCCCAAGCTGTTGCCCGTGAAGTAGAGCGTTTGCTTGCCGTCGATCACGGGGAGGTGAAATTCGTTGCGGAAGTGGGCCAATGAATCATTGGCATCGAGTTCCTGTGCGTGTGCTTTACTGAGTACGTTCATGGTTGTATTATGGGTGCCTTAAAGGTAGGGCAAAAGCAGTACTAAGCCCAACAGCAGCCACGGCAGACCTTCAAGAAGAAAACTGTAGTAAAGATCTCCGAGTTCAGCGCGGGCTACAATGATGGTCACTGCGAAAAATGTGTAGAGTAGAAAGGTCGGCAATAGGGGAAGCCCAAAGGCCAAAACAAGGATGGCGAAGCTTATCCAAATAGCAGTATGAGCAAGGTAGATGCTGTTTCTTGGGCCCAGTAAATGCGGCAACGTCTTAATGCTCTTTGCATCGAGTTTCACATCCCTTACATCGAAAGGAATGGTGAGTGCCATGGTCCAAAAGAAGCGCTCAATGAGCCACCAGGTTCCCGGTTCTCCATTCCAGATGGCGGGTAAGAATCCAGTAGTGAATGCCCAAACGAAGGAAATCACGAAGAGTTTTAAGCCTGGAACCGAGCGCAAACCGCCGCCTTTGTTTTTCATGATCCATGGCAATGGGTAAAGGAGTGCGACAGCGCCGCCAATTACGTAGTGAAGAAACAATCCAAAAGAACCAATGCGAACGAGTTCGATACAGGCGAACGCAGCGCCGCCAACAATACTCAGCTTGGTAAGGTTGGGCATGCTCTTTCTCCATGCGGTAATTTTCGAGGTCTGGTCCGCCTGAGAAGGCCCTTCGAAATAGCGTGCAAACCCGTAGACGACAAGGGTTCCAGCAGCATTCAGTACTGCTAGACTGTCGTGGTGCGCGTCGATGAGAATTTCAGTGGTTTTAGTCAGTGCATAGACCGCACCTGCCACCCAAAAATTGGCATAGACAAACACCCGCAGGAAACCTGCAAAATTGTTTATAAAACCGTTGAAACTTCTTTCCATTCTTGTGTGTTAAAAGTAAGGTATGTAACCTATGTGTATAGTACTTTTGTAGTATTAAAATCAACCCTTATATGAAGCGCAATTCATTTGCCTACCGCCACATCGGACCGAAAGCCGTAGACGTTGATCAAATGTTGTCTGCCATCGGTGTCGATTCTATCGATACGCTAATCGATCAAACGGTACCTGCTGCCATTCGTGCAGCCAAGGATTTAGATTTAAGTGAACCAATGACTGAAGCTGAATTTGGTGCCCATATTACAGCGTTGGGTGAAATGAATTCAGTGTTCAAGACCTACATCGGTATGGGGTACCATCCGACAGTTTTACCGGGCGTTATCCAAAGAAATATTTTGGAAAACCCAGGATGGTACACTGCCTACACGCCGTACCAAGCTGAGATTGCACAGGGTCGCTTGGAAGCTTTGATGAACTACCAGACCATGGTGGTTGATCTAACAGGCATGGAGTTGGCGAATGCGTCACTTCTCGATGAGGCCACAGCTGTGGCTGAAGCGATGAGCATGTTCTATGGAGCAATGCCACGTGCGAAGAAAAAAGCGGGCGCCAACAAATTCTTTGTGGACAATAACACATTCCCACAAAGCATCGCGCTTCTAAAAACGAGAACTGAACCTATTGGGGTTGAGTTAGTTTTCGGTGACTATAAAACATTTGAGCCAACAGAAGATTTCTTCGGTGCTATGGTTCAGTACCCTAACGCAGACGGTTCTGTAGAAGATTACCGCGCTTTTGCAGCAGGATGTAATGATGCAGGCGTACAGCTTGTAGTGGCAGCAGATTTGTTGTCATTGACCCTACTCACGCCTCCTGGAGAATGGGGTGCGGATGCTGTAGTTGGTACTACACAGCGCTTCGGTATTCCACTAGGATACGGTGGTCCTCACGCTGCATACTTCGCAACGAAAGAGAGCTACAAGCGTCACATCCCAGGTCGTATCATTGGTCGTACCATTGATACTGACGGCAATCCAGCTCTTCGTATGGCATTGCAAACTCGTGAGCAACACATTAAGCGCGATAAAGCAACTTCCAACATCTGTACAGCGCAGGTTTTACTTGCGGTAATGGCAGGAGCCTATGGTGTGTACCACGGTCCAGAAGGATTGATGGATATCGCGGAGGCCATTCACCTGAAGACAGCAACACTGAATGCTGCCGTAAAAGGGATGGGACTCACGCAAAGCAATACACATTTCTTCGATACGCTTAAGATTGGCTTGAACAACAGCGATGCTGCCTCATTGAGAGCATTGGCGGAAGATGCGGAGATTAACTTTAACTACATCGACGCCAAAACAGTAGGTGTTTCGTTGAACGAAACCACTACCGATGCGGACGTTGCTGAAATCATTGCAGTATTTGCAGCGGCTGAGAAAGTTGCGGAGATCACTATGGATGAACTTGAAACGGCTGTTCCAAATGAATTGGCTCGTTCTTCAGCGTTCATGACCAACGAAGTCTTCCACAGCTACCGTAGCGAGACGGATATGATGCGCTACTTGAAGTATCTCGAGCGTAAAGATTTGGCGTTGAACCACAGTATGATTTCTTTAGGTTCTTGTACCATGAAGTTGAATGCGGCATCAGAAATGATTCCACTTTCTAATGCTTCGTGGAACGGCCTACACCCATTTGTTCCTACTGAACAAGCGGCAGGTTACATGCAGGTCATCGAAGAGCTAGAAAAGGATTTGGCGGAGATCACTGGATTTGCAGCGACTTCATTGCAACCAAACTCTGGTGCCCAAGGCGAGTATGCGGGTCTTATGGTTATTCGTGCGTACCACCAAGCAAACGGCGACCACCACAGAAATATTGCGCTTATCCCATCATCAGCGCACGGTACAAACCCTGCTTCAGCGGTAATGGCCGGGATGAAGGTGGTGGTTGTAGGTTGTGACGAGCATGGAAATATTGACGTAGACGATCTAAGAGCAAAGGCAGAGCAGCACAGCGACAACCTAAGCTCACTAATGATTACATATCCGTCAACGCACGGTGTATTTGAATCAAGCATCAAGGAGATTACAAGCATCATTCATGAGCACGGCGGCCAAGTATATATGGACGGTGCCAACATGAACGCCCAGGTAGGATTGACTTCTCCAGGACTTATTGGTGCGGACGTATGTCACTTGAATTTGCACAAGACCTTTGCCATTCCTCACGGAGGTGGTGGTCCAGGTATGGGGCCAATTTGTTGTGCCGCGCACCTCGCGCCGTTCCTTCCAAAACACGATGTGATTGAAATGGGTGGTGAGCACGGTATTTCTAGCATCTCTGCTGCTCCATGGGGTTCTGCATTGATCCTTTTGATTTCTTACGCCTACATCAAAATGTTGGGTAGCGAAGGATTGACAGATAGTACAAAATATGCGATCCTCAATGCCAACTACATTAAGGAGCGTCTCGCAGGCTCATTCGATGTATTGTACACGGGCGAAAATGGCCGCTGTGCGCACGAGATGATCTTGGATTGTCGTCCATTCAAACGCGATGCGGGTATTGAAGTAACAGACATTGCGAAGCGATTGATGGATTACGGTTTCCACGCACCAACGGTAAGTTTCCCTGTGGCGGGTACGGTGATGGTAGAGCCTACAGAGAGTGAAGGTATTGCTGAGCTAGACCGCTTCTGTGATGCGATGTTGAGCATTCGTGCAGAAATCGCTGAGATTGAAAACGAAGAGGTAGATGCAGCAAATAACGTGATGAAGAATGCGCCTCACACGCAGTACATGATCTGTGGTGACGATTGGAACTTCCCGTACTCACGTTCAAAAGCTGGATTCCCACTTCCATTTGTAAGTGACAATAAATTCTGGCCGACTGTACGTCGTGTAGACGATGCCTATGGCGATCGTAACCTCGTATGTACGTGTGAGCCTATTGAAAGCTACATGGAAGAAGCTTTAGGTTAAGCCAGGGCAAAACTTCTAGGATATAAAAACCCCCGCGGCGCAGCCGCGGGGGTTTTGTTTTTTAGCTGAAATTTTTTGGACCTACTTGTTGGCAATGGCCCTCATATCTGCACCGGTAGGCTTTTGATAGAGTGCGAGATCAAAGTGGCGTGTAGCTGCATAGAGGTGGTCGAAAATATCCGACATGATGCCTTCGTAAACCGCCCACTCCGTAGTCGCAGTGAAGCAGTAAACCTCGATAGGGATGCCCTCGGTAGTTGGTTGCAACTGACGTACCATGAGCGTGAAGTCATTGTTGATGCCGCTGTGATTGCTCAAATAGAATTCAATATACTTTCTGTAGAGACCGATGTTAGTTTGGCGACGCCCGTTGAGTAGGCTCGCGCCTTTCATGTCTTTACCTGCATTGTCATTATCAATCTCTCCTTGGCGTTTATTCATAAACGCAGCTATTAGATCGATTTCTTTTAATGCATCCATCAATCCTTCGTCGAGATGACGAATGGAAGTGATGTCGATGTGTATGTTTCGCTTGATACGTCGAGCACCGCTCTCTGACATGCCGCGCCAATTCACGAAACTGTCCTGCACAAAAGCTGTCGCCGGCACAGTGCTGACTGTCTTGTCGAAGTTTTTCACCTTAACAGTGGTGAGGTCAATACTCAATACATCCCCATCGACACCGTATTTCGAAAAGGTGATCCAATCGCCCACCTTGACAAGGTCGTACATGTGAATCTGGAAGTTGGCCAAAAGTCCTTTGATGCTGTCCTGGAAAACCAGAATTAGGATGGCTGTGGTACCGGCAAAAGCACCTAAGATCGCTCCTGCTGAGGTGCCGGTTAAGATGGAAATTAGTGCAATGGCTGCGCCAAAGAAGGCCAACAAGCGAACGACCTGTGAGATCGTGCGAATAGGAGTGTTGGTGTACTTCTCGTTTTGACTGAGCCAATTTTCCAATGCCCGCAACGTGCGGTTCACCACCGTTACGACCAAAATAAGTATGTATACAACGACGGCCTTTTCAAAGTAGGGAATCATCCGCGGCACATCGCTCAGAATGTATGCCAGGCTATTGAATACGATGGCAGCGGGAACTAAGTGCGCCAGCCCCTTGAAGACTTTTTGCTCGAAGAAGTAATCGTCCCAAGTCGCTTTCGTTCGCTTTACTGCAGCATGGATAATGCTCACGAGAATGCGCCTCGAAATAAAATCGGCCAGTAATGAAAGAAGGGCTAATAGAACAACGTCAATACCGAGTGCTACCCACTCGATGTAACGTTCGTCGACATTTTGGTTGGCGAGCCATTGGCTTGCCCAGTGAATTTTATCCATTAGAACGGGTGGAACATAGTTACGCTATCAAATCTAACTGAAGTTGCGTAAAAATATCCTAATCCGTACACGGTTGTATCATCTTGTCTGCGAATATTCCCAATCTGAGGGCTGTAAGGCACACTGAAAAGACCGCCACCGCCAATATTATTGGCCATGATGGTAAGGTAGTCAAACATGCCAGAGCTCAAAGTTCTCGTCTCGTATACGATGTTGATCAAGGTATCGCGGTAGACGGTATACGGAGGGCCAATAAAGTTGAATCGGCTCACCTGTGTGCCTTCGACAAATTGATCGTCGTTGAAAATATTAATCTCTGAGCTCAAGCTCATTTCGGTTTCTTGCGGTTCAAAAGGACCTACCAAACCGTTTGGTGCATATACTTTGGTCGTCCAATAATTCTTGATCCAATACGCGTTGCCTCGGCCTTGCGGATCGTTCCATAGCGCATAAGGGCTGTAGAACGACGAGTCAGCATCGGCATAGAAAACAGAATCTCCCGTACGGAAGTCCACCCAGCTGCTGTCGTCTTCCAGAATCTGGAACATAGGCGCCAAGAAGCTAAACGGCTCGTTGGTGCGGTCCGGGGTGCTCTCCCAAAGACCGGTTGCATTGCCGTAGCCCTGCGGCACATCGATGAGCATGTGGTAAGAAACGCCTACTTCAGAGAGTAGGGTGGTGTCTTCGTAGCGGCCTGGGCTCACCTCGGTCAATACGCTGTAAAGACTATCTTCTACATAAACCTCTACAACGGCTCCTTCAATTTCATTAGGGTCCTCTGTAGAAAGGTACGGGGAGCTAATAGCGAGGTCCACGTAGGTACCAACGCCTTCGACATCAGTGACTGAACCACTCACAGAAATGAGCGAGGTGCCGTCGTAGACATCGGTCCTTACCTTATCAGTAACATCTATTTCACAAGAGGCGAATACGGTGGCAATAATTGCAGGAATAATGAGCTTTTTCATGATTTAGAAGTCTAGGGTGTAGGTAATGGTTGGAATAGCTGTGGCAAAAATCGAAAGCTGTGTGGCTTTAGTTTGCCCTGTTGGATCGCCATTATCGTCCAATTCTTCTTCAAAGAAGATGCTGAAGGCATTTTTACGAGCATACGCATTGTACACACCGAAGTTCCAACTGCCTTCCCAATCTCTGTTCTTCTTGTTCGGGATTTTGACGTCCATACTCAAATCTAAACGGTGGTAGGCAGGGGTTCTACTGTTGTTTCTGCTCAGTGCGAAAGGATAAATGATTCCTTCAAATTCACTGCGTGCCTCTGGGTAGGTGTATGGCTTACC
>WTIZ01000055.1:34181-39580 GCA_011525035.1 Cryomorphaceae bacterium | reverse complement strand
ATTCGAACCTGTGACCGTCTGCTTAGAAGGCAGATGCTCTATCCAGCTGAGCTACGAGTCCAACCCTTTTACCACGGTTGGTAATCAGTTAAAATTGCTTTAGCCGAAACAGGATCCCGAAGGATCCTGTTTTGGCTTTGTCGGGAAGACAGGACTCGAACCTGCGACCCTCTGGTCCCAAACCAGATGCGCTACCACCTGCGCCACTTCCCGAACATTAATGCAACTTTCTTCGCGGAAAGACTGGGACTCGAACCCAGGGGACGCGTTCGCGACCACAGCTTAGCAGGCTGCTGCATTACCACTCTGCCACCTTTCCGTTAGGGTGCGCAAATTTATACTAGAAATCTATTTGCGCAAGACAAATTGATGAAATAATTGCAAGTAATTGACTATTCCGCTTCGGGGTATGAAATTCTCACGTGGTAAACGCCTCGAATAAAGCGTTTAAAGGCCTCGCGGATGGTATTGATTTCCTTCATGGTGATTTCAGCGTTGTCGTACTGACCGGTCGATAACTGATGCCCAATGACCTTGTCAATCATCTCAGAAAGGTTTTGCTCAGTCTTGTCAGGAATACTACGCGTGGAGGCTTCCACAGCATCGGACATCATAACAATTGCAGTCTCCTTGGAGAAAGGCTTAGGACCTGGGTAATGGAATTGATCGAATTGGTCCGTATCGGGATGATCCTCCTTGTACTTGCGGTAAAAATATTCAACCCTTGACGTGCCATGATGGGTACGAATGAAGTCGATAACGATATCCGGTAGTTTGTATTTCTTGGCCAATTCTATCCCGTCATTGATATGTCCAATAATGATTTCAGCACTTTCCAAATAACTCAATTCCTCGTGCGGAGATGTTGTAGAGCTCTGGTTTTCAGTGAAATACTGCGGATTGGCTATTTTTCCAATATCATGGTACAATGCCCCGGTGCGTACGAGCAACGTATTTCCACCTACAATCTCTGTGGCAAACTCGGCCAGATTTGCCACTTGCATGGTGTGCTGAAACGTACCAGGGGCCTCCTTCGAGAGCAACTTAAGTAGCGGACTATTGGTATCACTGAGCTCGAGCAGTGTCAAATCACTGACCACACCAAAGGTGCGTTCAAAGAAGTAAATCAGTGGGAAAATGAACAACAGTATGAGCGTTCCACCTAATGAATAGGCCACCGGAAGAAGACTTTGTGTAGTCCAATCTGATTCACGGATCAGATGAATACTCAAATGCACGAGCAAGAGTACCACCATGATCTGAAAAGTACTTTGAACCAATTGACTGCGCTTGTAAATGCCGCGAATGAGAAAGAGCGTAATTAAACCGGCGGAGAACTGAACGGTGACGAATTGGACCGAAGAACTCACAAAAGGCAAAAGCGCTACCAACATTATGGTATGTGTAAAAAGTGCCAATCGGTCGGAGAAAAAACTTCTAATAATCACAGGCACCATAAGCAATGGAACGGCTAAGGCGCTGACTGAATTTATCGACTCTAAGAGCAAGGCAAAAACCATCCCCGCGGTAAAGGTGAACATGTATAAATTCAAGGATGAACTGTGCGCTAAAACCGCGTTGTAATGCAACCGTAAAAAGAAAGCTAAACCAATGAATATCAGTAGTATATAGAGAGCCGAACCCAGTTTTGAATAAATACTCGAGTCGCTTTGAGTTCTGTCGTAGCTACGCTCGAGTGCCTTCAAGGTCTCGTATTTCTGTTCGTTTACCGTGGCCCCTTGAGCAATGATAATCGTGCCTTGAGCAACCATCCCTTTATTGGTAGGCAAGAGTGCGAGTTTTGCCTGAAGCGCACTGTCGGTTTTAGATTCATTGAGGCTGTACGTTGGCGGTAAAACTAGCGCCTCGGGCAGTCCATAATTTGCAACCAGAGAGGACGGTGTCCATGCGCCAGAAAGATCAATCCGGGTACCGTCTACAAGGTACAGACGGTGGTTCAACGCAGGGTTATTGGGCACCACTCCCCTTTTCTGCCATAATTCGAGCTCACCATGAAGTGAAGAATCAATGTTGGCATTGGCAAGCCACTCGTCAACGCGGTAATGATAGTCGTAGTAAAAGTCCTTGTTTTCAATGAGGAACTTTCGGTCCGATTCCAATTCTTCGTCACTCTTTTGAAGCACAAAATCCTGTGGAGCCACCAAATCCTCCTCGAGCCAAATTTGACCTAAGCGATAATCGTATTTGAATTGGGCACCGCTAGGTATACTGATGTAAATCAATGCACTAGCGACCATGGCAATGAGGGAATAATACAACCACTGCTCACTTATTCTAAACCAATTCGGTGCTTTCATGTTATTCTTGCCGTTTCTAGGGTCCAATTTAGTAGTTTAGAGGTGTGTTTTTAAGCACAGAACCAAATACATTACAGAACTTATGAAAGAAGTTGTCATCGTTAGTGCAGTTCGAACGCCCATTGGGAGTTTTGGAGGTGCATTGAGCGGGATAAGCGCACCCAAACTAGGTGCAACGGCTATTTCTGCAGCCATTGAAAGAGCAGGAATCCAACCTAAAGATGTCGAAGAAGTACTCATGGGCAACGTGCTCCAAGCGGGAATTGGTCAAGCACCAGCCCGTCAGGCTGCCATTTACGCAGGAATTGGCGACCACGTTCCATGTACGACCATCAACAAAGTGTGCTCTTCAGGAATGAAGGCAATCATGATGGCTGCACAAAGCATTAAGTCCGGCGATGCCGATATCATTATTGCCGGTGGTATGGAAAACATGAGTGCCGTACCTCACTACCTAATGAGCAGCCGTAATGGGGTGAAATTAGGCAACACGCCGTTGATTGATGGTTTAGTTAATGACGGATTGACCGACGTCTACAACGACCAACACATGGGCCTTTGTGCTGAATTATGTGCATCAGAGCACAGCTTTAGTCGTGAGGATCAAGATGCCTTCGCCCTGGAAAGTTACCGTCGCAGTGCAGCAGCTTGGGAAGCTGGAAAGTTTGCTCAGGAAGTGGTACCGGTAGCCGTTCCTCAGCGCCGTGGAGATGATCTTATAGTCGATACTGACGAAGACTTTTCGAAGGTGCGTCATGACAAGGTGCCTACCCTGCGTCCTGTTTTCAAAAAGGACGGAACTATTACAGCGGCAAATGCATCCAACATCAACGATGGTGCTTGTGCCATAGTCATTATGAGTGCAGATAAAGCAGCTGAAATGGGTCTAAAACCAATGGCCAAGATTACGGGTTATGCAGATGCAGCCCACGAACCAGAGTGGTTCACTACAGCTCCTGCCAAAGCCCTACCGAAGGCACTGGCCAAGGCTGGTATAGATCAAAATGACGTCGATTTCTTTGAGTTTAATGAAGCATTTTCTGTTGTTGGCTTGGCCAATATGAAAATTCTCGGGCTCGATGCTACAAAGGTGAATGTGAATGGGGGTGCAGTGAGTTTGGGCCATCCATTAGGCGCCTCAGGTGCGCGTATCGTAAATACCTTACTATCCGTACTTGATCAGAACAACGGAAAGATTGGTGCCGCAGCCATATGCAATGGCGGTGGTGGTGCATCAGCAATAGTCATTGAGCGACTCTAAGCAAAAAAAATAAACCACGGAAGCCCCGGTAGCATTGAGTTATCGGGGCTTTTTTGTGCATAAATATTGTGGGGGGTGCTAACGACCTGTGCTCCCTGCCCTATTTTTGATTTATGAGCGCAGCCCATTATGCATTTGCTTTCCTCTCTTCTACCCCAATGAGAGCAGAACCTACAGACCGAAGTGAAATGGTTAATGTAGTGCTCTTTGGCGAAGCATTCGAAATACTCGAACGACAGCCCAAGTGGATCAAAATCCGTCTTCAACACGATGGGTATGAAGGTTGGATAGACCCTCAAATGTGCACCCTTATCTCGGAAGAAGAATACGAACGTATTCGTACTGCACCGAAGTATTTCAACAGTGCCACAGCTAGTGAAATCAAAGACGAAAACGGCCGTATGTTCTCGTTGACTAAAGGCGCCTGTTTCCCAGGACTGGAGGGGAATGAGGTTAAAATTGGACCCCATAAATTCTATTTTGACGGACCGTTACAAAACAGTTCTAAAAATAGAAGTACCCTTATCGAAACAGCATTGTCGTACACAGGCACACCCTACTTGTGGGGCGGCAGAACCACCTTCGGCATCGATTGTAGTGGATTTACCCAGATGGTGTACCGGATGAACGGTATATACCTTCCGAGGGACGCTTCACAGCAAGCAAAAAAAGGAACCACATTGAGTTTTCTTGAGGAATGCCAACCCGGTGATTTAGCATTCTTCGACAATGCAGAAGGTGCCATCGTTCATGTAGGAATCGTGATGGAAGATTACAAGATCATTCACGCCTCTGGTCGTGTGAGAATAGATACGCTTGATCACAGCGGCATTTACAATGAAGAGTTAGGTAGGCACACCCATAAATTGAGAGTGCTGAAGTCTTTGGTCGATTAACGAGCAAGTTCTTTTACAATATCCCCTACTGTTTCCCAAAAGCGATCTAAACCGAGGAGTTTTTCCTGGTACCAATTCATGATTTCAGGCCAATGGTTTTGATCAAAAAAGGATACGTTTTCAAGATGAATTGAAATCCTAGAGATAGCCTCACCACTGTCGTAGATTGTGTTTTTCTCAAACGTAGCCTCCTCTCCCCATTCCGCGGCAAGTAACCTACCGAGTTCCACAAACTGGTCGAATATCAAGCGACGTATTTCTTCATCCTTATGCTGAATGTCGATAGCGAGTCCAACGTTAGGTAGCGTGAGCATTCGAAAATATACCCCTTTAACCCCAGTGCGGTAAGCCTCCCATCGGTTTCCACCACCGCCTACACTTTTGTGTGAACTCATGTGACGCGTAAAGCGTTGAAAGAACAAAGTATTGAGTTGTTTTTTTTCGGCTCTGCTAAACATTTTTAATCTTTAGGTCGATGGACGTGCAATATCGGAAACTTGATGGAACCCCTGTGAACGATTTAGCTTCGTACACTAAAGATTATTTGCGCAAGCACACAGAGGTGAGCTTAAGTGTGGGAACGGACTCACAAAATATTGGTGGTTCAAGCGTTTACGCCACTGTTGTTGCGTTTAGACATCCTGGAAAAGGCGTTCATTACATCCTCACCAAAAAGCGAGAACCCATCATCAGCGATATGATCACCAGGCTATTTAAAGAAGCCGAGGACAGCATCAAAGTCGCGGAATACCTCAAAGAGAATGGCGTTTACCAACCCATTACTATCGATGTGGACTACAACGAAAATGAGGAGCACCGCTCCCACAAATTAATCCCTATGGTCAAGGGCTGGATACTAGGTTTAGGCTACCAAATGAATACCAAACAAAACATCCAAGTGGCCTCCGTCGCAGCGGATCATCT
>WTIZ01000055.1:0-34081 GCA_011525035.1 Cryomorphaceae bacterium | reverse complement strand
TTAAAATGAGTCTAAATAAGACGGTGGGTTGTACTTTTGTCTCAAATAAGACTTTGCAATGAGAGTACAGCGTGCTTTCCTAACCGCCACCTTACTTTTTTCTATATCTCTATCCTCCTTGGCTCAAGGTGTAGGAACCGTTCAAGGAGAAGCTCTTGACGCTTTGAACCTCAGTCCTTTAACGGGATGGGAAGTGGATGTAATTCAAGGACAATTTAAACGAGTAACGACCGTTGATGAAGAAGGCTACTTTGAATTTACTGAGCTGCCTACAGGCTTGTACAATGTGCGTGCACTTAGTCCACAAGGTCAAATTCAAACCCTTCACGAAGTCTTGGTTCGTTCCACGAAACCGACCTATGTTGAACTGCTCGTAGAACGCGTAACCTCGTTGGATGAAGTTGCCGTGCGTGCCGATGCTTTTCACAGAACACCCGAGACGCCCCTGAGCATTAAGAACATCAATCGTTCTGAGATGATGCGTATGCCTGGCGCTGTACTTGACCTCAGCCGTGTGATTCAAAGTTTCCCGGGAGTTCTTCCTAAGCCGTCGTTTGGCTACGCCATTGCTATGCGCGGTGGCGCCCCTAACGAGAACAGGTACTTGTTGGACGGTATATCTCTACCAACCGTGAATCACTTTAGCATTCAAGGTGCTTCAGGCGGCGCTGTGAGCTTGATCAATTTGGATCATATTCAAGGTATGGACCTCATCACGGGTGGATTTCCGGCCGAAGTTGATGACGCCTTATCTGGGGTCTTGCAGTTGGAAGGACGTAATGCCCGAACAGACCGTTGGGGCATCCGTGCAACACAAGGAGGAACAGATTACGGGATCACTTTTGAAGGTCCTATCGGCGAGAATACCGCTGTGACATTAAGCGGTCGTAACAGCTTCTCACAACATTATTTCAGGTTGTTTAACATTCCAGTATTGCCGGCCTATCAGGACGCGCAGCTTCGAATACGTCACCGTATCAGTGAGAACAAGGACCTCACTATAATTGGTGTTGGTGGTTGGGATAAATACCGCTTGTATACAGAAGGAAGAGGGAGCGACGCGTTGCTCTACAACGTTGGATACATCCCTGAAGGCGAGCAGCAAACGGAAGTGCTTGGTGCGCGTTACCGAGTGTTTAAAGACAACGGACGATGGGAATATGTGCTCAGTAGAGACCACGTAGGCAATCAGGCAGAGAAGTTTGTGGGGAATACGGGTACTGAATCGGACCGTCAACTGGATTATCAAAGTGGAGAAACTAATACGCGTTTCAATCTTTCACATCATGTTGTGAGTGATAGCTGGCAGTGGAAATACGGTTTAAATGTCGTTCACAGAGATTACCATCTTGACATGTGGAACGTACGCTACAACAATGCCCTGGGCGTTGCGCGCATTGATACAGCGGATTACGAGCAGCAGGTAAGTTTCCAGAGCCTTGGTGCGTTTACACATTTGACCAAAAACTACCTCGACAATAGATTGAGTACCAGTGCGGGGCTGCGTTTGGACATGCACAACTTGAATTTGACTACCATCAATCCATTGGCACAGCTCTCCCCTCGTGTGAGCGCGCAATACCATATTAATTCGGACTGGGCCGTTCAAGGGAATTTGGGGCGCTATTCGCAACTGCCGCCAGCCATCACGGTATTGGCAAATGCAGCCAACAATTGGTCGAGGTACAGCTATGCAGGTATTGTGAACCAAGCGGCAACAGGTATCGAATTTCAGAACGGTGAGACGTACCGTTTCTCTCTCGAAGGCTATTACAAATACTACAGCAATATGCCGTATCTGTGGGACGATCAGATGTCCTTCTCTCAAGCCATTGGCGCTTATGTTGCTGTAGGCGATCAGGTTAGCTCCTCAGTGGCCGAAGGTCGTGCTTATGGACTTGAGTTGTTCTTGCAACAAAAGCTAAAAGGAACCTACTGGTGGACCATGAGCTATAATTTTGGGTTTAGCGACACGCGTTTGAACAGCAGCCAGGATTGGACCCCAACGGTTTGGGACAACCGACACAACATCAATCTCGTATTGGGTAAAGTTTGGGGCAAAGGCTGGCAGATTGGGGCGAAATACCGTTGGGCAACAGGTACGCCTTACACGCCGTTTAACCCGGAAATTAGCGCTATCGCTACGAACTGGGACGTACTGCAACGCGGGGTTTTCGATGTGAACAATGTGATGGGTGAACGATTGGCAAGTTATAGTGTGATTGACGTACGTTTAGACAAGACCTACAACAAGAAAAACTACAGCCTGACTTGGTTCTTAGATTTACAAAATTTCACGTCGTCTGATATTCCGTTAATGCCCTATTTGACGGTAGAAAGAGACGAAGAAACGAGGGCACCATTGATGGATCCTTCCACTCCTGGTTCGTACTTGGTGAAGACCATTGCGAGCGATACAGGTCGATTGTTACCGACCATTGGTTTAATACTCGAGATATAATCGGGATTCCACTACCTTTGGGCCTTGAATGAAGGATAACATACTTTAACCTATGCTACGTAAGGTCCCCATTTTTATTGCGAATACCGTTGTTGTATTGACCGTTTTGTGTGCCTTTGGATGGGTGGTTCGAGAAACTACCAAGGGCAAGCAATGGGTGCCTCATCGAGTGAGTCGTTCCATTACCTTTTTCACTACGCTTCCGGACCGATTGATGATTGCTAAAGCAGCCGTCGAGCGCCTACCGCTGGTATATGTTCCTTCTCCAGAAAATTTCGAGCCTGTAAATGAGCTTGAAGAAGACGTGAAGGTCTTGGTCAGTTATGCCAATGCCAATTGGAAACGCACAATCGCCATCAAAAACCTTAGGACTGGTGAAGAGCTTAAAACGTGGAATGTAGATCGCCTAGCCAACCCTCACAACCGCATCATGCATTCCTTGATGCTTCCAGACAGCAGTCTCATTTATTCTTTGAATGGTGTAACTGGTCTGATTAAGATTGACAAGAACAGTGAACGCCTGTGGAAGCAAGATACCATTGCGCACCACCATGCCATCAACATGGGCGTAGATAACACCTTTTGGGCCAACACCTACAGCAAAGACAAAGGAGAGCACATCTACTACGGAGCTCGCTTTAGTATTGATGGACGAGAATTTCCGTTTATCGACAATACTATTACCCAGTTCGATGCAGAAACTGGGCGTATCCTTTACCACAAGAGTGTTACGGAAATTCTCATCGAAAATGACCTCACGCATCTTCTAATCAAATCAGATTCACCAGGAGATCCATTACATATCAATGATGTTCAACCGGTTCTAAAGGACGGGCCACATATGCAGAAAGGCGATGTATTCCTTTCCTCACGCACCAGTTCTTGGGTCATGCAGTTCCGCCCAGCAACAGGAAAGGTTGTAGCGCTCATTGAAGGGCCTTTTATGTCTCAACACGATGTAGATATTGAATCCGATTCTACCATCATTTTCTTCAATAATGGAGGACAAACACTAAAAGGAGACCGCCCAAGCCAACACCGACTTGCCGAAAACTTGATCGAAGTAGCCCCTCAATTTTCTGGAGTAGTTCGTTACCATCTTGGCAGTGGAAAGTTCGAACGCATCTATCCTGAACTCTTTGCAGAGAACGAAATATTCTCCTTTACGGAAAGTTTAGTTGAAGAACTACCAGGCGGAGGGTATTACATCGAAGAGCAAAACTCTAGCGTGCTTTGGGTGTTGAAAGATGGAGAGGTGAAATACAAAAACATTCTTGCTTCACAGCACGAAGGACACCACCATTTGGCCAACTGGGGCCGAGTAATGCCTTAATACCTGCGACATGACCTTTGACGATATCATTCAATTCCGCCGTTCTAACAGAAAATTCAAGGCCGACGAGCCCGTTCCATCGGAAATCGTAGAAAAGGCCTTAGAACACGCCTCATTGGCTCCAAACAGCAGTAATATGCAACTGTGGGAGTTCCATTGGGTACGTGATGAAGAGAAGAAAAAGAAATTGGTCCACGCCTGCTTGAACCAAAGTGCTGCGCGCACAGCGCAAGAGTTAGTGGTCATTGTGACTCGTAGAGATAAATGGCGTCACCGTGTGCAGTGGCACAAAAACTTGATCTTAAAGGATGCCGAGCGCGTGGGTCGCGATGCAAAGTCCATAAAATTGCGATTGACCTATTACACAAAGCTCATGCCTTTCTCCTACATGAACGATGGATTGGGTATCTTGGGTTTATACCGCCGATTCCTTTCTTTCGCCATCGGATTATTCAGACCCATTTACCGTGCTGAAGGACATGCGCAACAACGCATCACAGTACACAAGAGCGCTGCACTAGCCGCAGAGAACTTTATGCTGAGTATGGCTTCCGAGGAATTCCACACCTGCCCTATGGAAGGTTTTGATGGCGTTCGTGTGAAGCGAATCCTAGGGTTGCCGCGACGCGCTGAAATCAACATGGTCATCGGATGCGGTAAGGGTCAGGATGACGGATTCTGGGGACCTCGTAGAAGGGTTCCAAAAGAAGAGGTTATCAAGATCCACTAAGGTCCAATTAGGAATAGACTACCTTTACCACGCAGCACAACACTTGTGCAGCCTAAACAACCTTTATGACATTTGACTCTTTAGGACTCGACACTCGAATCCTAGCCGCCTTGGAAAAACAAGGCTATACCCACCCTACTCCCATCCAAGCCCAGAGCATTCCGCTCCTATTGGATAATTATGACTTGCTGGGGACAGCACAGACCGGAACGGGAAAAACTGCAGCGTTCACCATTCCTATTATTCAGCATTTGCTCGAACGTAAAAGCAAGAAGCGTCGCATACGAGCGTTGGTGGTCACACCGACGCGAGAATTGGCCCTTCAAGTAGCCGAGAATGCTAAGCGTTACAGCCACGGAACTCCTATTAGAACTGCTGTAATCTTCGGAGGTGTAGGACAAAATCCACAGATTGATCAGCTGCGAAAAGGCGTAGATTATCTGGTAGCAACCCCTGGGCGCTTGCTCGATTTGCACAACCAAGGGTTTATTAATCTTGATTCCCTCTCGCACTTTGTGCTTGACGAAGCCGATCAGATGCTAGATATGGGCTTCATTCATGACATCCGAAAGCTGTTAAGGATTATACCGCAGCGCCGTCAGAGTCTATTCTTCTCTGCAACTATGCCGAAGGCAATTCTTGAACTGAGTAGCCAGATTTTAAAGCCGAACTACAAGCAGGTGCGCATCGCTGTGGAAAAACCAACAGCCGAACGTGTTTCCCAAGCCGTGTACTATGTGGCCAAAAAGGAAAAGCCGTCGATGCTTCTTCACTTGCTTCAAGACATGGAAGGTTCCGTATTGGTTTTCGGTCGTACCAAACACGGCTGTGACAAAGTGGTACGTATTCTCAATAAGAAAGGGGTGAAAGCTGCAGCCATACACGGCAACAAGAGTCAAAATGCCCGTCAGAAAGCATTGAAGTCGTTTAAAGCCGGTGAACTGAAAGTACTTGTAGCTACGGATATTGCAGCACGTGGTATTGATATCTCTGGGCTTGAACATGTGGTGAATTACGAACTGCCTAACATCGCAGAAACATATGTGCACCGGATTGGAAGGACAGGACGTGCCGATGCCTCGGGCGCCTCCGTTTCGCTATGTGCTGCTGATGAGCGCGAGTACCTTAAAGGAATTGAAAAGCTCATTAAAGCGTCTATTCCACTCGTAGAAGAACATCCGTTCACAGCCGGTGCTGCGGAAGAATGGTCAGATCCTGAGAATAGAAAACCCAAGAAACCAGGACAACGCCCCCCGCGCAATAAAAAACAGAGACCTCAGGCTACAGGGAATGACCCGCGCCCCTCTTCTAACGGCGGACAGCGCAGCAAAAAAAGACGCCCAAAGCGCCCAAGAAGAAACTAGTTAGCATAAAAAAGCCCCGCTGTAATAGCGGGGCTTTGTATTGAAAATAGGTCGCAATTAAGGACTTACTAGATTCACGCTGATATTCACGTAGAATGGATTTGTAAGGCCATTCATCTGTGCATAGGCTGGAGTGCCGTCGATTAGACCAAAAGCACGGTAGATATCTGGTCCAGATACCAAGCGATCAACATCGTAACGGTAGTTGATGCGGTACCCCGCTTGAATAGACATCCAAATGAAGTCCTTCAATGAAAACTCGTAAACCGCACGTACGCGGATTTCACCACGACGGATTTCCAAATCCTCGTCACGTATATCAAAACCTGGCAAGTTCTCGTACATACGGAACGACTGTCCTTGCAGCTCGTATCCTAAGAACACCATGTTACGTGGATTGATCGTTCTTCTTACGTGCACACGCGCTGGGAACAATGCTTCAGTTCCCCACTTGTTGTTCGCGCTCGTCTTGTTGTAAAGAATGACTGGGATATAGTTCAACTCACCTACGCGGTAGGTACGTGCTAAACCAACACCCCATTGCTTCTTTTCAGTAGGACGTTTACCCCACAATGCCGCAGCCGAATACTTCAAGTACTGCGCTGGCATCGCTGACGCACCGTATGTACCACTCATATCTGCTGAACCCTGGAACAAGATGAACTGTGTGTCGTCCAAAGGCTTGTAGATTGTTGTACTGATACCAGAGGTACGCAGTCCGTGCTCTGAAAGCGATTGGTGCAACGGGTTATCAGATGAAGTTGGATCTTCAGCGTAGTTGTAAGATGTGTTCCAATAATTGGCGCCCATCTGCCAAACCAGATTGGTTTGGCTAATAACAGGAAGGTTGAACCCTGCACGGATACCCGCAGTAGAGTTTACCTGCATCGCATCACCACCCTCAAGAGTAGTTCCGTCTGCCATGGTAAGATCACCTGCAGCAATCGAATACGGACCTTGGAAGTCGTAGCCAATAGAAATCAATTTCGCTGGGGACAAACCCTCAATCTTAGCATTGGCGTAGCGCTTCATACTCTCGTCCTCGAAACCGAGGTCTTCGTACAAGCTCCAATCTATATCATCATCTGCAGTCCCGTCTGTTTGGGCGAAGACTGGCGTTGAAGCAAGGACGATTGCCGCCGTCGTTAACTTCAAAAAGTTGCGCATCATGGATTACTTCTTCTTTCTAGAAGGCATTTTCAAGCGCTTCCATACATCTGTACGGCCGATAGCCTCTACACCAATGTACCCACGCATATCTAGCGTATTGATATCACGCATCGTGATCGTTCCTTGGTAGGTTGATCCGTTGTTTGGATCGTACAACGTACCCTCAGACCACTGGTCGTCGCCTTGGTAAACGAAATCCTTACACATACGGAAGCCTCTCAATGGCACGTTACGCAAGTCTGGGTTAGGGTTGTTGATATCTGTTCTTGGATTTCCATCCGCATCGTTCGGCTCAATAAGCCATACTACACGACCGTAGTACTTATTACCAATACGGTCAATTTTGATACGTGAACGTCCGTTTGACGGTTCCCAAATACCTACTAGACGATCTCCTGGATCTTCTGATTTTTGTGGTAGGTCGAAACTTAATGTTCCAAATGCTATGACAGCTGAAACTGCCAAGAATGTTAGTTTGCGAAGCATGGTCTTCTATTTTATGGTTAATTCAAGTGTAAAATTCAATTTAAAGTCACGGTTACCGTCCCAGTAATCTTCTGCGAGGTCAGCATCAAGTACAACATATACCTTGCCTTCTTCCATGATTTCTCCTAATTCAGCCTCAGGAGCTACATTTAGCGACGCTTCTGTAGCGCCTTCGTCCAATGGATTCTTAACAGCAGCTTCCTGCATGCTAACGTCCTCATTGTCGCTAGCGAAAGAAACAATGAATGCATTGATATTGGCAAATCCCAACGAATCGTTTGGAGTAACTGTAGCAGATGTCAAACGTGCATCACTAATTCTCATACCATCAACATAAGCCTCACCTAAAGCTTCCGCTAAGTCAACAGAGATTTCAGCTTGGCCACTGTTTGGGCCAGCGAATAATGGACCTTCAAGACTAAACTCTAGGTCGTTTACCGAATATTCATGGATCTCGCCAGGGCCAGAGCAACTAGCTACCATGAAGACTGAAATTGCAACAATTCCAATCGTTCTTAGATATTTAAACATGTTCAATTGTTTTAAGCACGGAAATATAAAACAATAAAAACAGCCTTTCCCCCGCCCTTGTTCATTTTTTGTGACCGGCCCAACCTCTCGCGGACGTTTTTTTATTTCACTGAGGATTAGTAACTTAATTGTGAAATACAAACCAAACAACAAAGCCACCCCCGTACACATCGGTGCAATTGCTATGAAAGCTCAGTTCGAAAATTGGTTCTGGCACAGTTGCTTCACCTTTCTACACCTGTGGAATTCTGTTGCTTCTGGTAAGTTCTTCTTCTACACGGTTAACAATCCTTCCATGCACTACGGAGGTGCCTTTCTCGATCGAAAAACAACGCTTTTGCGGCAATTAAGGGAGGGCTGGATTCCAAAAGGATTCTCTCACACAGGAACACTCGACCAACTTCCAAAGGGCATTGAATTTCCAGTAATTGCTAAGCCCGATAAAGGGGTCACTGGCATCGGTATAAAGAAATGTCGCAGTTTAGACCAGCTCAATACCTATTTGACCGCTGCCGGTGCCATGCGGGTTCGTATAGAATCGTTTGTAGATCTACCTCTAGAGTTTGGGGTAATGTTTTATTACCATCCCAAAACAAAGGAATCAGAAATCTCAATCGTCGAAAAACGATACCCCAGGGTTATCGGTGACGGTGAATCAACATTAGAAAGCCTTATTGCACAAGCGGCTAGATGCAATCGCAAACTGAGAGTTGAAGAAATCCACCGTCGCTTGAGAAGTCGTTTAAATGAGGTGCCTGTTGAAGGAGAAGAAATCGTACTAGATTATGTTGGAAACGGGACTAACGGCTCCACTTTTCATGAAGTACCCATGGTCGGAAACACGGAAAAACTCCGTGCCTTTCTAGTTGAAGAACTCTACG
This sequence comes from Cryomorphaceae bacterium, assembly GCA_011525035.1. Lineage (GTDB taxonomy): Bacteria > Bacteroidota > Bacteroidia > Flavobacteriales > Schleiferiaceae > UBA10364. Next base: position 25,125 of record WTIZ01000055.1, on the reverse strand, counting down.
TTCAAGCTGGAATATGCTTTACTCGGATGGATGTAAAGGCTACAAGTCTCGATGCACTACTTGCAGGGGATTTCATCTTAATAGAACACAATGGCGTCAAATCGGAACCACTTCAGATTTTCATAAAGGAATTGCCTATTGCTGTTCGCTACAAGTACTACAAACATCACTTTAGAACAATGCGTCGTATATCCCAGCAGCAGCGGGCGTTAGGGCATGAACCAGTGGCGTTTTTTGAGGGAATTGTAGAGTTTTACCGCCAGCGAAAACGGTTTCATGTTATTGCCGATAAAGTTGATACAGCCGTGAAGGAATTCTCGTCCTAGTCTATTCGAATATCATAAACCACCACCTTTTTCCAAAGGTGTCCGTATTCCTTAATAAAGGCTTGGTGCAACGGATGATTTTGATAAACATCTTGATCCTCGGTACTTTTAAAATACATAGTCTCCGAGACGTCCCAATCGCTCACAACGACCTCACGCTTCATGGTGGAGGCCGGCTCCCCGGTGGCAAGCATCTGTACTTCACGAATACCACCTAGAGTTTCAAGGCCCTCCTTCAATGCCGCTTTATCTTCCATGGAATCAGGATGTTCGAGCCAAAAGAAAACTTGATGAATGATCGTACCTGAGGGCACTGTTGTCTCTTGGGCGAATCCATTGTAGCCTGTGAATAGTAGGGCGATTAGAAAGATGTATTTCTTCATGATATAAATTGTTAGCAGCTTAAAATGTACGAAGAATGTTCTACCTAAGCTTTGGTATCTTGCGCAACATAAAACGTAGCGCTCGTGCATCCACAGAATCCCTTCCAAAACAACTACAACTTCAATCAACTGGTGAATGCCGTTCCGGAGTTGGAAGCCTTTGTAGTTCCGGGGAAGTTTGCGAGAAAGAGCATTGACTTTAGCAATCCTGAGGCCGTTTATTTGCTGAATAAGGCGCTATTGAAGTGGCGTTTTAATGTGAATTGGTCTCTTAAAAAAGGCCACCTCTGCCCTGCCGTTCCTGGCCGGTTCGATTACTTGTTACACGCTCGGGATCTATTGCCGAAAATTGAAGGAAGACGCGTGCGAATGCTCGATGTAGGTGCGGGTGCTTCATTGATTTATCCCCTGCTCGCAACCGCAGCTTTTAACTGGGAGTGTGTGGGTTCAGAAGTCGATAAAGAAGCCATTAGCTACGCCAAAGGACTGGTGCGTATGAATGCCAATATGATGGGTACGCGCATCCGAAGACAGGAGTTCAAGAGCCAATTGCTCCAAGGCATCATCGAGAAAAAGGAGACTTTTGACATTCTGGTCTGCAACCCGCCGTTCTATAAAACTAAAAGTGAAGCCCTGGCGGCAAACACACGCAAGAACAAGAATTTACACGGGAAAGAAGAGGCCAACCACAACTTTGGTGGTAGCGCCAATGAGTTGTGGTACAAAGGCGGTGAAGAGGCCTTCTTAAAAAAATTGGCCCTAGAAAGTGCCGAATACGGGCAGCAAATCCAATGGTTTACTTGTTTAGTCTCGAAAAAAGACCACCTGCGAACCTTCAAGAGATTCATCCGTAAAGGCAACCCCACCGAGATCAAAGTGGTGGAAATGGAACAGGGCAATAAGGTGAGCCGATTTGTGGCGTGGACCTTTCAAAATGAGCACGATGAGTCAGGCGAATAATCCCCTTCATGGCGTTAAACTGGCCCACATGGTAGAAGCGCTGGTCGAGTATTGGGGTTGGGACCAATTAGCCCTTCGCATTCCCGTGCGATGCTTCATGTATGACCCTTCGGTAAAATCGACGCTGAAGTTCCTGAGGAAAACGCCATGGGCGCGTACAAAGGTGGAACAGCTTTACCTAGATACCTTTCCTAACGGCGTTGAAGAAAAGCTGTAATTCTGCCTTATCTTACCGGTCTAATTACCCAGTAAAACATGAAAAGAGTATTGTTCATGGGAGCAATGGCAGCTATTGCCCTGAGCTCCTGCAACCCTCAAGAAGAAATGCACACCGAAACAGATCACAGCGACTTTCAGTGGCAGGTAGACCGCTTTGCAGACATCAAAGTACTCCGCTACCAAATCCCATCGTGGGACGACCTCACTCCACAGCAACGCATCTATGCCTACCACCTCACTCAGGCCGGATTGGCAGGGCGCGATATTATGTGGGATTGTAATTACCGTCACAACCTAGAAATCCGTCGTGCACTAGAAGCGATTATTTCTAGCGAAAATGTGGATAAGGCATCTGCTGAATATGCAGATTTCGAAGTGTACGCCAAGCGCGTATTCTTTGCAAACGGTATTCACCACCACTACAGCAACATGAAGTTTGCGGCTGACTTTGACCAAGACTGGTTCCTTCAAACCCTTTCTGACCTTGGTATCGAGCTGTCTGAAGAAGCGCAGCGCGCCATCTTCGACCCAAGTTTTGATGCGAAAAAAGTAAACCGTGCGGACGGTGTAGACCTACTACTCGCCTCTGCAGTAAACTTCTACGCGCCAGATATCACACAAGCCGAAGCTGAGGCATTCTATGCCGCGAAGGAAGATGCAGATCCTGCACGTCCCGTAAGCCACGGTCTAAACAGCCGCCTGTCTCGCGATGAAAACGGTGAGATCTACGAGGAAGTGTTCAGCGCACGTGGACGTTATGCAAGTAGCATTAAAGAAATCATGGGCCACCTCGCGAAAGCCCAAGCAGTAGCAGAAAACGAGGACCAGGCTAAGGCACTTGGTCTGTTGATCGAATATTACGAAAGTGGCGATCTCACCAAATGGGACGATTACAACATTGCGTGGGTAAGTACTACCGGCGGCGATGTAGATTACATCAATGGTTTTGTGGAAGTATACAACGATCCTATGGGCTACAGAGGTTCTTACGAGACCGTAGTTCAGGTGAAAGACTTCGATGCCAGCGCGCGCATGGCCGTAGTCGCAGATAACGTTCAATGGTTTGAGGACAACAGCCCTATCATGGACGAGCACAAAAAGGAAAGCGTTGTCGGCGTTAGCTACAAGATTGTTACCGTAGCAGGTGAAGCTGGGGATGCCTCTCCTTCTACGCCTATTGGTGTAAACCTTCCAAACGCAAACTGGATTCGCGTAGAGCACGGATCTAAATCTGTATCGCTTGGAAACATTGAAGATGCCTACCACGCAAGTGCCGGTAAGGGTATGGCCGAAGAATTTGGCTTCTCTACCATGCACAACGAGCGTGCCGAGAAATACGGTGAACTCGGTTCTAAGATGCACACTGCCCTTCACGAAGTGGTGGGTCATGCATCGGGTAAAATCAACCCTGGAGTGGGTACACCAAAAGAAACTTTAAAGAACTACAGCTCAACGCTGGAAGAAGCTCGTGCCGACCTAGTGGCATTGTACTTCATCTTGGACGATAAGATGCAGGAAATTGGCTTGATGGAAAACAAAGAGGCTGGCTATGCCGAGTTTGACAACTACATCTCAAACGGTATGATGCTGCAATTGCGCCGCATTTTGCCTGGAGACGATATCGAAGAAGACCACATGCGCAACCGCCAGTTGGTGGCCTCGTGGGCTTTCGAACGTGGACAAGAAGAGAATGTCATAGAGCGTAAAGTCATCGACGGCAAGACCTACTTTGTAGTAAATGATTACGACAAACTGCGCGGGTACTTTGGAGAATTGCTTCGTGAGATCCAACGTATTAAGAGCGAGGGTGATTTTGAAGCCGGAAGAAATCTCGTAGAGACCTACGGAGTGAAGGTAGATGCGGAACTCCATGCAGAAGTATTGCGTCGTTCTGAGCCTTTGAATCTTGCACCGTATAGCGGTTTTGTAAACCCTGAAATGGAGCCTGTTATGGAAGGTGATAGCATCATCGATGTAAAGGTCACCTACCCTATGGACTTCCTGGGACAGATGTTGCGCTACGGCAGCACCTATAGCTTCGAATAACACTCCTTTGAGTATTTGAGTAAAGGGCGCCCCGGATGGGGCGCCCTTTTTTTATCGCTTAACTAAGCTGCTTGATGTGTGTTTTCGTATAAGTAATACCGTTGACGAGAACAATGGCTGTTAAATTGAGCATCACGGCAATACACATAGAAAGCCAATCGTCAGTGGTCGTTAAAAAACGATAGGTGATTAAATAGATGGCAATACCAATTACTGCCTTACTAACAGTTGGTTTGGCAGCTAATGGAAGTACGTCGGGCACATGAGAATCTTGATGTTCCGGACCCAACCAAAGCAGTTGAAGCCCCTTTTTTAGGCCATATCGACGGAAATTTGAATACAGCTTTTTAAAAAAGAACAACTGTATATTGATAAAGTCTCTTTGTGGCAGCTCGGTGGTCAGACCATAATCGGGCTTTTCCTCGTACGCTATAAACGAACCAAAAAGCTTGTCCCAAAAGATGAATACACCGCCATAATTCTTATCGAGGTATACCTCGTTGGAAGCATGATGCACCTTATGGTGATCAGGCATTACCAATACATGCTCTAGCCAAGGTATGGTCGAAATAAATTCCGTGTGTAAATAGTATTGGTAGAACGCATTGAGATAGCCACTCATGATGACATATTCTACGGGAAGGCCCAAGAACACCAATGAGGAATACATTATGCTGCGTATCATGAACCCGAGTGGGCTTAAAGCGAAGTTTACACTGAGATTATACTCGTCGCTTTGATGGTGCACTAAGTGAATGCCCCACATAAGGGAAACTCGATGTCCCATTCGATGAAATAGGTACCAGATAAAATCGACACCTATAAAGGTCAATACGAATGCAAAAATGGATTTTTCAATTCCAGGGAATAACCTCCAACTCACCACCTGCTCTATGAGTATGAGGCTGCGTTCGGTGAGATATAATCCCATGAGGCGGTCAAAAAATCCCAGAGATAGATTGAGTAATGTTTGATCCCAAGTGAATTTATACCCTGTCTTGCGCAAGAAATAAACCTCCAAACCAAATATGGACATCGCGACTGGAACTATGATAAAAAGGAAACCCAATGACATACTGAAAAGTAGTACCATGCAATACAGCGGGAGTACGGCATATTCATCAAGTTCCGTGTAATTGGGGGTTAACTTGGCCCATATAGTGCCCAAAACAATTAAAGCTGTTTCATTTATGAATCGTTTTAGTTGGATTAAAAGAGGTATCTTAATGGGCACCAAGACCCAGCGCATGCAACAAGAGAAAACCATTCGCTACACGCTTCATGAAGATTGGAGGACGAAGGCGATTGTTCCAAAAGCTATTGAGGAGAAACTCGAAGAACTGTTAGAATCGGCATATGCCCCCTATTCAAATTATCCCGTTTCAAGTGTTGTCCTATTAGATAACGGGCACACTGTGGTTGGTACCAATCAAGAGAATGCGGCATTTCCAGACGGATTGTGTGGAGAGCGCGTTGCAGTGCTCGCTGCTAAGGCCGCGTTCCCTCATGAACGTATCAAAGCCATTTATATCATGACCGGTGAGCAAGAGCGGTCTCCAGCTGCGCCCTGCGGATCGTGCAGACAAGTACTGCATGAAACTGAGTTAAGGCAAGAAGTGCCCTACCAATTGTTCTTGATGAATAGGACTGCAGATGCCCTTGAATTCACGGGGGTACAGGATTTGCTACCCTTCAGTTTTACTTTACCTAAGAACCTATGAAAACAAAAAAAGAAATCGTCGACAACTGGCTTGTACGCTATACAGGAGTAGCCCTTGAAGATTTTGGGAATTACATACTCTTGACCAATTTTCAGCATTATGTAGACCTCTTTGCCCAGTTAACAGGTGCAGAGGTACAGGGCAGAGATAAAAGTATGAGCAGTGCCACGCACAACGGCATTACGATGATCAACTTTGGAATGGGTTCTCCCAATGCAGCAACTATTATGGACCTACTGTCGGCCATAGAACCGAAAGCTGTGCTGTTTTTGGGAAAGTGCGGCGGACTGAAAAAACGAAATTCTATCGGTGATTTCATTTTACCTATTGGCGCCATACGCGGCGAGGGTACATCCGACGATTATTTCCCACCGGAAGTACCGGCTATGCCTTCATTTGCTTTGCAAAAGGCCGTATCGACTACTGTGCGTGATAACAACATCAACTATTGGACAGGTACTGTCTACACCACAAACCGCAGAGTGTGGGAGTTTGACGACGAGTTTAAAGAATACCTGTTGGCCATTCGTGCCTACGCCATTGATATGGAAACCGCTACCCTGTTTACGGTAGGATTTCACAATCACATCCCGACTGGGGCACTCTTACTGGTAACGGATTCACCGATGGTTCCTGAAGGCGTAAAAACCATGGAAAAGGATAAAGTGAATTCGAGAAAGTTCGATGAAAGCCATGTACAGCTTGGCATTAAGAGCCTTGAACAACTCATAAATAACGGCAATACCATACGCCATTTGAAGTTTTAAAATCTTTACTAAAATCCTTCATCAAAAGGTTGTTTAGAACGATTCTAGATAGTACGTTTGCCGTGTTATTTAAAATCAATCTAAATAATTCGGATGATTACCCCACTCCTATTTGCAATCAGTTTCTCAACAGCGGAACCTATTGACACTACCTTACCTGCTCCGGTAGAGTTAGAGAGCATCACCATCACTTCAACGCATTCGAAAACCAACCACCGTTCCTCTTCAGAATTGGTCTTACCCATGATCGAATTGGCTCGATTCAATGTGGTTGATGGCAATACTCTTTTGCAATCTCAGCCTGGTGTATATACCCAACAAGAGGACGGCTGGGGCTTGAGATTGAATATTGGCATCCGCGGTACGGGTGTTGAGCGCTCCTCACGCATCACGTTGATGGAAGACGGAATTCTTACTGCTCCCGCGGCCTATTCCGCGCCTGCAGCGTACTATTCACCAGTACTTTGGAAGTATGAACAGATAGAAATTCTCAAGGGTGGCGCTGCACTTATTACGGGTCCTCAGAGTACTGGGGGCGCTATTAATTTTGTCACGGCTACACCGCAAGAAATGGACTACCATCAGATTCGAACAACTGCTGGTGCCTTTGGACGACTCATGGCGAACGCACGTGGCCAAGTTACTTTAAACGATAGAAGCCAATTCTTTTATGGGTTAGGTAGAAACGGTGCCCAAGGGTTCAACGACATAGACGGCCAACAGTATGGCGGATTCGGACTCAATGACGGTTACTTCAAATGGATACAGCACCTAGACGATAAGGATATGCATCATCTAGAGGTGTTCTTTGCAGGAACCACTGAGCGTTCTAATCAAACCTATTTAGGCCAGAGCCTTGAAGATGCCCTTGAGAACCCTAACGGCCGTTATGTCGCCAGTGCATTAGACAATATGGCCATGGAGCGCCTCATGACAAGAATAGGTTATACGTTGAATCTGAAAAAGGGTTGGGTACGTGCTGACCTATACCGTCAATTCGTACATAGAAACTGGTATAAACTAGATAAAGTCTCTGACGGATCAACAAGCGTAGGTGTATCTTCCATCCTTGCTAACCCTAATGATTATTTAGGTTTCTATGGAGCATTAAGAGGCACAAATACAGACACATACACCGCCACCCTTAAAGCGAATAACCGCTATTACCTGAGCCAAGGATTACAGTTCAGAGGGCAATACAGCCAGCGCGCCGGTGATGTACTCTTCAAACACGAAGCTGGAGCAAGGTTCCACTACGACCACGCCGATAGATTTCAACATAGAGATACCTATTCCCTAACAGATGAGGCTCCCATATTCCTTCAAGCCGGTGAAGCAGGAGCAGCCGGAAACAGATTGGACGCAGCGCGTGCAGCAAGTGCCTATGCGAGGACTACGGCTTCTTGGAACACTTGGAGTGTGCAGTTAGGGCTTCGCGGCGAACACATTGAAAGCTACCGCACAGATTGGGGCAGCGCAGATCCAGAGCGCCAGGGCTTGGACCTTAGTGAGCGCTCGAACATTACACAAACCTTACTTCCAGGAATAAGTCTCAGCAAGGAAGTTGGCAACTGGAGCCTCTTTACGGGAGTGCACCAAGGCATGACACCTGCTGGAAGTAAAGAAGGAGTTTTACCCGAGCTAAGTGTGAATACCGAATTTGGTATCCAGAATAGAAAGCAACCTATTGCACTTACCGTCTTCCACAGTGAATACGCAAGGCTATTGGGCTCTGATGCAGCATCTTCGGGTGGCTCAGGTACTGGAGAGCTATTTAACGGTGGAGCCGCGCAGATCAGCGGCATCGAAGGGCAATGGGCTGGCCAATTAGGCAAGTGGAACTTACAAACCTCTGCAACCTATACTAGAGCGGTGTTTACCGAAAGTTTCAGCAGTGATTTTGACGGATGGGGCAACGTAAAAGAAGGAGACATCCTTCCCTACCTACCCGCGCTACAGGCCAATGCACAAGTACTTTACGAAAGTGGTAAGTGGAATACAGGTCTTCAACTACAAGCACTAAGCTCACGTAAATCAGCTTCTGAGCTCGATGAATATGACCTTCCAGCGGCATTGGTCGCGAATTACTCGATCAACTATAAGTACAGCAAGGTGTGCACGCTGCAAGCCGGTATCCAAAACATTTCGAACACCCGTCACATTGTGGCTGCAAGGCCAGCAGGATACCGCACCTTTACCCCTAGAATGTGGACCGTAGGCTTGGCATTAGATTTTTAATTACCGCGCAGAGAGCACTCTTACTGCACCGCCAGTGGATTGTCCTGAGTAATGAAGGATGATTTGTTGGCGGTGTTGTATTTGCTTAAATCTATGCGTCGCCCCCGCTTCTATTCTTTCCGTAAACAGAACTGCGCCGCGTAAGTCGTACCCTGTTAAAATGAGGCTCTCCGTAGAGGTGTTTTTCACTTCGAAGCTGCCGCGATGTGGGTTTGGATAGACTGAAAGTTGAATCGGCTCCAATTCTTCCAATTCTAAAGTTCCATTACTAGCATCTGGCGTCGGCATCGAAAAGAACACCCAGTTCGGTGAGGCATCGTAACTGCGTCCGTAGCTCACATCAGTAGTCTGTGCGCCGTAGCTGATATAATCCACAGTATCTGCTGTTCCGCTTGGATCATAGAACAGTGCCACTTCTTCCCCAGATTTAGCAAGCTTGAAAGGCATATGATAAGGATCGACGACGGCCTCATCAGATGCCCAGAATAAGGCAAAATCGCCAGCAGGTAAGGATACTGCTGGCAAACTGAATTTAGAAGGATTGCCTAAATCGTCCGTAAGGCCATAATCGCCAAGATAAATTGGATCAGATGATGCATTGTACAATTCAACCCAGTCATAATATTCACCGTCTGTCGCAGCTATTGTACCGTTGTTGCTCGCCATGATTTCGTTGATGACTAATCCGCTTGTCGGATTTTGGAATCCCAAGACGTGGTACTCATGCCCGGCGCGTTCAGGCGAAAACTTACCAATGGTGGTACCGTCAGCATAGATATAATAGTGTTGTTGAACACTTGAAACTGAAGTAAAAGCACCATAAACTCCGTCGTTGGCCGCTCCATCTCCATGCAGTCCATCGTCATACATCTGTTGACGATTGAATCTTTCTTCAACATCATTCCTTGTGCTTACATACACTGCGTTAGCGTTCAAGACTGTAGCTGTTATTGTACCGGTGTTACTTGATGAAAGTGCCGCCGTTACGTTGGTGATTTCTGGTTGGGTCGCCGTAAAATCGGAAAGTCCAAGAATATAGGTGCTTCGTGCATTCATTAGCGCAGAGATTCCTGGAGCAGAATTTCCGCCCCCAGGACCTCCACCTCCTGGTCCACCTCCACCCGGTCCACTGCTAACATCCGTGGTAATGTTGGATTGAAATTGGGCGTAAGTAGTTAGTTTATTTGGATCAGCATTCACTGCACTATCAATAAAGTTATGATAGTACTGGGCTTTGGTGTAATAGCTACCATCACTGAAATTCTCCTCCATGATGGTCTTTAGGTGTGCCAAATACATGCGTTTATACATAGGCACATTGAGTAGTTTCTGTATCAGCGGCCAACCCGCGTCGTTTGCATGCAACAAATGCGTCATTTGAGCTTTTGAAGTAGTATTACTCAAATTTATCGTACCTGTCATGCTGAACTTTCCAAAGCTTTCATTCAAATCCCAGATAATGGGATAGAACTGACGGCTCTTAGTGCGGTACAGATAGTAATTCTGTTTGAACCCCCCGGAGTAGCTGTCCAAATTGACCAGGGCATTATTAAACGCATGCATCCAAAGCGCCTGATCCACTTGAAGAATTTCCTCAATGGCTGAAACATTGTTCTTAAGCGTATCCATAAGGTGAATCAACTCTGCCCAACCGGCATCGGACTTCAGTTCATAAGAATCGTAGTAATCGGTGCTGTCGTTACCGTCGTAAACCAAATCAGGGTAGGTAGTAGTTCCTGGACCCGCACCTGCCGGGGGATTACACTTCACGAAAGTGCGCTTTTTGGAGCCCAAGTAAGTATCAACAAATCTTTTCGTGATTGCCTCCGCACTTGTATATAGCCCCATTTGTGACCCATTCACGTAGACTACAGCATAATTCGCTTTTGGAGCAAACATATAACGGCGGGCAATGTCATAAGAAAGCACTTCCCTTAAAAAAGACGGATCCTTGGAAACATTACTCAATTTGATGTCCGTGAAGCCCTGATAATCTTGGGTTTTATAGGTATCCAATTCTATGTGCCAAGGATTCTTTGTTTGGTTAGGCTGATACGTAGAATTCCCTTTGTACTTCACCCCTACACTATCATAGAGGGTCCCGTTGATACTGACAGACTGAGCCATAATATAGCCCTCACTACCCGCTTTGGCAGTATCTAACATATAATCCCAGTTGCTTTGAGCAAAGGTGATTTGAATGTTCGTTATGTGGGTAGAGTCGTAAAGTCCTTGGGCATTTACAGTAGAGAACGACCCAATGAAAAGGGCTAGGAAATAGAGGTGTTTACGCATGTTGGCGGATTTAGTTGGAGGCAATGTTACGTTGCTTTTGTAACTAATAGAGCATTCTCGTTCAAAAAGGTTTAATCATGATGACATGAAATAAAAAAACCAACCCGTTGTGGGCTGGTTTCCTAATGAATTTTGCAGAGAGGAAGGGATTCGAACCCTCGATAGGCTTGCACCTATACCAGCTTTCCAGGCGGGCCCTTTCAACCACTCAGGCACCTCTCTAGGGACTGCGAAAATAGGCATCGGACAATTACTAGACAAACGCGCGCAAACCCTTATTAAGTGTACATCTTACACTATATTTAACCCAATGAGAATTACCGCCATTTCAATACTACTATTTTGCACCTTGTTCGCTCAAGGTCAGAGCGATACGTTCTTTGTTCTCCCTCCACTTCTCGAGTGGGAAGGCGGCGATCACGACATCAATCTGAATTTTTCTACCACCGAACCTAGCGCTCAGGTGTGGATATACAATAGTGACATGTCTCTTTCTCAGAACCTTACCGTGACCTCCGGAAACGTAGCTACGCTGAGTTTTACCACACCTGTAGCAGGACTTTTAAGTACCTATGGGGCACGAGAATTGAATTGGCCCAACTCAAAAAGGTACAAAGACGCTTTATTCATTGAATCCACTGCACCGGTTACGGTGACCGAACAAATTGTGGAACCTTTCAACCAAGAAATCATCACCGCGAAAGGTCGGAATGCGCTAGGTAAAGAGTTTTATGTGGCCAGCCAAACTCTCATTACGACAACCGTTAGCGGTACATTCTTCGGGTACCATGGTATGCATTACATCAGTGTCGTGGCCATGGAGGATAACACAGAAGTTAAATTCAAGGCAGCAGACGGCAATGTTTTCACAACAGGGGCTGATAGTGTTGTATTCACTTTGAACCAAGGCCAAAGTTGGGTAAGTACGATGGAAGACGACCAGCAATTGCTCGGCACACGAATTACAGCGTCAAAACCTATCGCAGTAACAGCAGGCGGCAATCACTTAAAAAATGCTTCGGCCAACCATGGGGATGCGGGATTAGATCAAGTTACTCCTGTAGAACTTCTCGGAAATAAACATGTAGTACTGCGCGGATTGGCCTACCATCCAAACGATTACATCATGTGTATCGCCACAGAAGATGGCACTGACATAAGTGTTGACGGAACTCCTATTTTGACCAATGCCAATGCTGGCGAATCCGTTACCCACAGCATGGTAGGTTTAGCTACACAGCCGGGACGACCGTATGTCGTCGAAAGCAACAATCCTATCTACGTATTTCAAGCTACTACAGGTACTGTAGGCAACGAACCAGAAATGGGAATGGCACAGATTCCCCAGGTGAATTGTACCGGGTCTAATTTTATCCGTTACAACAGAGCACCTGGTCTCGCCACTGCTGCGATGGTTACCATACCAAGTAATGCCGTCGCCTCTTTAGAATACAATGGACTATCGGTAAGCTCAAATCCAAGTGTTACGGTGCAACAGAGCGCTTATGACGCGAGTTGGTCGGGCGTATTTATAAATTCCAATACATTAACCAACAACTTCACTTTGGAGTGTCCTACCCCATTTCATGTGGGTATTATTGCCGGGCAAGGCACCTCAACAGGATTGTATGGGTACATCAGTGGTTTTGATGATAAATTTGAACTTTATGACCCTACAGATCCTTCTTCGACGGATATCATAGAGCTTCCCAAGCAGTGTGCTGATACGATTCCACTTATTTTCGGGTTCAATTCTTGCTCCGACAGTATCACAGTGATCTCAGCAGCGCTGCTCCAAGGTCAAGGAGTCTTATTAGACGAGAACCAGCAAGACACCATACTTCGAGTGGTTCCTGAGGAAGGATTCAGTGGCGATGTAATCGTTGCTATTACAGTACGTGATGGCTCCGGAGGTCAAGAAAGTATTGAGTTTAGGTTTGAACATTTGGGCAAGAACTACGACCCTATTACAGTGCCTAACTTTATCACACCCAACAACGACCAAATCAACGATAGGCTCACGATTCGAAGTGACGACTACCTTGACCTCTTTGACATCACCATTTACAGCAGATGGGGAACTAAAGTGTACCAAGCCAATACTATGAGCCAGGCCTGGGACGGTCGATTGAACAATACCGATGTAGCCCCAGGGGTGTACTATTACACCATCAAAACAGAAACAATATGCGGTCCGTACACGAAAGCGGGCGCAATACACGTCATACATTAATGCAAGTATCACGAACATACAGGCATCTTCTTTTGGGATTCGCAATGCTTTGCGGCCCTTTCGGCTTCGCTCAGAGTGATACTTACTTTGCCTTTCCTCCCCTTTTGGAATGGCAAGGAGGCCAGCACATCATCGACTTACAAATCAGCACCAGTGCGCCGTCTTCAAGTGTATGGATCTACAACAGTGATACCAGCTATTCCAACACCCTTACTGTTACCCAAGGAAACCTGACAACGGTGACCTTTAGCGGGATCAACAATGCCATGCAGAGTACCTATGGGGCTCGAAATTTGACCTGGACCAACCAAAAACGCTACAAGGATGCTTTGTTTGTGGAAGCGACTCAACCCGTAACAGTCACGGAACGTATCCGCCATCAATACAATCAAGAGATTATCACCGGAAAGGGAACCAACGGCATAGGTCAAGACTTTTACCTCGCCTCTCAAACGCTCATTCAGACAACAGTAACAGGAAGCTACACGAACTACTATGGACTCCACTATGTAAGTGTAGTAGCGCTCGAGGACAGTACGGACGTGCGCATCAAAGCGCGTAGTGGCAATCTCTTCGACAACGGTAGAGACAGTGTCATCTTTACTTTGAATGCGGGACAAAGTTGGGTGAGCAGTATGCTTGATAACGATCAGTTGCTAGGAACTCGAGTAACCTCCAATAAACCCATTGCTGTAACAGCCGGTGGTAATCACTTGAAGGCTACCAACGCTAACAATGCAGATGCTGGTATCGACCAGGTTACACCTGTAGAACATCTAGGTCTAGAACATGTGGTTCTGAGAGGACGCGGAAACACCCCGCAAGATTACTTCATGTACATCGCCACTGAAGACAGCACGAACATCACTGTCGATGGCAATGCCATTATGACCAACGGTGCGGCAGGTGATGTTGGCACCTATTCCATGGCGGGGAATGCTTCAACGCCTGGCAAACCCTTCATCGTGGAGGCAGATCGACCTATCTATATATTTCAAGTGACTACGGGAGCCAATAATAGTAATCCAGAACAAGGAATGGCACAGCTACCTCACGTGGATTGTACAGGCTCAACTCGTGTGGTATACAACAGAGCATCGGGGTTATCGACTTCGGCATTAATTACCATACCTACTTCGGCACTTCCTAATCTTAATTACAATGGTTCAGCCATTCAATCGTACACCGGGATCACTTTCCAGCAAAGTACATATGACCCTAGCTGGACGGGGGTGTATATTGGAGACAATATTCTAACAAACAGCTTCACCTTAGATTGCCTTACTCCTTTTCATGTAGGTGTCCTAGCAGGTTCAGGATCGAGTACTGGCCTGTACGGTTACATCAGTGGCTTTGACGATGATTTCAAACTGCTTGATCCATTCTCAGCACTACCTGTAGAAGATGTTCCTCTTGGAGCACTTTGTGAAACCCCTATACCACTATTCTTCCGATATCTAAGTTGTGTCGATAGCATCAACGTAGTTAGTACAACGCTACTTCAAGGAGTAGGCACTGTGGTCGATTCAAATGCTGCCGATACGGTAATGCATGCACTCATTGATCCGGCATACAACGGTCCTGTGGAGATCAAAGTAATCGTTGAGGATGGTCGAGGCTACCGAGACTCCATCTACTTCGATTTTAACTACTTCGGCACCACCTATGAGCCTATTCAAGCAGATTCAGCGAGCGTATGTGCCGGTCAGCCCGTTGTTCTCGAGGTGGATGGCGCGAATCCTGATTTCTCATACCTGTGGTCTACAGGAGATACCACCGCAAGTACTACTGCTTATGATCCAGGATGGGCCTGGGTAACTGTGGATTTAGGTAATTGTCAATTCCACGATAGTATCTATTTGGTGAACGGTTCACTGTATACACCAATCACTAACGATACCGCATATTGTGATTCACTTACCATCGATTTTGACAATCCCAACCTAACCTCCATGTATTGGATCACTTTGGACACCTTCGCGACAGAACTCCAGTTCGATTCCACTGCAATCTACCCTTACCTAAGTACAGACATTAACGGCTGTGAAAATGAGGATACCTTCCGCTTCAGAGTGATCGCAGAGCCGTATATCGATGAAGGGTTTGGTTGTCCTAATTACACCCTCACCGCTACTGGATATACCCAATTCATATCCTTGTCCCTCGGAGAACAGACCTACACAGAACCTGTTTTAGATACCCTTTTTCCTTTCGCCGGCTCGCACGAGCTAACGCTTGTGGCCATTGATAGTTGTGGAAATCTAGACACCATTCAGCGCGTACTTGAAGTAGATTGTTTGGACAACCTTCTGATGTATGTTCCTACAGCATTCTCGCCTAACGGTGACGGTGTGAATGATGCCTACTGTTTGAGCAGCTCACTTCCAACGCGAACTGAGTATGCCATTTATGACCGCTGGGGGAACGAACTGTTCCGCGGGCCTTCAACGGAGTGTTGGGATCCCATAGCATTGGGACAAGAGGTTCAGCAAGGTGCGTACTCCATGCGGACTTTTACCAAGCTGCCATCTGATCAACTACACATCGACGAATTCACCATATTCATCCTTCCATAATGCCGCTTCAACTTCCAAAGGCGGTCATTTTCGACATGGACGGAACATTGATTAACAACTATCCGTTCCATCTCAAGGCCTGGCAAATCATTTGTGAAAAGTACGGTGCGCCTCGCTCTATTGACGAAATCATTAAAGATTTACACGGGACCAATTTTGAAGTCTGCCAAAACTTCTTTGGTAAGGACATCACATTTGAAGAAAGTGAGCGTATTGGTGATGAAAAAGAGGCCTTGTACCGGGAAATTTACCGTCCGCACATAGCACCTGTTGAAGGCTTGATTACTCTTCTACAGTTTTTCCATAACAGTGGTATTCCTATGGCAGTGGGCACTATGGGCAACAAGGCCAATGCAGACTTTACGCTTGACACTCTAGGAATTCGTCACTTCTTTAAGGCCGTACATACCGCAGAGGAAGTAAATAAAGGGAAGCCAGACCCTGAAATTTTTCTCACCTGCCTCAAAAGCATAACCCACGAGTCGTTACAAACCCAAGAACTTTGGGTATTTGAGGATACCTCCAGTGGTATAACCGCTGCAATCAACGCAGGAGGAACGGCTTTTGGTATTCTTACCAGTAAAAGCGAGAAAGACTTAAGTGCTTGTGGTGCAACACATTGTGCAAAAAACTATGACGAGATACTCAAATTGGTCTCTTAACATTTACTTGACTTTGTGCTTTATACGTATTTTTGACATGCTATCGCACACACAACTATGTCATACCTAGACACAGCAATAGTCATCGCTTGGCCGGAATGTACGGCACGAGGAGACGAAAGCATTCTTATTCTCTTGCGTAAGGCAGGTATCGTCAAAAACCTGAACATGCGCGTTGGTCACGCAGCTATCTGTCTGATCAATCCACAGACTGCAGAAGTGTTGTACTACGATTTCGGTCGATACATTACCCCGCGTGGATACGGCAGAGCGAGAAGCAAGTACACCGACCCTACTTTGGTTTTAGAGACAAGAGCCACATTTGACGAGGATAAAAACTTAACGAATGTTGAAGATATCGCCCAGGAATTAGATGCCAAATCCAAATACACCCACGGCGCAGGCCCTATGGTATTTTCGGTAAGCAAGACGATCAACTTCGCAAAAGCCAAGGCTTATGCAGATGAGATGGTGATGCGTGGTTATTTCCCATACAACGGCCTTGATAAAAGTGCCTCGAACTGTGCCCGTTATGTTACCGAGGCTATGAAGGCAGCCAATGAAGACGGTACCGTGGGCAGTAAGCTAAAATATCCATTAACGGTTCGACCTACGCCGCTGTACAACGTAGTTGCTGCAAGCACTGAGGACAGCATTTATAGTTTTGAAGGAGGTACATTGCAGTTCATGAAGAAATCGCGAAGACACAGTATCGCAGATATTACTTCAGGATTGCTCGAAAGCTCCTTTACAAAGTATACAGAGTCGCGCCCTGATGATTCGATACACGGCGAGATTGAAGAACCCGCGCGTCCTTCATCTTTACCGCAATCGGCAAAATGGCTCGGCGGACTAGGAGAAGGTGCATGGTTCCATATCAATAAGATTGGCCCGCACAGCTTTGAAGGCATCAAATACGATAAAACAGGTGTTGTAGAATATGAAGGCACCTACAGCAATGAAGACATCGAGCTGCCCGAAAATCCTGAAGCGACATATGCTTCACATTACGGCTTCTACTCCATTGAGATTGACGGTGTGATTCATAGATTTTACCGCAAATAGATAAAAAAAGCCCGGCGCAGAGCGCCGGGCTTTTTCTTTACTTACTATCCCACGGTTAGAAATCAATCTTGTAGTAGAATACCGGGAACAATCCTAACTGGTAATTTTCCGCTACCTCGCCAGTCTCTGGCAGGTAAGTCAATGTCAAGATGTTCTTGTTGTTGGTAATGTTCGAAATATCCAAAGCAAACTCGTGAGCGAGGTTCATGAAATTCCACTTGTAGCCCACCTTGAAGTCTAGACGGAAGTAAGGACGGTACTGGTTCGAATTGAACGTAAAATCGTCCACAAACTCAATTTCTGACGCCTGCGCTGAAGCATCCTGATCAATATCACCGAACCAACGTCCACCAATAGAACTCACTTTTGTTCCTAGGTTGAATACACCGTACTTACCCACTTGGTAATTCTTTGCCATGATGAAGTTGAATGCATAACGGCCGTTGAATGTAGTATTCACCCAAATATCGTCTGAGGACCCTGTGCCGGCAGCGGCGATGTTTTTAGAGCCTTTGTACTTGGCATCAAATACAGATCCTGTAAATAAGCTGTAGAACCCGTTGCGGTAGTAGTGCTCGGCAGTAAATTCTAAACCGTAGTTGCGACCCACACCTTCGTTTTCAAGCGGCTCTGCCCAAAGACGGCCAAACCCAGTACCACCATTTACCAACGAGAAGTAAGAAGGCACCATCTCAACAGGTACATCCCACAAGTACTGGTAATAAGTTTCAAGTTTAATACGTACTGGGTAATCAAAGTTGTGCTCCCAACCGGCAACAAGGTGCGCACTCTTAGTGAGTCCCATGCCTTTGTTGTATTCAGTTCCATACACACCATCGGCAATGGCTTGAGGAGTCGCTTGAGAACCTCTGTAGTAGTAGAGGTAAGAACTCTGCATTTGACTGTGGTAACCAGCACCCGTAAAGAATTTATTGTGCTTGTCTACATCATAATTAAAACCTAGACGCGGCTCAACTGGACTTAATGTATTGTCATTAATGTTCGAGTATAGCGCAGTTAAACCTGCTGTCATCGTGAGCTTATCAGTCAATCTGTTCTTGTAGCTCACGAACGGTTGGACGACTGCGTAACCGTCTGAGGAAAAACCGCCATCGTCTGTACCCCAAGGGAATTCCCATGGCGAAATTTCACCGGTCAATCCATTAACGATTCTCGTCGAATCCAAATAATCCACCATCACGTAATCGACATTCACACCCGCCTTAAAGCTTTGACGTGCGTCGATCTTCTTCGTGTAATGGCTGTATCCGTGAATCTTGGTTTCGTAGTACCAATAGTTCAAGATTTTCGGTGCAGAATCTACGCGGTAGTAAAACTCGTCCGCTGCTACCGTATCAATACCGCGGAACACCTTGGTGTTTAGGGCGTGAATAGCAGATCTTGATACCGCCGCACCACTTTTGATGTAGCTCGTTTTATCAAGGCGCTTTAAGTGTGTTGCACCTACTACGCCCATGTGTGTGTCGAAGAATTGGTCACGATCAACAGTACCAATGCCTTCAAAATCACCTGTGACAGGGTCGCCATCAGTGCCTGAAATATCAATAACCAAGTTGGACGTACCGCCCATACCCCACAAGCTAAATTTCGAACCGTCCTTCTGCGGGAACGTCACTCTAAAGGCCCCATCTGCATAGTTTGGAATGGCTGTAGTACCCAATGGAATGCCCAAGGTTGATGCCATACCCAATGTTGAATAACGTCCTAGTACAAGGTAAGACGGTGCATTTGGCTTCTCTTTACCTAATCGACCCTCAGCCATCAATTCTACCCCTAATAGACCGAACTGGAAGCTTCCTTCAAATGGCGTTGCATTGTTACCGTCGCGCATCTCTAGATCGAAGACACCGGCAATAGCATTTCCGTACTCGCCCGGCCAAGCGCCTGTATAGAAATCACCACTCTGAATGTATTTATTGTTCAGGATAGTCACCGGACCACCACCAGTACCTGGAATGGCAAAGTGGTTGGGGTTGGGAATGTTGATGCCTTCAAAACGGTACAGGATACCTGCTGGGGTGTTACCACGAACAACAATATCATTTCGAGTATCGTCAGAACCCTGAACACCGGCAAAGTTGGTTGCCATACGAGCAGGTTCCCCACGAGAACCAGCATAGAGGTTCGTTTCTTCTACAGAGAACTTACGGGCACTCACTACGGCCATCTCGTTCTTTACATCGCCGCGGGGTGTTGCAACGACATCCACCTCGTCAAGCTTTACAGTGCTTTCTGTCATGGCGATGCGAATTACGGCTTGCTTCGCAGAGTTTAATTCTACAACAGCAGAAGTAGGCTCATAGCCGAACAGTTGTACAGCCACAATCTTGCGGCCAATCTCTACATCCATTTCGAACTGTCCGTACTCGTCAGAGAATGCCTGGACATTATCACAGATGAGCATGGCATCTGGAAGTGGCGATTTACTTTCAGAATCGACCACTGTACCTCGAATGGTTTGAGTGAGTGTTTGCGCTCCTAAGGTTGAACTAACTACCAACAGAGCAAGAAGAACTAAGCGTCTCATAGTTTTGATTTTGTATAGCGACAAGTTAAAGGAATTGCGCCGCTCAGCGACTTTAATAAATCCTGAATTCTGAGATTTTCACTAACAACTGTGTAAATCATAGCTCAAATTGAGCCACTTTGATTCATAAATGAATCAAATCACTTGAAAAACGCAGAAAAATGCTTGTGACCACGTGCGTAAAATTGCCATACCATGCTGCCCGCATAGGTCCCCTTTAACTTCTTCAAAGGCAACAAGGGCAATCCTTTATACGACATGCGTGTGCGCTGAATTTTAGTGAACCTTCCGTAAAAGGCAAAGTGCGCTTGCAGTATGGCTAAAGTATGTTTAGGTTTTCCTTCGAGAACGAACTTCACTCCTGCTACTCCATCTAAAATCAGTCGTGCAAACACAACCCCCATGGCACGAAGCTGCGGAAGGTTTTTCACGAGTATAATCAGGTTGTTGCGGAAGTTCAAATAGGTTTTTCGTGGAGAATCGGCATTCAATGTTGCCCCGCCAAGATGATAAACCTCAGATTTAGGCTCCACCCAAACCTCATAACCAGCACGTTGCATGCGCCAGCAAAGGTCAATCTCCTCCATGTGCGCGAACAGCATAGGATCTAGCTTACCTGCTCGTTCAAACGCATCCATATTCACGGCTAAACAAGCGCCTGTCGCCCAAAATACAGGACGTGCATCGTTGTACTGACCACCATCCACTTCAAGCTCATGAAGGACACGTCCCCGGCAAAATGGATAGCCTAAAGCATCAATAAATCCTCCAGAAGCCCCAGCGTATTCAAACTTTTCGGGCTCACGATCCCAACGAATTTTCGGCTGAACCGCCCCACAATTAGGATACTTCTCAAAATGTCCCATGATAGGCTTCAACCATCCAGGAGTCGTTCTTACATCGCTATTTAAAAGCACTGCATACTTCTCCTTCAAAGGCTTCAAACCTTCGTTGTAGCCGCCTGCATAGCCTAAATTATCACCGGTCTGAATAATCTGAACCTCTGGAAAATGCGTTTCAACATAGGCAACGCTGTCGTCACTGCTGTCGTTATCAATGACATATACCGGATGTGGCTTGCTGTCTTCAACAACGCCTGGTAAGTATTTTTCTAATAAGGCTTTCCCGTTCCAATTCAGGATGGCAACCGCAATCTTTTCTTTCATCCGAGCTTAAAATCTATCGAACCACGTTCCTTGGTTACCAATAATGATGGAATTAGAAATTCGCTCTCCAAAGTTATCCCTGCTGTATTGGGTAGAGGTCGCATCAATATCAGGGCCTGCATTGGTGTGGCGTGTCAAATGATACTGCCACTTATGATCCTTCACCTCACCCAAGGCAGAACTGTGTATGAGTGTGTATTGACGACCTATGAGCTCTTGATCCACAAAGATGAACACCTGATTCTGTTGCACCGGAGTACTAGAACTCTTCAATTGATCGTATTGCCACACTTGGTACGGATAGTTACGACCGTCAAACGAACGTTCTTCAACGAGCGATGGCGCACCATATTGGAGGAACACTCGGCCCATCTGAGACCTGTAACCTGGAACGGTTCTACTGCCGAACTCTTGATCAACTTTATCGACCACTACCAAATACCCTTTCCACTCTCCTAAAGGATCCATCGCATTTTTCTCCGTCCAAAAATTCACTATGAACGATGCAATTCTAGCCGTATCCTTAGAGTCTTTTAAGTTGGTCATTATCCGACGTTGCGACATTGTAGCTACAGGCGCAATCATGCGTAAGTACTCATTGACCTGAGACCACTGTCCCCAACCGTTTTCAAATACGGCACGTGTAATACTCACCTCGGGGCCGTTCCACGCTGCTTCATCAGCCTTGTCGTTGTACCAGTAAAACGGACTACTGCGCTCCGCAACCGTCTGACCAGTGCTGTCTAACATCACAATAGAATATTCATATTGACCGCTTTTCTGGGAAGAAAAGTCAATTTTATTGTAGACCGGAGTACTCCCATTCTTACAACGTGCAAATCCGGAAGTCCCTGGAATAATATTCCCGTAAGCATCCGTCAATTTGTACTGGAGGATGTACTTACCCTCACCCACATAGGCTTCCGTATACATGCTTAGGCTCGATTCATTTTCAAATACCGGCAATCCTAATGAAGCCACTGGAACAACGGATACCCCTCTCTTTACATAATTCGCAGGTACCTCGTCCACATCATCTAGCAAGACGGGCTGAGCCAACCAAAAATCACTGGCAACATATTCGAGAGTATCGCTAAAACTCCAATCACTATTGGATACCTCGTCGTATAGAAAGATCTCCAACGGTCGCTTCGCTGTCCCTTTTGTTTCATCAAAAGTGAACGTACTCTTCTGCAACATTAACGGCGCACTAGAGGCAGAATCTTCACTGGTATATTCAAATCTAACTACGTCTACTTTGCCTTCGAAGGACAAAGCCACCTTAAAACGTGCATGCCAAATCGAATCAGCATCCATTTCAAAAGCAATGGTGCTTGCGTCAAGCGTACTGTAAAAGTCCACATAAGGACCTTGAGTCTCACTCACATATTGGATAGGCTGCAATCCAAAGCGCAACTCCTGCGCTTTAACTGAAGTAGTTAGTGCAAGTAGAAATATGACTTTCAGGAAAGATTTCATCATCCTCAAAGATAATTGCAAAATTGCCCTTGCAAAACACGAATTCCTGTTTAAATTTGCCGCCCACTCAGGGAGTTCTCGAACTCTCTATCGGAGAGATGGCAGAGTGGTCGAATGCACTGGTCTTGAAAACCAGCGTACCGAGAGGTACCGGGGGTTCGAATCCCTCTCTCTCCGCCAAAAACACCTGAAAACCAGCGTGAAACGCTGGTTTTTTTTATGCCCATACGCGAACGAAGCTTGCTTCAGTGAGCGAAATGGGCAAAAAAACACAGGACGCCGAAGGCGGACTGGTTTTCATGTGTTTTTGGAACGGTTCTCTCCTCTAGGGATCTTTTGAGCGAAGCGAAAAAAATCCCAGCCACCGTGGCGACTGGGACCTCGCTAGTTAATAGCTCTGCTCCATAACACCAACGTCCTCACTACAGCGTTCTTCTACCGAGCACGAACAGTTTTCGCAGCGAGCAACCTTATTCGCTGCTACCCTCTCCTTTTTGGCATCAGCAATGACTTTCTTCACATCAAGCCAGTTATCTCTACCTTCAAGAACCTCTAAAGGAGTGTAAATTCCATGGGCGGAATGTGGCCGATTCATGTAAGCTTCGATCGTCGAACTGAGAATCTGCTTTAACTGTAGTCCGTCTTTAGCAATGTGAACAGAACCAAATTCATTCTTCAAAGTGTGAAACACTCGCTCTATCATAGAATTTGAGGCCATTACACTCTTCCCTGCGATCCAATGAGTCACTTTAAAATACATATAAAGCAGATCAGTCTCCATAATTTTCTTGTTCTCACTACCGCCATCTGTCATGTAAATGAGCTTATCTGCATTATGTTTTAAAAACGCTTCTCTCAACACATCGGCTGATATAGACTTCCTAAGAGTATTGGTTAATCGCCAATTCACAATACCTCTAGACTTATTATCTACTATGCAATACAAATACCACTTTTCACCATAGACGGTTTTTATAATTGAAACATCAGCATGCCAGATATCATGAACATTTTTAGCTCTGATTTTAATGGCTCGTGGCTTGTAGGTTTTCATTTGCTTCGTGGTGGTTAAATCTTGCACGATGTTATAGAATGAACCTCGCCCCATAGCTATTTGGCCCTTTCGAATGGCATGCGCATAAATAACATTCTTATTCTCACCACCGGCTATCACTAGCTGCCGACACAACTGTCGTTCAGCATCCCTTATTTTATTTGGGGTTCGTCGAGCGCAGATTTTATCAGCCGTTAAGGAACAATTCATCTCCAGAATACTCTTCCATCCCCAATATCTATTTCTGGAAATACCAGCATGCTCAAGAAAATACTGTTGTGTGACCAACCCTTCAAGCCCCTCAACCACTTCCACGAATCTTTCCTTATTCTCACTTAACATTCGAGTAAATGGCTTGACTCCCATAGCATCCTTTATGAAACTTACGAACGTCATATAGGAGTCTATAGCTTGCTTACTACGCTCCAATTCGTCATTGCGTCGAGATAGATATTTAATCACCGTTGGATGCTCTGCTCCATTTTCGAATTGGTTAACAAATTTTGAAATGGGTGTCTTTCGCCATTCAGAAAGCGTTGCTCTTGGAATTTTGCGAATGTCACTTTTTGAAAAGTGCGTCAGCTCCTCACCGCAACAAACGGCAAATTTGAGCTCTAATGGATACTTTGAATTACCATGCATCATATTTAGAATTTAAAAGTTCAAATTCAAACATGAAGGCCTGCTACTGTAAGGCAAAATGTTCGGTATTTACCGAACACACGTTTGGAATCACGTGTAATTCCAACACATATGAGGTTCATTCAATACCTAATAATCGGTGAAAACCAAGTGTTCGGTAAATTATTAACCAACCAAAAAATTGCACATAAAATCGTTAAGCCCTATGTTTATAAGGCTTTGAGAGAAGGACTAAAAACTCATGACAACGGTAAAATACAAAATCTCCGAGGGTTCGATTCCCTTCCTCTCCGCCGCAGAGTCTGGCGGCCGAATCCATTACCTTTCTTTACTTTGAGATCGAATTTCTATTTTGATTCTATAACGAAAATACTAAAAACATTGAGGTTTTAGAATTATTCGTGGTTCCAAACGTGCGTTCGGAATATTCCGAACAATACTAACGCGATCACTGGAGGCGTAAATCAGATCAAAATGCGCTTCATAGATGTATATCAACAGTGCCAATGAACATCACGATATAGTCCTGAGGTGGGAATTGAACCTTCGGTTAAAAAAGCCTATATTTGACTAGCTATGTCAGCGCTATTGGGCGAAATGCCCTCCGCGGCCGATTGGGTTGCTTAGCGGGTTGACTTAGACAAAAGCGTTCTCTTAATTAATTGAAAACGAGCATATTGCGGCGTTAGGTTCAAAACCCTCTCTCTCCGCGGCGGTGTCCTCCCCATTTTTTTTTACGCCTTGT
>WTIZ01000065.1:12199-15035 GCA_011525035.1 Cryomorphaceae bacterium | reverse complement strand
ATCAAAGTAACAGAATGGGACAAGGATACTACCGGGACGTTCAAGTTTATGGGAATTACGGAAAAAGAGTTCATCTTCAACTTCCACAACAACGCTTCATCAAACTTGGCAAATGCTACAGTAGACTCTGCTTCAGCCAACTTCCTGAGTGATACCGTGTATGTAAGCACATCACATCCGATCTACCCAAACAGTGCAAATTTTGATTCTGTTCAGGTAAGATTGACCGATCCTACTGGCGCTGCAGCCTATGTTCTTTCGGCACAGCCAACGGACAACTCTTTTAAGAATTTTAGGTTGCTTAGTTCAGCATTGCTGACTCCTGGTACATGGAGCTTGGTCTTTGACTACAACATAGATTCTGTTTCCTTCATGGGCGCTTGTAACCGTGCCTTGGTGGACAGCACTACATTCACCGTAGATGCTCCTATCATACAAATTGCTGCACCTGCAGATTCCATCTATGGCAACGACACTATCACCTACACCCTTCAGCACAGCGGTTATGTAGACAGTGTGCAGTGGATGGTAACGAACGGATCTATAGAAATGGCTTACGGCATCGATAGCGTTCAAATCGCTTGGGGAGTAAGTGGTAACGGGCCTGGTGAACTGAGCGCCATCGCATGGACTTATGGCATGTCCGATACCGCGAGTATCAGTGTGACCGTTTACGGAATTGGCATTGATGAAAATGAATTAAGTATAGCAGTGTATCCTAATCCAGCAAGAGACGTATTGCATATTCAAGGTGGCGTTGATCTAAACTATGAAATCACTGATTACATGGGGAGAACGTTACTCGCTGGACCGGTGCTTCATCATAAAGTCAATATTAGCGCATTGCGCCCGGGACAATATGTCTTGAAGCTAACTGACGGCAGGAAATCAGCGATTGTAAAATTTGCGGTTCACTAATTGAGCAAACATTGGTCACGGCATTCAGGTTAACTGAACTGTAACTTGCAGTAAGATTTAAGCCCCAGACCATGATAAAGCAAATTTGGTTCGACTTCGGAAACGTCTTTATTCCCATCTTCCCTGAGCGCACAAAAGAGGCGTTTGAGGATCGTGGGGTCCAATTCACTGAGGAAGGCATTCAGCGCCTCAATCAGGAATTCGAAGTAGGCGATGTTACCTCAGCACAATTCTTTCAGGAAATCGCCTCGAGCTGCAAGTATCTTCAAAGCTCCTCAGCCATAGCGCATGGATGGAATGAACTGTTGGGCGAAATGACCGACCCAACGCTTTTTCTAAAAAAGCTGGGCAAGTCCTATGATCTGTGTCTAGTGAGCAACACCAATGAGGCGCACATCAAACACATCCGCAAACAAGCCGGTCCATTCTTGTGGAACAGCTTCGTGGAGAAGTTTGAAGCGTTGTTTTTATCGTATGAAATTGGCCACAGAAAACCAGATGCGAGCTACTTCAATTACGTCTTAGAACACATGAACGCGCAACCGGAAGAGGTACTATTTGTAGACGATTCTCAGACCAATATCGAGGCTGCTGAAGCATTGGGCTTCAACACCTTCCTGTTCAACCTTCAAGATCAAGATTTGGCCAAGGAATTACCCGCGGTCTTGGCAAAGTTCGATTAACGTACCACCAGTGCCTTTGGGGTGCAAGAAACACACCCATTTGTTATCTGCACCAGCCTTGGGCTCCTTGTTGAGCAAAGTGAACCCTTCGCCTTCGAGACGCACCATTTCGGCTTTGATATCCTCTACTGCATAGGCCACATGGTGAATGCCCTCGCCGCGCTTTTCAATGAATTTCGCGATCGGACTTTCCGGATTGGTTGCCTCCAAAAGTTCAATCTTATTCGGACCGGCCTTAAAGAAACTCGTACGTACCCCTTCGCTCTCCACAGCTTCCTCTTTGTAAGGAGGAACCCCTAAGATTTTAGTATATAATGCATTGCCTTCTTCGAGGCTCTTCACGGCGATGCCGAGGTGTTCTATCTTGGTAAGGTGGTGGTCCATTATTCTGCGTTCAGGTCTCCTAAGTTAACCAATGCAGCATACTTTCCGCCCTTTTCAATCAGCTGGGCATGTGTGCCCAATTCCACCACACGCCCTTCTTCAACGTAGGCAATCTGGTCGGCGTTCTTAATGGTACTCAATCGGTGGGCCACAACTACGGTCGTGCGGTCCTTCATCAACCCCTCGAGCGCCTGCTGCACCCTTGCTTCGCTTTCATTGTCGAGCGCGGCGGTCGCCTCATCCAATAGCAACAACTTCGGATCTGCATAAAAGGCGCGTGCAATGCTCAATCGCTGGCGCTGGCCACCACTTAAAGTTGATCCACCTTCACCGATAGGTTTGCCTTCGGCCCAATCACCTGCGAATTCGGTACAATATGCTGCCTCCAAAGCTTCACTAACCTTACTTAGGTCTGGTGTACTGCCCAGGGCCACGTTCCCAGCAAATGAGGTATTGAACAACAACGGTTGCTGCGGCACCCAGCCTAAATTTCTTCGATAGGCCTTCAATTCGGCATCCTGCAGATTGAGGTCGCCCAAAGAAATGGCACCTTGCTGCGGGTGTGCAAACCCGGCCAAAAGGTGAAGTAAAGTAGTTTTCCCAGATCCCGAAGGCCCCACTAGCGCGGTCGTCTTCCCTGCTGGAATAATAAGATCGAGTCCTTTGATGATAGGGTGCTCGTCGTAAGCGAATTGGACCCCAGAGAAGGTAATATCCTCTTGCCATTGCTCTTGCTTTGGTGCAATAGATCCATTACGCGCCTCCTCCATGTCCAGCACTTCAAAAACACGAGCGGCGGAAGCATTTCCTTTTTGAATGTCGTACAACGCGTTGGTGACGTTCTTAAATGC
>WTIZ01000065.1:0-12099 GCA_011525035.1 Cryomorphaceae bacterium | reverse complement strand
GAGGTATTTTGGCCCAATTCTTCTTGCGCCTTCTTCGCACTTTTCTTCAAACTGCGCCCTACGGTAGCAATGAGTCCACCAGAAATAGGGATAATGGCAATGGCTAATAGGGTCAATTTTGGGCTCATGGTAAAGAGCAGCACCAAGGTCCCGATAATCATCAAGGGATCCCGTACGAAACCTTCCATACCCTTGAGCATCGACCATTCAATCTCGTTCAGATCGGCGGTTGCTCGAGTCAACATATCGCCTTTTTTGAGATCGCTATGCTTGCGCAAGCTCAGGGCGATCCACTTGTCGTGCAATTGCTGCTTGAGATAAGCCACCACACCATTTCTAACGGGAGCTAGGGTAAATAGGGCCGCGTATCGGCTGATGTTCTTGAGGATAAAGATGCAGAAGGTGATGGCGACCGTTGCTTGGAGAGTCTTGGTAGCACCGTGCTGTGCCTTATAAGATTCGACCACCTCGGCGAGGGCGAGCTTCCATCCCGCGGCACTCGACAACTCGGTGCCTGGGGTATCAAAAATCAAGTTCAAGATGGGAATCAAGGCCCCTACTGACCCAATGCTAAAGATGACCGTGAGCATATTGAACACAGCCGCCAACACGACTAGTGGCATGTAGGGCTTCAAAAGCGATAAGATGCGGGCGAATGATTTCATAAAAGCACTTCGAAGCGAATTTAATTGAATTGGCGCAAATGGTATCTTTGCTTCATGGAAAGTACAAGACAACTTAAGATTGCCAAGCTTCTTCAGAAGGAAATGGCGACTATTCTACAACAAATGGCCCGCGAAAATTTCCCTGGCACACTCCTAAGTGTCAGCAAGGTTCGCGTGAGTCCTGATTTAGGGGTAGCGAAAATCTACGTCAGTATTTTCCCTGTGGCGAAGACTAAAGAAGTGGAAGAATTTATCGCACTGAACCAGAGCAAACTTCGTGGTGCATTGGGCCATAGTGTAGGCAACCAGCTTCGAGTTACGCCAGAACTCATGATTTATACCGACGACAGTCTAGAATACGAAGAGAACATCGAACGTCTACTTCGCGGGGAAGGAGAAAGTCCTATTAAATAAGACCCCTTGCCGTCGTTCTCGTCATTCATAGCTAAGAAATACTTCTTCTCCTTAGGTAAACTAGGAGCCATTCGACTAATGTCTCTTGCGGCTTTGGTAGGTCTGGCATTGGGAACGGCAGCTATGACTGTTGTTTTGAGCGCCTTTGCTGGGCTCGAGGATCTTATTTTGACCCAATTCGAGGATGCCAACGCGACGCTAAAAATTGAATCGGCCACGGGACCTTATGTTGAGCTCACATCAGAAGATTCCCTGTTTTTAAGCGGTCTTGAAGCCAATTTTGAGGGGACCTCGACCATGGCCATTTATGAGAAACGCGTGCTGCTCACCTACGGGGAAAACCAACACATCGCCTACCTACTGGGCGTGCCTAAAGAGTACGCAGAAAGGCACCATTTGTCCGAGCACTTGCTCACCATGGCAGACCCAGGAATGGACTATGGAACTTACACATTGACTTTGGGGGCTGGCGTTGCCTATCACCTCGGGCTAAGCTCCACAAATCCGCCGCCTATTGTCTCTGTGTATCTTCCAAAGATTACGTCAAAAACAAGTGTCTTAAATCTTAGCGATGCCATCGAAGGTCAGAATGCATTTGCAACGGCCATCCATAGCGTTCAACCGGATTACGACCAGAAGTATGCCTTGGCCCCGCAAGGTTGGTTCAAAGACTTCACCGGTGCCAAAGCCCCATCTTTTATAGAGATACATACCGCAGAGGAGCGTAGGGTACGAAAGGCCATTGAAGCGCATTTTGGAAACAGAATGACAGTCGCAAACCGATTGGAACAAGAAGCCACCCTCTTCAAAGTCATGCGCTCTGAAAGAATGGTAGTAGTATTCATCTTAGCCTTCATTGTACTTCTTGCCAGCTTCGGTGTCGTCAGTGCATTGATCATTATAGCGCTCGAGAAGAAGGACGATGTACACACCTTATGGGCCATGGGAGCCTCGGAAGCTGACTTGCGCAGCATCTTCTTTAAAAATGGGCTGTTGATTGTCGCCACTGGCTGGCTGAGTGGAATGGTTGTAGGTCTCGGAATTATTGCCCTACAACATTACGTAGGTATCGTGCCCTTGGGAACTGGATATGTCCAAGAATATTATCCCGTCAGCTTAAAATGGGAACACATTGCATTGACCAGTGCCATCGTTTTAGGCATCGGCAGCAGTCTCAGCGCGTGGGCAACGCGCCGCGTGATTAAATAGTTTGTTTCTCCGTAGTACGACCGTACTGCAGATTATTCAGGTCTCCTAAATCTTGTTCATTGCCGTATTTCGCAATGTATTCCTGTTCAATCTCGTCCAAGGTGGCGAGGACTTCTGACGGGTCTTCGATAGTCACTAAACGCGTACGGTACGGCTTGAAATGACTTAGACCACGGAAGTAGTTGGTGTAATGCTTACGGGTTTCCATAATGGCATAACGCTCTTCCTTCCACTTCAGGCTCAATTCAAAGTGCTCACGCGCTGCCGCTACTCGCTCCTTCACAGAAGGCTTTTTCGCTTCCACGCCGTGTTCGAAGTAATGCTTGATTTCATTAAAGATCCAAGGATACCCAATAGATGCGCGACCTATCATGATGCCATCCACACCGTATTTGTTGCGGTACTCCATAGCCTTCGGGCCGCTATCCACATCGCCGTTTCCAAAAACAGGAATATGAAGGCGAGGGTTGTTCTTCGTTTCGGCAATCAACGACCAATCGGCCTCACCTTTATACATCTGCTTGCGCGTACGACCGTGAATAGAAATAGCCTGAATACCAACATCCTGGAGGCGCTCAGCGACTTCAACGATGTATTTGGTGTTGTCGTCCCAACCCAAACGAGTCTTAACCGTCACCGGCTTATCTACGGCTTTGACAATCTCCGCGGTCATCTTCACCATCTTTGGAATGTCCTGTAGGATACCGGCACCGGCACCTTTACATGCTACATTCTTCACGGGACAGCCGTAATTGATATCAATGATGTCCGGATTAGACGCGGCACAAACCTCAGCAGCTTGTCGCATGCTCTCAATCTCGTTCCCAAAAATCTGAATACCTAGAGGACGTTCATATTCATAGAAGTCCAATTTCTTGACGCTTTTTGCAGCATCGCGGATCAATCCTTCTGAAGAGATAAATTCGGTGTACATCACATCTGCCCCGTGATCCTTACAAAGTTTCCTGAAGGGCGGATCACTCACGTCCTCCATCGGAGCGAGCAATAAAGGGAAGTCCCCTAATTCGATATCACCTATCTTTACCATGCTGCAAAAATACGACGGGATGAGCTACACTGACAAGACATTAGAATGGGGGAATGCGAGATCTGCAATGACGCTTTTTTTCATCACTGTAGCGAGCCTTATCTTCTTCGGAGGTATTGGTTTAACCTTCGTTAACGCCACCTACGGCATCGCATCTCCAGAGGGCATGCGGTGGTTCCAATTCTCTGTCTCGCTCGGGCTATTTTTAATGCCTCCGCTCATATTCGCTCAGATTGTCGCCAGCAACCCTTCACGATTCCTAAATCTGGTCTTTTTGCCAAGCTATGGTTCCGCAACGCATTCCAGAAAAAATGCCGAGAAGCTCCCGCCAGCGAGCCATACCTATGCGGCTTTGGCTTTGGCCTGTATAGGTGCTTTTTTCGCAATAGACCTTCTGGCACAATTCAACCAATACATCGTTCCTGATACCGAGTATTTCCAAGGTCTTAAAGATCAAGAGGCCCTTGTGACCGACTCACTAAAAACATTGCTGCAAGACACTTCGTTGATCGCTCTATTGGCCAATGCAGTAGTGATGGTCTTGGTACCTGCCTTTGGCGAAGAGTTCTTTTTCCGTGGTGTACTTCAAAAATTGTTTCAAAGAAGCATAGGCGTTCGCGGTGCGGTCCTGGCAAGTGCAGCTTGTTTTGCGCTCGCACACCAACAGCCTCTAAGTTTCATTCCGCTGCTGTTTATGGGCATTCTGCTGGGCTACACCAAATACTGGACAGGCAGTCTATGGGCGCCCATTTTACTCCACTCCATCAATAATGGATTCGCGTTGCTATCATCGTATGCCGCAGGTGGTGAGCTTCAGACTGAAAGCACCATGGCCTTGGGATGGAGCATGGTGGGTATTGTCCCATTAGTCATTGGAATCCTGTGGCTGAGAAACATTCGCCGCAAACATACCGCTTGGATGCACCAATAATTTAAAGCTAAACACCAACAAAAAAGCCGGCCCCAAGGGGACCGGCTTTCGCTATATAGCGTTCTCTTTGCTTAGTTGTCTGAGCTGTACAATGCTTCTGCATCTTTTGGCTGCAGAGAACTATAGTTGATCTTATAAGCTTGCGCCTTGCGCAGCTCTAATTTGATATCAGAAATCAAACCCATTTTAACCGTCTTATCAGCTTTGATAGACATTGTCATCATTGGGCGGTCTTCTTCAGCCTTCGCTTCACGCTCTTGGACAACGAACGGTTGTAGGTCGTCGATGGATGCAAACGCATCGTTGAGCTGAATTCTTGGCGTCTTACCGAACTTATCCTGGTACTTAGCACGAGGCGAACCTGCGTAGATATAAGTAACCAAAGACTTACGTTCCAATTTCTGGATCTCAGTTGCTTGAGGCTTGTTCACACTCACCTTCAAATCTACTTCACGCATTACCGTAGCAACCATGAAGAAGAACAACAACATGAATACAATATCAGGAAGTGCCGACGTGTTTACCGCTGGCAACGCTTTATCCTTCTTTTTCTTAATTACTGCCATTATCCACCAATATTTAATGGTTCTGCCTCAGAAATTTTCTGCTGGTAAGCGTTCTTGATCTCCTTGATGATTTCTTCGTCCTCTTCCGGATCCATACCGCGGTATGAACGACCGTATTCCTCTTCAGCATAACGCTCACGAAGATCTTCGTAGGCTGCAACTAGTTCGTTCTGAACCTTTACATACATGCCGTACGAAGTACCACGGTCATTTTGAAGCGAGATAACCGCCTTAACAGGGTTATCAGAACTTGAAGAAACACCGTAACCTTTACAGTATTCACACGAACCGTCGCCGTTGTTGTCAATGAATTCCATAGCCTTAGCACGAAGCTCGTTAATCTCTAGGTATTCATCTTCTACTAGCAACTGATCGTTCGAGTTTACTAGAACTGTAAAAATGTTACGTTCCTTAATAGGTGGAGGATCTTGAACTAACTCATCTTCGATAGGTGGAAGCTTCCTGTTAATCCCCTTATCCGTATCCATAGTCGTGGTTACGAGATAGAAAATCAAGAGTAGGAAGGCGATATCCGCCATCGAACCTGCATTAATTTCTGGTATGGCTCTTTTATTTCTTGCCATAGCGCTCCTTATTTAATTACTCTAGCAACTAGAGAATAAACAACAGCTAAAACAGCACCTGAGAACAAAATGTAGAACGAAGTCAACATTGCGCTCGATGCTTTAGAAGTAGCCTCAGTAACATCTTTGTATTGTGCGAAATCTGAGCCATCAGCCGTGAACCATGAGATCAAGCCGATAACAAGCATTGCCGCTAAACCAATACCTACGCCTTTGATGCCTTGTGGGTTTATCACAAGAGCAAGGACGAAGCTCAATACGGCGATAATCATACTAACGATAGTAATGACCATCCCGTACGATACGAACCCTGGCGCTTGATCTTCGTTCGCTGCTACCATCACAAATAGTACAACGCCGATTAGACCAAGAACGATGCCTAGGACACGTCCGATTAATGGGAGTTTATCAGCCATAGTTCTTATTTATTGTTCTTTTTGAATTCTACCAACATATCCAAGAAAGAGATAGATGCATCTTCCATCTTGATTACGATACCGTCGATCATCGCAACGATAAGGTTGTAGAAAATCTGTAGGATGATCGCAGTGATCAAACCAAATACTGTTGTCAAAAGTGCCACTTTAATACCACCCGCTACAAGAGAAGGGTTGATATCACCTGCTGCCTCAATCGCGTCGAATGCGCCAATCATACCGATTACCGTACCCATGAAACCAAGCATTGGTGCCAAAGCGATGAACAATGAAATCCATGATACACCTTTCTCAAGCTTACCGTTCTCTACAGAACCAACGCTCATGATTGATTTGTCTACCATGTCAAGACCTTCATCGTAGTGGTCTAAACCTTCGAAGAAGATTGTAGCAACTGGACCACGAGTGTTACGACATACTTCTTTAGCAGCGTCGATACCACCGTTGTTCAATGCACCTTCAACCTCGCTCAACAACTTCTCAGTGTTTGTTTGTGCGAAAGTCAAGTAGATGATACGCTCGATTACAAGTGCTAGACCCAATACCAAGGCCAACAATACGAACGACATGAAGAATGCACCACCCTCGATGAATTTCTCCTTCAAGATTTGAGTGAATCCTTTTTCAGTTTCAACTGCTTCTTCAACTACTTCTTCAGTAGCTTCTTCAGTAGCTGCAGAATCTGTAGCTGCCGCAGCAGAATCTACAACTGCATCAGCAGAGTCCATAGTTTCAGTAGCAGCAGAATCTGTTACTACTTCTTCAGTAGCCGCCATTTCGTCCTGTGCGTAGGCGTTTACCGTACCCATTGAAAGGGCAACGATTGCAAGCAAAGAGAGTGCTTTTTTCATTTTTCTTAAGAATTAATTTCTTGTTAAAAGTGTTAATTGCTGTCCTATCTCATACAGATAGAGACACTGCGGGCCGAAAATACAAAAAATTGGTGTCCAATTCCTATTCTGAGACCTCTCCTGCGAGAGACAACGGAAACTTAATGTGAAAATCTGCCACAGAGTTGCCCTGACCCAATAAGACCATCGACTTTACCAACGCACTTTCAAAAGTCATGTCCTTGGCATTCAGCATTTTAACTTCCTCAAGCGCGCTAGAGCTGTCGTATAGCCCCGGTAAGACAGAACCGCTCACACACTGTGAGGTATTGACAATAATGGTTCCATTTTTTTCTACCCGCTTCAAAAATTCCAAGAAGGAAGGTGATTTTGGGGCGTTTCCAGCTCCAAAAGTCCGTAAAACCAACACTCTCCAATGCGGCAAATGCGGCAACTGGTCAAAGTCAAGACCAGGATAAAGAGTAACAACACCGACGCTGGTATCGATGCCCGACTTCAAGGCATAAGTTTTTTTGGAACGCCAGAGCAATTCTTTGTTTACGCTCAGGCGTACGCCGCTACTGGCAAGTGGCGGATAATTAGGCGAGCTAAAGGCATTGAATTCATTCGACGACCTCTTGTAAGCACGATTACCGCGCAACAATTCGTATTCAAAGTAAATGGCTACCTCTTGAATAACAGCCGACCCATCTTCCTCAGTAAGGGCAGCAAATTCAAACGCGCTCACGATGTTTTCCACAGCATCGGTTCTCAATACTCCTACCGGCAACTGTGATCCAGTGATGATAATGGGTTTTTGAAGGCCTTCAAACATAAAGCTCAAGGCACAAGCCGTATACGCCATGGTATCCGTGCCGTGTAGCACCACCATGCCGTCCACCTGATCCATAAGTCCGTCAATGACTTCAGCCAACTCTTGCCAAACTTGCGGAACCATCTCTGAACTGTCGATAGGATTCTCAAGTGTTACGGGTAAAATTTCAATCGGGAGTAGTTGTAGCGCTGGGATTTTCTCAGCCACTGATGCGAAATCCATAGGGGCCAGTTTCCCGCGCTCGTTCTGTCGCATTCCGATGGTACCACCGGTGTATATGAGGGCAATTTTACGCATCTAATCCAAACAGTCGCTTTGCGTTATCAGAGGTCATAGTGGCAACCTCATCCAAATCCATTTCCAAGACCTCAGCCATCACCTTTGCGGGTTCAACCATGAAGGCGGGTTCGTTCTTTTGGCCACGCAGTGCTTTTGGTGTAAGATACGGCGCATCGGTCTCTAAAATCAATCGGTCCGTTGGAATACCCTGAATCACAATATCTGTCGCCGAACGGTTCATGGTGTAAGACCCACCTATTCCGAAGTAAAACTCTCCCAATTTCAAGGCGCGTTTTACCTGTTTCTTGCCGCCGCTGAAACAGTGAAACACCCCACGTAATTTTCCGCCGTGGCGTACTTGAGCTTCCTCGAGCACCGGAAACAATTGCTTAAAGCTACTTCTTACATGAAGGGCAATGGGCAAATCCCATTCGACCGCCCAATCCAATTGTCTGTTCAAGGCTTCTATCTGCATCGCCTCTGTGGTGGTGTCCCAATACAGGTCCATTCCAATCTCTCCTACGGCTAGATATTGCTGGGGGTTGGCGAGATAATGCGCTTCCAATTGGTCCAATTGATCCTTCCAATCCTCCTTGACATAACAAGGATGCAATCCAATCATCCGCCCAATTTTAAGCTGAGGATAATCGGCCTCAACAGCGTCCAACGCACCAATACTCTCGGCATTGATATTTGGAAGCAATACAGTCGTAACGCCTGCTGCCAGAGCCCTGCTTTGGATCTCAGCCTTCTTATCAGCGAAGTACTCGTCGTACAAGTGGCAGTGCGTATCTACAAACATTTAGAGGGGAAGGTTACCGTGTTTTTTCTTCGGCAATTTTACTGCCTTATTTTCTAACATGGAAAAGGCTTTAATCAACTTTTCACGCGTCTCTTCCGGCAGAATTACATCGTCCACATATCCGCGATAGGCGGCACGGTATGGATTGGCAAAAGCATCAGAGTATTCTGCTTCCTTCTCGGCCAATTTTGCCGCTTTGTCCTCAGCGGCCTGAATGTCTTTTCTAAATATGATTTCCGCAGCACCCTTAGCTCCCATCACGGCGATTTCCGCCGTTGGCCAAGCAAAGTTCATGTCTGCGCCAATCTGCTTTGAGTTCATCACACAATATGCACCACCATAAGCTTTGCGGGTAATTACCGTGATACGCGGTACCGTTGCCTCGCTAAAGGCATACAACAACTTCGCGCCGTTGGTAATAATCCCGTTCCACTCTTGGTCCGTACCTGGCAAAAATCCT
The DNA here is from genome assembly GCA_011525035.1 of Cryomorphaceae bacterium. GTDB lineage: Bacteria > Bacteroidota > Bacteroidia > Flavobacteriales > Schleiferiaceae > UBA10364. The sequence continues at coordinate 3,039 of WTIZ01000065.1, read as the reverse complement.
GGGACATCTTCAAGCACTAGCAATGGAATATTGAAAGAATCACAGAAACGCACAAAACGGGCACCTTTAGTAGATGCATGAATGTCCAATACCCCAGCCAAATACGCCGGCTGATTGGCCACAACGCCCACCGATTTCCCAGCAAGACGTGCAAACCCAACGATCATGTTCTCCGCAAAGTCCTTGTGTACTTCGTGGAAAGTATCTTCATCCACGATACCCGCAATAACCTCTTTCATATCATAAGGTTGGTTCGGGTTCTCGGGAACGATTTCTTTCAATACTTGGCGCATTTCATCGCCCGGCTCGTACGGAAGTGATGGCGGCTCCTCGTCGCAATTCTGAGGAACATAGCTCAACAGTTTCTTCAAACCTTCAATGAGAGAGATCTCGTTCGGATAGGTGAAATGTGTTACCCCACTTTTGGTCGAATGGGCACTGGCGCCACCCAACTCTTCAGCCGTTACCTCTTCGTGCGTCACTGTTTTGACCACATTAGGTCCAGTCACGAACATGTAGGAGGTGTCCTCCACCATCATGATGAAATCCGTTAATGCCGGGGAGTAAACCGCGCCACCTGCACAAGGTCCCATCATCGCTGAAAACTGGGGAATGACCCCTGAGGCTTGTACGTTGCGGTAGAAGATATCAGAGTATCCACCCAAAGAAACGACCCCCTCTTGGATACGGGCACCGCCACTATCGTTTAATCCAATTAATGGTGCTCCCGTTTTCATGGCGAGATCCATCACTTTGGTAATCTTCTCCGCATGGGCCTCTGCTAAAGAGCCGCCCAATACCGTAAAATCTTGTGCAAACACATAGACCAAACGACCATTGACCGTTCCATAGCCGGTCACGACACCGTCTCCTAAAATTTTCTGTTTATCGAGGCCAAATAAATCGCTGCGGTGCTGAACCAATGCACCCATTTCTTGAAAACTTCCTTCATCTAAAAGGAAGTGAATACGTTCGCGTGCGGTTAGTTTGCCTTTGGCGTGCTGCGCATCGATGCGCTTTTGGCCGCCGCCCTCTTGACTCTGTTTTTTAAGGTCGGAAAGCTGCTTTCGCTTGTCTTGCATGGTGGTTCTTTTTTGTTCTGAAGGTTCGTACTTACGCTACTGCTCTTTAAAGGCGTCTCGTAAATTTACTTTAGAATGTCTGTGGAATCGCTTTGTTTCCTTGGCTTTTCTGCGAATTTCATATTGCTCCTCCTCTGGAAGGTTGATGACCTCCACACATTGCGGGGTACAACACCCTTCGTTCTTTTCTGCGCAGCTCTCGCACTGAATGAAGAGCAGGTTACATGCTTTGTTTGCACAGTTGGTATGACGGGCCGATTTTTCACCGCACTGGTGGCACTCTGAAATCACCTCGCACGAAATCTCTTCGCCCAATCTTTCGTCGAAGACAAAATTGATCCCGTGGAACTTATTATCAAGTGATTCCTCTTCAATCTGACGAGCATAATCAATGATCCCGCCGTGCAGTTGGTTTACATCGTTAAAACCGTGGTGCTTCAAATAGGCCGAGGTCTTCTCACAACGAATACCGCCCGTACAATAGAGCAGAATCTTGCGGTCCTCTTGACCCTTGAGCTTTTCTAATACCATCGGCAGTTCCTCTTTAAAGGTCTCCGCCTCTGGCAAAACGGCACCCTCAAAATGGCCGATCTCACTCTCGTAGTGATTGCGCATGTCCACGACGATAGGATCGTCGTTCTCGATCGCATCGTTCCAATCCTTGGCACTCAAATGCGCACCCACATTGGTCACGTCGTAATCCTCCGGCTGCAATCCATCGGCTACAATCTGGCCACGTACTTTCACCTTGAGTTTCAAGAAAGACTTTCCATCGGTCTTATCGGTAACAGCAATTTTGAAGGGTACGTCTTTGAAGTAGTCCATGCCGTGGAGGTGCTGCTCAAACTCCTCCCAATGATGCTCAGGAACGTTCATCTGAGCATTGATTCCTTCCTGACTCACATAAATGCGGCCCAAACAATCTAGCGACATCCACTTCTCAAAAAGGGCATCGCGGAGTTTATGAGGGTCGTTAATGATGACGTACTTGTAAAAAGAAAGCGTGATGCGCTTGAACGTTTCCGCTTCCAATTTCGCTCTTAGGCTCTCTTTATCAAGCTTGTTGACTAAATCTCTTTTTCCAGCATTTGGATCCATCCGAAGGCAATTTATTACTGCAAAGATAAGTTATCTTTGACCTACCCAAATCTGACTTTTATCACAATCAGAGCATGAATAAAACCACACTTATCCTAGGCGCCTGTGGCCAGATCGGCACCGAGCTTACCCTTACCCTTCGTGAGAAATACGGCAACGATGCTGTTGTTGCAACCGACATCAAAGAGCCTGCACTTGTTGAGCTTACAAATGGTCCTTTTGAAATTCTCGATGCGAGCGACGCTGCTGGATTGCGTGCTGTTTGTGAGAAGTACAATGTAGGCACGGTGTACCACCTTGTTGCCATGCTCAGCGCAACGGGCGAAAAATTCCCAATGAAAGCATGGGATTTGAACATGCAGAGCTTGTTGCACACATTGGAATTGGCCAAAGAAAAAGTCATTGATAAAGTCTTCTGGCCTTCATCCATTGCAGTTTTTGGCCCTACAACTCCGAAACAAAATACGCCGCAGCAAACCATCATGGAGCCTTCCACAGTTTATGGCATCTCCAAACTAGCTGGAGAGCGCTGGTGTGAATATTACTACAATAAGTACGGTGTGGACGTACGCTCTATTCGCTACCCAGGACTTATTTCTTGGAAATCTCAACCTGGCGGTGGCACTACAGACTATGCAGTGGAGATTTATTACAAGGCCCTTGAAGAGGGTAAATACACTTCATTCTTAAGCGAACACAGAGCGCTACCAATGATGTATATGGAAGATGCCATTCGCGCGACCATTGAACTCACAGAAGCTCCAGCGGATAAAGTGAAGGTTCGCTCTTCGTACAACTTGGCAGGTATCAGTTTTGATCCTGCAACCATTGGGGCAAGCATTAAGAAAGTAATGCCTGA
>WTIZ01000053.1 GCA_011525035.1 Cryomorphaceae bacterium | reverse complement strand
TTTACTTCCCGTCCTCGTTAATCAAGACCGGGGCATTGCCGTCTGTAATAATGAGCTTTGCATTCGGTGAAGAACTCAGCTTTTCCAGGACTTCTAACGATCTCCATTTAATGATTTCGTCGGACAAGCCCTCTGCCAATACCTGCTGTGCATCTCTTACACCCTGCGCTTCAATCTTCTTGCGCTGTGCTTCTAAACGCTCTTGTTGCAGTTCGAACTCCATACGCTGTGCAATCTGCTCTGCCTCTAACTTACTTTCAATAGCCTCGTAGAGTCCAGGTGGCAATGAAATAGATTTCATCAGAACACTTTCAATCACGAAGCCACGGTCTGTAAGGAGACTGTCCATATGGGATTTAATGGCATCCTCAATGACCGCACGCTGCCCGCTATGCATGTCTTTAGCCATGTAACGTGAACAGACATCTGCGGCAGCCGATCTAAATACAGAAAGGATCATGACGTCCTCGTAGCGCTCCCCTACGGTTTGGATAACGTTTGGAGCTTGGCTCGACTGGATGTGGTATAGAATAGAGATTTCTGCAAGTACGTTCAAGCCCTCTTTCGAAGGAAGGTTTAAGCGAACCTCAAGATTCACCGTTCTGGTAGGCACTACTACCACTCTAGTAATCAGAGGATTCACGGTCATTAGGCCAGGTTGATACGCCTTTGGCTTTAGTTTCCCTAAGGTTGATTTTACCCCGACGTAACCCGGATCAACAATAACACAAGAAGAAAGAAAAGCAAGAGCTAATACTGCAAATAATCGTTTCATATGTTTGATTTTAAATTGGTTAGGATAAACTTAATGCAAATGTTACGCCAATGCACATCTAGCAATTTATTTTCTTTTTTATTTCTGCAACATTGTTGCATAAAAGATAATTTGATGTAACTTCGCTGAAAATATTTAGAAGATGAGAACCTTGAAATTAATCCCAGTAGCACTGCTCGCAGTGAGTCTATTCTCTTGTGAACCAACAGATCCAACAGATCCACATGAAGAAGAATTGATCACCACGCTCAACGTAGATCTAGAAGCAGGCGGTTCAACCGTTACGTTGAACTTTCAGGATTTAGACGGTGACGGCGGCGATGCACCAGTGATTACTGTAGATAAATTGGCTGCTAATACCACTTACACAGGTTCAATTACCCTATTTAATGAAAGTGAAACTCCAGCAGAAGAATTGACTGCTGAGATTTTTGACGAAGCTGAAGATCACCAGTTCTTCTTTGCTACAACAGGCGCTTCTATGTTCGCATACGCTGACCAAGACAACAACGGTAACCCAGTGGGTTTGTCCTTTGAGCTGACTACCGGTGATGCTGGCATGGAAAGCTACACGATCACTTTGCGTCATGAGCCGGAGAAATCTGCAACTGGTGTGAGCGGTGGCGATATCACTAACGCAGGTGGTGAAACAGATATTGAAGTAGTATTTGACGTAACTGTTGAGTAAACTCCATTTCATATTGTACCTAAGCTTTGGGTGGTCGCTTTCCGTGGCCGCCCAAAGTTGTTTTTTGACCCTTGATGGAAAGGTCACGGATGCGCACGACCAAAGTCCCATGGAGGACGTGAGCATTTACATTACCGAGGTTGGGGCAGAACAGTGGACTGATGGTCGTGGTAAATTCTCTTTTGAAAACCTCTGCCCCGGCACCTACCATGCCCTAGTGCAACACATCGGTTGCCCCTCAGAGCGCATATTAATAGAACTTTTCGCAGATACCACGCTCTCTTTGACCTTAGAGCACCACGAGAATATGCTCCACGAGGTGGACGTGCACGACGAGCACGAACACGCCATCAATGAGCAGCGCTTGAGCGTTCTTACCTTAGACAACAGTGCAGCGAAGTCACTTGCTGCTTCAGTAAGTGGTTTGGCAGGTGTGAGCATGCTTGGCAATGGTGCGGATATTGGATTGCCTGTAGTACACGGATTGTCGGGCAATAGACTTACCCTCGTAAATAATGGTGTCGTTCATACTGGCCAGCAATGGGGGGCGGATCACAGCCCTGAGATTGATTTAAATAGCGCGAGCGAGGTGAGCGTAGTTAGCGGTGCTGCTGCGATGCGTTATCCTGGGACACATATGGGCGGGATTGTGATTTTAGAATCGGGGCCAATTCCATTTGATCCTCATGTACACGGAAAAATCCGCTCCACCGCCGAAAGCAACGGTCGTGGAGGAACTATTAACGGACAGTTGTATAAGGGCTTGGAAACACTACAATGGCGTCTAGGAGGTACTTTGAAGCATTACGGCGATCGTCGTGCTCCAAACTACTTCTTAAACAATACGGGGACACGTCAGGCACATACAAACGCTGAACTGCACAAGCAGTGGAACAATACCCTTGAATGGGAAGGCAAATACAACTATTTCAGTGCGGAGTATGGCATCATGCGAGGCAGCCACATCGGTAACCTCACGGATTTGGAAAGCGCCTTCTCTCGTGAAGTACCGTTTTTCACAGATTCGGCCTTCTCCTACGAGATTGAAGCACCGCGCCAATGGGTGCAACACCACCAGTTGAAATCGGGCCTCAAAAAGCATACGGAACTGGGGACTTTTGAGTGGCATCTTGCTGGGCAACGCGATCAACGCAGAGAATACGACGTTCGCCGCAGCGGCAGAAGCGACATCCCCGCCCTGTCCTTATTGCAGTACAGCATGCAAAACGAGGTACTATGGTCGAACGATTGGCTGGAAACCGGCTACCAATTTTTAGGTAAAAACAACTGGAACTTACCAGAGACAGGCATCAACCCCCTCCTTCCCAACTACACTGCATTCACTAACGGAGGTTTTGTGGCTTTAGACCATTCGATGGGTAGCTATGACCTCGAGTTCGGTGGTCGGTACGATTACACCTTTAGAAGTATCGCAAGGTGGTCAAACGGGGTTCCTCGGGTCGTGGAGTACTTTGACGACAACTACCACAACTTTAGCTTCTTGGGTCGGATTAGCCGGAATTTAGGGAGCAAATGGCAAGTGCTTGCCGAGAGTTCACTGCGCCAGCGTCCGCCTGAGATCAATGAGATGTATTCTTTTGGGCTGCACCAAGGTGTGAGTGGTATTGAAGAAGGGAATCTGGAATTGGTCCAAGAAACAGGACTTAAATCCACCCTACAATTAAGAGGTAAGGTGAGCGAAAAACTTCACGTGGATGTTCGGGCCTATACCCACTTCTTTGACGGATATATTTACTTGCAACCCCAGCAAACCTTTAGGCTAACCATACGTGGAGCCTTTCCTGTATTTACCTACGAGCAGTGCGACGCACGTTTATTGGGTGGTGATGCCGTGATCAAATACGAGATTAGCGAGCACTTGAATTTGGAATCGACTTGGGGGTACGTCTACGGGATGAATACCACAGAGAACTTACCGCTGAATTTCATGCCGCCTTTAAACGTCCAAAACAATTTGGGCTACGAGGTTCCGCAATGGAAGAATTGGCGCAATGTGAATGTATCTGTGATGCACAGATATACCGCGCAACAATGGAACTGGGACCCTAGTCTGGACCTAATTGCACCTCCACAGAGCTACCATCTTTTCGACCTCCACCTGGGTGCCACGCTCAAAGGAGTGAAGTTCAAACCAAAGTTTAGAATAGGCATTGAAAATATCTTCAATACCTCCTACCGCGATTATTTGAACAGACAGCGTTATTTTGCAGATGCTTTAGGACGAAATTTCACCTTGAGCTGGGTACAAAACTTCTAACTATGGATGCTGCAACCACTTTAAAAAACCACGACCTCAGGGTGACCAAAATTCGTTTGGCCATTTTGGAAGCGTTGGGCGACGGTCATCAGGCCAAGCCCTACGGTGAGCTACAAGCAGCACTCGGTGAATTTGACCGCACTACCTTGTACCGAACACTGCTCGCATTGATTGACAAAGGACTGATTCATAAAGCCCTAGAGGAAAACGGAGAGAGCTATTATGCGCTTTGTGGCGGATGTACCACTCATGCACACACCCACGACCACATTCACTTTAAATGCAACGATTGCGGTACTGTGGAGTGCCTACACCTCAGCAGTGAGATCGGATTCACACTGCCTGGAGTGGCTATAGACAGCCTAGAGATTACTGCGAAAGGAACCTGTAGCGCCTGTAGCGCTTAGCCCAACCTCAGCACATCACTGAAGACACCTCGTGCAGTGACCTCTGCGCCTGCCCCGGCTCCTTGGATGACCATAGGATGGTCGCCATAGCCTTCCGTGTAGATTTCAAACAAGCTATCGGAACCTTGAATACCGCCTAAAGGGGAACTTTTAGCAACAGTAGCCAGCTCCACTTTCAGCGACGCTTTACCGCTAGGGTCGATCTCTAAATCGCCCACATACCGAAGTACCTCATCCTTCTTTAGCGCACTCTTTACGGCAGCGTAATGCTCGTCCAATGCGGGGAAACAGGATTTGAAGTCTTCATAAGGCTGCTCGTTTTGGAAGGCTTCAGGAATAAGATTCTGAATGCTTACCTCGCTAATTTCTGCCTTTACTTCCACCGTTCTAGCGAGAATCAAGAGTTTACGCGCCACGTCCATACCATTGAGGTCTTCACGTGGATCTGGCTCTGTATAGCCGCTGCTTTGAGCTTCGTTCAAAACGTCCGTAAAGTTTCTATCACTCGCACTAAAAGTGTTGAACAAGAAACTCATAGAGCCGCTAAAGACGCCTTTGATTCGTGTTATTCTATCGTGGCTGTGGTGCAATTGCAAAAGGGTATCGACCAGCGGTAGTCCTGCGCCTACGTTGGTTTCGTATTTGAACGTTTTGCCCTTTCTCACTAGAAGTTTTCTAAGGTCGTCGTAGAAGGCCTGCTCGCGGGCATTTCCCTTCTTGTTGCTCGCTACAAGATCACAACCCACCTTGACAAATTCAGGGTAGAACGAGGTGAGGTGCTCATCGGCCGTATTGTCGACGACCACCAGGTTAGTCAATCCAGAATCTTTGAGCTGTTGGGCGATGGCTACAGGATCGTTGGTGGCTGTGCTTTGCTTCAGTTCATCCTTCCATCCTTGGCTCAGTCCTTCGGGAGAGAAGAGGGATTTAGTGGAATCGGCCACGCCGATTAAACGAACGTCTAAATGGCGCTTCTCCTTCACATGCTCAGCGCTCTCCAAGACCTGACGAATAAATGTTCCGCCGACCAGTCCTTTACCGAAGCAAAACACGTTCAAGCGCTTGTACTGGCCTAACAAGGCACTGTGTACCACTTCTAACGCTTTCTTCTCGTTGGTACCGCGAATGACCAACGAGATTTGGTGCCCTTCCACACTATTGGCAATGAGGTGCATCCAAACATTGTTACGTCTTAACTCATAGATGGCGCGCTCCAGCGCATAATTATGTCTACCGACAATATTGAGAATGGTCAATCCTTCAGTCGCCTTAATAGCAGTCCCACGTACACCCTCAAATGCTTTCTCAAGTGAAGCCACGGCACGCTGTGCATCGCCTCGCGAAACCACGAGACCTAGACTGCGCTCACTGGAGGCTTGACTGACAAGCTTCACGCTAATGCCCTCGTTGGATAGTGCGCCAAAAGCCGTTGCATCAATACCTGCCACCCCTTCGAAGGCCACACCGGTAATACTAATAAGAGCTACATCGCTTACGGCAGAAACGGCCTTCATTCCTTTATCCCCTCCTTCGGCATCGATCACAGTCCCAATGCCCGAGGCAGCCCCATGTATGCTGCGAATATGTATCTCTACACCCAATTGTTCCGCCAAGGCCAAGGCCTCACGATCGAGTAGCCCAGTGCCGGCACTGGCCAACTCTTGCGCCTCTCGGTAATTCAATTGGGCAATAATTTCAGCCGTCGCTACTTTCTCTGGATCAGCGGTAAACACACCGTCTACTAACGTCCACTGCTCAACGACCTTAGCTCCTAATTCTTGGGCCCATTCCACAGCCTTGAGTTTTCCCTGGCCTTCAGCGTAGCTGCGCGCCTGTATAGGAACTGGCAATTCGCTCAAAGCAGCAAACAGAGGTTCCACATGGGTATCCGGGAAAAGTACGGCCATCTCGTTGTGGTCGCGCTTCTTAATCATCTCTACTGCCTTCTGCTGGGCAGCTTCATCGCTAAAAATTTGGGTAGTCAGCTGTACTATTCTACTCATGGTAAAAAGCTGCAATGGCAGCATTTATTTGGGGGTATTCTATTAAAAATCCATCGTGGCCGTATGCACTATCTACGACCTTTAGAGTGGCATTTGGCAGATTCGTGGCCAATTCCTCTTGCACCGCCACCGGTATCAATACATCACTAGAAATGCCAATGACCAGTGTAGGCACTACAATTTGTCCCAGCGCACTTTCAAGCCCACCCCTACCTCTGCCAATATGGTGCGTATCTAGTTGCTCGGTCAATTTGTAATAACATGCCGCATCGAAACGGTCTACTAGCTTTTGGCCGTGGTACCTGATGTAGGAAGGCGCTTTAAAATCTTCTAATGCTTCACTATCGTCCGGCTGCGCATCATTAAACTGCGCGGCAGTTCTGTAGTTCAACATCCCTATCGCTCGTGCTGCTTGCAATCCTTTGCTGCCATCGCCCTGCTCCAACGTAGGGTCCGTTTTTAAGGTCAAGCGCATCGCCTCGTGGATGGCTTTGTTCCAGGGCATCTCACGTGCACCCGTAGCAAGAAGTACCATGTGGTCAATGGTACCGGTAAAAGCATGGGCAAATTCTAGCGCTTGATATCCACCGCAACTGCCTCCAAGCAGCGTATTAATATGTTGGATATTCAATGCTGAGGCTACGGCTAATTGTGCCTTAACGGTATCTCGAATGGTGGTTAGCGGAAAGGACATCCCTCCGTGAGTCAAAGGGCTACAACTGCCGTAAGGGCTGCCCAGCATGTTCACACATATGGCATCCCAATGGGCATACATGCCATCCCCAGAGAACAATCCGGCCCACCACTCTTCAGGGTTGCTGTTGGCCGTCAGGGCATGAAAAGTCCACACTATGGGCTTGGATCCATCGCACGCACCGCGCTGGTGGTAGTGAACGGGAACGTCGCTTAAAGCGGCACCCGATTCCAGCTTGAGCTCTTCTATATGCAGTGTCTTAGCAATCATTTTGCGGCTTGGCTGAAATCTTCAATCAAATCTTCCACTGTTTCTAATCCAATGCTAAAACGCAGCAGACCGTCTTCAATACCCACTGCTTCTCGAACGTCTTTAGGCGTTTTGCTATGTGTGGTAGATGCAGGATGCGTAGCAATGCTGCGTGCATCTCCGAGGTTGGCAGTCAATGAAAAGATGTTTAGTCCATTGAGAATGTTTCGTGCCTGTTCCAACCCACCTTTAACGACGCAGCTCACCATTCCTCCTCCTGCACTCATTTGCTTTTGGGCCAATTCGTACTGCGGATGGCTCTGAAGCCCTGGGTAGATCACTCGCTCTACGGCTGGGTGCGATTCTAAAAATGTTGCAAAGGCCAGTGCATTGCTGCAATGACGGTCCATACGAACAGCCAACGTTTCCAAACTCTTGCTCAGCACCCACGCATTGAATGGACTCATAGATGGACCTGTTCTGCGGATAAAACCATAGCAGGTATCCACAAGTGCTTTCTTTCCGGCAATCACACCTCCGAGCACACGACCTTGGCCGTCAATCCATTTCGTGGCACTGTGAATGACTATATCGGCACCAAATTCCGCCGGGCGTTGTAAATAGGGCGTTGCAAAACAATTGTCCACCACATAGATGATGTCATTTGCCTTACATATGTCCCCAACAAACTGGAGATCGATGAGATCTAAGGTTGGATTCGTAGGTGTCTCCAAATACAGCAGTTTGGTATTGGGACGAACGGCCTTTTCCCACTGCTCGGGTTCGCGAGCATCCACAAAGGTGCATTCGATGCCCCATTGCGGAAGTATGGTATTCAAGATATAAGTAGAGTTCCCAAAGATGGCCTGCGCGCTAATGACGTGATCGCCGGCTTTTAAATGTGCTGCGAACGTCGTGAAGATGGCATTCATCCCGCTGGCCGTAGCTACTGCAGATTCTACGCCTTCAAGCGCTGCAATCTTATTGGCAAATTCGTCCGTGTTGGGATTGCTAAAACGACTATATAAGTTTCCATCCGCCTCTCCAGCGAAAATGGCAGCACCTTCGGCTGCATCATCAAAAGTGAAGGACGAGGTGAGGTACAAAGGGACACTGTGCTCCTTTTGGTGGGTTTGCTGCGATTGCAACCGTACCGCTTTGGTTTCGAAGCCTAGCTCTTTCATGCTCTTTGAAGTTTAAGACCCACTTTCACGCTGGCTTCCAACACTGCAAAAGCACTGCAATACTTCGTTTTGGTTAATTCTACCGCGCGTTCCAAAACCGCATCCGAAGCATCGGTATCTACAGTAATGACCAATTCAACGCTATCAAAAATCCGAGGCATTTCCTCTCTTCGCGAAGCCACCACCTCAGAGCTGTAACTGCGAATTTCATGACGGCCTTTTTTCAAAATGTGAATGATATCTATGGCACTGCAACCTGCTAGGGAAATGAGCATCAACTGCATCGGGCGGAACCCGCCGTCTTTGCCGCCAAACTCTTCTGCGGTATCTAATCGCAATTCATGATTGCCTGCTTTGGCCAACATGCCAAAACCATCGTCAATACGCTCTAAACTCACTTTCATTGGATGAAATAGTTGTGAGCATTTCGAGAAAGAAGAAAATCTTGTACTTCTGCCAGTATCTACTTCCGCTTTTAGCGGAAAGGAATTAGCACCTTCTCAACAGATTTGAGGGTTGCTAAGGTTTCACAGGGCCGTTCCCTCCACCTTTCTCGATACACTCTTGTTATGCGACAAAGAAAAGGCAAATAAACAGAATGAACAACTCTTAAATTTTAATTCTGATTTGTGTGAACGCAACTAACCAAAATTCCGTTATTTGTGAACGATGCTTAGCTATAGTACACACCTTCATTCGCCCCAAGCCCCTTGGGTAACCTTCGTTCACGGAGCAGGAGGGTCATCTACAATCTGGTACAAGCAATTGCGATCATTCAGGGAGAACTATAACATCCTATTGGTCGATTTAAGGGGGCATGGCAAAAGCAAAGCACCTTTCTACGAAAAACTAAAACAGTACAACTTCACTACCATTGGAAATGAGGTGATTGAAGTGCTCGATCACTTAAAAATTCAAAGTACACACTGGATAGGTATTTCGTTGGGGACCATCATCATTCGCGAGATCACAGAACGCTTCCCGGAGCGTACACTAAGCATGATCATGGGTGGTGCCGTTATGAAGCTCAATAAAAGAGGCCAAGTGCTGATGAGAACGGGCGCAGCGCTTAAAAGCGTACTCCCCTACATGATTTTGTACAAGTTTTTTGCTTGGGTAATTATGCCAAGGAAAAAGCATGTTGAGGCGCGCAATTTATTCGTAAAAGAAGCGCGTAAGTTGTACCAACAAGAGTTTAAACGGTGGTTTACCCTCGTTGCCGAGGTCAACCCTTTGTTGCGGTATTTCCGTTTCAACGATGCAAAGGTCCCTACCCTATATATCATGGGCAGTGAAGACCACATGTTTTTGCCGTCCATCCGTAAAATCGTGCGTACCCACCAGAGTGCCCTGCTTCACGTAATCGAAAATTGCGGCCATGTTGTGAACGTAGAACAACCGGAGATCTTCAATAATGAAGCTTTGAAATTCTTAAATAAAGTAGATAAACAATCGACTCATGAATAATCCCTTGACCAGGTTTAAATGGGTGGCCTTTCTTGAAGGCACTTCTTTCCTTATCCTTCTGTTCGTTTGTGTCCCCTTGAAATACGGGCTCGACATCTTGTGGCCAAACAAAGTCATGGGTATGGCGCACGGCGTATTAACCGTGCTCTATGTATTCACGCTGATAGATTTCAGTATCAATTACCGGATTGGCGCCCTTCGCGTGGCTCAATTCTTCATCGCTTCCCTACTGCCTTTCGGGACCTTTTACGCTGAAAAGAAGTGGATTAGACCGCTGGAAGCTTAAAGTTCCTCGATTTTCTTGAGTAATGCTGCAGCTTCAGCAGCAACCTTGTCACTTTCGGCGCGGTTCGTATGACTAAGCTCGTAGCTCTTCTTAATCAGGGCATCGTAGCGGTCCTCTAGTTTCTCTTTTTCCGATTTCTTTTTAAACAGTCCGAACATAAGTCTTAATTTGTACTGATAACAGCAATTGTACATGCTTGGTTTAAGACAATTCCTACAATTTACACTCCTACTCACTGCCTTTGCAGCATGTGAAAAAGCACCAGAACCTGCACCGCTTCAGCGGCCTTCTTGGGGCGGAACAGATTTCAGTCAGTTACCTAAAGTAGAAGCGGAAGGTTGGATTTTCAGAGATTCGGATTCAAACGAAGTAGATCCTATTCTCTACCTCGCCGAGCAAGGTTTGAAAGTGATACGCTTGAAAGTATGGAACAATGCGAGTGGTGACGGTTCTTTAGCAGAGCTAACACCGTATGCGCAGCGCATCCATGATGCTGGAATGCAGGTGATGCTCACTTTCCATTACAGCAACACATGGGCGGATCCCGGTGCCCAAACCATTCCTACACAATGGGCAAACCTTTCAGACTCCGACCTTTTGGACAGCGTTCGCATATTTACTAAAAAGGTGATTCAGGCCACAAATGCAGAATACGTTCAAATTGGCAACGAAATCAACCACGGAATGATGAAACCCTTCGGCGCTAGAGACGGTTCTGGTAACTTTCAAAGGCTCTTACAAGCAGGACTTGAAGGCGCTCGAGCTGCGGATGACTCTGTCATGACGTTCATTCATTACGCCGGTTTTGAAAATGCCGACATCTTCTACCGTACCATTGACAGCCTGGATTTTGATGCCATAGGCCTATCCTATTACCCCAAGTGGCACGGCAAAAATCTCGGAGACTTACGCAGCAGTTGCTTTAATCTATCGAGTGAATTCGAACGTCCTGTTTATCTGGTTGAATCTAGTTATCCATTTACCTTGGGCTGGGCGGATTGGACCAACAATCATATTGGCAGCGCTGACCAAATCATGGGTGCCTTCCCTCCATCGCGTGACGGTCAAAAGGCCTTTCTGGACGAGCTGCGAAACCTTACTGACAGCCTAGGCACTGGTTTGATGTATTGGGGCGGCGAATTAGTCGCTTACAAGGGACCGCAGGCGCAAGACGGTAGTCCTTACGAGAATCAAGCCCTATTCAGTTTTAACGGTGTTGCCTTGCCCGCTATCTCCGCCCTCGGGTCGAACGACTAGACTTTTCATTGCCAAATCCTCCGCGCACCGCACTTGCACCAGGGTTATCACCTCTGCGATAGGAAATGCGCAGACTGCTTTGTAAATCTTTTAAAAAGGATTGTTGCTCTTCCTCAAGAGTAAATATCATATCCATTTCCGGTAGCTGATGAATGATGATTTGCTTGATTGCACCCATTCGCTGCAAACTAATATCATTGTCTTCATAGCCAAGGTCACCAGCAGTGAAAACGAAATCGTAAGTGAGTGAATTTGATTGATAGGTCAAGTCTTCTAAGGATGCGACTTTTCCTTGACCATTTTCACCAATAATGAGTAGGTAAGTATGCTCAGAGGTCTTATAAAACATTTGATTTTCGGCTTGAACTGTAAAGCTGAAACGGAATCGTTCTTGGTTGTTCTCCAACCCATACTGTGCGCCTAGAATCAACGTAGTATCTCCACTTTTTACAAGCTCAAAAGGCATCACCTTCGCAACAGGTCGGTTTAAAGCATCAAAATCGAAGACCACCTGTGTGTTTTGACCAAAGGCACAAGTGACGCTAAGCACGAATAAAATGAAGAGGTTTTTCATAAATTTGAGTAAATGATTTACTTATGAGAATTCCCGCCAACTCAGTTTCAGAGTACATCTCTAAAGTTCCCGAAGACCGTCGTGAATCCTTTGAAAAGATACTTGAAATTCTACGAAATAATCTGCCCGAAGGTTTTCAGGAATGCTTAGGATATGGAATGCCCGCGTTCGCAGTTCCTCACAGCTTGTACCCCGACGGCTATCATTGTAAACCTGAAGAACCGCTACCTTTTATCTCGGTGGGCAATCAAAAAAACTTCATCGGCTTTTACCACATGGGAGTCTATGCGATGCCAGAGATTTACGAATGGTTCGTCAATGAATATCCCAAACACTCTAAGTTCAAGCTCGACATGGGAAAGAGCTGCCTTAGATTAAAGCGAATGAATGATATTCCCTACGATCTTATTGCAGAACTGGCGCAGAAAATCACACCAGAGCAATGGATTGAGGTCTACGAATCCAACATCAAGAAATAAATTATATTAGCCTCCCAAAACCATCCTAAATGCCTAATAAAGGAGATAAATTCGTCGATGTACACAAGGCCATTCGCGAGAAGAGCCCTTCGCTGTATGCTGTGATTCCTGATTGGCTTATCAACTGGTTCAAAGAGCGTATCGTTCATGAATCGTACGTCAATAATTACCTTAACGATCATTACGACGTTCGAGATTTTGAATTCTGCGAGCAGTTTTTAGCCGATAATTTTATTTCTGTTAACACCGTCGGTGCAGAGAATATTCCTTTAGAAGGCGGTGCCGTTTTTGCCGCCAATCACCCACTCGGCGGAACGGATGCACTTGCCATCCTCATGAGCATTGGGAAACACAGACAAGATGTAAAGTTCCTCTCCAACGACCTGTTGGAGCAAATCATGAACCTTAAAGGCCTTTTTGTAGGTATCAATTCTTACGGGGCCAGTGCAAGAGAAAGCATTCGAAAAGTCGATGCACTGTTTGGAAGCGACAATGCCGTATTCATCTTCCCTGCCGGACTGGTATCAAGGATGACACGCTATAAAGTCATTCGCGATCTGGATTGGAAAAAGACCTTTATTTCAAAAGCAAAACGTCACAACAAGCCGGTAGTCCCTGTGCATATTAGCGGCAGGCTCAGTAAACGCTTTTACGCAGTGGCTAGAGTGCGTAAGTTCTTTGGTATCAAAATCAACTTTGAGATGCTTTTTTTGGTGGATGAAATATTCAAGCAAAAGGGGAAATCGATCACCATTACTTA
This sequence comes from Cryomorphaceae bacterium, assembly GCA_011525035.1. Lineage (GTDB taxonomy): Bacteria > Bacteroidota > Bacteroidia > Flavobacteriales > Schleiferiaceae > UBA10364. The sequence continues at coordinate 28,170 of WTIZ01000053.1, read as the reverse complement.
CGGTCAACCTATTGATCCAGAGACCTTTGACAAAAGCAAAACCGACGAGCAATGGGCCTATGAAGTGAAGCGTCAAGTCTACGAACTTGTTGAATAGTCTTCGAATCCTTTTTTGCGAGGTATATTTGCAGCCATGTTAGACCTAAGTTATATCGCTCCTCCTGTTGATAGAGGCCTACTAAAAAGTGAGCTCACACCAGAACGATTTATTCGTTCTACGGGAAAGCTGGATAACGAAATTTACATTGTCAACATTCACAACGCGCCAAACGTCGTGCGCGAAGTAGGTCGACTAAGAGAAATCACCTTCGCCTCTGCCGACGGCGGAACGGGCAAAGAAGTAGATCTCGACGAGCTTGACCTCAGTGAACACTGTTACGAGCAGCTTATCGTTTGGAACCCGGAAGAGGAAGAAATTGTAGGTGGCTACAGATTCATCGACGGTGCAGTCGTTGCAGCACATGGAGATTGGAAGCACGACCTCAGCATGGGACATTACTTTGACTTTAGCGAACGATTCATTGCTGAGTATTTACCGAAGAGTATTGAGTTAGGAAGAAGTTGGGTTCAGCCCAAATACCAACCTGCCAATGACCCCAGAAAGGGGATGTTCGCATTAGATAATATTTGGGACGGGCTAGGTGCCATTTGTTTGAAGTATGATCACATCGAGCACTTCTACGGTAAGGTGACCATGTACCCTACCTACAATCGCGAAGCGCGAAACTATGTGCTCAACTTCTTACGTCATTATTTCCCGGACACAGAAGGTCTAATGGTACCAAGCGTTGCAGCTGATGTACCAGTAATCGATCTAGATGCTGAGCAGTTCCCAGTTGATGCTGAAGATTTTGCAAAATCGTTCAAGATGGGACAGCGGAATTTGAACAAAGTCTGTACTACATTCGGCGAAAGCATTCCTCCACTGATTAAACAGTACATGGGGCTAAGCCCAAAGATGATGACCTTCGGAACATTTATAAATGCCGATTTCGGAAACGTAGAAGAAACCGGGATTCTCATTCCGATAGAGACCATCTACGACGATAAGAAAGAGCGATACATTCGCTTGTAAACTTCAAGCATTTGAAGTTGTTGACTACTTAAATTAGCATTCATGAATAACTTCAATCTTCACCTTCCAACACAACTTTACTTCGGTAAAGACCAACACTTAGAATTGCCACGTCTTATACCGGCAGATGCCAAGGTATTGATGCTCTATGGCGGAGGCTCTATTAAACAAAACGGTATCTACGAAAAGGTTACTGAAGCACTACAGGACTTTGAAGTCGTAGAATTCGGAGGTATTGAAGCGAATCCTCAATACAGTACTCTTCTGCAAGCACTAGAGGTTATCAAACGTGAAAAAATAACGTTCATGCTTGCTGTTGGTGGTGGTTCTGTGATTGACGGTACGAAGTTTTTAGCCGCTGCAGCCTTCTATAATGGAGAAGAGCCTTGGGACATTCTTGCCAAAGGAATTCGTACAGAAGTTGGACTGCCGTTTGGAACAGTCTTGACCCTCCCTGCGACAGGATCTGAAATGAACTCAGGCGCAGTGATTTCTCGTAAAGAAATCGGACAAAAGCGCGCGATGGGCGGACCGGGTTTGTTCCCCGTATTCAGCATCAGTGACCCAAGTGTAGTAGCCTCATTACCACAGCGACAACTGGCTAATGGTATAGTGGATGCGTTTACGCACGTTATGGAGCAATACATGACCTACCCTACCGCTGCAACCTTGCAGGATCGCATCTCAGAAGGAATTCTCAGCACCTTAATCGAGATTTCAGACACGGTAATGGCGCACCCAGAGCAATATGATGTAGCAGCTAATTTTATGTGGTGCTGCAATATGGCCTTGAACGGAATCATACAGAAAGGGGTACCGACAGATTGGTCTATCCACGCAATCGGTCATGAAATCACTGCAGCTTATGGCATCGACCATGCACGAACTTTAGCGATCGTATTGCCAAGCCTGTACCGCCATAAATTGGACAAAAAAGAAGCTAAGTTGGCCCAATACGGCCGACGTGTACTCGGTTTAACAGGTGATGACAGAACCGTTGCAGCAGCAGCCATCGATCGAACTGAAGCGTTCTTTAGAGGCTTGGGTATTGGAACAACCTTAAGTGATTACGAGATTGATCGTCCAGAATCTTTCCCAGCGCAATGTGTTGCTGCCATGGAGGCTCAGCGTACCATCATTCTCGGTGAGCACAAGGACATCCGTTCGAATGACGTTCAATCAATCCTCGAAGCAGCCATCTGATGGAATTGACCCAACTGTTTGCGAACATGCCCGAGGCGGGACGGAAGGTAATTTTAGACCGCATTGCCCAACACCTGAGTACGGAAATGTCTATAGCAGTAAACTTTATCTGTACGCACAACAGCAGAAGAAGTCATCTGTGCGAAATCATGTTCCGCAGTGCTTGTAATTTCTACCAGCTAGGGAATGTAGCTACCTACAGTGGTGGTACGGAAGGAACTGCTCTCTACCCTGTTGTGGCTGAAAGCTGCGCTAGACATGGGTTCACTACGATCGAAACTCAAGAGTACGGGCAGCGTGCTTGGAAGATTTTTCACCACACACTAGAGGATGAAAAGGATGCGCCCCTACTCTTCTCGAAAGAATACCATCATCCAAATAATGCGCAGGAAGGATACCACGCCATTATGGTATGTGATAGCGCTAACGAAGCATGTCCTGTGGTCTTTGGAGCGAAGCAACGACACTCGCTCCTTTTTGTAGATCCTAAGCACAGCGACGGCAGTCCTGAGCAAGCAGATGTCTACGACAATACACTACGCACCATTGCTTCAGAAATGGGGTACATCGTCCGCAAAATCCTTGAATTAAAAGGCTAATCTTCTCGAGCAAGTAAACCTTCAACGGCCAGTCGGTAAGAATCAAGACCGAAGCCGCTGATGCTGGCCACACATTTTCCGGCAATCAAGCTATTGTGACGGAACTCTTCTCTTGCCGCAGGCTGGCTGATGTGCACCTCTACAACAGGGGTGGAAATAGCTGCGATACAATCTGCAATAGCTACCGAAGTGTGTGTATATCCACCGGCATTAAAAATGACGGCATCAAAGTCGTTATCAGCAGCCTGAAGTATGTTAATAAGCTCACCTTCAACGTTACTTTGTTCGTAGTGAAAGTTCGCTACATCATCATAAACAGCGGCCAATTCTTCATAGAACTGTTGAAAATCCGTTGTACCGTATACCTCAGGCTCTCTTTTGCCAAGAAGATTGAGGTTAGGACCGTTGAGAAGTAAAATACGCATGATGCAAAGTTACCTTTTGATACACGAAATTTAAGGGGTGAAAACAAAGGAAATCATAAATAGCTATTTGGAGTACCTGCAATTCGAGCGCGGATTGAGCGGGAACACGCTCCTAGCCTATGAACGTGATTTGTATAAGTTCTCGGAAATCACGGGTAAAAATCCATTGAAATCAGGCGCTGAAGAAGTATCTGAACTGTTGAGACACATGCACAAAAGCGGACAAAGTGCAAAATCCCAAAGTCGGATTCTTAGTGCCTTGCGCGGCTTTTACAATTGGGCCCAAGAAGAAGAATTGGTCGAGGCCAACCCAACGGCTTTATTTGAAAACCCACGGGATGCCCGCAGTTTACCAGTCGTGTTGAGTGAAAAAGAGGTGCAGAAGCTGCTCGATATTATTCCCCTCGACGGTCAATTCTCAACGCGTGATAAGGCCATTATTGAACTCCTTTATGCATGCGGATTACGTGTGAGCGAAGCCTGCGGACTGAAACGCTCTTTGTTGCGTCTTGACGAAGGTTATTTAATCGTGACTGGAAAGGGAAATAAACAGCGTTTAGTGCCTATTCACAAGGAAGCTATCAAATACCTAGAGCTCTACCTCGAGCATGAACGTATTCTCACTGCACCACAGGCCAATCATAGCGATACTGTATTCCTCAGTAATCGAGGGGCTGCCCTTACTCGTCAAAGTATTTTCATGAAGCTTAAACGCTTTGCGGCTATGGCAGGTATTCGGAAAAACATTTCGCCACATACACTTCGCCATAGTTTCGCTACCCATCTTATTGAACGTGGTGCTGACCTGCGCATTGTGCAACAACTTCTAGGTCACGAGAGCATTACCACCACGGAGATTTATACGCATGTCAGCGCCAAGCATCTTGGCGAGAAAATTGCTGCATATCATCCGTTGAATAGATTGACCCCTTGATGAGAAAATATGCTCTTTTACTAGTTGGACTCCTATTAGCGAGCTGTGAGAAAGAACCCGAGTTTTCGGCTTGGAACCAAACGATGGACGGCATGTACGATTGTCATACTGTGGCGGCCATGGACTCTGCTGAATTAGCTGCTGCTATTGTCGGCACTTGGGATTGGCGTTTTGTGCGCTCCACAAGCTGGAGTTACTACGAGAGTGAGGATGATTATTCAGGATTTGTGCTGACCGTTCGCGCCGACGGATCCTTTGACTTAAATCAAAACGATACAGCCACTGTAAGTGGTACTTGGTCTTTGGCGAACAGTTGGACCACTTTTACGTTAAATTCACAACCCTATGTACCGACTTTGTGGGGCAACTTGCTCTATTGCGAACCGTACATGATGTTTTACAGTTCCCCGGCCGACGGACCGGATAATTTATACGAAAAACGATGAGCTTAGACTCTATTATAGCTAAACAACGTGCCCACGCCCCTGTGTTGGCGCAGAAACCACTCCAATACCGACTCCAAAAACTCGCTGAACTACGAAAGGCTTTGAAGGGTCCATGGCAAGAGAAACTTGTCGCGGCCATGAAGGCCGATTTCAGTAAAGGTGATGTTGATGTTCGATTGACGGAAATTCTTCCGACCCTTGATAACATCAAAATCGTAAGTAAAAACTTGAAGAATTGGACCAAACCAAAAAAGGTAAAAACCCCAATCATTTTGTTTGGTTCTACCTCATACACCCAAGTTCAACCTAAAGGAAATGTGCTGATCATAAGCCCGTGGAATTACCCGATTTTCTTGACCCTGCATCCGCTGACAAATGCTATTGCAGCTGGTAATACAGTGATTATGAAGCCTTCAGAACACACGCCACATACCTCTGCGGTTATGGCAGAACTGGTAGCGAGCATCTTTGATGAAGAGGAGGCCTATGTAGCCCAAGGCGGTGTGGAAGTTGCAAAAGAACTGCTTGATACGCGCTTTGACCATATCTTCTTCACCGGGTCGACCGCTGTCGGTAAGATTGTGATGGCTGCGGCCAGTAAGAACTTGACTTCTGTTACCCTTGAGTTAGGGGGTAAAAGCCCTACAATTATTGACAACAGCGCCAATGCATATGCCGCCGGACAGCGAGTGGCTTGGGCCAAATTCACCAATGCCGGCCAAATTTGTATTGCACCCGACCATGTCTATGTACATGAAGCAAAGCTGGAAGACTTCAAGAAAGGGGTCGTTGAGACCATCACAAGCTTCTACGGGGACCAACCGATGGAAAGTAATGACTTTGTTCAGATTGTCAATGAAGGGCATTGGAACAGGTTGTGCTCTATTATGGATGATGCCGCTAAAGAACCGGGTGATGTACTCATTGGAGGTGCTGCCTCTAAGGAAAAGAGAAAGATTGAACCAACGGTTGTCATTGATCCACCACGAGACGGTGCAATGATGCGTGAAGAGATATTCGGACCGCTGCTTCCTGTATTTACCTTCAGCGATTTAGCGGAACCTTTACAAGAGATTGCAACACGTGAGCATCCTTTGGTGGTCTACATTTACAGCAAGAACAAGCGCAACATTCGTCGCATTCAAAACGAAACTCGTGCGGGGTCTACCGCGGTAAATATGTCACTCATGCAAATTGCCAATAACTATTTGCCATTTGGAGGTGTAGGACACAGCGGTATTGGAAAGACCAACGGCGAAGCTGGATTCCTAGAGTTTAGCAATACACGTGCTGCCTATTATCAATGGGGCGTTCCAGTGAATAAAGTCCTGAGCGCACCTTACACACCAGGTAAAAAGAAACTGGTTGAGCGCATGATCGAACGAATGTTTTAATTCCATTGAACGCATAAAAAAACCCGGAGCTCACGCTCCGGGTTTTTTATACAATCTGTTTCGTATTCTAGCCCACTTTGACAAGCTGAACCTTAAAAATCAAGGTTGCGTTTGGAGGAATAACCCCACCTGCACCTGATGGACCGTACCCTAGTTCAGAAGGTACAACCAAAGTAGCCTTTGATCCTTCGTTCAATAGCATGATACCTTCGTCCCAGCCAGGGATTACTTGGCCTACACCAATGTTTATAGCAATAGGCTGTCCGCGTTGGAACGAACTGTCTACAACCACACCGCTAACCAGTTTGAGCTCGTAGTGCACTTGTACGCTCTGACCTTGCGCAGGCTTAGGACCGTTTCCTTGTTCTTCAATAAGGTACATAAGACCACTTTCAGTCTTCTGAGCACCTTCTGTGTATTCTTTTAGAGCTTCTGCCTCGGCAGCTTTTGCCGCTTCCGCAGCAGCCTTAGCCGCTTCTTCTGCCTTGCTGCGTGCAGTAGTGAAAATATCTGAAGCATTCCAGCCTTCTGCCTCCTCACCTACACGTACAATCTCTACGGTCTCCATAGCATCGCCTTGCGCTACTGCATCGACTACATCTTGTCCTTCGACAACATAGCCGAAGACTGTATGCTTGCCGTCCAACCAAGTCGTTGCACCGTGGGTGATAAAAAACTGAGAACCGTTCGTTCCAGGACCCGCATTCGCCATAGAAAGAGTACCAGGGCGGTCGTGCGTAAGATCCGGGTGAATCTCATCTTCAAATTTGTATCCAGGACCACCAGCACCTGTTCCCGTTGGGTCTCCACCTTGGATCATGAAATCCGCAATAACTCGGTGGAAAGTGAGGCCGTCGTAATACGGTGCACCGCTGTCCTTTGCCGTGTTCTCGAGTGTTCCTTCTGCTAGACCCACGAAGTTTGCCACAGTCATTGGCGTCTTTTCGTGCTCAAGTTTAATTGTAATTGCTCCCTTCGGAGTAGTGATTTTGGCGTAAATACCGTTATCCATATCAATTGGAGTTTCCTCCGTTTTATTTAGCTAATTCTACAATTTCAAGATCAAATACCAACGATGCATTTGGAGGAATAACGCCACCAGCACCGCGCTCCCCATAACCTAGGTATGGAGGAATGATAAGCTTGGCCTTACCACCGATATTCAATAACGACAATCCTTCTTGCCATCCTTTGATGACACGACCGCGTGGACCTATCTCAACAACGATTGGCTCATACGGCTCACGACGTGGATCATAAACACCATTAGCTTGGGCCAATTCTTTATCCGATGTGTCAAAACATTTGCCGTCCATGAGGTAACCGGCATAATTTACCTTAACCACTTGTCCTGGCGCTGGTTTTTCACCGCTACCCATATCTTCAATGATGTAACGCAATCCTGAAGCCGTCTTTTGTGCCTCTGGATACATAGCGTCGATTTCAGTTTCGATGGCCGCTGCCGCTGCTTTTTTACGCTCCTCAACGCCGTTCACACCGTCTTCAAAGGTTTGTGGCGCATCGAACTTCTTTGCCTCTTTTCCTACGCGGATAATCTCCACCGTTTCTAAAACTACCTTATCGACTGGGCGATCACCTGCCGAGCGTTCCTCATCACCGATGGCAACAACAATCTCTTGACCGCTAATAACCTGCGCGAAAATGTTGTACCCACCGTCCAAATGTGGAGTTGGATTGTGCGTAATGAAGAACTGTGAACCGTTGGTTCCAGGACCGGCATTCGCCATACTTACTACACCAGCCTTGTCGTGACGCAATTCAGGAGAAATCTCTTGAGGGAACTTATAGCCTGGGCTACCTGAGCCAGTACCTGAAGGATCACCACACTGAATCATGAATTTAGGGATGACACGGTGGAAAATGATACCATCGTAATAAGGCTTGCCTTTGTATTCTTCCTTTACTCGTGGGTGATTTCCCTCTGCAAGAGCAATAAAGTTCGCCGCAGTCATTGGTGCTAAATCCTCGTGGAAGTCCATCAAGATTTCACCTCTATTTGTGGTCAATTTTGCATAAATACCATCTTCAAGTTCGATGGTTTCATTATTCACGGTCACTTTGGTCGCGCCACAGCTCACTGTAATCGCACCTAAAACAACCAACGATAGGATTTTCTTCAACATGTTTAATCTGAGTTAAAATGGGGCTCAAAGGTAATCCTTCTCTACCGAAATGCCACCGGATGAAGTCCGACATTCTCAATGTTAAGCACTTACCTTCTAATGTTAACTATTTGTAAACTTTTATTTTTCTCAATGTAAATTTTGTGTTAACTTTACGCTATCAACGAAAAATTCATGCTTATGAAAAAGTTAGTTACGTTATCCGCCGTCCTATTAACCTTGGGGTTTGCTACTACTTCTTGTGAAGCGCCAGAGGGAAGTATCGCCGACCGTTCGGCACAGATTGAAATGGATCGTAAAAGCTTTGAAGTAAGTTCTTACGAAGTGTACGATCACGACACGCAGGCGAACACCGATATCGTCGCTGCAAACGACCACGTTTACTTGACTTTCAAGGACAGTGAGTTGTACATGACTAAGGAAAACATGGAGAACGGCAATGTACACTTCCGTTACAATGAGTTCACCTCAAATTTTGAAGGCGGTGCCCTACAAGGCGTTTATCTTGATGAGTATAACTACATGAAGATTGCACATTTTAGCAAAAGCAACGGCAAGGTTGTTATGGAGCTAGAAGGTGTAGATGCCGATAACGGCCACTTTACAACCATTTTTGTTGTGATGGAAATGTTGAACAGCCATCCGGCCGGTGCAGCTCAGATTAGCGGCCTACCTGGATAAGACGAATATCATAACGCAAAGGACTCTGCGGAGGGACTTTATCAAGATCACCCGCTAAGCCACGCGCCAAAAACGAGGGGATGAGAACTAGTTTCTTTTCCCCTTTTTTCATGCCTTTCAAACTCTCGTGCAAGCCTATTTCCATTTCACTGCGGCCCAATTCTACCGTATCCGTATACTGCCCTACCCCGCTGTCGTCTAACAAGTAGACCGTTGCGCTGTACACAATGGCATCACCAAATTCCGCTGGAGTCCCTTCACCGGGTGCCATGCTTAATTCATACATCCCGTATCCGTTGCGCTCGATGCCTTCAAGCTCGTGACTTTGTATGTAGGCTTCGAGCTGTGCACGCTCTTGGGCCAAATACATCTTCTGACGTTCAACAGGGTCTATGTCTATGGATGAATCCTCAACTGCTGGCCGTTCTGCACAGGCGCACAAAGCCAAAGCAAATGCAATACTGGCAATTCTTACCATCCTAAGTGTGTTTTGGAATGCGCGATAGCCTCATCCATGGTCATCACAATCCTACCTCCAGCTGCATTCTTATGACCACCTCCATTGAAGTGTTCACGCGCCAAGGTATTGACATCAAAATCTCCCTTGCTTCTCAAGGATAATTTCACGGCGCCATCCTCTTCACGAAGGAAAATGGTGAGTTGAGAACCACTTATGCTCAAACCATAATTCACAAAACCTTCGGTAATGCCTTTTTGATAGCCAAGTTGTTTGCATTGTGCTTCTGAGAGGTAGAGCAAAACCTTCTTACCGTCCGGACTTACTTCCATTTGATCCAGCATCGCACCTAACAATCTCAGTCGAGCAACAGGCTGCGAATCAAACACCTTGTTGTGAAGCTGCTGTGGCTCTACGCCTAACTCCAAGAGTTTTGAAGCCACCTCGTGCGTACGTGCACTGGTAGCGCTGTATTTAAAACTACCCGTATCTGTGACTATACCTGTGTAAATGCAAATAGCACTTTCTTTATCAAGCAGCCCGGTCCATTCCATCTTGTCACACAGCTCGTAGATCATTTGACAGGTCGAACTCATGCCCGTATCGCTGTACATGAAATCTGGCCAATCCTCAGGTTGCTGGTGGTGGTCAATCATGACCTTGGTAGCACTTGCAGCTCTAAGCGCAGTTTCCATATCTGCGGCCCTGCTGTAGGCATTGTAGTCTAGGTGGAAAATCATATCTGCTGCCTCAATCTTTGCATTTGCAGCCAATTTCCCATCGCTGTAGATCATCACGCTGTCATTACCTGCTAGGTGCCAGAGGAACTCCGGATAAGGATTTGGAACAATTACACTAACCGACTTCCCCAACTTTTCCAATACTCTTTTCAGCGCCAATGCACTGCCCATGGCATCGCCGTCAGGGTTCGTATGGTTGGTGATGACAATATTCTTGGCGGAATCGACCGCGGCTTTAAAACCGTCTAAACGTATTTCTTGCATAACTGTTACAATCTCGTACAAAGGTGCGAGAAAAGTGTACCTTTGCGGCGCAAATTTTAGAAAAACTCAAATAAAATGGCAGGTAATAAGACCCTAACGATGATCAAGCCGGATGCAGTACGCGACGGACACATCGGTGCAATCCTAAACCAAATCACTGAAGCTGGATTCCGCATTTCAGCAATGAAGTTGACACAACTCTCAACTGCAGATGCACAGGCATTCTACGCAGTACACGCAGAGCGTCCATTCTTCGGTGAGCTTGTTGAATTCATGACTTCTGGTCCTATCGTGGCTGCAGTTCTTGAAAAAGATAACGCTGTTGAAGATTTCCGTACGTTGATTGGTGCTACAAACCCAGCTGAGGCTGCGGAAGGAACCATCCGTGCACGCTTCGCTAAGAGCATTGGTGAGAACGCTGTACACGGTTCTGATAGCGACGAAAACGCTCAGATCGAAGGCGATTTCCACTTTGCAGGTCGCGAGCAGTTCTAAAAAAGAATTTTTAATTACTTTTGCCCTCCCGAAAGGGACTGCGTGTCAACCTCTGGCAAGAGATGTGAATGTTGGCTCACAGCAATGTAAATTATTTTAAACATGGACTTAGTTCAGTTTGTAAACGACGAATTCGTTTCTAGAAAAGACTTACCAGAATTTGGTGCCGGTGATACCATCACTGTGTACACTCAAATTACTGAAGGTGAGAAAACACGTACTCAGTTCTTCCGCGGTGTAGTATTGCAACGCAGAGGTTCAGGTGCTACTGAGACTTTTACTATTCGCAAGATGAGCGGTAACGTAGGTGTAGAGCGTATCTTCCCTGTAAACCTTCCAGCGATTGAAAAGATCGAGGTGAACAAGCGCGGTAAAGTACGTCGTGCACGTATCTTCTACCAAAGAGAGCGTACAGGTAAAGCAGCTCGTATCAAAGAGCGTCGCTTCTAATTCTCACCCAAAGAGATACAAAAATCCCGAGCCACATGGCTCGGGATTTTTTTTGCTCCCAACTGTGGGTTATGTTCTCAGACTTATAATTGCTTCACAACAAATACCGTCCGACGGTTCTTGGCTCTTCCCTGCTCCGTCTCATTACTTGCTACTGGGCGAGTTTCACCGTAGCCCTTGGAACTAAGCCTAGAAGCATCAATGCCATAGCCGTACAAGGTATCTGTGACTCGCTTTGCCCTGCGAGTACTTAGATTAAGGTTTGCGGCAGCATCTCCTACATTGTCTGTATGTCCCTGAATCTGGACCTTTAGGTGAGAATTGTCCGATAGAAACTCAGCAAACTCAGCAATAAGCAGTTCGCTTAATTCGTCCAAGCGATCAGAGTTGGTTTCAAAGAGAATATTAGGAATGGGGTACGATTCTCCTTCCGCCATATCTGACTGCTCTAAGGCAATCTCCATACGACTCACATCGCCCGGAGGACCCGACGAAGCCAGCGCCAAACGCAACGGTGCAGCACTAAACGCCGCCTTCTTTGCATCTAATTTGATGACAAAAGCATCCGCCTCTGCCTTCTTTACTACTGCCGAGAATTCGCCACTTTCTTCATCCACCTGCAATGTCGTGCTCTCCCCAGTGGCACTGTTTTTCAACACCACTTTGGCTTCATCGTCCGAAGCAAACATGTCTTTAGTCAATGTTCCCTTAACCAAAACCACCTCTTCGGGCTGCACACCTTCATAGAGGTCAAAGAAGTATATGTCCCAGCCGTTGGCCTTATTGATCTTGTTCGAAGCGAAGTACGCCTGCTGTCCATCCAAAGTCACCATCAAACCAATCTCGTCTTTCTCAGTATTGATAGGATATCCAAGATTCTGCGGTTTGCCCCAGGATGCACCTGCATCTGTACTCTTAAACAGATCATATCCACCCATACCTGGATGGCCGTCGCTCGCGAAGTACAAGCTCTCGCTGTCTGGATGTATAAAAGGACTCTTTTCGTTCTTCGCGGTGTTGATCGTGGATCCCAAGTTTTCAGGGCTGCTCCAGCTACCATCACTCTGGCGCTCACTGCGGTACAAATCCAAACCGCCAAAGCCGCCCTTTCTATTGCTGGTGAAGTAGAGCACGTCACCGTTCGGCGAGATTGAAGGTTGACTCTCCCAACTGTTGGGACCGTTTACATTAGGAACAGGGCGAATGCCGTTCCACACGCCGTAGGAGAAGGTGGTATAGTAGAGGTCACAATTCTGCTGCCCTGTCTTTTCATTGCGCTCACAAATGGTAAAGACCATCATTCGGTTATCCGCGGTGATGGTGGGTCCACCCTCGTTGTACTGAGCGTTAAACGGTGAAGTGAGCGCCTCGCCTTCTTCGAAAAGGAAGGCACCTGCTGCTGTACTCGTTGTTCTCGCCATGCTGAATTCCTCAACGCTACGCAGTGGAGCTGCTGGCCCATCGTATTTATTGCGCTTCTTGCTGCGACGTGTAAAGTAAATCTGACTGCCGTCCGGAGTCAGGGCCGCAAGGTATTCGTCAAAGCGTGTATTGATGTTGCGCGCAGGCTTGGGATCATAAGGCACCGGATTAGCGAGGAAGGTCTTTTTGAGATTGATCTCTTCCAACAACCCTTCCACCTCCGCATCGAAGGCATACTCACGGTCGTCTCTTAAAAGCCACTGCTCAAAGTAGCCGGCGGCCTCATCGTTTCTGCCCGAGGCCATGCAGAGTGAACCTACTGCATAGAGTAAATCTGGCTTGTAGCCCGGGCATCGTTTTACCAACTGCTTCCAATGTGCCTCAGCCAAATGGAACTTTTTGGTACGCATGCTGAGCTCGCCCTTCAAATAGAGGGCATGCTGGTCCTCATCATTCTGGCGCAGCGCCGCCCCTATGTACACGCTAGCATTTGGATAGTCGCGTTGATTCAGGGCGCGAAGGCCTTTCTGGATTTGCTTCGAAGGACTGCGGTGATCGTCACCACAATACGTGCCCAATTCTACCGGTCCCATTTGGGCTTGTGCCAGGGAACCCGATAAAACGGCAAGTACTAGTAAGAGTTTACGCATTAAAGTTCGTCTTGATTGACTACGGTAAGTTTGTCTTCAGATAACGCAATAATGGTGCTGACAGATGCATCACCGGTCAAATTCAATACCGTTCGAACCATATCGATAATACGGTCTACTGGGAAGATAATGGCAATCCAAGCCGGGTTAAGTCCCACACTTTCTAGGATAGGAATAAGCATGATCATCCCTGCCGAAGGAACTGATGCCGCACCAATAGATGCCAACGTTGCGGTGAAAATAATGGTAGCCTGCTGTGCGAGGGTGAGGTCAATCATATGGAACTGTGCCATGAAAATCACGGCAACCGTCTGGTACAATGCGGTACCGTCCATGTTGATGGTGGCACCTACCGGCAACACAAAAGAACCGATCTCCTCATCCACACCAAGGTTGTCGCGTACACAGTCCATGGTTACCGGCAACGTAGCGGCTGTGGAGGACGTTGAGAAGGCCAACAATTGCGCTGGACGAATACCGCGCATGAAGTAGCCCCAACTTTTCCAGTACCCCATCTTGGTCTTACGGTTGATTAAGTAGGCAAGAACGGCTGGATAGAAAATGAGAATCATGATGAGCAACCCCAGGATAGTCGCTCCTGTGTAAGCTCCGAGGGCCTTGAAAATTTCAACCAATCGGCCCGGCTCGTCTCCTGCCATAGCAGCAAGTTTACCCGCTAGTAATGCAAAGACGAAAAACGGCGCCCCTTTCATCACCACATCGACCATCTTGATGAAGATGTCCGAGAAACCGTTCATGAGGTTGGCCACCGGCTCCATCTGTGCATTCGGCAACATCACCATCACAATACCAAAGAAGATGGCAAAGAAGATGACCTGCAACATGAGACTGTCGTTGAAGGAAAGGAAGATGTTGGACGGTACCATGTCCACGAAGAACTGCAATGGACCGTCTTTCTTAGCACTCTGAACCGCATTGGCCTTGGCCACCTTGGCGTTGAGTTCGTCATTGGCCAATTGCTCTGCCATGGCAGCCTCTGCCTCTGACATGTAGACTTGCATCGACGGATCAGAGAGCAAGCGAACATCGTCAAAGAATTCTACCCCTTCTGTATCGTTCACCCACAATTCATAGGCCACACGGTTGATCTGCAGTTGCTCTTCAGCCGTCTGTTTGCCAGGATTAAACGTGTTGGCGATGAGCATACCCATGGACGCGGCAAGAACCGTAGAGCCGATGTAAAGTGCTAATGTTTTTACACCCATACGACCTAAGGTCGCAGTATCACTCAGGTTACCGATACCCGCTATGATCGAAAAGAGGACCAAAGGAATGGCGATGAGCTTCAGTAAGTTGATAAATATGGTTCCAAAAGGAGCGATCCAATCCAAAGTGAATTGGCTCCAACCCATTGAAGAGCTTAACAGCGCCCATGCAATACCAAGAATTAATCCAATAATGATCTGAACAGGTAAAGACGGTTTTTTCATCGAGTGTATTTCAAGTTTCGTAAGTAATGGTCGGCCAACACCAGTTGAATCATGGCCTCTACGATAGGTACGGCGCGTGGCACTACGCAAGGATCGTGGCGTCCTTTGGCGGCCAGTACGGTGGCTTTACCGTCCTTATCGACTGTGTTTTGTTCTTTTCCAATAGTAGCAACCGGCTTAAAGGCCACGCGAACCTCGATGGGTGCGCCGTTGCTCAATCCACCGACTACCCCGCCAGCATGGTTGGTTGCGGTTTTAAAATCTTCTGTAATGGCATCGTTGTGCGCACTACCGCGCATTGCAGCCGCTGCAAACCCAGATCCGATCTCAAAACCCTTTACGGCATTGATGCTCATAAGCGCCTTTGCAAGATCTGCTTGCAGCTTATCAAAAACAGGTTCGCCTAAGCCTACCGGCACGCCTAAGGCTAATGCAGTGATCACACCGCCCGTACTGTCTTTTTCAGCGCGACATTGCTCAATATAGGCTTCCATCTTTTCTGCGGTCTCAGGATGCGGACATCGCGTTGGATGGGCGTCGATACCGGCAAGGTCTAATTCTAAAGTAGGCACTTGCAGTGCAATAGGACCTACTGCACTTACCCAGGCTTTCACGCTCACCTGCGGCAAAATTTGAGCGGCTAATGCACCAGCTACTACTCGGCAAGCCGTTTCACGGGCACTAGAGCGACCGCCGCCTCTATAATCGCGGTGGCCGTATTTCGCATCGTAGGTAAAATCTGCGTGTGATGGGCGGTATACATCCTTTAATTGACCGTAATCTTTGCTTCGCTGATCCTTGTTCGGAATGGAAAAAGCAATGGGCGTTCCCGTGGTCTTACCTTCAAACAAACCGCTGTGAAAGGTGACTTTGTCCTCTTCGTTGCGCTCTGTGGTCAAATGACTCTGCCCTGGACGACGACGGTCTAGGGCTTGCTGTACAAGGTCTAGATCGATATCTACACCAGCGGGCATACCGTCTAAAATCCCACCAATTTGGGAGCCGTGGCTCTCGCCATAGGTGGTCAGTACTAAAGATTGTCCTATTGTATTTCCGGGCATGCCACTAAAGTAGGAAACTATAGCGCATTCTCCGTAATATTGAAGCATGAACCTGAAGCTGATTAACATAAAATCCTTGGGCGGTATTCATCCGGAAGGAACAAGGTGGTTACGCGGGTCCGATTTGGGCCACTTCCCCACCCTCGAAAACGCCTATCTCACCATCACCGACGGCAAGATCTCTGATTTCGGACCAATGACCCATTGCCCGCAAGATGAGCTGCCTACCCGCGATTGCTCGGACAAACACGTACTCCCTGCCTTCGTAGATTCTCACAGTCATCTCGTATATGCCGGAACGCGGGAAGAGGAATTCAATCTTCGACTCAAGGGGGCCAGCTATGAAGAAATCGCTGCAGCCGGTGGCGGTATTCTCAACAGCGCAGCTAAAGTGAGCACCTCCTCTGTTGATCAGCTCGTGAGCCAAGCTACATTCCGCCTTGAAAACCTCATCGAATGTGGTACAGGTACTTTGGAAGTAAAAAGCGGCTATGGTTTGGACCCAGAGAACGAATTGAAGCTTTTGCGTGCCATCAAAGCACTTAATGACCAAAGCCATGCTACACTAGTCCCGACATTCTTGGCTGCACACGCACTTCCTGCTTGGGCCAAAGCGCAAGGCATGAACGATGCCAGCTACACCAAATACATGTTAGACGAGTGTCTTCCTACTGTACAAAAAGAGGGGCTTGCAGGATTCTTAGACGGCTTTATTGAGCGCGACTATTTCAAATTAGACGCCTTACAGCATTTGATCGATGCCAGTACCACCAGCGGATTGCCGCTGAAGATTCACGTTAATCAGTTTTACGACATCGGTGGTATTCAGATGGCGGTAGAAGCCGGTGCACTGAGCGTGGACCATCTCGAGGTAATGAGTCCTGAGGCCTTGAAGGCATTGCACGGCAGTGATACCATTGCTACCCTCCTGCCATCCTGCAGCTACTTCTTGGGCATTCCTTACGGTCCTGCTCGAGAACTGATAGAAAACGATTGCGTCGTGGCATTGGCCACAGATTATAACCCCGGCTCGTCGCCTGGAGGAAACATGCAACTGGTGTGTAACATGGCTTGTACCCAGATGAAGATGACACCAGCGGAAGCGCTAAACGCAGCCACTATTAACGGTGCAGCAGCCTTACATCTAAGCGAGCGCAAAGGATCCATTGCCGTGGGTAAGGATGCGGATCTATTGATCACTAAGGCCATCCCATCGCTGGAGTATCTGTGTTACGATTTCGGAACCAATCACATTCAAACCACCATTTTAGGTGGACAGACCCAATGAGCACAGTATTAGAACATTACACCAAAGAAGATCTTCTTAGCCGTACCTCCGTTCGTTCAGGTGAACAGCGCCTAGGTGAACACATTGCAACGGTTAGCGAGGCCGATTGGACCAGCGCTGATTCCCTTCCGTTCAAGTTCGTTCTTGTAGGAGTAGAAGAAGATTTCGGCGTTCGCGCCAACCACGGTCGTGGCGGTGCTGATCGCGCGTTCCAAAGCTTTTTGAGTTATTTCCTCAACATGCAGGTGAACCGCTTCTTCCCTACCGACGCAGTTGCGGTTCTTGGGGCAGTTGTTCCCACCGCAGCCATAGAAAATGATCAAATAGACGCTTTGCGCGACGCCACGGCAGCAAATGACCATACGGTGAGCGCTGTGGTGCGCAGAATTACTGAATTAGGGGCTATTCCAATCGTCGTTGGCGGCGGTCATAACAATGCGTACGGGTGTTTGAAAGGCAGTAGCGAAGCAAAAGGACGCGCCATCAACTGCCTGAATATTGACGCACATACAGATTTAAGAACGACCGAAGGCAGGCACAGTGGCAACGGATTTACCTACGCCGCAAATGCAGGCTACATGGCGAATTACTTCATGCTAGGTCTTCAAGAGAATTATACGCCAGAATACATTTGGCAAACCATTGAGCACAACGATGCTTACAATGTGGCAAGCTTCGAAGATTTACAATCGGGTGAATTGACCCAAGACGAAGCGCTCATTCACATCGCCGAACATTTGGGGATGGAATATGGATTGGAATTGGACGTGGATGTCATCGCAAATTTCCCTTCCAGTGCACAGAGCGTGAGTGGATTTTCCTTTGATCAGGTCCGTCAAATCATCTACGCGCTAGATATGCTGCCCCACTACTTCCATCTTTGTGAAGGCCGCGTAACCTCAGAAGAGGAACATGCCTCAGTCGGAAGAGGTTTGGCCCTTCTCGTGTCCGATTTTATCAAAGCACACATCTTCAGCGAATAACATGAGCTACCGGATTGAATGCATACCCAACGTCAGCACTGCCGATCCAGCAATCCTTGAGCGCATTGCTGCTGCGATCCAAGCTACCGAGGGCGTAACGCTGCATTTTGTCGACCCCGGTAAAAGTGCCAACCGTACGGTATTCACCTACCTCGGCCCAGTGAGCCAAGTCCTCAAGGCCACTGAAGCACTCTTTGCCATTGCGCTGAGCGAGATCGATATGCGCCAGCATCAAGGCGTACACCCACGAATGGGCGCTGTAGATGTTTGTCCCTTCGTTCTGCTGGACGATGACACATATGCTAATGACCTGCTCGAGCGCGTGCGCACGTTCGCTGAAGACATCAGTACGAAACACGATTTGGCCATCTACGGCTACGAGCACCTCGCGAGCAGCCCTGCGCGGAAAAACCTCGCTGCAGTACGCCAAGGCGAATATGAAGGCCTTGAAGAGCGATTTAATAGCGAAGACCTCCCCGACTTCGGTCCGCAGAGGTTCACCTCGGCTGTAGCCCTGCACGGCGCCACAGCCTTAAGTGTGCGCCCCTTGATGGTGGCATATAATGTTAATCTAATTGGCGGCGAGCTTAAGGATCGACTAAAGGCAGCAAAGACAATTGCTGGGAAAATCCGAGAGCGCGACGGCGGTATGCCGGGAGTCAAAGCCATAGGATGGTATTTGCCAGATTTCGATCTCGTTCAGGTCAGCTGCAACCTCACCAAGCCAAATGAAGCGGGAGTTTGTGAGGTGTTTACCCGAGTCCAAGAACTGGCGGATGAATTGGGATTTGAGGCCCCTTCTTCGGAACTCATCGGTTGTATCCCACAAAGCCAATTCACCACGATGACCCCTGAGGAATTAGGGTTTGGTCAGCTGAAGCCTTTTGAAGGAAATCGTATACTACCTTTATAAGGAAGCTTTAGAGATACAGATGGCACGATTTTCCCTACTAAAGTGCCAACAAAAGACCATCTATGAAAATCAGAATAGCAGCGGTACTACTGCTTATTTCAAGCGCACTATGGGCGCAAAACCGCACCCTAAGCGGATATATCACCGACTTTGAGACCGGTGAGGCGCTTATCGGGGTGAACGTTTGGGCGCCTGAATTAAAATTGGGCACCTCATCTAACAATTACGGGTTCTATTCGCTCACCCTTCCAAAGGGTACACATGTCGTGAGACTGACGTACCTCGGCTACGACAACAACCAGTTTGAGGTGGACCTTTCGAAAAATGTGGACTTTGATTTCCGCCTGAAGCCTTCGGATAACATGCTTAATGAAGTTGATGTTGTTGCCGCCGAAGGACAGAAGATTCAGGAACAAGTGCAGATGTCCAAGATGGAAGTCCCCATCAAGCAGCTGAAATCCCTGCCGGCCATTCTAGGTGAAGTGGATATTATGAAAACTTTACAGCTATTGCCTGGGGTGCAAAGCGGTGGCGAAGGTACTTCCGGCTTGTACGTCCGCGGTGGCTCGCCGGATCAAAACCTCATTCTCTTGGACGGTGTACCCCTGTACAATGTCAACCACCTCTTCGGTTTCTTCTCGGTCTTCAATGCCGATGCCATTTCAAACGTCAGTCTTACCAAAGGTGGATTCCCAGCGCGTTACGGCGGCCGATTGTCTTCCGTTCTGGAAATCAACATGAAAGAAGGGAACATGAACGAGTTCCATGGCGATGCTACAGCGTCCATTATCTCGTCAAAATTGACCCTTGAAGGACCGCTAATTAAGGACAAAGCATCCTTCATGATCAGTGGTCGTCGTACCTACCTCGACCTCGTCGCTCGACCATTCTTTAACTCTCTGAACCAGCAGAACCCGAACCAACAGACGGACCCACGCTACTATTTCTACGACACCAATATGAAGGTGAACTACAAGGTGGGCAAAAAGGACCGTGTGTATTTCAGCCACTTCCAAGGCAAGGACGACTTCGGTATTCGCGATCGCTATACCGACAGCACACGCACCGAAGAGTTTGACTTTGGAATCGATTGGATGAACAGCATCTCGGCAGCACGTTGGAACCACCAGTGGAGTCCAAAGCTCTTCTCCAATGTCACCGCAACGCGTTCAGAGTACCAATTCAACACTCGTGCCCTGTCTGAATCGACCTTCCAACCGAATTTCCCAGATACTACTGGTCAAGAAGTCGAACGCTTCGCAGGTCTATACTTCTCAGGTATTGAGGATTACGGCGGCCGCATTGATTTCGATTACGCACACAGCCCCTTGCACTACGTGCGTTTCGGTACAGGATATACCAACCACAACTTTAGCCCTGGTGCAACGAACCTAGAGCTGAGTTCAGGTGGGTTTAACCTAGATACCACGCTCGGCGCTACCAGCATTCTTTCCAACGAATTCTTTGCTTATGTAGAGGACGAATGGACGGTCAATGAAAACTTTAAAGTAAACGGAGGTTTGCACTTTGCCGGTTTAGCGGTCGAAGGTGAAACATACACTTCCTTGCAGCCTCGATTAGGTCTGAATTACAGCTTGCCTGGGGATATCGCCTTGAAGGCATCCTATGCAGACATGATGCAATTCGTCAACCTACTGGCCAACGAAGGCATCGGACTTCCCACAGATTTATGGGTACCCTCGACGGCCAACATCAAACCGCAGACCTCTCGTCAGTATGCTGTCGGATTGGCGAAGAATTTGGGCCAATTCGAATTGTCCCTAGAAGGCTATTACAAGGACATGAAGAATCTAGTGAGCTATAAGGAAGGAGCCAACTTCCTGTTCTCCCTCGATGAAAACTGGGAGGACAAGATCACTCAAGGGGTAGGCCAGAGCTACGGTATGGAGTTCTTCGCTCAGAAAAAGCAAGGGCAAACTACCGGATGGATTGGCTATACCCTCAGCTGGTCATGGCGCCAGTTTGATGAAATCAACGACGGAGAGCGCTATTTCTTCACCTACGATCGCCGCCACGATTTCTCCGCGGTGCTCACCCACGAATTCACGGAAAATATCCAGTTCAGCGGTGCTTGGGTCTACGGTACAGGGCGCGCCATTACCCTTCCGGAATTTTCCTACCTCACCTCCTTACCCGATGGTTTGAGCTGGTGGCAAAACCAACAGGCCTTGGTAGAACGCCCGTCGGATAAAAACTCGTTCCGCATGAGCGCCTACCACAGACTGGACCTTAGCCTTAGCTTTAGAAAGGAGCGCAGAAACTACGAGCGTTGGTGGGTCATTAGTGCCTACAATGCCTACAACAACCTCAACCCATTTTTCTTAGAAACTACGACAGATGCACAAGGGAACACAAAGCTCCGCGAATACGGCCTCTTCCCTATCATCCCATCCGTCGCTTACCGTATAAAATTTTAAGCCATGAAAAAGATTCTATTGCTTCTGGCGACCACAACAGCCCTATTTTCTTGCGAGCGATTTGCCGAAGGTGTAGCGCGCGACATTGATATGCCGCCGCACAATCCGCAGATTGCAGGCTCGCTTTTCATTGACTCTCGAGATTCCATGCTCAGTGCTACCGTCAGTGAGACACGTGGTCTTTTTGACACGACCAAAACAGGCATTCTAAAAGATGCAGAACTCACCCTATTGAAAGACGGTGTGCCGTTGCACGAGTGGAATACCTTGAGCATCTATGATACCTACGACAAGGACCTCGGCGACCGCATCGGTATTCTCGATGGTGAGATCACCTTTGAGGTCAGTCATCCGGATTATGAAACCGTACATGCCGTACAGCGCTTCCCACAAAAGGCAGATTTCACAGCAGAAGTGGATTACGGTGCAACAACTTGGTTTACGGAAACCTCGGATGAATTGACCCTGGAGTTCAATGATATTCCCGGCGAGAATCAGCATTACATGATTTCTATCGACCTCCACTACCGCAACGGGCTCAGTGGACAGGATACCTCCGAGTACTTCCCGTTGTGGCTAGAGACCAATAATCAAAGTGCTCAGCCCATAAACGAAGGCGGTTTCCTCCTTTCAGAAGAGGGCGTCGACCGCAACCTCAAAATTCGTTTTGCCACAGGGGTCAATTCTTTTGACTACCTCTTCCTAGTAGAATACCGCATTACCGTCAAAACACTCAGCGACGAAATGTATAAATTCTACCAAAGCTACCAGGCCTTAGACAATGCCCAAGGCAACCCCTTTGCAGAACCGGTCATATTGTATTCGAACATGAGCAACGATGTTGGCTGCTTCGGTGTGAGTACGACCGTGCGTAAATGGGAAGGCTAAAAATTCTCAAAGCATAAAAAAGGCGGCCCTGCGGGACCGCCTTTTTAGTTTTAATTCTGGTTGCTTAAAGCTCCATCAGGACAGAACCCCATGTAAAGCCTGCCCCAAAGGCCGCTAGACATATTGTGTCCCCTTCCTTCACTGCACCGGTCTGTACCGCCTCAGACAAGGCAATAGCAATAGATGCAGCTGTGGTATTTCCGTATTTCTGAATGTTGTTAAAGACTTGATCATCTCTAAGTCCCATGCGCTTCTGAATAAACTGAGCGATGCGCAGGTTGGCCTGGTGTGGGATCAAACAATCGATCTGATCGGGCATCATACGATTGGTTTTCAATGCTTCACCAATAACTTCTCCGAAGCGCACTACTGCATGCTTAAAGACGAAGTTTCCGTTCATCTGTGGGAAGTGAATCTCTGGAATAATACCCTTCTCGTCGTATTCATCTAGCCAATGCTGCGTTCCAAAACCCTTCATAGTGAGTTCTTCTTTGTGCTTGCCCTCACTGTGCATGTGGCAGCTCATAATGCCTTTATGACCTTCTGGAGCCCTTGAAACCACAGCAGCACCTGCACCATCGCCAAAGATGACACTGAGTCCACGACCGCGGGTTGTTTTATCTAGAAATGGGCTTTGAAGTTCGGCTGCAACGACCAATACGTTTTCGTACATCCCCGTCTGCACAAAGGCATTGGCAATAGAGGTCGCATAAATAAAACCTGAACAGGCATTGCGGATATCTGTGGCACCGATGGTACCCATTTCCATGGCTTCCTGTACTTGGACGCCACAGCCTGGGAAATAATAATCTGGACTAATGGTAGCAAACACGATATGATCAATATCGTCTTTGGTGAGTCCGGCATTTTCAATAGCCATTGTAGCGGCTTTGATGCCCATGGTGGCAGCGGTGTTGCCGTCGCCTTCTTTGACCCATCGACGCTCTTCAATACCCGTTCTTTCTCGGATCCATTCATCGTTGGTATCCATGAACGTACTCAAGTCGTCGTTGGTTACAATGTTTTCAGGTACATAATGGCCTACGCCGGTGATTCGTGCTCTGTGCATGTGTTCTGTGTTAAAGGATTTGTTGTGTGTGTGGGCTATAAGTTAGCGCAAAAATGACACATTAACTTGCCATCCTGTCAGTAAAATTTCGCCCTAGACCTAATGGCACAAACGTTGCCCTATGGTTGAAAACCTAAAAAGAAAAAACATGTCTAAAGGATCAATTAATGTAACCGCGCAGAACATCTTCCCAATCATCAAGAAGTTCTTGTACAGCGACCATGAAATTTTCCTACGCGAGCTTGTTTCCAATGCCGTAGATGCTACACAAAAGCTTAAAACGTTGACCAACCTTGGCGAGGCTAAAGGGGAATTGGGCGACTTGACCATCCACATTAACGTGGATAAAAAAGCAAAGACGCTGAGCATTATCGACCGTGGTATTGGTATGACCGCGGAAGAGATTGACAAATACATCAACCAAGTGGCCTTCTCAGGTGCCGAAGAGTTTGTAAAGGAATACGAAGGCAAGATGGAAGGTGCGGATCTTATTGGCCATTTCGGTCTTGGGTTCTACTCTGCCTTTATGGTGGCGAAGAAAGTGGAAATCCTTACCAAATCGCATAAAGATGCTGCAGCCGTGCAGTGGAGCTGTGAGGGGAATCCTGAATTTGAATTGGTCACTATAGATAAGGAAGACCGAGGAACGGAGATTCGCTTGCACATCGCAGAGGACAGCGAAGAGTTTTTGGAGGAGAGCAAAATCAACGAACTGCTTTCTAAATACGCCAAATTCATGCCTGTGAGCATCCAGTTCGGCGAGAAAGACGAGAGCTACAACGCAGCAGCAGAGGGCGAAGATGCGAAATGGGAAACCAAAAAAGTACCGAACGTCATCAACAACACCAACCCTGCATGGGTGCGCACACCGAGCGATCTGACGGCAGAAGATTACAAAGAATTCTACCGCGAACTCTACCCGATGAGCTTCGACGAGCCGCTCTTCAACATCCACCTAAACGTGGACTTCCCATTCAATTTGACGGGGGTATTGTACTTCCCTAAAATTAAACCGAATGTTGAGCCACAGCGCAACAAGATCCAGTTGTTCCAGAAGCAAGTATTCGTTACCGATAGCGTTGAAGGCATCGTTCCAGATTTCTTAACTCTTTTACACGGGGTGATCGATTCACCAGATATCCCACTAAACGTCAGCCGTTCTTACCTCCAAGCAGATGGAAACGTGAAGAAGATCTCTTCACACATTACGAAGAAAGTTGCCGACAAGCTAGACGAGATGTTCCGCAAAGACCGCGAAGATTTTGAGTCGAAGTGGAACGACATGAAGATCATCATCGAATACGGTATGTTGACCGAAGACAAGTTCTTTGACAAGGCGAAGAAATTCGCGTTGTATGAAGATACCGAGGGTAAACTGCACACTTTTGATGCCTACCTAGAATCTATCAAGGAGAACCAAACGGATAAAGACAAAAAGACGGTAGTGCTCTACGCTTCGCACAAGGATGGACAGCACAGCTACATCCAGGCAGCGAAAGCCAAAGGATACCAAGTCTTGCTTTTAGACTCTCCGCTGACTTCACACTTGATCCAAAAGCTCGAAGGCGAGCACAAAGACACCACCTTCGCTCGTGTAGATTCTGATTTGATCGACAACCTCATCAAGAAAGACGAAACACGCGTAGCTAAACTGAGCGAGAAGCAAAAGGAAGAGTTGAAAACGCGCCTTGAAGCCATCGTACCAAAAGAGAAATTCACCTTGAAACTCGAGGATATGGATTCTACTGAGGCGCCACTCGTAATCACCGTACCAGAATTTATGCGTCGCA
This sequence comes from Cryomorphaceae bacterium, assembly GCA_011525035.1. GTDB lineage: Bacteria > Bacteroidota > Bacteroidia > Flavobacteriales > Schleiferiaceae > UBA10364. Next base: position 2,910 of record WTIZ01000053.1, on the reverse strand, counting down.
TGAAGGAAATGCAGATGACCGGTGGTGGTGGAATGATGGGAATGAGCGATTTCCCTGAGATGTACGACCTCGTCGTAAACGCCAACCACAGCCTCGCTTCGAAGATTCTCGATACCGATGATGAAGGAGCGCGTTCAACAGCGGTGAACCAAGCTTTAGATCTCGCTAAGCTGCAGCAGAACTTGTTGCATGGTGAAGAGCTCACTGCATTCATCGCACGTTCTTACGAGATGTTAGGTGACGAGTAGATTAAATGTTGATTAAATATTCCTTGGTCCAAGGAATGTCTGAGGGGGCTCCGGCCCCCTTTTTGTATTTTTGAGGCTCACTCAACACGCATCATTACATGAGCACAGACGTACTCTCCTTAGCCACTAAAAATGCAACGCTCTGGACTTCAGATATTTTCGATGAAGCTACCCGAGCAGAGGCACAGGCCCTTCTTGATAAAGGCGGCGATGATTTGATCGAACCGTTCTACAAAGACCTTGACTTCGGAACCGGTGGAATGCGCGGTATCATGGGGGTAGGCACCAACAGGATCAACCCGTATACATTGGGCACAGCAACCACAGGATTGATCAACTATGCCAAGGAAACCTACGGACGTGATGATTTAAAAGCGGTCATCGCCTACGACAGCCGCAACAACTCACAGGCCTTTGCTCGCAAGGTGGCCGAGGTGTTGAGCGCCAATGGTGTATACACGTATTTATTCGAGGAATTGCGCCCTACTCCAGAGCTCAGCTTTGCTGTAAGAGAGCTAGGCTGTGATTTTGGTATCGTTTTGACTGCCTCGCACAACCCTAAAGAATACAACGGCTACAAAGTATATTGGAACGACGGTGGCCAATTGGTTCCGCCACACGACGGCGGTGTAATCGCTAAGGTGCGTCAAACAGGTTTTGAGGACATCAACTGGAACGCCAATGAAGACCTCATCGAAACGATAAGCGAAGCTATTGACTCAAAATACATTGCCAATGTCGTGGCGCAAAGCCTCAACAACGACGGTAAAGAGGATCTTAAGGTAGTTTTTACCGCCCTACACGGCACTTCTATCGTGAGCGTCCCTCCTGCTTTAAAAGCGAGCGGTTTTACCAACGTACACATCGTTGAAGAACAAGCCACTCCGGACGGCAATTTCCCAACGGTGGATAGTCCAAACCCAGAGGAGGGTGCAGCGCTCGCCATGGGTATTGCGCAAGCAGAAGCCAGCGGCAGTGATATAGTCATTGGTTGTGACCCAGATACAGACCGCGTAGGAATTGCAGTAAATGACGGCACAGGCAAGATGCAGCTGCTCAACGGTAACGATACCGCAGCCCTACTCGTGCACTACGTGCTGAGCCAAGCTGATGCAAATAATGCCGTACCTGAAAATCCATTTACAGCGGCTACGGTAGTCACTACAGATTTGATTGTTAAAATCTCTGAACGCTATAACATCCCTTGTTTCCGCTGTTTGACAGGATTCAAATGGATCGCAGATATCATCAACAACAAACCGGAGATGAACTTCATGGTCGGTGGTGAAGAGAGCTACGGCTATCTAATCGGAGATTCTGTCCGTGATAAGGATGCGGTTGCATCCGCAGTTATGATCGCTGAAATGGCTGCCTACGCTAAAGCCCAAGGCCGTACCGTATTGGAGCAGTTAGAAGCCATTCACCGCGAGTTTGGCCAATACCAGGAGCGTTTGATATCCATTACCAAGAAAGGACGCTCAGGCGCCCAGGAGATCGCGGATATGATGACAGCCCTGCGCAACGACCCGCCGAAAACCTTGGCTGGCTCTCCAGTAGTCATTGCGATCGACCACAGCAACTCGACACAAACTGATTTGCGCACAGGTGCAACCTCAAGCACAGAGTTGCCTGCTTCTAACGTATTGCAGTTTATCACCGAGGCTGGAGATAAGGTCAGCGCTCGTCCTTCAGGGACTGAACCAAAAATTAAGTTCTACTTCAGCGTATGTACAACCACTGGGGAGAGTCACGCTGAAACCAAGGCAGAACTTGAAAGAAAGATTGATACCTTTATTGAGGAATTAGCCCTCTAACAAATGAAGAACGTACTACTTACAGGGGCCATTTCGATGGCCCTTTTTTCTTGCTCACAACCAGAGCCAACAACAAAAGAAGCGACTGGACAAGATTTCATTGGAGCCATTATCCAAAATGATTCTACCAGCGTCTCGTTTAACGTCCATTATGAAGAAAACGTCCTAACGTTTTACAACGGTGTACAAGAGTCTTTTGAAGTAAAGCTCAGCGGAGAAGATACCCTTCGTGGTACTTTCCCAGTATTCGCTTCTGACCTCTGGCTAGTAGCTACAGAGGACGGATATAAAGGAGAATACTACCGCACGGATGCAAATAATTATCGTTTACCGCTTGAGCTCGTTCCAGGACGCATGACCTTTGAGCAGAGCCCTTCAGAATTTCCTAGCCAATATGCCATCACCCGCTACATAGGCGATCAGGAAAAGCCGGCATTACTACAACTCAGCAAAAAAGACGGCGTTCTCGTTGGGACTATTGCTACTTCTACCGGGGACAGCAGGTTCATGACCGGTTACGAAGTTGAAGGCGGTTTTGAGCTCATGGGCTTCGACGGCAGATTCATTTATAAAGTAAGCGCCAAAGTAACTGATGGTAACATTGAAGGACACGTTTGGGCGGGGATGACCGGTTACTATACTTTCTCCGGTACTTCTGACGAAAGTGCAGTGTTAGAGAACCCTGAGGAAATGTCAAAGTTGCGCGACGATTACACCCACATAGAATGGCATCTTCCTGGCTTGAATGGCGATACAGTTCACTTTGATAGTCGTACGATCACCAAGCCTACCATCTTGGCCATTCAAGGGTCATGGTGTCCAAACTGTATGGACGAAGGCCGAGTATT
>WTIZ01000016.1 GCA_011525035.1 Cryomorphaceae bacterium | reverse complement strand
ACCTACACGGTGACCATGTTGGATCCTATCGGTTGTGAAGGCACTGCGTCCATCACCGTAAGCGATAGCGACGGCGTAGCGCCAACAGTATATGCCAAGGACATCACTATTGCGCTGGATTCTTTAGGACAAGCGAGCATCACACCGGCGGATGTTGATAGCGCAAGTAGCGACAACTGTACCCTCGATTTAAGCATTAGCGATTCCCTTTGGAACTGTACCCAGATTGGTACAGATACCATTATGCTGATCGGTACGGACGGCAGTCAGAGCGATACCGACTTCGCGGTAATCACCATTGTCGACCTCACTGCACCACAAATCACGTGCGGCACAGACACGACCATTTACACCGCATTAGACACTTCAGGAGCCGCCTACAGCTGGGCAGCACCGACGCTGTACGACAACTGTGGCGTGGACACAAGCTGGTCTTCAGACAGCAGCGGTGCCTGGTTCGCCATCGGCACCTACGACATCTACACCTACGCAATGGATGCAGCAGGCAACTTAGACTCTTGCAGCTTCACATTAACTGTGGCAGATACCCTAGCACCGAGCTTCACGAGCTGTCCGTTAGACACCACGATGTATGCAGATGCAATGAACTGTGGGGCCAATTTAACCTGGACCGCACCAACAGCCACCGACAACAGCGACAGCATCTTCTACACCCGTACGGACACTTCCGGTGCCTTCTTTACCGTGGGTATAGACACTGTTATGATCTTCGCCCACGACCTCAGTGGAAATACCGATACCTGTTCATTTATTGTAACTGTCATCGACACCATTGCACCTGCATGGACCGGTACTTTAGACACCTTAGTGGTTCAAGCCGGCATAGATACTTGTGGCGTGTTCACCGACAGTGTAAGCCTAACAGCCCCTCCTATTGTTGAGGCCTGTGGCATCGATACACTCTACAACAATGCAGATACCTACTACGCGCTTGGATCGCACGACATCTACTGGTTCGTCACGGACGTTCACGGCAACACCGACAGCATCCTCCAAAAGCTTGTAATCGAAGAAACCGTTGCACCGGAGATCTACTGTCCGGGCGATACCCTCGTGTTCGCAGCGGCAGCAGACAGCACTTGGACCCAAGTCACTTGGACCGGCGACAGTGTTTGGGACAACTGTGGCATGGACACCTCTTACTTCTCACTGGCCAACGGCGGCTACCTTCCGCTCGGCTTCTTTAAGATTGATTTCTTCGCCATTGATGTAAGCGGAAACAGCGACACCTGTAGCTTCTTTATAGATATTCAAGATACCACAGCACCGGCCTTTGTGGGCACCTTGAGCGACACCACACTCTATACCACACAAGACAGCTGCTCGGTATACTATGCGTGGACGCAGCCAACCATTGAGGAGAACTCGACCAACTACACCTCGACTTCAAACGTAACGGCACCGAACGGAAACTTCGGTATCGGCACACACACTGTATACTATACCGTAACCGATGCGGCCGGTCTGTCCGATTCTATCGGCTTTACCATCACCGTAGTAGATAACGTTGGTCCAGCGCTATATACCAACACCCAATCGCTCACCCTAGACAGCGACGGATTCGCCACGCTTTCTGTAGCACAAGTGGATAGCGGGTCGTTCGACTGTAGCGGGATCGATACCCTCTGGATTACCCAAGAACTGTTCGTGTGTACGGACGTAGGTTCTCCAGTAGTATGGTTCCACGGGATCGACAGCTTGGGCTACCACGACAGTGTTCAAGTACCCATTACCGTCTTGCCAAACCCTGCAGGCGTTATTCAAAGTACGCTGGCCACCACCGATGTTCTCTGTTTTGGAGACAGCAACGGTACAGCAACCATCAGTGCTACCGGCGGTAGTTTGCCGTACGCTTACAGCTGGACTACAGGAGATACTACCCAAAGCATTTCAGGGTTGGCCGCAGGCACCTACAACTACCACGTGAGTGATACTAACGGATGTGTGTTCCAGACCAACTTCACCATTGGCTCACCAGCAGCACTCACCATTAGCCACACCACTTCCGATTACAACGGCTACGGCATCAGTTCTGAAGGTGCCAACGACGGAACCATCGACATTACAGTAGGTGGCGGTACCACACCATACAGCTACAGCTGGAACAACAATGCAACGACGGAAGATCAGAGCGGCCTCAGCGAAGGCACCTACATCGTCATTGTAACCGACACCAACGGTTGTTCCATCTCAGATACCATCACACTTGCTGAACCGGACGAACTCAGCGTTGATGTCATCGTATTGAGCGACAACATCTGTCCTGACGGCCACGACGGTGTGGTGTATGCAGATATCAGCGGCGGTGTAGGTCCAATGACCATCACTTGGCTCAATGGATTTGCCGGCGACACCCTTACCGGTATGAACAGCGGACTGTACATTGTCACTGTAGTAGATACCAACGGTGCATTTGCAACCGACAGCGCCTACATCATCTCCTACGATGAAGATTGTGACGGCATCCTCAACGACGACGAGGGCGGCATCCCTGGCGGCGGAGGCGGTATGGCCGACACAGACGGCGACGGCATCCCGAACCAACAGGATACAGATAGCGACGGCGACGGTATTGCCGATGCCCTAGAGTACGACACCAACGGCGACGGTATACCGTTTGACGATTGTGACGGCGACGGCATCCCAGACTTCTTGGACGCTGACCTATGTACACCAAAACCGGCAACGGTGATGACACCAAACGGCGACGGTCGCAACGACTTCTGGGAGATCCCAGAACTGCTGCAGTACCCGAACACATCGGTGCGCATCTACAACCGCCACGGCATCCTGGTGTACTTCAACGACAACTACGCGAATGAATTTAACGGCAACGCGAACGTACAGACGTACCTCACGAACGACACGCGCGAGCTGCCTACAGGAACCTATTATTATTACATCCAGTTCGGTGGAACCGATTTGACCATGAATGGATACCTCTACATTAACAGATAAGATCATGAGTAACCCAATGACATTTTTCAAGCAAATGCGTTCGGCACTCCTCGTGTGTCTCTTCGCAAACGGACTTTGGGCGCAACAGCACCCGTCCCTAGACAATTATCTATTTACCCCAGTGGCCATCTCCCCTGCCCATGCCGGTATGCAGAACCAAGACGTTGTGAGCTTGGTCGATGCACAGCTGGTTGGCGTACCGGGTGCACCACGCACGGGCATCCTCTCGGCAGATTTCAAGACCCTAAAAGGCCTCGGATTCAACATCACAGCCATCACCGATGCTGTAGGTCCGATGAGCACAGGACAAGTTGCCCTGAGCACGGCCTACCACCTTCCGGTCAGTGAAAACATGACCCTGAGCACAGGTATTCGTGCCACCGTTGGGCGCACCACTGTGGACCTCAGCAATGAAGTCTACTACGACCAGCTCGACCCGAGCATCTATACCTTGGCTGGACCGTTCATCGCGAACATCGACCTCGGTACCACGCTGAACGGTAAAAACTCCTACTTCGGTGTGAGCTACAAAAACGTCAACCGTGCAGAGATCTACCAAAGCAACTACACCGCTCAAATCCTTCACGTATTTGGTGGATACAGCAAAGCCCTCAAGAACGGCTGGACGGCACGCACAAGCTTCCTCGCTACGGGAACGACCAACAGCCCTGCCGATTTAAACTTCCACCTGTTTATGGAATACGACCAGAAATGGGGAATGGGACTTCACTACAGCCCTGAAGACGAAATGGGCATGATGATGAAGATCAGCACTGCCAAAGACTGGAACTTGTACTACCAATACAACTTCCCGCTCACCGACCTTGTTTATGTAACGCGCAGCAGCCACGTAGTGGGCTTCGCATTTAACATGAGCAACAAGGCGACCTCACTAACCTCTCCAAGATTCTTCCTATGATGCGCATGAAATACACCTTCTCGTTCCTTGCTGGTGCATTGTTATGCGCCGCGCCACTACAGGCACAGATATCATTAGACCTGCTGAGCACACCAGATTCTTTACAGGTGGATATGATGGGCGACCCAACAGCCGAAGACTACGGCGCCGTTCCTTACGGCAAGAGCCACGTCCTCTTCAGCTCAAATAGAGACGCCACAGCACTGACCCCGAAAGACCCAGAGACCAACAAGCCACTTCCTTCGCTCTACCTCATGCGTCTGAGCGATCGAAAAGTGACTGCGTACAAGGGCAACGAAGCTATTAACGACCTCAAATACTACGTAGGTCCTGCAGCCCTCTTGCCAGATAGCTCGGCCATCATCATGAACCACAGCCGTCAAAAACCAGACGGTAAAGGAAACGTAAGAATGACCCTGAGCCAATTCTCATTCAGTGGTGCCGCCAACAGTGAACTCCCGTTCATCGACCCGGCTGCCAACTACGTACACCCCTTCTTCGACGAGGAAAGCTACACGCTCTACTTCGCCTCAGATGTTGAACACGAAGGCAACTACGACATCTACCAAAGCACCCTAAGCTTTGACGGTGTATGGAGCCAACCTTCAGCAGTGGCCAATGTCAATACCGAAGCCAGCGAAGTGTTCCCAACACTCCTCCCAGGACAAATCATGGCCTTCTCAAGAGCCACACGCAACTACGGCCTACAGCTGCACACCATCGCCCCAGGCGACACCGCAGCCACTGCCCTAGCCATCAACGGGCGCGGCGACGATATGGGATTGCTTCAGATCAACGACAGCACCTACATGGCTGCCCAAGGCAAGCGCAAAGGCGGCGTATCTAACTTCATGTTCTACACGCCACTACCGGAACCAACCCCAGTCCTAGCGGCAGAGGAAACGACCGACAG
>WTIZ01000056.1 GCA_011525035.1 Cryomorphaceae bacterium | reverse complement strand
AAGTCGAATCTAACATGTGATAAAAAACACGACAGTCAGCTACCTAATCGAGCTGCACGGTCAGGCCTATTCCTTGGCCAAAAGAGTGAATACTTACCTTATTTAAAAAGGTATTCGCTTCTCGATTGTAGTGACGCTTGTGAATGGCATAAGCAACTAAATCAAAGGCAAATAAAAACGACCCCTGTAGCACCATACTGTCCCCGTACCCCCTATACATATCAGATTCATCGGGCCTGTTTTCAGCTTCCCCTCGCAGGTACATTCCGGTTGCGATATATCCAATGTCTACAGCGCTGTTGATGAGAAAAATCGATTGTGTTTTTCGCTGTTGACGCTCCATTTCGGCAGCATCCCAATCACCAGCATTCTTCTTCGCCTTCAAGTAACCGGGCAGTGCCAACCCAAAATTGACCGTATTCCACATCACGTTCATTTCATGAAAGTGCTTGGTGTATTCGTCTTCAGCACTAAAATATCCAGCCCCACTGACAGCAAAATTCCCAACCGCATATGACCCTAAAGTCAACATTAATTGCTCATTAATCTTATTGTAATCGCGCTGGAAGTCCGCAACCTGTGCAAATGCAGATTGTGATAGTAAAAAGTAGATAAGAAGTACTGATTTCATCCTGTTCATGACTGTAAAACAAGAGTTTAACACGAACAGTTCATTTCGAAATTAGGAAATGACGATTTGGTTAAAAGTATTATCTAGAACCTTCAAAACTCACACTAAATGCGGGAGTACCGTCAATGTTACTGATATTGACATTAAACTCTATGGTGGAAGTACCTACGAATAATCCTGAACCGGTAAAGTAATTTTCATCACCGTTATCTGGATCAGTTATTAGTACGAGAGGCACATTAAATTCTGCCCTTCCGTCTAATTCAATCTGCATTTCCTTGATGAGCTCAATCGATAAAAACTCATCTAGCGTCAAGAAATTCACACCTTCAGCGTTCGTTGAAATTTTGACCGTCACAGTATCTGTAAAAGTATCTTGTCCTTCTACTCGAGTCATCACTCCGAAGTAATCTCCAAAATACTTCTGTCTTTTCTCGTCCTCGCAATTGACCCCTTCGTACCAACTTGCGCAGTCACAAATACCATCTATACAAACACCCTCATTAAGGCAGGTCACATCTTCACATGGGTCACTTGAACAGTTTGAAAAAAGAAAAGCAAAGGCGGTAAATACCAGAAGAAACTTCCTCATAAGATTTTTATTTTCTGGAAGTTACAATAAAAAAAGCACCCTGATGTGGGTGCTTTTTTTGTGGAGAAGATGGGATTCGAACCCACGACCTCTTGACTGCCAGTCAAGCGCTCTAGCCAACTGAGCTACATCCCCATAATTTTGAAGACGCACAAATATAATCCTCCAAAGCATTCAAATTACATTGGATTAAAGATGCCATTTGGGCACGGCGTTTGTGCAAACACTATTAAATTAGCGGATAGTGGTACACAAACACATTTCTTTTCGATTTTCAGCGCTCTTGGCTGCTTTGGTTTGCACATCCATAATGTATGGGCAAATCGCGATTAATGAGTTTAATTCTCAACGTGGCTTCACGGATGAGAACGGGGAAGATGTGGACTGGGTTGAGGTGTACAATTATTCGAGCGGCCCAATTTCTTTGGATGGATTTTACCTCAGCGATAATCCTAATAATTTGGACAAGTGGCAGTTCCCTGCCATTGAGCTTCCGAGCCAGCAACTGATCACCATCTGTGCCTCAGGACGGGAGAATTTGAAAGTACCGAACCACTGGGAATCTTTGGTCAAAGCCAATAATGTGTGGAAATATTGGAGCGGAAACAATCCTCCTCCAGCGGACTACGGGAATTGGAATCAGTTGGGGTATAACGACCAAAATTGGTCCTCAGGACAAGGAAGTATAGGCTACGGTGACAATGATGATAACACCACGATTGCCGCTGCCCCATCCATCCTCATGCGTCGAGAATTTGTGGTGGCCGATGTTGACGACATCACACATTTAATGTTCCACGCAGATTACGACGACGGCTTTATTGCATACCTCAATGGTGTCGAAATCATGCGCTCGGAAAATCTCAGTGCTTCACCCGCCTACAACGAATTCACCAGTTGGGACCACGAGGCAGTACTATATTCAGGAGGGATTCCTGACCACGTTTTCATGGATGCCGAGCAAGTAGAGGACTTGCTTCAGACAGGAAATAATGTACTGGCGGTTCGCGTTCACAATCGGGCGGCAAATTCTTCGGACATGACCAGTAATTTCTTCCTCTCGGCTGGAATTGCTTCCACTGCATACAACTACCAAAGTCTACCTCAATGGATTGTTCCTCCAACAGTTCTCCCACATGCAGATTTCAAACTATCGCATGGAGAAACTGTGGTAATCAGTGATACGAGCGAAAACATTATTGACAGTGCCTACATCTCAAGTGCTATCAAAAATACCATCAGTCGAGGGCGGACGCCAGATGGTGTAGGAAGCTGGTGCTTCTTTAATGCGCCTACTCCCAACGCGTCGAACAACCAAAGCACGTGCTACAGTGGAGTTGTTCCTGCGCCTCAGATTAATCTTGCCTCGGGTTGGTACGGTGCTGCAAATCCAGTAACGGTGACTACTGCGCCCAATGCCACCTCTTACTACACGACGAACGGCGATGTGCCCGATGCGTTCGACAACGAGGTTACCGGCACCATTTACATCACTGAAACTAGCGTTTTGAGTGTTCGTTCCTTCAGTAATAGCGGAAATGCATTGCCGAGTGAAACTGTTGATCGGACCTATATCATCAATGAGGATAACCACGATTTACCTGTCGTTTCTATCATCACGGATGAAGACCACTTGTGGAATTGGTACACGGGTATTTATGTCATGGGGCCTAATGCCAGTACGAATTACCCGTATTTCGGAAGTAATTTCTGGCAGCCTTGGTCAAGAAAGTCGAGGATGGAGTTCTTCGACGGCACACAAACCAAACAGTTTGAGGCAGAATTTGATCTTGAAATTCACGGCGGCTGGTCACGAGCAGAACCACAGAAGTCTTTTAGGGTAGATGCCAAATCCATTTACACCGGAGATATTGAATACACATTGATCGAGCGTAAGCCGCACATCACCAGTTACAATAACTTCAACCTGCGAAACGGCGGACAGCACGGTCTTTCGGATCGATTGCAAGACGCTATTATGAGCAGATTGGCCCAGGGAACTGAGATCGACCGAATGGGCTACCAACCCTGTATCGTGTACTTGAACGGTTCGTATTGGGGCTTGTACGGGATTAGAGAAAAATTGGACGAACATTACGTCGAAAGCAACCACGGTGTACCTAGCGACGAGGTGCAATTGATGAACAGAGACGGCTCGCTGGTAGGGTCATCGGCGCACTTTACCGACTCTTACGATATCATTATGAACACGAGTACTTCTTCGGACGACTTCGTAGAAATATTCAGTTCAAGGTTTGATCTCAATAACTACATCGACTACTTCGTTTTCCAGACATACATTCAGAATAGAGATTGGTTAGGGATAGATTGGGGGCTGAATAACGTCAAGTTGTGGAGGCAAGACACCGTTGGTGCCACGTGGCGCTACATGATGTACGATACTGATTTCGCCTTTGGGCTTTACGGTGGTAATATCTACCAGAATTATATCGACCGGGCAAGAAATCCAACAGCGCCAAACGACCATTCAGAGCTCTTTGATCACGTTCTTGACAATGATGACTTTATGTGTCGATTCACCAATCGTTACGATGACCTGATAAACACCACGTTCCAAAGCGCAAACTTTGATGCAACTACCGATGAATTAAAGGCGGCGCTGGCTCCTGCTATTCCCGACCATATTGCCAACTGGAGCAGTCAGATGGGGCCGTATTCTTACACATTCTGGTCAAATGCGGTGAATTCGATTAAATCGTACAATGCGAACAGAATAGCAACTGCTCGACAACACATCAATCAAAGCTTCTCTTTGATGGGCCAACGAGATGTGGACCTCGATGCATACCCTTCGGGTGCTGGAGCAATCACCATCAACAGCATTACTCCGGAATTGCCTTGGGAAGGGGTGTACCACGGCGGATGTCCTATTACAGCGCAAGCTACTCCCCACTTTGGCTATGTATTCTCGCATTGGACCTCAAACAACGGGAATTACCAGAATGAAGAAGACGATTCTATTCAGGTGGTGATGAGTACAAATACAGAGTTGGTCGCAAATTTCGATACTTGTTCAGCGGTCATTGATGTGGATATTGTAGCCGATGGAAATGTATTGCGCAGCGAAATTTCTGAGGACGTTGGCGGTGTAATTTACAATTGGACCCTAAACGGCATCACCATTTCTGAAGACAGCGTGCTCTTCAACCCTACAAATGGTAATTATGGACTTACGGTACGTTTCGATTCCTGTGAAATATCGACTGAAATATTCACTGTAGAGCGAGAATCGTACTCCTTACTTCTGTTCCCGAACCCCGCAATCGATCAACTGCACGTTCAATTCATCCTCGGTACTCAGAGCGATATGAACATGCGTATTTTCAACACCTCAGGACAGGAAGTTTGGCAGAATAGCCGAGCGGACTTCATTGGACAGTTCAATGAAACTATCGACGTGAGCGGATTGGCACGCGGAACCTACATTCTACGCGTGGAAACCCCGACCGAGGCTTATGCAGAGCGGTTTATTTTAATCTAAGAAACGACCTCAGCCTTAGGATTCGGCAGCGCCTCGTACAAGAGTCTGTTTTTCGACTTTTCCTTCTTGCGATCTTCGCGTGGTTTACGATTCTTGCGATCA
>WTIZ01000031.1 GCA_011525035.1 Cryomorphaceae bacterium | reverse complement strand
CTGTTGGTAAAGCGTCCGTTGCCAGTGCCCGAAGTGGTGTAGCTTAAAAAGCTTGAAGCACCAAGGGCGTAGCTGCTGATACCGTCAGATTCAAAGTATACCCCTGAAGGGCCAATACCGTCGAGGTCCCAAGCGCTGAGGTAAAAGTCACCAACGCTTACTAGTACCGGAGCGGCAGCTGTGCCGTCTTCGATGAAGGTGATGGAATAGTCGATGCTACCTGCAGCAGTCCACAGTACTTCTGGCGAGAAGTGGGCAGCCGTGTTGCTGTTGGTGGTCGAGGTATTGTCGAAATCGCTAATTAATGCATTGTTGATGGCTTCGATACGTACAATGGCATCGTAGGAAGTGGTTCCTACGGTAACTACGTTGTCGTACACACAAGTTCCGCCGGCGGTCAGGGTTGGGTTGGCGGTCAACGGTGCGCTAAAGTCGAGGCTTTGGCCGGCTAGGGAAATGGTCTGTGCGGACAGTCCTACACCTAAGAGCACGGTGGCCAAGGAATAGAGTAACCTTTGTCTCATAAATTCTCGCTTGAAGACGTGTTTGTTTTGGGTCGTCTTTAAGGTACTAATTTACGCCCAACTGAGCGGCAATTAATCCGCAGAAAACCAAGTTGTTAACCAAAAATAGCTACTTATTTGAGGGGCTTTTTTTCGTGCAGCGCTCGTTTTCGGAGTATCTCAAAGTAGACACAGCTTGGGATGGAGATAAAGTTGGGAAGAGAATTGGTCAATTAAATTCAAAACGTGACTTTTGTCACGAATATCAAGTTTAAGCACATGAAGGTCGACGAACGCCTATCTATCGCAGAGCTTAATGACATCTTTAGACCACTTCAACCGGAGCAGCGCATTACCGAACTGTACCGTCACTTCACGACCAATGATGTGATGTTGACCAGCTCGTTTGCCGCGACTTCTGCCTATCTGCTGCACCTTTTTTCGGTGTACCAGCCAGAGCAAGAAGTGTTGTTTATCGATACGGGCTACCATTTCGAAGAGACCTTGATTTACAAAGAATACTTGACCAAGGTGTACGGGTTGAAGACGCGTGAGGTTCGTGCCGAGGCTTGGAAACACGAGTTCACCACCAAGGACGAGACTTGGACTAAGGATCCAGACTATTGCTGTACCATTAATAAGGTGGAGCCGCTGGAGAAGTTGAAAGAGGAACACGAGATTTGGGTCAGCGGCTTGATGAGCTGGCAAAGTGACCGTCGCGCGACCTTAGATATATTCGAAGAGCGCGGAGGAGTGATCAAGTTCTATCCGTTGTTAGATGTCACGCGTGAGCAGCGCGAGGCCTATATCAAAGACCACTTGCTTCCGTTTCACCCGTTGCAATCAAAGGGGTATTTCAGCATTGGCTGCAAGCATTGTACACAGCCAGGCAAGGGCAGAGAAGGTCGTTGGAACAACAGCCCTAAGACAGAGTGTGGGTTGCATCTATAATCTAGAGCACCTGCTTCCCAGAATATTTAAAGCATGAAAAAACCCGCACCATTAAAAATGATGCGGGCATTCCAGTGTAAGCGAGCGAGGTTTATTGGCAGGATAAACAGGCTATAAAAACACCTGCCAGAACGGTTCACTCTACCGATTAAATGTTGGAGTAGAACACCTTGGTATTTTCATCCACAGGTGCACACGGGTCGTACTTTGTTGGTACAGGTTCGTAATTAACCACGCCGTCAGTGGCAGCCTCTTCAGAGGTGAAGTAACCAAGAAGGGTGAGCTCCTTGAGGGTTCTAAAGAAGTCGGCAGCAACTTTACCTTCTTGACGGTAACCAAATTCTTTTTCACTAGTTTCTTGATTGGCTGCTTCATCATAAGCGGTCAAGAATTCTTCGCGCTCCATCTGTGTTGCTTCTTCGAAAGGACGGCCGATGGCCTTCTTGCCTTCCACAGCAATCTCTTTGATGCCGGCGTTGAGTTTCTCTTGCATGTCCGGGTAGTAGCAATCGCGGATCATCACGTCGATGAACGCACCAATCTTTGCATCGCGGGCGCCAGCGGTTGCCGTGCGGGGGATGATGGTCTCAGCAATAGCATCGAGCATCGCAAGGCGTTGTGGGCCAGCAGTTGTGGTATCTGGATCGAACGAGCAGCTCTCCAACAATACCGTTGGGGCTACGAGGGTACCTCCGATGGCCATGGCCATGCGTTGTACCATTTGTCTACGAGTCAATTTTTGTTGTTCCATTGCGCTGTAGATTAAAGGTTACCTTTTTTCAATTCCTTCACGGCATGGTCGGCTGCACGAGCAGTCATCGCCATGTAGGTCAGTGAAGGGTTCACACAAGAAGCCGAAGCCATTGCTGCACCGTCGGTCACGAAGACGTTCGGGGCATCCCAGACTTGGTTCCATTTGTTCAAGACAGAGTTCGAAGCATCCGTACCCATGCGGGCAGTACCCATCTCGTGGATACCCATACCGAGGGCGTAGTCGCTTTCGTAGCCGTAGACATCTTTGAATCCTGCGGCTTCAAGCATGTCGATGGCATCCTGCTTCATATCGAGGCGCATCTTCGCTTCGTTTTCTTTGAGTTCCGCATCAAACGAAAGTACAGGGAGTCCCCATTTGTCCGTTTTTGTGCGGTCAAGTTCAATTTTGTTGTCGTGGTACGGCAATACCTCACCGAAGCCGGTCATACCGATGGTCCACGGACCTGGTTTGCTCATGGCGTCTTTAAAATCGGCCCCAAGACCCATTTCACGAACACCGCGGCGCCAGTCGCCACGAGAGGCAGACCCTTGGTAGCCGAAGCCACGCAAGTAATCGCGCTTATCGCCATACCAGTTACGGAATCTAGGGATGTAGAATCCGGTAGGGCGTCCACCGAAGTAGTATTTATCCTGATCGCCTTCCCAAGTACCTCCAGCACCTACGCGGAAGTGGTGGTCCATAAGGTTGTGTCCCAGTTCGCCTGAGCTAGAACCCAATCCACCTTCCCAAACATCGGTAGCACTGTTCATCAGTACCCAAGTCGAGTTCAACGCAGAGGCATTCAAGAATACAATCGGTGCAGTGAATTCATAGGTCATGTTGGTCTCGGCATCCAAGACTTCGACGCCTTTCACGCGCTTGTTGTCTTTGTCGTAGATAAGCTCCTTCACGATGCTGTGCGGACGCAGGGTCAAATTGCCCGTCGCCATTGCAGCAGGAAGGGTAGAAGCTTGTGTGCTGAAGTATCCGCCGTACGGACAACCCAACCAACATTTGTTTCTGTATTGACATCCGGCACGTCCTTTGTGCGGCACGGCGATGTTTGAAGTACGCCCGATAATAAGGCGACGCTTTTCGTCGAAGGCCTTGCGGATGCGATCAGCAGCAGTCTGCTCTACACAGTTTAGCTCCATGGCATGCAAGTACACGCTGTCCGGCAACACGTCCATATCCTCGTGTGAACCACTAAGACCGGCATGGCGCTCTACGTGCTCGTACCAAGGGGCAAGGTCGTCGTAGCCAATAGGCCAAGGTGTACCTACACCTTCCTTCTCGTTCGCCAAGAAATCTTCGCGGTTCCAACGGTAGCTTTGGCGACCCCACATCAACGAACGGCCACCCACGTGGTACCCGCGGTACCAGTCAAAACGCTTTTTCTCTGTGTACGGACAATCTTGATCGTCCACCCAGAACTGCGGGTTCAACTCGTTCAAAGGATAATCTCTGCGCAATACAGGGTTGCGGTCCTTTTGCGCGGTTGTTGGTTTTCCGCGGTGCGGGAATTCCCACGGATCCATGTTGGTCGTGGTATAGTCCTTAATGTGCTCTACGTTTCTACCGCGTTCGAGCATCAAGACCTTCAGTCCTTTTTCAGTCAGCTCCTTTGCTGCCCAGCCGCCGGAAATTCCGGAGCCGACAACAATCGCGTCATAGTGCATTTTATCTTCTGCCATTGTAATTGGGGTTATTGTATAAACTCATTATAGCTCTTTTGCATGCTCTCCTTAATAGGTTCAGCAAATACATATTCGAGCGCTACATAGCCGTCGAAACCTACCTTATCGATAGCTTCCATGACGGCGGGGTAATTAATTTCTTGGTTGTTCCAAGGCTCATTTCTTCCCGGCACGCCAGCGACGTGGTAATGCCCGTAGAAGTTATGATTTTCTTGGATGTTTTGGATGAGGTTGCCCTCCATGATCTGCATGTGGTAGATATCATACAGCAGTTTAAAGGATGGACTGGCCAATTCCTTCGCGAGCGCAATCCCCCAGCTGGACGAATCTGCCATATAATCTGGGTGGTCGACGATGCTGTTAAATAACTCCATCTGCAAGACTACGCCGTGCTCTTCGGCGAGCTGGACCATCGGTCGTAGGGCACGCACTGCTTGCTGCAGTCCGTCCTCCTCGCTTAGCCCACGTCTGTTGCCGCTGAAGCAGATCAAATTTTGGTAGCCGGCTTTGGCCACTCGAGGAATCATCTCTGCATACCTCTGGTGAAGCACACTTTCAAATTCTTCATGGATAAAGCCGTCCACTAGGTTGAGCTCGGCACCGTTGCACATCGAGCTGTCCAGCCCGTGCTTCTTTAAATGGTGCCAATTTTCCGGTCCCACCAAATCAATAGCTTCAATGCCCTGATCGGCGAGCCACGGGCACAAATCTTCCCACTCCAGTTCAGATACGGTCCAGTGGCTCACACTGCGTTTGTATCCAAAGCGGCGCGATGGGCCATCACTTACCAAGGACTCCGAAGCATAGATGTGCGACGGGAGCGCAGTGGCTGCTGCAAGGCTCATCAGGGATTTTATGTGCGTTCTGCGATTCAAGCTCTAGGTAATTAAGCTTCTTGTTTGCCTCTCATGTAGAAGTGAATTCCTGCGAAAATCACAATGAGGGCAATCGGTATATACAGTGTGGTCTTGATAACGGCACGTCCGGCATCTACCTCACTTAAATTCGAAATCAATCCGTCGTAGTAGCCGCCCATGATCTGGGTGTAGATGGACACGGCGAACATTCCTGCTGCACCGATCACGGCCATACCCACGGCACC
>WTIZ01000002.1 GCA_011525035.1 Cryomorphaceae bacterium | reverse complement strand
ACGCGCACTTGGCCCGGGTAGGTCATTTCCGTTTGGATCTTCTGGCTGATGTCGTAAGAGATCTGTGCTGCCATAGCATCGGTTACCTTCTCACTTTCTACCATTACACGTAGTTCGCGGCCCGCTTGGATCGCGTAGGCTTTGGTTACACCATCAAAGTCGTAGGCTAGGTTCTCTAGGTCCTTAAGACGTTGGATATAGCTGTCTGCCACCATGCGGCGTGCGCCTGGGCGTGCACCTGAGATGGCATCACATACCTGAACGATTGGAGAGATCATCGAAGTCATCTCAATCTCGTCGTGGTGGGCACCGATCGCATTACATACATCTGGCTTCTCGCCGTACTTCTCTGCCCACTGCATACCTAGGATGGCGTGTGGTAGATCTGTTTCCTCGTGCGGTACCTTACCGATATCGTGCAAGAGGCCTGCGCGTTTAGCAAGCTTAGGGTTCAGGCCAAGCTCGGAAGCCATGATCGCACATAAATTGGCCACCTCACGAGAGTGCTGCAACAAATTCTGTCCGTACGAGCTTCTGTACTTCATACGCCCAACCGTCTTGATCAGTTCTGGGTGTAGACCGTGGATACCGAGGTCGATCGCCGTGCGCTTACCCGTCTGTACAATCTCTTCTTCAATCTGCTTGCGTGTCTTCGCAACCACTTCCTCCACACGTGCAGGGTGGATACGACCGTCGCTTACGAGCTTGTGCATCGATAAACGTGCAATCTCGCGGCGTACAGGATCGAAACAGCTCAAGAGGATGGCCTCAGGGGTATCGTCTACAATAATCTCAACACCGGTGGCTGCTTCAATGGCGCGGATGTTTCTACCCTCGCGGCCAATGATCTTACCCTTGATGTCGTCGTTCTCAATGTTGAAGACACTCACTGCATTCTCGATAGCGCTCTCCGTAGCGACGCGCTGAATGCTCTGGATCACGATCTTCTTCGCCTCTTGCGATGCGGTGAGGTTGGCTTCCTCCATCGTGTTCTGAATGTGCGCCTGTGCGTCGAGCTTCGCCTTGTCTTTCAACGCCTGAATCATCTGCTCCTTCGCTTCCTCTTCAGTCATTCCAGTCATTGCTTCAAGCTCTGCAATCTGCTTGTTCTTGAGCTTGTCGAGTTCCTTAGATTTTGCTTCTAAAGATTCGCGCTTCTTCGCAACAGTCTCCTTCGCACGCTCCAAATCTCTCTGCTCGCGCTTAAAGTCTTGGATGCTCTTCTTCAATCTTTCGTCTTTCTCACGGAAAGAGTTCTGACGCTGCGCCAACTGTTGGTCGCGCTTGTTGACAGCTCTTTCGTGCTCCTCCTTGAGGTTTAGGAATTTCTCTTTGGCTTCAAGGATGCGGTCTTTCTTGATCTGCTCGGCTTCTTTCTTTGCCTCTGCGATCATGAGAGCGCCTTTTTTCTTCATGGCACTCTGCCACAATGCGTACCCTACCCCTGTTCCGAGGGCGAGTCCAATCACTGCAGCTACAATAGTCATTACCATATCACAAATGGTTTACAATTCTTAAAAACCCATACCTGCTGCGGCTGTTGTCTAAACTCCTTTTAATCAGGATCTGCCTCTACCGTTGCGCCTTGACCTTCCACTGGAGCGAACTCCCTTCGAAAAGGTGCGGCCTGCTCGTAACGCATCGAGCTAGAGTCATAACAACGTGCTCGTTGAGTTTGACACAAAAAACAGCAAGTATGGGAAACTTTTATCCGTCTAGTAGGGCCGCATCTAATGCAGCTTCTACATCGGCAAGCGCTTTGCCTGCCTGAGACTGAACGTCATGAGATTGTTGCGTGGCCAATTCCGCACGCGATGCCAACTGCAGGGCACACATACTGAGTACGTCTTGCTTGTCCTGCACCGCATAGCGCTCCTCAAAGCGTGCTACGGCATCATTTATGGTTTTCACAGCACTGCGGATCTGCTCTTCCTCTTCCCTCTTGATGGTCAAAGGATAGGTCCTTCCGGCTATGGTCACTTTTATCTTTAGTGTCTCGCTCACGAGATTAGGCACTTAACAATTTCATGCAACGGTCAATTTCCCGTATCAACTCCGCAATTTTTTCCTCGCTGTATGTATCCCGTGCGGGCGAACCACTTTGGACAGTCATCGCAAGATTGCGTTGTTGCAACTGCTCCTGAAAATCTGCATGCTCCACTTGCAAAGCCGATAAGACTTCCTGCAAATGAGCTACTTGATCTTCTAATTCACTGATTCTCATTTTCAAAGCAGAATTCACCTCAACTACTTTCGCAGCCTTAGATAGAACCCTCTCTAGTTGAGAACTTAAATCAGATGACATAGGTATCAGTTTCCCTCAAAGATACCATTTGTACCTTTGCGTAATGCAGAAAATTTTCCCTTTCATCGGTTTTTTGTTAACCCTTAACATTGCCTCGGCACAGAATTTCAAGCCTAGCCCGCCTTTGGATATCCCATTGGTGCTGAGCGGCACTTTCGCGGAATTGCGCGGAAATCACTTCCACGGAGGAATCGATATTAAAACTCAGGGACGCAGCGGTCTCAGGATCAATGCTGTAGCAGATGGCTATGTCAGCCGCGTCGCCGTGAGCCCTTACGGCTATGGAAATGCACTTTATCTGCGACACCCCGAAGGCTATACCACCGTGTACGGCCACTTGAATGCCTTTTATCCGGAATTGGAAAAATGGGTGGAAGACCAACTGCGCGACCGCAGCAAAAACGACGGCAACCTCTACCCTTCGCCGGAACAATTTAAAGTCACCCGCGGCCAGCTCGTTGCTTTCAGCGGGAACACCGGCGGCTCCTTCGGACCTCACCTGCACTTTGAGATCAGAGATACCAAAACCGAAGAACCATTGAACCCCCTAGAGTTCGGGATTGAAGTAAAAGACACCCGCAAGCCAGATGTACGAGGTCTAAAGTGGACTGCGAAAGACTTTGGCGATATGGGCACGTTTAAAGCTGGTGATACTATTGAATTTTCACGCGGACTAGGAATTGATTTGTTCACCACGGACAAGCAAGACCTCGCCAACAATAACAATGGCGTGTATTCCATTGAGGCTTTGATCGAAGGACAACCCTTTTTCACGGCCAATTATAGACGCATCAACTTTAGCACCTCACGCTTTATCAATGCACACATCAACTACGACCTGTATTGCTCGCAAGGGGTGCGTTATACCAGGCTGTATGAACTTGAGAACAACCCACTCAAGATTACCGACACGTATGAAGTCATCGCGCCTGCCTTCCGAGCTTCAAAAGGATGGATTACCGTGGCGCAAGACAGCGTGGTAAAAGTCGAGGTGAGCATTAAAGACTATGAAGGCAATACCAGTGCATTCTCGTTCTTCGTAAGTGGACAGCAACAACCCATTAAATACGCCTTAGATCGAACGAGCTTGTCTTGGGATGTGATCAATAAAATGTCTGTAGGCCCAATTGAGTTTACCATCCCTGCTGGAGCATTATATGAAAGAACGTATGACTTTATCGTAGGAGAAAAAGGCAACGGACAATATGTTTTCGGTGGTGGCCGAGTACCTCTACAAACCTACATGACCCTAAAGTGGACCTTGGACAGCACGCAGGTTCCGGGAGTGGGTTGGTTCCTTTGGGAAGCGAACCACAAGGGGAAGAAGAGTGCCATTGCTGGGGAGCGCGACGGTGCGGTGATGACCTTTAAGACGAGAAGTACGGGGACGTATGAATTGGACCAAGATTTGAAAAAACCTGAGGTGAGCCTGCTGAAAACCACGACCTATGCACGTAGTAATAGCGCCTTTAGAGAGATTCGCTTGCGTGCCGCAGACGATAAGACGGGTGTGGAACGTTACAGTGCCAGAATAGATGGCGCGTTTGCCCGGATTGACTTCGATTACAAAAAGGAGTTGTTAAAAGTGATTGTGCCCAAGGAATTGGCCGCAGGAAACCATAATTTGCGGGTAGTTGTTATCGACGGTGTGGGTAATACCACAGTTAAAGAATATACCATCACCCTATGAGAGTAGCGTTACTGCTTTTTTGTCTTTCATTTTTCACCCCTGCCCTGCATGCGCAGGAGGAAACGCCCATCCAGCTGCACGGTATTGTCGTGAGTAACGACAGCCTAAAGCAACTGCTGCCAAACGTTCAGATTTTGGTCAAGAGTCGCGGACAGGTGAGCATTTCCGATATCGATGGCTTCTTTTCTACCGTCGCGATGCCTGGGGATACCGTATTCTTCCAACACATTGGATTCAAGCTTCAAAAGTTTTGGGTGGCCGACACCCTAGAAGGTGATGAGTTCTTGGCTCGTATCGTACTAGAATGGGACACCGAGGTGCTCGATCCGGTCATTGTATATCCTTGGCCGTCGAAGGAAAACTTCAAAGAAGAATTCTTAGCCATGGAGGTGCAGACCACTGAAATGGACATCGCAGCGCGCAACCTCGCCTTGGACGAACTGCGCGACCGAGCAGCAGCTATGGGCTATGACGCCGCCGAGATGCAAGACTACCTGATCTCCCTGCAAAACCAACAGCTCTACAACGAAGGACGCGTCTTTGGTAACGGGATGAATGCCACGGGAGCATCTGCCATCCTTGGCGCCTTGTCCAACCCGTTTGCCTGGCAACAACTCTTTCAAAGCTTGAAGCGCTAATATTTGATGCGTCACCTTTTCGCCATACTCTTTCTATGTACTTGCAGCCTCGCTAGCGCACAGATCATGGACACTACCCTTCTTGATGAAGTGGAAGTTCGTGAGAGTAGGCCGGAAGACGAGCGCACCTTGGTCAAGGGAAAAGACATTGAGTTTACCACCGGTGCTGAAGGCGGCGTTGAAGGTGTTGTGAAGACCTTCGCTGGGGTAAGCAGCCGAAATGAATTGAGCTCGCAGTACAATGTACGCGGTGGAAATTTTGACGAGAACCTTGTCTACATCAACGGATTTGAAGTGTTTCGCCCGTTTTTGGCCAGAGCCGGTCAGCAAGAAGGGATGAGCATTATCCATCCACACTTGGTTGGGAATATATTGTTCAGTGCCGGGGGCTTCTCAGCACTGTATGGCGATAAGCTCAGCTCCGTGCTGGATGTACAGTACAGAAGAGGCGGTGAGGAATTGGACACCAAAGTCGAAAGTTCCTTAACTGGGGTGAACATCAGTGCCACGAAAGCGGGGATGGATTGGGAAATTTTGAGCGGCTTTCGCTACCGCAACAATGCGCTCCTGCTCAATGCCACCGACATTCAAAGCGATTACTTCCCCTCAAATGCCGACGGGCAGATCTTAGCGCGCAAGTGGTTTGATAACGGGACCTCGTTAGAGATTTTTGGACACCTCTCCCACAACCGCATGAACCAGGTGCCGCAGAACCGCGAGACGAGCTTTGGTTCTTTGCAAGAGGCCTTGCGCCTGACCGTATTCTTTGACGGGCAAGAGAACTTTGGCTACGATACACAGTTTTTAGCGGCACGTTGGAACCAGCGATTAGAGCGCGGCTTCCGCAGCCTGAGTGCGACAGGGTTCCACACGACCGAGCGAGAGATCACCGACGTGATTGGCTATTACCGCTTGAGTGAGCTCAACAATGATCTGGGCAGCGACGACTTCGGAGAGATTTCACTGGTGCGTGGCGTGGGTGCCTTCCAGGATTACCGCCGCAACTTTTTGGATGCTTACATCGTCAATGCGAAATACGCAGAAGGCCGATTCTTCGATGCCGGAAAATTGAATTGGGGAGCGACGGTGCAGGGCGAAAATATCTACGACCGCTACAAGGAGTTTCAGCGCATCGACAGTGCTGGATACAGCTTGCCGCACCGTGAAAGCCAGCTAGATAGTGTGATCGGTGGCCGATTGTACAGCACTCCCCTCGACAATTTGGACCTCTACACCCACGTGAGTGCCACCCAGCTGATCACCAATACCCGATTGAAAGGATATGTGAATTGGGAAGGGAAATGGGCAACGGATAAGGGCATCTGGACCTACAATGCAGGCGTGCGCACCCAATATGCCACCTTAAACGGCGAGCTACGCATCAGCCCACGCTTCAAACTCTTTTACAAACCCAACGAAGAGGGCCGCACCTTTACCATTGCTGCCGGATTGTACGACCAGTACCCGTTCTACCGAGAAATGCGCCAAAAGGACGGTGTGCTCAACACCGAGGTGCAAAGTCAGAATGCCATGCACTTCACAGTGCGTAGCGACAAGGATTTTGAGATGTGGGGACGTCCGTTTGTGTGGTCCTTTGAATCGTACTACAAAGACCTCAACCGCGTCAACCTATATGACATTGAAAACGTGCGCATTCGCTATGCGGCGAACAACAATGCCATCGGACGTATCTACGGCTTCGACAGCCGCGTGAATGGGGAATTTGTGCAAGGCACCGACAGCTGGTTCACCTTCAGTTTATTTAAAGCCGAGGAACGGCCGACAGACGGCTTTGCCCAAGGCTGGTTTGCCCGTCCAACAGATACGCGCTTCAACTTTGCCGTATACTTCCAAGATTACCTGCCCAACGACCCCTCTACCCGTCTGAGTCTGACCTTGATGGTAGGCGGCGGCTTCCCCTTTGGACCTGATGGCCCTGGCGATGGTATTAGCGATCCGTGGGAGCGCGTGTTCAGATCTCCGCCTTACCGCCGTGCCGATATTGGATTCATTAAAGTGCTTAAAGGCAAATGGACCGAGCAGTTTGACGAGGTTTGGGTGAGCGCAGAAATCTTCAACTTGTTGCAAGCGCGCAATACTGTGAGCTACCTTTGGGTGCGTGATGTAAGTGCTGCCGGCCAATATGCCGTACCGAACTACATGACCAACAGATTGATCAACTTCAAAATGCACGTGGACTTATGAGAATAGTAGAGAGCTGGAGCACGAAACAATTCAAAACGACCATCTACGCCATGGAGCGCTGGCACGTCGTGGAATTTGAGGCGGGTCCGATGAAGCAAGCCTACAAGTTCATGAAGGACAGCCACCCTTCACCAGCGGCAGTCAAAGAAGCCTTGACGGAGACCTTCCTCTCCGGAGTGTACACGAACTTTGAACAGATGTACATCAACTTCAAAGAGAACGGGTTGAAGTAATTACCCTAAAAGTGCAGTGAAGTCTGCTTCGAGCGAAGCGCCCTTGTCCTTGTTGTACCAATCCTGAGCGAACAGCGTCCACTCCTTGTAGTCAAATTCTGGCTGGGCCTTCCATTTGGCATATTCCTCCATCAATGGCGTTGGACGCGGACCCCAAGTTCCAAGGACTTCAAAGTTTTCACTTAGTCGGACCAATTTTGGAATAGAGCGCCCACCATTGGTCAAAAATTCATCCATCAGCTCCGTGTTTTCATCGCGGAGGATGATGCGCAAGTCAACTCCAGCGTGTTCCGCCCATTTGGCAATAAACGGCAGGTTATGTGCTGCATCGCCACACCACGTTTCGCTGAAGACCAACCACTGTTCTTTCTCGCTCGTTCTAGAAGCAATATTGTCTAAAGTGCTTTGCGATGGCTTGTAGGTTTTCTCCCAACGGCGCATGCGTGCTGCGCTCAGCTTGGTATATTCAACGTAAGATGGCTTTTGAGGGCCCGTAGTCGTGCCTTCTTTGGCCATAGCCTTGTTCATAGCGCTATAGGCTTCGTAGGTCTGGCCATTTGCTACGGCTGCGCGCAATGCTTCGGTGCGTTGGGTGGTATCCATAGGGTGTGTTTAGTTAGGAATTGGTCCTGAGCTTACTTCTTAACCAAGGAGAGTGCAGGACGTTCAACCAACAAGTGCAAAAGTGCTGCCACGGCGATAGATAGTGACAAGAAGGCAGGAAGTGCGATGGCATTGCTCAACCCTAAGGATTTGACCCACATTAAAACAGGAATGTGAAACAGGTAGAGGGAATAGCTGATCGCCCCAATGAATCGGAATGGACGGAAGGATAGGAATTTGCGCCAAGCGCCCTCTTGGAAGGATGCCAATAGCAATATGCCCCAAAGGATGGCGGCAGGAATGTACACGTTGGAGTGGGTAAAATCGTCGGAAGCCCAACCCCATCCGATGAACAGTCCCATGGCAAGAACAAGGATGTTGGTCAACCAAGAACTTTGAATAGCCTTCTGGAAAGCATCCTTGTACAAGGTTTCGAATGCAGCAATGAGGGTGCCGATGGCGAAGATGCCCAGGTACCTCAAGGTGCTGTGTCTTGGAAGTTCGTTAAAGTGATTAATGAGGAGCGTAGCGAGGATGATGGCTGTGAAGAATCGGACCGTATTGCTTCCTTGTAATTTGAACAGACGCAAGCACAGAAGTAGCAATAACGGGCTGATCAAGTAATAGCGGAACTCTGTCGGGATGGACCAGAAGATGTGATCGCCGCGCATTAGTGCTAAATGCTCCCAAACGTGGGACCACTCTCGAATGACCACCTTGTAGCCGGCCTCGTTCATCAATCGGAAAGTGATCAGCGCGAGCAGGAATGGAGGAAAAATGCGCATGATACGGCGACCGATGTAGTAGCGCCAATAGTTCCAGTTGCCTTTGCCCTGCTGCCAAACCTGGATGATCTGCTTGTCGAGCAAGTAGGCAGAAATGATGAAGAACAGGTATACCCCTAATTTACCTCTCGATATAAAGTAGCCGTCGAGCCAAGGACTCAATCCTTGATTGGTAGCGTGTCCAAAGAGTACGAGCAATACCGCCCATCCCCTTAGACCATCTAGAGCCTTATTGTGCTCTGGACGGTGGTCGTAGGGAAAGAACAGCTCGCGCAGTTTCATCTTATTTTTTGAATTCGAGCAGGGTCTTGCGAATGATTGCCACACATTCGTCCATCTGCTCCTTGGTCATTACTAGCGGCGGTGCAAAACGGATGATATTACCGTGGGTAGGTTTGGCCAGAAGACCATTGTCTTTCAGAGCCACACAGATGTCCCAAGCCGTTGAGCTGTCTGGAGTATCGTTGATGATAATGGCATTCAGTAGGCCTTTACCGCGCACTTTAGTCACTAGATCAGTTTCGGCGATGATGTCGTTCATCTTTTCGCGGAAGTAAGCACCGAGCTCGCGAGCATGCGGCGCTAAACCCTCTTCTTTAACTACCTCTAAAGCGGCCATGGCTACCTCAGCAGCAATTGGGTTTCCGCCGAAGGTTGAACCGTGCTGGCCAGGCTTTATGACTTCCATCACTGTATCGTCTGCCAAAACAGCACTCACAGGGTATACACCCCCTGATAGCGCCTTACCGAGGATCAATAAGTCTGGTTTTGAATAGGTCGATTGACGCTCACACGTATTGCCACAAGTACAATTACCACATACGGCCAGCATCGAACCGGTACGTGCAATACCTGTCTGCACCTCGTCGGCCATGAATAGTACATTGCGCTCCTTACAGAGCTCTGCCGCTTGGGCGATGAAGGTATCTGCCGGAGTGTTCACCCCTGCCTCACCTTGGATAGGCTCCACTAAGAAACCTACCACGTTCTCGTTCATCAAGGCGAAGTTTAATGCAGCGATATCGTTGTACGGGATGCTTACGAAGCCTGAAGTATATGGGCCAAAGTTGGCACGTGCGTCTTGATCGTCGGAAAAAGAAATGATGGTCGTTGTACGTCCGTGGAAGTTACCTTCACATACGACGATGATGCCTGCGTTTTCTGCCACACCCTTCTTTTCATACCCCCACTTACGAGCAATCTTAATGGCCGTCTCAACCGCCTCGGCACCCGAGTTCATTGGGAGAATCTTGTCGAAACCAAAAGTCTCGCTCATGTACTTCTCGTACTCCCCGAGCTTGCTGTTGTAAAAGGCGCGAGAAGTCAGGGTCAATTTTTTCGCCTGCTCCGTTAGCGCACCTACAATCTTCGGGTGGCAGTGTCCTTGGTTGACTGCGCTGTAGGCACTCAAGAAATCGTAGTACTTCTTCCCTTCTACGTCCCATACATGAACGCCTTCTCCACGGTCGAGGACCACTGGAAGTGGATGGTAGTTGTGTGCGCCGTAGCGCTCTTCGAGTTCCATTAATGAGGCAGAAGTATGTGCCATGAGCTGTTGTGATTTTGGGTTTCACGCAAATATAAGTCGTAGAGGCGGGTCTATTGGTAGAATTGGCTTAACTTCATATCGCTAATAATCACAAGCGTATGAAAAAACTTATACTCTCTCTATTGGTAGTGGCTTTTGCAGGTACTTCAGCAAGTGCACAGTACTACCATTTGGCGGCTGCCTCGGGCAACCCAAACAACATTAACCAAGAAGATTCGGAATACCCAGTGGGTAGTGGTCTACCAACAGACTGGACGTCTATCATGGCGGCACAGCAAACTGCAGGTAGCTATTCTTCTTCGCAGAACATTCCTTTTACTTTCCTATTCAACGGCGATACAGTAACGACCTACCGTGCGTCGAATACAGGTATTGTGACGTTCTCTCAGCTTTCTTCTCCAGCCAACAACAGTGCTGGAACAGCGGTAAGCTTGAGCAGCGCTACAGTGCCAGATTCGTCTGTATGTATCCTTGGGATCAACGGTTCTGGTTCAAACGATCAAGTGGCGCGCAAGACATTCGGTACTTCGCCGAACCGTCAAGAGTGGATCCTTTTCGCTTCGTACAGTGCTACAGGTACTACCGGTTCACACTGGACCTACTGGTCGGTGGTGCTTGAAGAAACGACCAACAATATTTACATCGTGGATCAGCGTACAGCTGGTTGGACTGGAACAGTAAACGTTGGTGTTCGCGTAGATTCAGCGACTACAGATGAAATCTCTGCGTTGTCTTCGGGATCTACCAATGCACCAGACCGTACGGACAATACGCACCAAACCTTCATCCAAGGAACACAGCCAGATTACGAGATGGCCGGTGTTGCTGTAAACATGAACCCGTTTGTGGCGCTTACTTCTGCTCCGTTTACCATCAGTGCTGATTTCGTTAACAATGGTGCTGCTTCCATCACAGGTGCGGATATCAACTACAGCGTGAACGGCGGTACAGCGACAACATCGACATTGACCGGTTTGAGCATCGCTTCAGGTGCATCAGCAACGGTGACTTCATCAACAAACTGGACGCCTTCGGCTACCGGTACTTATGATGTTAAAGTATGGTTGAGCAATCTAAACGGCTCAAATTCAGATGCAAACACCAGCAACGATACAGCCATGATCACTGTTCAGGTGGTGGCAGCGCTTACAACGCGCTACCCGCTGTTTGAAACCTTTACCTCATCAACCTGTCCTCCGTGTACACCAGCCAACGTTCAGATGGAAAGTGTATTCGATGTGAACCCGGGCGAGTACAGCTCTATTAAATACCAGATGAGCTGGCCAGGTACGGGTGATCCATACTACACTACGGAAGGTGGTGCGCGTCGCAGCTTCTACGGCATCAACTCTGTACCTCGCGTAGAGATTGATGGTGGTTGGGACAGCAACGGTAACAACGTGACTCAAGCAGTCTTCGACCAATACCAAAACGTACCGGCATTCGTAGAGATGGATGCCACGTTTAGCCGCTTCTCTAAGACGGTTGAAACGACAATTGAAATCACGCCGCTTGCCGATGTGACTTCAAACAACCTCGCGCTATTTGCTGTGATTTACTCACACCGCGATACGGCAAACGTGAAAACGAACGGTGAGACAGAGTTCATCAATGTTGTAAAGAAAATGATGCCTTCTTCTTCGGGACAGAGCATCTCTTCATTGACTTCAGGAACGACAGTAACGCAGACCTTGAGCTACACGTTCAACGGAAACTACGTATTGCCTCCTAACGCGAACTCTCCAGCGAACTTGAACGTAGAACATACCGTTGAAGACTTTGAAAACCTAGGTGTGATTGCTTGGATCCAAGACATGAGCACGAAGGAGGTCTTCCAGAGTGTTGACGCGACTTACACTATTGGTCAATTCGAAAATGAATTGGCATCTGCGTTGAGCATTTACCCGAACCCAGCTACAGATTTCATTACTGTAGAAGGAAACTTCGAGGGTAAAGCAACTGTGAAGCTCATCAGCCTCTTGGGTCAAGAGATTCAAGGTTTTGAAGGCGAGCTAAGCGCTGGAAATTCATTGCGCATCCCAACGGAAGGCCTTGCCAAAGGAACCTACCTCGTTGTGGTAAGCAAAGAAGGAACGACACATGCTGAACCGGTAGTAGTTCGCTAATCGTTCTTCGAACAAAATTGTGATTTTAAGGGCGGCCTCGGGGCCGCCCTTTTTCGTTGCCATTACTCGTAGAATTCGATGTACTTTTGCGCCCATGGGCAGAAGAAATAGACGCATACCGAACATTGAGCAAATGCAGCTCACGGATATTGGCAATAAAGGCAAGGCCGTGGGCCGCTACAACGAACGTGTAGTATTCGTAACGGGCGGTGTTCCTGGCGATGTGGTCGACGTTCAAGTCACTAAAAAGCGCCGCAATTACCTCGAAGGTAAAGTCATAGGTGTCCATACCTACAGCCCAGACCGCGTGGAGGCAAAATGCCAATACTTCGGGGTATGTGGCGGCTGTAAATGGCAGAACCTAGATTACGCCAAGCAGCTCGAGTACAAGGAAAAAGAGGTGCGTGAGAATTTGAGGAAAATTGGCCACGTAGTGCCTGAAGAGTTCCACCCTATTCTGGGCAGCGGTCAGCAGTACATGTACCGCAACAAGCTTGAATTTAGCTTTACTGACAACAAATGGTTGACCCAAGAGCAGCTCGACAGCGGCGAGGAGTTTCCGGAGCGCAGAGGCGCCGGTTTCCACATCCCAGGATTCTGGGACAAGGTGCTTGATATTGATGCCTGTCACCTGCAACCGGACCCAAGCAATGCTATTCGCAACTTTGTGCGCGACTGGGCCATTGAGCGTGACCTACCCTTCTTCCATGCGCGTAGCCAAGAAGGTTGGCTACGTACGATGATGATCCGTGTGGCGAGCACTGGAGAGGTATTGGTATTGATCCAATTCAAAACTGAACTCCAAGCAGAGCGCGAAGCTCTGTTGGCCGACCTAGATGCTGCTTTCCCTCAGATTACCACGTTGCAATACGTCATCAACGAAAAGCAAAACGATACCATCTACGACCAAGAGGTTATCACTTACAGCGGGCCTGGATTCATTGAAGAAGCGATGCCTAAGTATAGCGGCGAGGGGGAATTACGATTTAAAATTGGCCCGAAAAGCTTCTACCAAACCAACCCACTCCAAGCGCACGAGCTGTACAAGGTGGCCCTAGATATGGCGGATATCCAAAAGGACGATTTGGTCTTTGACCTCTACACGGGGACGGGGACCATTGCCCTATTTATGGCGGAAAAAGCGAAGGAGGTTGTGGGTATTGAATTGGTCCCAGAAGCCATCGTAGATGCAAAGCTCAATGCTGCCAATAATGGTATTGACAATGCGACGTTCTACGACGGCGATATGAAGGATGTATTTAATGCCGATTTTATCGCCAAGCACGGGAAGCCAAATGTCTTGGTGACCGACCCTCCGCGCGAAGGTATGCACGGTGATGTGGTTCAGCTGCTGCTGGATTTAGAGATTCCAAAAATCGTTTATGTGAGCTGTAATTCTGCCACCCAGGCCAGAGACCTCGGTTTGCTTGCTGAGAAATACACCGTTACCCAAAGTCGTGCAGTGGATATGTTCCCGCAGACACATCACATTGAAAACGTTGTTCAATTAGTCTTAAAGGCGTAATTTCATCGCATGAGTTCGAATACACCAGAAATCTTAGGCGCAGAAGCCATTGCACATAAAGTTCAACGCTTGGCTTGGGAGCTGTACGACAGACACAGCAAAGCAGAGCAGTTGTATGTTGTGGGCATCCAAGGCAACGGCTATTGGCTCGCACAGCAGCTTGTAGCAAAGCTGAATGCAATCAGCGACATGAAGATTGAACTGATGGAATTGGCCCTAGATAAAAGTGATCCGAAACCTGCAGATATGCAGATCGATCTTCCTTCTGGTGCGCACGTCGCCTTGGTAGACGATGTACTCAACAGCGGTCGTACCCTACTCTGGGCAGTTATCAAACTCATGGAATTCCACCCGCAGCAGCTCAGTACTACGGTTCTCGTTGACCGCAGCCACAAGCGTTATCCGGTGAAAGCCGATATCAAAGGTTTAAGCTTGAGCACTACGCTCCAAGAGACGGTAAAACTAAATGTAGAAAACGGGGCGGCTGTAAATGTTTGCCTAGTTTAAAACGGCTGTTAACTCTCCCACACTTATTGAAGGTCCCGCAATGCGGTGTTTCGCCTGACTGTAGTACGGGCGACGCTCGAACATGTGCTTCGCTACAAACTCTGCGACATCCTCCTTATTTTGAATGAGCGGGCGTTTTATATCTCCTTCCAATCGTTTGGCCAATTCTCCTACAGGAACATCCAAGAAAATGGTCTCCCCTTCTGCGTTCAACAGGTCCATGTGATTGTAAAATACAGGAGTCCCACCTCCGAGTGCGAATACACCCGTTTCGTGCTCTTGGAGTAGATCTTTGAGTACCGCACTCTCGAGCTTGCGAAAATGCAGTTCGCCCTTAGCTGTGATAATCTCAGAGATCGTTGTACCCGCAGTTCGCTCAATCTCAACATCTAAGTCTATAAATGGCAGTGCCAGCGCCTCAGCAAGTGCCTTGCCCAGCGTAGATTTTCCGCTTGCCATGTAACCGATTAAGAAAACTTTCATCCGAAATATTTGTTACAAAAGTACAGCGAATCAGAAGGTTAAAATAGGCCTGTTGAAAGAAGCCTATTTTTTTTTCTTGGTGCGTTGCAAAAAATAAATTCAGCTGTATATTTGCAGCCCGCAAAGCGGAAAAGGGTTGATCTCTTAGCTCAGTTGGTAGAGCAATACACTTTTAATGTATGGGTCCAGGGTTCGAGCCCCTGAGGGATCACTTAGAAAGCCTCCTCTTACACAGAGGGGGCTTTTTTTATGAATGCAATGGGCACAGAAAAAAGTTTGGACCTTATTAGCTAGTCAAACTTTTCCCATTAAATTTGCAGTCCTTTGCCCAGGTGGTGGAATTGGTAGACACGCCATCTTGAGGGGGTGGTGCGAGTATTCGCGTGCAAGTTCGAATCTTGTTCTGGGCACAGAAAAAACCCCGACCGTTCGCGGTCGGGGTTTTCTTTTTCTACCTTACGCTTCCATTATGACAGACCAGCAAAACACCCCAAAAGAACCCCTGGCCATCAAGCCGCCTAAGGCCATGACCAGAATAGCCAAGACTACGCAGTTTTTCAGCACAGGTTGGGCAGCAAGCATCGCTTTTCGCTGGTTTGTGACACCCTATCCTTTCAAGATTCCAAAACGTGAAATTCCCTTTGAGCAGCGCTTTGGATCCCCAACAATGTTCACTCACGAAAACGGCAAGCGATATCCGGTATACCAGATAGGTACGGGGCCTAAAAACATCCTGCTCATCCACGGTTGGGCGGGCCGATTCACGCAATTTAGAGTCATAGTCGAGGCCATGGAAGCACAATACCCTGACCTGCTCAAGGAGTACACCATCACCGGTTTTAACGGAGTGTCGCACCGCGGAGCGGAAGGCAAGCGCACCTTGATGCCTGAAATTGCCTCTTGTATTGTTCAAGTCGCTCAGCACCTTGGCGAGGTAGACCTTGCCCTGGCACATAGCCTGGGCTGTGGCGCAACCATGTATGCGGTTCAGAACTTAGGTGCCCCCATCAAACGTCAAGTACTTATCGCCCCTCCAGGCCGCATCTCCGCAATGGTTGGTCTGTTTTGTGATACCATTGGTTTTAATCGCTCAGTACATGCCCGAATCGTCAAGAACATGAAGGCTAAATACGGAGAAGACTTTGATATGTTCAGTCCACCGGAATTGGCACCTTTTAACAAGATTCCTGCCCTAGTATTTCACGATGTCGATGATAGAGACACACCCATATCTCTGGGTCGTGAGGTCGGTGAAAAAATGGCCAATGGAACCTATATCGAAACTTCCGGATTGGGCCACAGACGTATACTTCGTGATTCTAAGGTCATTGAGCAGATCATGAAATGGAGTTTTAACATTTCCTAGCGCAAACCTTGGAGCGACATTTGCCGTTACTACAACATGAAGAACATCTTTCTACTATCCACCTTATTAATCTTGGCCGCATCGTGTAATGCGCAAAACAAGACTGACATGAACATAGACAAAGGGACCTACGAAATCACTAAATCGGAACAAGAGTGGCAAGAGCAGCTGTCGCCGGAAGAATACTATGTCCTTAGACAAAAAGGCACAGAACGTCCATTCACCGGAGAATACAACATGCACTTTGAAGAAGGCACCTACAACTGTAGAGCCTGTGATGCACCCTTATTTACGTCCGATTCTAAATTCGATTCACACTGCGGCTGGCCTTCGTTTGACGCAGGCATAGAAAGTGGCGCTATTGTCGAGAAACTCGACAAAACCCACGGCATGATTCGTACCGAGATTATGTGTGCGAAATGCGGCGGACACCTTGGCCATGTCTTTAACGACGGCCCTACAGCTACTGGATTGCGCTACTGCGTGAACAGTCTAAGTATTTCTTTCGACAAAGAAGAGGAATAGTTTTAAGTAGAACTCTTTGATACTTAGCACCTAGGCTAAGAACCGCGAAAAAAATTCAATTTTTCTACGAAAAACTACACATAGGGTCTTGCAAATACTATGAACGTGTCTATATTTGCACCCGCTCAGGGCGATTAGCTCAGCTGGTTCAGAGCACCTGCCTTACAAGCAGGGGGTCACTGGTTCGAATCCAGTATCGCCCACAACACTAAAAAAGCCATCTACGACAGTAGGTGGCTTTTTTCATTCAGAAGA
>WTIZ01000048.1 GCA_011525035.1 Cryomorphaceae bacterium | reverse complement strand
AAAAAGCCCTGATGCTGTGCATCAAGGCTTTTCCTTGTAGCGGAGGCAGGACTCGAACCTACGACCTTCGGGTTATGAGCCCGACGAGCTACCAACTGCTCCACTCCGCGTTAATGTGGGGCAAATATAGGGTGGTTGCGTCAACTGCGCAACCTTTAGGCTAGACGATTAAAGAAGAAAATTGGTCCTCGAGAGCCGATGAACCTCTTTCAATCTCATTTCTAGTCAATTGCTTTTTGATCTGTCCCTTACTTAAAAAGATACACTCAGAACAAAGCTCCACGACTTCCTGCATGATGTGGGTAGAAAACAAGACCGTTTTCTCCTGAGCTACTTCACGAAGAAGCGCACGGATCTCAACAAGTTGCGCTGGATCTAAACCCGTGGTAGGCTCATCAAGAATTAGAATCTCTGGGTCCGGAATGAGTGCAGCAGCAAGTCCTACGCGCTGGCGATACCCTTTAGATAGCGCGCCAATCTTCTTGTGCTGCTCGGGACCTAAGACTACCATATCAATGACTTGGCTCACTCTGGATGAATCTACTTTATAGATGGAAGCCACATATTCGAGGTATTCCTTGATGTATAATTCTAAATATTGGGGGTTGTGTTCAGGTAGGTATCCCAGAACACGCTGAACCTTGAGGGGTTCTTTGAGTACGTCCACACCGTTGACCATCACGCTACCGGCATCAGGAATGACAGATCCTGTGATGATCTTCATGAGGGTACTTTTACCAGCACCATTTGGGCCTAGAAGACCTGTGATTTGGCCCGATTTTATTTCAAGGCTCACACCATCTAGCGCTTTCTGGCTGCCGTAGGATTTGGTGAGATTTTCAATAACTATACTCATGATTTAATCCCCATTAAGTCTAGGAAAAAGGCATATTCCATAGCGGTCTCTTTGAGCGCTTCGAATCGGCCCGAAGCACCACCGTGACCTGTCTCCATGTTACAATACATGAGCAAAACCTCATCCTTGTTGGTACGCATTTTACGAAGACGCGCAATCCACTTCGCAGGCTCCCAATACTGTACCTGGCTGTCATGCAAGCCGGTAGTGATTAGCAGCGCAGGGTAATCTTGCGCCTTTACTTGATCGTAAGGACTGTAGGAAAGCATGTAGTCGTAACTGTCTTTGTTCTTTGGGTTACCCCATTCGTCGAACTCTCCAGTAGTAAGCGGGATCGATTCATCCAACATCGTCGTCACCACATCCACAAACGGAACCGCAGCGATGACACCTCGGAACAAATCTGGACGCATATTAACTACAGCACCCATCAATAAACCACCGGCAGAACCACCCATGGCCATAAGCGTTTCCGGCGTTGCATATCCCTGCTCTACAAGCGCATCGCCACAAGCAATAAAGTCAGTGAAGGTGTTGATTTTATTGAACATCTTACCGTCCTCGTACCACGGTCTTCCCATGTACTGCGAACCGCGGATGTGTGCAATGGCGTATACAAAGCCGCGATCCAACAGGCTCAGACGTACCGTAGAGAATGATGGGTCAATGGTATATCCATAAGATCCATAACCGTAGAGCAACGTTGGATTAGGACCATCTTCACGAATCAAATCCTTTCTATAGACAATAGACATGGCTACTTTCTTGCCATCATCAGCAGTAGCCCATATGCGCTTGGTTTCATATTTAGACTTGTCATAGCCACCCAATACCTCCTGCTCCTTGCGAACGGTTTTCTCACCAGTGGCAAAATCATAGTCGATAACACTACCTGGTGTAGTTAGCGAGGTGTAGCCGTAGCGCAGATGCTTCTGGTCAAAGCTAGGATTGTTACCCACGTAGGCTGTGTAGGTTTCCTCCTCGAAAGGCAGGTAATACGCCTCACCGCCCCAAGGTTGGATACGAATGCGAACCAATCCGTTCGAACGCTCCTCAGTAACAAGGTAATCTTCAAACAGCTCCATATCTGTGAAAAGCACATTCTCATCGTGTGGAAGCACGTCGGTCCAATTCTCTTTCGACGGCGCCTCTACCGGTGCCTTCATCAACTTAAAGTTAGTCGCTTCATCCGCATTGGTACGGATGTAAAAATGATCCCCAAAGTGACTAGTGCTATACTCAAGACCACGCTCACGAGGCTGAATGATCTGAAACTCCCCTGTTGGATTATCGGCAGCCAAAAATCTATGCTCGTCCGCCATCGTCGAGGACGAACCAATCATCAAATATTTACGGCTCTTGCTCTTGTATACGAAACAAGTGAAGGTCTCGTCTTCTTCTTCAAAAATGAGCTCATGTGTTCCACTTTGCGCATCCCAACGCTTGATCTTATTGCTGCGAAGCGTCTCTAAATCCTTTACGGTATAGAACAAGTAATTACCGTCCGCACTCCAAGTAGAACCTCCAGTACACTCGTTTTCCGTTACAATGTCAATGGCACCTGTAACTAAGTCCTTGGTATAGATGGTATAAATACGACGACTGACTGTATCTACCCCGAAGGCAATCTTTTGGTTGTTCGGGTGTATGCTCAATCCTGCAATCTGGTAATACGAATGACCTGCGGCCAATTCATTAACGTCAAGCATCACCTCCTCGTCAGCCTCCAAAGAACCTTTCTTACGGCAATAGAGCGGGTACTCCTTTTCACCTTCAAATCGAGTGTAGTAGTAATAGCCGTCCAACAGATATGGTACCGAGCTATCGTCTTTTTTGATTCGACCCACTATTTCCTCGTAGAGTCGCTCTTGAAGCTTCTCTGTGCCCTTCATGATTTGCTCACGGTAGGCATTCTCACTATTTAAATAGTCAATGACCTCTGGATTCTCGCGATCACGCATCCAGTAATACTCGTCGTTGCGGGTATCGCCGTGGATGGTCATTTCGTGAGCTACCTCTTTCGCAATAGGCTCACCAGTGTTCGGGGTTTCATTCATGGTACATTGTGTCATAAGGGCTACAAAACTAAGGCCAAGTATTACCTTTTGTTGCATGGGAAGGGTTATTTTAGAGACTCACTTAAGGCCTATGAAATTACTGAATTCCAACTATAACAGCACACTTCTGCTATTTGTGCTATTCCTAGCAATTACAAGCTGCTCCAAACCCGAAAGAAAGGTCGATTTCCAAGGTCATCGAGGTGCCCGAGGATTGTATCCGGAAAATAGTTTGGAAGGATTTGAATATGCGCTGAGCATAGAGGAATTGACCACCCTCGAACTAGATGTTGTGGTGAGTGCGGACAAGAACCTGATCATCTCCCACGAGCCTTGGCTTAATCCTGAGATTTGCACGTTAGACTCCGCAGTACTCGCTGATAACCCATCGGCTTATAACCTCTATACAATGACAACAGAGGAAATTCAGGCGTTTGATTGTGGAAGTAAGGGCAACCCTAGATTTCCTGAGCAGAAGGCCATGGCGACCTACAAGCCGGCATTAAGCGAGCTGTTCAATATGCTCAGCAGCACGGGCAACTGGCGCAAACTGAATATTGAGACAAAATCTAGACCTATTGGAGACGGCGTATACCACCCAAAACCCAAGGAATTTGCACGACTCATCGCAACTTTTCTAGAACGCTACGATGCTTTAAATCCAGAGTTTAATCTGTACGATCTAGTAACTATACAGAGCTTTGATGTCCGCACACTCCAAGAGCTAAGAAAGCTGCACACCGGAGTTAAACTATGCCTGCTTACTGAAGATGAAACCGATCCCGCAGCGGCCATGGACAAGCTAGGATTCCCTGCGGATGTGTATAGTCCGAATTTCGAAACCGTAACTCCTGAGATTGTGAATTGGTGCCACTTTAGACGAATTGACATCATCCCCTGGACGGTAAATGAAGTCTCGGATATGCAGCGATTACTCGATATGGGTGTCGATGGATTGATCTCCGACTACCCCAATAAGTACAAGGAGCTGGTATACTAGTTCAGGCCAGCCTGAGTCTTCGCGTTTTGAATGCGTATTACGCCTTGACGAGAACCTTCGTGGTCAGGATTATAGCTCAACGCCTCACGGTAATCTTTCTCAGCATTAGGCATATCACCTAAGAGTTCAAAGCTGTACCCACGACCGTACAATGCCCTATGATTGATGGGCTGAATGGCCAACGCTTGGGTAAAGTACCCAATAGCTTCACGTGGCAGTTGCAATTGAAGGTGGATGTAACCAAGGTTAAAAAAGCTTTCAATATCTGCCGGGTCCAATTTTGTACAGGTCGTAAAATCCTCCAAGGCACCGTTCCAATTCTGCTGACCTAGATAGAACATCCCTCTGTTGTAAAAGCTCAACTTATTCTCAGGGTCCAATTCTACCAATCTGTTGAAATACGCAATGGCAATAGGATTCCCCATGGCACTGTAAAGCACCCCGCACATATCAATAGCCTCCACATAATCTGGCGCAATATCAATGGCCTTTTGAAACCATTGAAGCGCACGTGCTGTATCTCCAATAGCATCCCTCATCAGTAAGCCTTTCAAGAAATGTGCTTCGGGATTCTGAGGGTCTAGGTTGAGCACGATATCTACAAGCTCAGCACTTTTCTCAAATTCTGTAACCACATGATAGAGCTGGGCCATCTTAAGACGACAAGGCACATATTCTGGATCCAGACGCATACATTTCTGCCACGCGTCCCTACTCTCGCGAGTTTTGTTTGAGGCAAACCCTAAATCACCCAGGATCTCTAACGCACCCACTCTATTACTATCGGCTGCTAATACTGCATTGATATCTGCCTGTGCATAAGCAAGGTTGCGGGCACCTAGATACAGTCGTGCTCGCGATTCAAGCACATCCAAATCATTTGGATCGTCAATAATAAGAGCATTTAAACTGTCTAATGCTGAACGCCCCTTATTCACTGGGGCCAATTCCACAGCAGCATCCTCTTGCGGTACAGGCAACTCCTCATTTGGAGATGAACAAGCAAAGAAGAAACTAGCGACAATCGAATAAAGGGCGGCTTTGTGCAATAGGGTCAAATTCATTTCCCAAAAATGAGGCAAAAAAAAAGCCCCGCCAAGCGGCGGGGCTGAGAATC
Organism: Cryomorphaceae bacterium; assembly: GCA_011525035.1. GTDB lineage: Bacteria > Bacteroidota > Bacteroidia > Flavobacteriales > Schleiferiaceae > UBA10364. The sequence goes on along the minus strand of WTIZ01000048.1, from coordinate 34 downwards.
AAATAAATCGACTCTTAGAAGTTGTAACGCAAAG
>WTIZ01000066.1:59115-113295 GCA_011525035.1 Cryomorphaceae bacterium | reverse complement strand
TAGTCGTAATCGCCTGAACCGTCTTGGCGCAATTGCCAGATGATTGTAGCTACGCTGTAATCAGCTTCCATACCTGCTGGTAGGGTAGGCTTAGTGATTTCGAGTTGAACCGCTGAGTAGCGAGTACCAAATACATCACCGGCTGCATAAGAACCGCCCAATGCGTTGATGTCGCTTAGGTTCATACCCCATGGACCTAAGGTTACTGAAGAAGTATCCGCAACGTTAGCGTCTGGGCTCTTCGTCCAACCTTTAACCGCTGTAGTCGCGTGGCCGAACAATGCTTCATCGTGTGTGTAAGTAGTACCTGAAGCAATCAAGAACACTCCTGATGCAATCTCTGCTGCGTCTTGTGACCAAACAGTAGGTGTTGCACCCGATCCTGTCGTTACCTTAGGAAGAGAGCTTACTTGGTTTAGATCTACACCGTTGCCGTAGTCTTTTGCAACAACACCGTTGAGTAGTAAGTACGATTGTACCATGAATACTTCATCGATTTTAGTTTGCAAACACTTGATGCGTGGGTATACTACTAATTTACCTGCTGTATCAATAACCTCTGCCTCTACACCGAAAGCAACTTCATCAAAGATTGCTGATGCTGCAGCACCTGTAGGGTTTTGGCCTTGGTCAGTGTTATTTACGTAGAAGTTTGGAACACCAGAAGTAGGGAAGTTGTCGTCGAATGCACCCGAAGCTGCATTGTCAACGGCAAACCAATCACCAACGTGGTTAGCTATAAGAACTACACTATCTCCAAGAACACCGTCAATCATTGTCATGATTTCGGCACCATTTGGACAGTACTGACACCATGCGCCAGTAGTTTCAATTACTAAAGGACGAGCCTGATCAGTAACAGTCAATGAGTCTCCAGGGTAGGTTGCTGGAGCTGGCTCAGCACCTCCTGTCTCACAAGAGGTCATGAATAAAGCGCCTACTACGGCACTAAGGGCAATTAATTTTTTCATAAGTCGGTTACGATCTTTATTGATCTGATTACGAAAATAACTCATTTTCCAATACCTACAACCTCTGAGAAGTAAACGGGTAGGTGGTCTGAGAATCCGTTCTTATAAAAGTTGCCTTGCCACCTCCGAAGGGGCTTTAAGCCTCCCCATTTAGCGTCTTTTTGCAGTAGCAGCGGTAGATCGCAGGCTTGAACTTGAACAGGGAAATTGGCGATACCGCCATCAATGGTATTCCACCGTCCTTGGTATTTGTAAGTGCCAGAGGTCCCGATTTGAATAGCCGAGTGCCAAGAAGGGCCATATTCTTGCGTCAAAGGATCGTTGAAATCGCCCATAATAATTGTGGGGGATATGCAGGAATCTAGAGCGGTCAATACCGCAGAAATGGCCAGGTTGCGCTTCCATTGGCTTTCGCGACTACCTCCTCGTTTTGATGGTAGATGAACCACGACTAGATTGAACCGCTTCTCGTCAATGGTATACCGTACAAATAGTGCGTCTCTGGTTAGAAGCGTGTCGTTGGAATATCTAATACGGTCGGTCTGCAGGACTTGTATGCGCTCCGGGTTATAGAGCACTGCACAGTCAATTCCTCGATAGTCGGGACTGTCGAAATGAACGATATTCCATGGCCCGTGAACACGCATGCCCTGATGGCGAATCAAATCATCGAGTACACTTCGATTTTCTACTTCGCATAGCGCAACTATGGGCGCACGGTAGTGGCTCTGCTGGAGCATATGAAGCACTCTTGAGGTCTGTCGAATGCACAATCTGTAGGTGATGCTTCCGTACTTCTTGCTCCCGGCAGGAGTGAATTCGAGATCGTGAAAATTTCGGTCGTGTATCGTGTCAAACAGATTTTCAACGTTGTAGAAAAGCCAAGGTTGACCGGCAATTGGGGTTGAAAAAAGTAAAACGAGACAAAGGACTTTCATCCTATTAAATTCTCGCCTTTACATGGCTGTTCCAAAAAATGTAAGCAACCTTTAGTTACTAACGATTGAAGTAGAGCAGAGAAGAATCTCCGTAACTTAAAAAACGGTACTTGTTGGCCATTGCATGGGTGTACACATCTCTCCAAGATTCGCCTATACCGGCACTTACCAATAGCAATAAGGTAGAACCTGGCTGGTGGAAGTTTGTGATGATTCCCTGGGTAGACTTCATGCTGTAGCCAGGGCGAATCATAAGTTGCGTTTGAAGGGCTAATGAGGAGATGCCTTCGCTTTCAAGATGGTCGAGTAGTGCACTGTACGCCTGAAAAGTGGTAATTCTCTGATCTAATTCGTAGGCATCGAATTGACCCAGGTTTTCAAAACGGCCAGTGGTCATCAGTTTAACGCCGATCCAGTGGCAGCTTTCGAGCGTACGTAAGCTCGTGGTGCCAACTGCGAATTTCGGCCCTTCGTGATTGAGGTAATTTTTAAGCCATTGGCGGCTTACAATGATTTCTTCTGCGTGCATTTCATGGGCGCTGATGTCGCCGTCGCCGAGGGGTTTGAATGTGCCAGCGCCCACATGAAGAGTGAGTTCTAAACGCTCGTGGCCTAGGTGCTGTAAGTCTTGGAACACCTTGGGTGTGAAATGTAGGCCAGCCGTAGGTGCAGCTACTGAGCCGTTGTTCGAAGCGTAGACGGTTTGATAGCGTTCCACATCTTCCTCTTCAGCGTCTCGGTTCATGTACGGCGGTAGGGGAATTTGACCTGCGATATTTACAACCTCGGAAAAAGTGTACGAACCAGTCCATGTGAAGGAAATAATGAACCCTTGTCCTGAGCGTTCGCCTTTGGTGGCCGTGAGGGTTAGGTCCTCATTGAGTTTTAGATGAAGAGGGTGGTCTTTCCATCGTTTCAGATTGCCCACCATGCATTCGAAGCGAATCTCATTCTTTGCCTCCATCGCCTCTTCGACGCTCTGCTCAAAGGGGTTGAGGCAGAAAACTTCTATGGGTTTAGCACCTTCGGTTTTTGTAAAGCGAAGTCGTGCTTTAATGACCTTTGTGTTGTTAAAGATCAATTGGCTTCTCTGTGGCAGAAGGTGAGGTAATTGGGAAAATTGGTGGTCTTGTATTGTACCATCGAAAACCAATAATTGACTTTCATCCCTGCGCGACAAGGGGTGCGTTGCAATCCTTTCTTGAGGGAGATGGTAAATAAAGTCCGATTTCTTCATGGGTTGCGTTTTCCTAAGCGCAAAAATAAGGTTCGCTACCTTAGCGACAACTCAGGACAAAATATCTTTGCGGCCATGAAGCGTAAGATTTTCATTTCAACGACCAACGACATTACTACGGATAACCGGGTGAATAAAGTCGCTGTATTGTTGCAAGACCTGGGCTATGAGGTAAAGTGGATCGGACGAGAATTGGCCACCTCAAAGGAACTGAACAGGGACTATGGTACAGATCGCATGAAATTGTGGTTTACCAAAGGCGGTTTGTTTTATGCTGAATTTCAAGTGCGTTTGTTTCTAAAGCTGTTGTTTGAATGCAACCGTAACTCGGTGTTGTTGGCCAACGATTTGGATACGTTGTTGCCCAATTTTTTGATTAGTCGATTCTTTGGTATTCCGTTGGTGTATGACAGTCACGAGTACTTCTGTGGCGTGCCAGAGATTCAGGGCCGTTGGGTAAAACGTGTTTGGTTGGGCATTGAGCGATTTGTCTTTCCTCGTCTCCAGCATATTTGGACGGTCAATGAGAGTATAGCGAACTTGTACGAACAAGATTATGGCAAACGTCCTCAGGTGTTTCGAAACATCAGCCCCGTTCCAGATATTCAAAGTAGATCACGCGCAGAACTTGGATTGCCTGAAGGGGTGAAAATAGCCATCAATCAAGGGTCGGGCATGAATGTGGACCGAGGCTTGGAAGAGGCGGTAGAGGCCGTATCGCAAATGGAAGGATGGTTGCTGTTGCTCGTAGGTAGTGGAGATGCTATCCCTGCGCTTCAAACGCTTGTTCAACAAAGAGGTTGGGAAGATAAAGTGAAGTTTGTTGGGCGTGTGCCTTATGAACAGTTATTGCAATACACAAGTGCCGCGGATGTGGGTTTGAGCCTGGATAAGGATACGAATATTAACTACCGCTATTCTTTGCCGAATAAGCTCTTTGATTACATCCATTGTAATACGCCTGTAGTCACTTCAAAAGTGGTTGAAGTGAAGCGTATTGTTGAAGAATTTGGTGTTGGGCGAACGGTTCAGCCTGAGAATATCGAGGCCCTGCGGTCGGCTATTGAAGCTGTGGGTGCGGAAGATTATAGTAGCGCTTTAAAGGTGGCGCAGGAAGCGCTTACATGGGAAAAAGAGCAGATTCCGCTCAAGGCATTCTACGGCCAATTTTTATAGAGTGACTGCAAAGCCTTAGCAGTTTATAGACATCAAAGAAGAATATAGGTAAAAAGCCATTGGCAAGTCCCGATTTTAGGGGTTTCCCAATTAGCATGTGTGCGGCTTTGAATGCCCATTGAAAACCTGATTTCTGAACGGATCTGTAGGCCTTAAAGAGCTTTACGTCTTCATCTATTTTTCCCGCCGCGATTAGGTCGGCTAGTCCGTCGACAGCGGCTGTGGTTTTGTCCATAAAATCGGCCCCTGAATCAATACCCATGTGGAAAGCGGGATTGTCGATGTGCGCGATTTTGGCGTGTCTGTATTTTAATTCCAGGCCGAAGAGGGTGTCTTCATGTCCGTATTGGACGAGTTGCTCGGAAAATTGGATTTGGTCAAAGAGCGTCTTTCGAATGAGAAAGTTAAAGGCCGTGAAGCTTGAATAGGGCTGTTGCTTTCTTGTGGCGGCTTGAATCTCTTCTTTTCGCTTGCCTACTTTAACTCGCAATTCTTTGCTTTTGTAACCCGGTTGGTATGCCGTACCACCAACAACGACATCGGCGCCTTCTGCCGCGTTGCAGTAGTTCGATAGAAAATCGGCCGAGCTTGGGAGGGCGTCTGCATCTAAAAAGAGTAAAAATGCTCCAGAAGCCATTTGGCTTAAACCGTTTCTATTTGCGCTGCGTCCCTGTGTTTTAGTTTGAATGTACCGACAATTTGCCATTGCTTCCCACAGGGAAGACATTGGGTGTTTTTCTGCGTGTTGGTCGCTGATAATTACTTCGATCGACCAGTTTTTCGGCAAGTTGCCTTTGGCACAGTGCTCAAGTTCTTTGAGTAAAGAGCTCACATCATCGCCGTAAGAGGCAATGCAGATGCTAAGCGTATGTGTTGAGCTGCTCAAAAGCTTACAGGTTTGAGACGACCGAATCTTCTACTTTACCGCCACTTACTTTTAAAGTTCTGTTGGCGTATTTGTGGATCATTTGGTAGTCGTGCGTGGCCATTAATACGGCCGTATTCTGGTCTGTCAGTGAGAGCAGTAATGACATGATTTCCTCAGAGGTGCGAGGGTCTAAATTCCCGGTAGGCTCATCAGCGAGGATGACTTTTGGAGCATTCAATAAAGCACGGGCGATAGCCACGCGTTGTTGCTCACCGCCTGAGATCTCGAAAGTGCTCTTGTGTTTTTTGTTCTGCATGCCCACTAAGGTGAGGACCTCGACGATTCTCGCCGAGCGCTTGTCTTTGTCTTTCCAGCCAGTGGCGCGTAGAACAAAGTCTAGATTGGCTTCAACACTGCGGTCACTGAGCAATTGAAAATCTTGGAATACAATACCGATATCTCTGCGTAGCGCAGGAATATCTTTGCTGCGTAAGCCGTTCAATGTATGTCCAGCAACCGTAGCTGTGCCCTGTTCTAGCGGTAGATCACCGTACAAGGTCTTTAAAAGTGAGCTTTTTCCAGAGCCCGTCTGGCCAATCAAATACACGAATTCACCGGTATCGATTTTAAAGCTTACGTCTGTGAGAACTAGGTGTTTGCCTTGAAAGACGTTTGCATTTTGTACTTCAATTGTTGCCATGTACGGTCGATGATTTTAAGCAGATTCAAAGTTAGAAGAAATACCAAACGATTGAGGTCGCGCGTTTTTTTTGATGTGAATAACTCAACCGAATTCACAGGATTGGCTCTAAAGTAGGCCATGAGCATAGGTTATTTTTAAGCATAAACGTAAACGATATGCGTACCCGATTTTTTCTAGCGGTTCTGCTAGTTTTTAGCTTTAGCGTCCAAGCCCAACAGACCACTGCTGAGCAAGGATTTGAGGCAACCTTTAATTCAAGTGTTGATCTTTTCGACGACGGACTCTATGCTGCGGCAAGAGTAGGATTTGACGAGCTTTTGGCTTCGGATTTACCGACACAAAGTTTCTTGAAAGAGGAAAGTAGTTTTTATAGAGCGCTGTGTGCCCTCTATTTGATGAACGAAAACAGCGAATATTTCTTGACCTACTTCGCGCAGACGTATCCGTTAAGTCCAAGATGGCAAGAGGCACACGTCACGGCTGCAAACTACTACTTCAACAACCGCAGGTACAAAAAAGTGGTGCAATGGTTGGGTGCAATTGATGCCGCTGATGTTCCAAGCGCTTTTAGAAGTGAATACTATTTCAAATTGGCCTACAGTTACCTGATGGCTAAAGATGTTGAAAAGGCGCGTAATCTCTTCTTTCAAGGGACCAGCTACAAGGGGGAATACCAAAATTACCACCAGTATTACTATGGGCATATCGCTTATGAGGCAGAACAATACAGCACCGCTTTGGGTCAATTCAAGCTGCTCATTGGCGACGAGAAGTTCGGCGGTGTGGTGCCGTACTACCTCAGTCAGATTTATTATAAAACAGGCGATATCGATCAACTGCTTTCGGTAGGAGAGTCTCTTCTAGCACAGGCAGTTCCGTCGCGTGCAGCAGAGGTAGCTAAACTCATCGGTGAGGGGTACTATCAGAAATCGGACTGGAAAGAGGCTGCTCTTTATTTAGAGAAGCACAAAGAGTTGGGCGGCAAGCTGAGTATTCAAGACAACTATAAGCTTGGATTCGTTTTGTACAAGACGCGCAGGTACGAAGAAGCCATCACGGCGTTCAACAAGATTCATAATCGAGGAGATGATCTGGGGCAGAGTGCCTACTATCATTTGGCCGATTGTTACCTGAAGACCGGTAAAAAGACGGAGGCTCAAGGTGCATTCTTTAAAGCCAGCCAGAGCGGTAGTGACAAGCGCCTCCGTGAGGATGCGTATTTCAATTACGCGAAATTGGCGTACGATAGTGCTACACCGTTTGAACAACCTTTAGATATTTTCAAGGACTTCTTGAAGAAGTACCCGAACAGCAAGTATCGTGCGGAAGCGAATGAATATTTAGCCAACCTGTATCTGAATTCGAAAGATTACGAGAGTGCCATGAAGGCGATCTCTGCGGCAGGGTTGGAACAGCCGACCATGCAAGGAGCTTACCAGAAAGTGGCCTATTTCCGTGGGGTGCAACATTTCAATGCTATTCAGTACCCAGCTGCCAAACGCATGTTTGAGCGGTCTTTGGATTATCCTTTGAGCAATGTATACACAGCATTGGCGCATTACTGGTTGGCTGAGGTAGCGTACCGAGCCAAGGACTTTGAAGGCGCCTTGCTCGAGCTGGCGAAATTTGAAGCTACTCCCGGATCGGCGACTTTAAGTCAATACAAGCGCAGTCTGTACAACAAGGCTTATGCGAATTTCTCAAAAGGCAATTACGAGGCGGCAGCGACAACCTTCAGATTGTACTTAAACAAGCAACGACCGGGTACAAAGCTTGCGAATGATGCGGAATTACGCTTGGCAGATTCTTACTTCATGACGAGCCAATACAACAATGCCATCAACTATTACCAGACGTATCTTGGCCGCAGTGTCCCGGATGCGGATTACGCGATGTTCCAGCAGAGTCTTTGTTTTGGCTTGGTAGATGATGATCAGCGGAAGGCAGGAAGTTTAGAAACATTGGTGAAGAAGTATCCAAATTCTGTGTATGCGACGGATGCCTATTTTGAGCTGGGAGAGACCTACATGAAAATGGGCAAGGAAAACCAGGCAGAGTCTATTTTCACTGCTTTCATTCAGGATTACCCGAAGTCTCGATTCATCAAAAATGCGCACATCGCATTGGGTCTGATATATCGTACACAAGGGAAAGGCAACAAAGCATTGGACCAGTTCAAAAGCGTTGTTGAGGATTTCCCAAATACTGCCGAAAGTAGAGAGGCGCTTGGATTGGCGAAGATTCAGTTTGCGGAATTAGATCAGCTAACGGGTTATGTCGATTGGATTCAAACCCTAACAGGAACCGATATCGGTCAAGGCCAGCTGGACTCTACTTTGTACAACGGCGCGTACGACCGTTACAGTTTTGGCGATTGTGAAGGAACATTGAAGGGCATGAAGGATTACTTGAATAAGTTTCCGGATGGAATTTTCAGAGTGCCGGCCAACTATTACCTCGCTGAATGTGCGTTCAGTCAAGGCCAAGATTCCCTGGCACAGAACGCTTATGAATTCGTCGCAGCTTCAGGAGAGCTGAGTTTCCGTAAACAGACTGTGGAGCGTTTGGCCTCGCTGTACTATGCAGAACAAGACTTTGAGCAGGCTTTCTATTACTACGAGCAGGTGCTTGGATTAGTGGGTAATGCTGATGAAGGTCGCCGGGCTAGATTGGGACTAATGCGCTGTGCGAAGTCTTTAGACAATGTGCCAGTAGTAATGCAATATGCGGAGAGTTTATTGCAAGATGAGGCGCTACCGACCGATTGGAAAACGGAGGCACTTTTGAATGCGGCTCGCAGTGCTTATGAGCTAAAGGATAGTGCCAATGCAAAATTGTACTACACTCAGGTCAAAGCAGAGATCAAAGGAGAGGCACAAGCTGAAGCCACGTACCATTTGGCAGAGTTTGATCATGTCATGGGCAAATACGAAGGATCCAATGATTTGTTGTTCTGGATGATCGAGAACCTGCCTACGTACCCAAAATGGCGCTGGAATTCACTCATCTTAATGGCGAAGAACTACGCAGGTTTGCGCGATGATTTCCAGGCGAACTACACGCTGGACTTCGTTATCGACAATGCGGATTTCGGTGATTATGCAGCACAAGCGAGTGCGTTTAAATCGGAATTGGCCCTGCAAAGAGAAAGAGAAGAGCGCAACACCATTGGTGTGGACAGCCTGAGTATGGAAGATTTCGAAATGGAATCTATTGAAGAATTAGAAGAATAAGGAATGATGAACATGAGATTCCAATTTAGAATAGTCGCAACAGCTGCACTTCTCATAGGTGCGAATGCTTCGCTTATAGCCCAAGAAGAAACGGGAACCGGCGATGAAGTAAAAAGCGTGGAGATACGCGTTGTAGAAGAGTACCAAGCACAGGTACGCAGTGCTCAAAAGATCAGTGAGCAGCCTTCGTTTTCGGATACAACTTCTGAAAAGCTGCCTGTAAGTGTTCGTATCAATCCCAAGGCGATGTCGTTGGATTTTGCGCCTGAGGCAATCCCAGCCATTCGTTTGGGTAGAGTGAAGTTGCCTAAGTTACCTACACAGAGCGTAAGCGTGGGTGGTGGAAATTATGCAAGCTCCTATGCAAGCTTTATTCTGAGTTCGCCACGCAGTAAGAAAAATGTTTGGGGCGTTCGAGCACTTCACCAAGGTGCGCTCAGTGGGGTGAGCGATGTGGATTATTTACGCCAACCTCAGTACGAGAATGAGGTTCTGGCAGATTTCCAACGTGCAACAAAGAGCTATAACTTTAAGACACAAGCCTTGCTCAAGGCGGATTACATCAGTTATTACGGGGCCTTGACTCCGTTGACTGTAGTGCCGGATAGCACGCCTGGGGCATGGCAGCAGCAATACGGTTTGTCCCAACAGTGGTTGAGAACGACGAACCCTACGAGCAAGGTGAAATTCGCGTACCGCAGTGGGGGTGTTTCTTACAAGTACACGGCTGCAGGTATGGCGACTAGCGAGCATTTAGCGAAAACGCAACACCGTTTTGAGATTTACGCAGACGAACAAGACATTAGCCTCGATCTCGGGTATCAATTCGCGAGTGTCAATTCTTGGGCCGATTCTTCTGCTGCAGCCTACCACAACTTTACCATAGCTCCTTACACCAGTGGAAAGAAAGGCATTTTGAGTTACGAGTTTGGATTGAACTTCACAGGTACACAGACCAGTGGCCTTGGCATCGATCGTTTTGAATATTACGTTTATCCGAAGGTTAACCTCCAAGCAGAGTTGCTTAAGCGCACACTTGCTGTATATGGTGGTTGGGACGGTACGGCAAAGCAGAACACTTTGGAGGGCATGATTGCACAGGTACCATTCCTTTCTATGGATCAAGAATACCGCCTCTCAGGCTCTAACAAAGGGTATGTGGGAATGCAAGGTGCATTGGCAGGAAAGCTCCAATACCGTGTAGAAGGATCGCTTACAACGATGAATGATGCTTTGATGTTCCAGCGTGATTCGCTATTGATGCTTAGTGAGGTCAATGGGCAGCAAATTGCTGCGCTTCATGCAGTCTATGCTGAAAATGTAGTGAAAACAGGTGTCCGAGGGGAATTGAATCTTCCTCTAAAGCATTTTGTAGCGTCAACGTATGCCGAACTAAACAACTATTCAGGCGATGCATTCTTAGGCCAAGAAGGGCGCGTTTTGGGTGCTATGGTGGATTACAGCATTAACGAGCTTTCTATTGGGGCAAATTTGCGCTATGTAGGCGGTCGATATAACAGCTTAGACTATACGCTTTACCCGTTGGAAGATTACATGGATTTAAGTGCACGTGTCGATTACAAAATCAATGAAAATCTTAGTGTGAGTTTACGAGGTTATAACTTGCTGAATCAGAGGTATATGATGTGGCAGGGATACGGTGTTCGAGGCACCCGCGGCATGTTCGTGCTCAACTACCAATTTTAATTCCAAAGACGACGCTTCATTTTCGCTGTAACCCGCGAGAATGTTAATAACAATGTTGGTAAGTGCACCCCGCTGGGAGGGGATAAAAGGGTAGAATTGGACCCTAGAAAGTTATCTTTGTTTAGATAGCAAAAAAGCACAAAACTCAACCGTTATGAGCGAAGAGCAAAACAACTATGATGGAGGGTCCATTCAGATACTTGAAGGACTAGAAGCCGTAAGAAAACGTCCAGCCATGTACATTGGTGATGTGGGCGTAAAAGGTCTCCACCACCTAGTATACGAGGTAGTAGATAACTCGATTGATGAAGCCCTTGCTGGCTATGCATCTGATATCTACGTTACAATCAACGAAGACAACAGTATCACGGTCAAAGATGATGGTCGTGGTATCCCTACAGATATGCACCCGAAAGACGGCCGTTCTACCCTAGAGGTAGTAATGACGGTACTTCACGCCGGGGGTAAATTCGATAAAGATTCTTACAAGGTTTCCGGTGGTTTGCACGGGGTAGGTGTGAGTTGTGTGAATGCACTCTCTACCATGCTGCATGCAGAGGTACACCGCAACGGTAAAAAGCACGAGGTTGAATTTTCTCGAGGTGTAGCGAAGTACGCTACGCGTGAGATTGGCGCAACAGATTACCGCGGTACTATCGTGACCTTCAAACCGGATGGTGAGATCTTCGAAGAGTTGATTTACCAATACGAGATTCTTGCCAAGCGTATGCGAGAATTGGCATTCCTGAACAAGGGCATCTCTATTACATTGACAGACCTTCGTGAAAAAGACGAAAAAGGCGAGTTTATTGGAGAGCGCTTCCACTCTGAGGACGGACTAGCGGGCTTTGTGAAATACATCGACGCCAACCGCGAAATGATCATGCCACAAGTAATGTGCATGGAAGGCGAGCGTGACGGTATCCCTGTGGAGGTAGCAATGCACTACAATACCTCGTACAACGAGAACATCCACTCTTACGTAAACAACATTAATACCCATGAAGGTGGTACACACCTTGCAGGTTTCCGTAGAGCACTCACACGTACGTTGAAGAAATATGCCGATGAAAGCGGCCTTCTTGCTAAAGAAAAGGTTGAGGTCAGCGGTGATGACTTCCGTGAAGGTTTGACGGCGGTGATCTCTGTAAAAGTGATGGAGCCTCAGTTCGAGGGACAGACCAAAACCAAACTGGGTAACAAGGAGGTTAGTGGGGCTGTCGATAAGCTCGTTGGGGAGATGTTGACCAATTTCTTGGAGGAGCACCCGAACGAAGCTAAAATGATCGTTCAGAAAGTTCTTTTAGCAGCTCGTGCACGTGTTGCAGCGAAGAAAGCTCGCGAAATGGTACAGCGCAAAGGCTCGATGTCTTCTATGGGACTTCCAGGGAAGCTGAGCGATTGTTCTGAAACAGATCCAGAAGTATGTGAAATCTTCCTTGTAGAGGGTGATTCTGCAGGGGGTACGGCCAAACAAGGTCGTGACCGTAACTTCCAGGCAATCCTTCCGCTTCGTGGTAAGATCTTGAACGTTGAGAAGGCTATTTCTCACAAGGTTTTTGAAAACGAAGAAATCAAGAACATGTACACCGCCCTTGGGGTAAGTGTAGGTACCGAGGAAGATGAAAGAGCCTTGAACTTGGATAAGCTTCGTTACCACAAGATTGTGATTATGACGGATGCCGATGTGGATGGTAGCCACATTTCAACATTGATTTTGACCTTCTTCTTCCGCTACATGCGTGAGTTGGTAGAATTGGGTTACGTATATATTGCGAATCCACCGTTGTATTTGGTGAAGAAGGGCCAGAAAAGCTCGTATGCTTGGAACGACGATCAGCGCGATGCACTACAACTAGAGTTTGGCGGTGAAAGCGGTCAAGGAGTGGGTGTACAACGCTACAAAGGTCTTGGTGAGATGAACGCAGAGCAGTTGTGGGAAACCACTATGAATCCTGACGAGCGCATCTTGAAGCAGGTAACTATTGACGATAGTGCTGAAGCCGATCGCATCTTCTCGATGCTCATGGGTGACGATGTACCGCCGCGTAGAGACTTCATCGAGCGCAACGCTAAATACGCAAACATTGACGCTTAAGAAGGGTCATAGCATTATAAAAGCCTCCTTAATTGGGGGCTTTTTTGTAGCTGTTCAATTGCTATTGAGTAGCTGTGGTCGAGAAGATCATAGCGACAAGATGGTTTTCCGTTACAACGAGCCGTCGGGTATACCGACGTTAGATCCCGCTTTTGCTCGAGACAAGAGTACCATTTGGGCGGTGGGACAGTTGTACGAGGGATTATTTGCCTTAAACGAGAACAATGAAGTAGTGCCTGCCCTGGCGCAGCATTACGAGGTGGAGCATTCTACCTATTCCATTTTCCTACGAGAGGCGTATTTTCATTCGGGGCGGCGTATTACTGCTTCTGATGTTGCGTATTCTTTTAACCGCTTGGTAGATCCTGCGGTAGCTTCACCCGGTGCTTGGGTTCTTGAGCGCGTGAAGAGTATTGAAGCTGTTAGTGATACCATTCTGCACATCGAACTTCATGAACCTTTTGCAGCCTTCCCTTCATTGCTGACCATGCCTTACTGTGCTGTGGTAGATTCGGTGGCGGCGAATGCAGGCAAATTGGCCACAGAGGCTGGCGGTAGCGGACCTTTTAAATTCCATAAATGGCATTTTGGTGAGAAGCTGATACTGCACAAGAACGAGAAGTATTGGCGTCGAGACGGTAACGGACAGTCTTTGCCCTACCTGGACGGGGTGAGTGTGTCTTTCTTGCCTGACCAGCAGAGTGCGTTCTTGGAATATCTAGTTGGCTCGTTTGATCTACTTCCCAATATTGATCCGAGTTTTAAGGATGATCTTCTAACGGCCGATGGAGCCATGCAAGAGCGCTACAGGGAAGACCATATTCTAGAGCGCAGTCCATTCCTGAACACAGAATTTTTATTGTTTAATGCTGAGGCACAAATTCCGTACGAATTGCGTTGGGCAATCAATGCTGGAATCGACCGAATACAGATGATGAAATTGCTGCGAAGCGGTATCGGTCGGCCAGCCAGTGGAGGAATCGTACCCTTTGGCCTGCCAGGACACAATGAGCATATTGGTATTGAGTACCAGCCAGACAGTGTGAAAGCGTTGCTTGAATCTATCGATGAGTTGCCGGAATTGACCTTAACGACGGTGGCTAACTACAGAGATGTATGTGAATTTGTACAAGGTTCTTTAGGCCAATTAGGCTGGTCTATCGCCGTCGATATAGTGCCGTCAGCGACGCTGCGCAGCGAGAAGAGTGCCGGAACATTGGACTTTTTCCGCGCGTCGTGGATTGCAGATTATCCCGATGCGGAGAATTATGCCTTGCTCTTTGCGTCGACGATGAAGGCGCCGGCTGGGCCTAATTATTCACGGTATTCAAACCCAGAATATGACGGTTTGTACGAGCAATTAGTAGCCGCTACGGTAGATTCTGTCAAAATGGATTTGGCAGGCAAGGCTGATGCTTTGTTAATGCGTGATGCGGCCTGTGTTCCTTTGTACTACGATGAGGTTGTTCGTGTATACCCTAAGGGTACGAGGGGCTTGAAGACGAATGCACTCAATGCCTTATTGCTCAACGAGGTTATTCTTCCTCAGAAGTAGCCTTTTCTTCGATTGGAGGACCAATAGTAGTTACTAAAGGGTAATGATCGCTGAGGTTGATGTGATCTATGTGTTGATCGTAGCTTTCAATGCCTTCTGAATGCAAGGTCCAATCGATTCGAATAGGCAGGTACCTGCGCTTCAACGGTTCAAAGCTTCCCATTTTTCCAGAGCCTTTGAAAATGTATGGGTCTTCAAGGTTGAACAGAAGCCTTGCATAGAGATTACCTCCTGGCACGCTGTTGAAGTCGCCACAGAGCACCACAGGATGTGGACTTTCTTCAATCCACTCTAGGATGGATTTGCTTTGAAGTCCTCTTGTTCGATCAGAACCGGCCAATTTTCGAGCAATTTCCTTTCCACGCTCCAGCAACTCTTCTGTACTGGGTGCAACTTCCATATCGCCGTCCTGTACACCTGTAGAGTTTAAGTGAACATTGATGAATCGAACGGTATCCCAAGGAAGTACTATATCAGCCAATCCCGCACTGCGAGTAGGGTATCTCTTGCCTTGCTTCACATAGGAAAAAGTGAGGGGCTCCGTGTGGATGATGGGGTATTTGGAAAAAATACCAACGCTGTATCTGCTGATTTTAGGTGCAAATGCAACGTGGCTGAACGATTTTTCTAGCGGTTTATGACTGGGTCGTCGTACCTCCTGCAAACAGAGCACATCGATATTCTCCCTTTCTGCCCAAGCGCTCATTTTCTCAGGAGCATCTAAGCCTTGGTAAAAAGCACGCACATTGTAGGTAGCGATGCGAAGGCAATCTTGAGGCTGATCCTTTGGTTTGGCAAACGGGAACTGCGCTAGGGCAGGTATAAGCGTCAAGGCAATCCCGATCAAATTTGGTAAAATACGCTTCGCAGAAATTCGAAGGGTCACTAAAAGCAATACGAAGTGAGGTACGATTAACGTTGGGAAAATCAATGAAAGCAAACTAGCTCCAGCGAAGATATTGGCCGGTAATAAGGACCCTAATCCACTCACCACAGTACCTAAGAGCAGGAGGCGGTTGATCCAGGTGAGTATGAAACGGCGTTTTCTCACTCTTCGTTTGAAATCTTGAATAAGTAGGCCTTTTCCTCCTTGGACAAGCTGTCGTAGCCTTTTTCTTTGATTTTATCGAGTATGGCGTCCATCTTAGCTGTGTCTTGGCTCGATTTGGAAGAGGAGCCTTTTGGCTTCTTTACTTCCTCATATTTGACGTAGCTGCTTTCACCAAAGCTGAATCCACGGCGCTTCTTTTTTGACTTTGGGCGGAAGAGCATATTCCTTACTGCATCAATGATCTGAAAGAGGTAAACGTTCCACTCGTGTCCTTGTCGCATGCTGCGAATGAAGAAAAAGGCAACAATGGCACCGCCAAGGTGCGCAATATGACCTCCAGCGTTTGATCCGGTCAGATTTAAGACATCGAGCGTTACAATACCCGCTGCTAGCATCCAATATTTGATTTCGAAGATGCCCCACAATCTTACAGGCATCTGTGGCATATACAATGCTCCGGCGACCAACACAGCAATACATCCGGCGCTAGCACCTACCATAGAGCCTTGACCAAGTACTGGGCTAAGGTTGTAGAGTATGATGTATAAAAGACCACCACCAATGCCCCCGTAGATATACAGGGCGAGCATTCTCTTTTCACCGAGGTACTCCATCAAGATCTTCCCTGAGAAGTAAAGCACGATCATGTTGAAGAGTATATGACGGAAGCCAAAGTGCGTAAACATGTACGTCAAAATGGTCCAAGGTCTAAGGAGCAGCCTCAACGGATCGGAAGGAAGTGCGAGTAAATCGTCGGCTAGGTTTGGGATTAAACCAAAGTTTCCAGTGAACAGGCTGGTAAAGGCATTGGTCAATGCAAACAACAGGAATACTGAAATATTCAGGTAAAGCAAACGCGTCAGGTAATCTCCCTGGAAGGCATCGTATTTCGCTCTTTCAAATAAACTGCTCATGAATACTGGTAAACGGGTTGCTTAAAGGTACCTGGTTTTTCGCCACCTGCGTATTAACAAAAAGCCAAATAACATACCGCCGAGATGGGCAAAATGCGCAATGCCACTATTGCTGGTCGCAAAACCATTGTAGAGTTCGAGCAACCCATAGCCAATCACGAAATATTTTGCCTTTATCGGGAAGAAGAAATTCAAGTAAATCACCTGGTTAGGGAAGGTCATACCAAAGGCTAGCAGTACGCCGAATACTGCGCCTGATGCTCCGACCATAGGCGTGTTGAGTAGTCGATTTAAAGCCCCCATCGCGCTGTTGGTATAGTTGTACCCACGTTCAATGAGTTCGGCCCCCTCGGTGACCACCACTTGTAGGTTTTCCGGACTTACGCTCGCCGCTAATGAATAATATTCATAGGCATTTACAGCAATCTGTAGCGCACTAGCACCCAAACCGGTAAGCATATAATAAATCAAGAATCTCTGCGATCCCCAGTAATTCTCCATAGCGCTGCCCAAAAACCAGAGCATAATCATATTGGAAGCAATGTGTCCAATATTTCCATGCATGAACATGTGCGTGACGAGCTGCGACGGAATAAAACTTTCGCTTGCTGGATAATACAGACCCAACCACTGGGTGATGTCCACTCCAAATGTGGAACGGAAGCTAATCATCCCCATGAAGAACAAGCCATTGATAATGAGTAGGTTCTTCACCACGGTGGGCATGAGGCTAAAGCGTTGCTGTGCGATCATATCTTTTTAAACAAGATCCTCCTGTTGGAGTTCAGTGATTATTTTTTTGCCGTTCGGCCCAATGCTTGGATTAGCACTGCTGAACAACTGTTCTCTTAGGTGTTCCATGGCTTCTTTATTCACCGTGCCTATGGCGGATTTTGTGGCCAATTCTAGAGCGAACGCCTTCAATAATTTGGATTCACTCACATCTTCCATGTTGCTGAGTTCATCCATAAATCGTTCCATAGCGCCTGGTGCCTCTTCGGCTGCCAAGACGACAGGCGCACCAACAATTTCTACACTGCTTCGATCGGCACTTAAGTTCCAGTCAAACCCTGTAACGGCAAAGGCGCTTGCATATTCCTCGAGCAAGAGCGCATCGGCAGGGGTGATTTGCATGGTGGCAGGAAACAGTAATTGTTGAGAGGCTACACTGGCACCTTGAAGCTTCGACCAAATTTGGTCGAACTGCACACGAATCTGAGCCTGCTTGGTGTCAATAAGTAAAAGCTTGCTTCCCAGCACTGTGACCATATACTTTCCCCAGGCCAATACTTTCGGCATTTGTTCGCTGAGGTTAATTTGGTCTTCCTCGGACCAAAACTGCTCCGCGGAATTACTCAATGCCGGTACCTCAAGCTCAGGGTTGGTGTTGAGTAGTTTCTCTGTTTTGATCCTCTCGTACTGTTCGTCTGGTGTTCGAAGTTGAGGTCTACTGATGCCATTGTCCGGTTCAAAAGGATTGAAATTCGGATTTACTCGAATTTTTGGCTGAGGCGGTATGTGTCCCTTGGGCATCGGCGGCACCGAGAAACTGACCTCAGAATTAAAGTCAATGGCAGGGGCTACATTAAATTGGCCTATGGCATGACGCGCGGCACTGCGTAAAACGGCGTAAATGGCGCGTTCATCTTCAAATTTCACCTCTGTTTTTGTAGGATGAATATTTACATCAAGGCCGTTCGGATCTACTTCTAGGAAAAGAAAATACCCCGGATGGTGTTCTGCACTGAGCACTTCTTCAAAAGCTTCTCGGAGCGCATTATGTAAGTACGGAGATTTAATAAACCTTCCATTGACGAAGAAGAACTGCTCGCCACGTTTTTTCTTGGCAAACTCAGGTTTTAGCACGAATCCAGTCACTTTGACCACATTGGTGTCTTCACTTATCGGGACCAATTTTTCATCGAATTTCCGTCCGAAAATGGCACTGATCCGCCTCCGTGAGTTTTCAGGCATTAAATGAAAAAGGACCTTTTCGTCGCTCTTTAATACCCATTCGATATCTGAATGCACCAAGGCGACACGATGAAATTCATCAATGCAATGCCTTAATTCTATTCTGTCGTTCTTTAAAAATTTCCGTCTTGCGGGAACGTTGTAAAACAGATTTCGAACCTCCACAATACTTCCTTGGGGACCAGGATACGGCAAATTCGCAGTGATTTTGCCATCCTCGAGCTTCAATGAGGTTCCCATTTCGCTGCCCGCCGTATTCGTCTTGAGTTGCACATGCGCCACGGCAGCAATAGACGCCATAGCTTCCCCTCTAAATCCACGCGTATTTAGATTGAATAAATCCTCGGCAGAAGAAATTTTCGAAGTCGCATGGCGACGAAAACAAAGCTCGGCATCGGCCGCATTCATGCCGCTTCCGTTATCGGTGACAACGATGGCTGTTTTACCCGCACCAGTAAGACTTAAGGTAATCTTAGTTGCCCCAGCATCAATGCTATTTTCGAGCAACTCCTTTACCACTGAGGCAGGCCGTTGAACAACCTCACCCGCAGCAATCTGATTGGCAACGTGGTCTGGAAGAACGGAAATTAGTGCGGTCATAAAAGGAATTTAGCGGCAAAAAAGAGTAGTAATAGTAGGAAGGCGAGACTGTACAACAAGCGCTTGGCATAACCGTCGCTTTTTCCAGCACTTTGAGCCCTGCGTAAATCCCAGTTGTCTCTTAAACGCTGTCTGTACTTCTCTTTGTTGTCGAAGGGAATTTCGTCTTCACCTTCCGGACGCTCCAACAATTTCAAGCGCTCTTTCCGCTCGTCGTGAAAGCGTGCCTGATGTTGAAAACCGCGAGGTTGATTACGTGCGAAAAATCCCATATTGTCTTAACTTCTCCTTTCTCAAAGGTAATAACCTCAAGCCATTTTTACGACTCTATGAAGCGTCATCTATATATCCTTTTTTTCGTTCTCATCTTACCTACATTATCCGTTCAGGCGCAGTCTTTAGACGCAGCTAGCAAGGTGGATAGTCTGTTGGAAACCATGAGTTTAGAGGAGAAGGTAGGCCAATTATTCATGGTCGCTGCCTACAGCAACAAAGATGAGAAGCACCAAGCCTACCTCGAATCCTTGGTCGAGAATTTCGGTATCGGCGGGATCATTGTGATGCAGGGCGGTCCGGAGCGGCAAAAGAAATTGGTTCAGCGTTTACAGGCGGCTTCAAAACTTCCCTTACTGGTGGGTCAGGATGCGGAATGGGGCCAAGCGATGCGTTTGGATAGCGCCTATAAATTCCCAACGTCTCTCACCGTCGGTGCGGTGCAGGATATGGATTTAGTGGAGGATCTGGGTGCAGCTTTGGCCTACGAAAGTCACAAAACAGGCGTTCATATGAGTTTTTCTCCGGTCCTAGACGTCAATACCAATCCCAAGAATCCAATCATTGGAGCCCGTTCTTTTGGATCAGATCCCTTTGAAGTAAGCCAAAGAGGACTCGCCTTGACGCGCGGTATGGAAGGGGCCGGTGTATTGGGGAGTGGAAAACATTTCCCGGGCCATGGCGATACCCAATCGGACAGTCATAAGACTCTGCCAGTGGTTGATAGAACACTCGAGGAGTTAAAAGAGGTAGAGTGGGTGCCCTTTAAATCGGCCCTTCAAAACGGAATCGGTTCCATCATGGTGGCACATTTGAACATCCCTTCCTTAGAACCTTCAGGCAAACCAACGAGCTTGAGCTCCAAGGTTATTAATGATATACTGCGTAAGGAGTGGGGCTATGACGGTTTGGTACTGACAGATGCCCTGAATATGAAAGGGGTTAGTGAGTTTGCTCCTGTGGGCCAATTGGAAATTGAAGCATTCAAAGCCGGTAATGATATTTTACTCTTTGCCATGGATGTTCCTAAAGCTTCGAAACAACTCGTCGCTGCCTTTGAAAGCGGTGAACTGAGCGAGGCGGAACTCGATCAGCGTGTACGTCGCATTCTCTTAGCAAAAGAAAATTCTTCGAGCTGGCAGCACTGGGCGTGGGCCAAAGACGGTGCACTATCTAGTGAATTATCTGCCCGCTACCCCGATGCCACTTCATCGAATGAAGAGTTGACTTTCCGACTGGTTCGCGATGCAACTACCTTACTCGACAAAGGAACGGCACCTTTCCCTATCCAAAGCGTTGAGGGCACATTCGCTCACATTGCGATCGGGACCAATCCTGAGGTAAACGTGCTGAACGAATACCTCGATCGCTACGCCAACTTTGATCACTTCATCAACGTCGCCCCAAAGGGTCTGTTGCGCCATGAGGCTATTGTTCTAAGTTTCCACCAAGACCCCAAAAATCCATGGCGCAGGTACAAGCTCACCTCGAGTGAAAAGGCATTGATTTCTGGATTACAAGCTGCGGGAAAGCCCCTCTACATAGTGCATTTTGCCAATCCTTATGGACTATTGACCTATCCGGAATTGGGCGAAAACACAAAGGTGTTGGTGATGTATGAAAACAATGCCGCTGCACAGAAATTAGCACCGCAATTCTTGTTCGGTGCTCGTGGGACGAAGGGCAAGTTGCCGGTCGAACTTGGTGGTTGGGGCGCTCAAGGCAGCGGTCTCAAGAGTGAGCGTATAAAGCGACTCGGTTATGGTCTACCTTCGGAAGTTGGCGTTCTTAGCGAGCAGTTGCTTAAGGTAGATTCTATCATGGAATTTGCCATTTCAAAAGAGGCAACGCCCGGAGGGCAGATATTGGTAGCACGAGGCGGTACTGTGATTTATGATAAGTCTTTTGGACACCACAGTTACGATAAAAAAAAAGCCGTTGATTGGACGGACCTCTACGACCTGGCCTCGGTCACTAAAATCACGGCCACCTTGCCTGGAGTGATGAATTGGTACGAGAAACAACCACTGCTTTTAGAGAGCACTGTGGGGCAACAATTGCCAGAGTTGGCCACTTCAGATAAAGGTAATCTAGTGTTAGAAGATGTGTTGGCACATCAGAGCGGTTTGCCTGCTTGGATCCCGTATTATTTACGAACCATCGAGACCGATTCTGCCAAGGCATTTTGGTACGTGAGTAGTAATACACCAGGTGCTATCAAGGTTACGGAAGAGCTTTACCTGCGCCCGGAAATTCGCGATACCATGTATGCCATGTTGGAGCAAAGTGAACTCAAGGGCAACGACTACCGCTATTCAGATTTGGGCTATTACTTGTTTCAGCGCATGCTGGAGAAACGAAACAACGAACCCCTAGATACGTGGGTACAGACCACGTTCTATGCACCCTTGGGAGCTTCGAGATTGACCTACAGGCCTTTGGAAAAAGGATTTAGCTTGGAGGAAATAGTGCCTACTGAAGAAGACGGGTATTGGCGAAATACAACAGTGCACGGCAATGTCCATGACATGGGTGCGGCAATGATGGGCGGAGTCGCTGGTCATGCAGGCCTATTCTCAAATGCGAATTCGTTGGCTAAAATGATGCAGATGTACCTATGGGGTGGTGAATATGGAGGTGTAAAGTATCTCGAAAAAGGGACCATTGAGAAGTTCACCGCTTGTGCCTTTTGTGAATTAAAGAATCGACGGGGATTGGGTTTTGACCGTCCGCAGTTGGACGATGGACCAGGCCCTAGTTGTACCTGCGCTTCTAAACAAAGTTTTGGTCATACCGGTTTTACAGGTACAATGGTTTGGATGGATCCTGAGGAGGAGCTTCTCTATATCTTTTTGAGCAATAGAACGTACCCAGATATGGAGAACTGGAAGTTGAGCAAATACGATATCCGGACAAATATTCAAGCGGCTCTTTATGAGTCGTTGAATTAAAAGTATTTTTAGTGCATGAAAATAGGTGTCGTATGTTACCCCACATTCGGCGGCTCTGGGGTGGTCGCAACTGAACTTGGTATTCAGATGGCCAAAAAGGGCCATGAAGTTCATTTTATTACCTACAGCCAGCCCGTTCGTTTGGATATTCTCGAGCCGAACATCTATTACCACGAAGTGAATGTGCACGATTACCCGTTGTTTGAATACCAGCCTTATGAGCTTGCGCTAAGTTCCAAAATGGTGGACACGGTGCTCACTGAGGGCATCGATATACTTCATGTTCATTATGCTATTCCGCATGCCTACGCGGCGTATATGGCCAAGAAAATTTTGTTAGAGAAACGAATCTACATCCCTGTAGTGACGACACTTCACGGTACGGATATCACTTTGGTGGGTAAGAATCCATCGTACAAGCCAGCTGTGACCTTCTCCATCAACAAGAGCGATATCGTTACTTCGGTGAGCCAGAGCTTGAAGGAAGATACTTTGAGTTCATTTGTCATCAAGAAAGACATCGAAGTTGTCCCCAACTTCGTTGATCTTGATCTGTATAATATGGACGGGCCTTGTATTAAATCCCAGATTGCACCCAACGGGGAGAAAGTTATTTCACACATATCAAACATGCGTCCGGTAAAACGCATTCCAGATATCATCGAGATTTTCTTCCGCATACAGCAGAAAGAAGATGCCATTTTATTGATGATCGGTGAGGGTCCAGAGCGCGAAAAGGCGGAACAACAGGCCAAAGATTTAGGCATCTATTCTAAAGTAAAATTCTTAGGAAAGACCTCGGAAATACGTAGGTTGCTATGCATGTCGGATTTGTTCTTATTGACTTCATCCACAGAAAGCTTTGGTTTGGTGGCCCTAGAAGCTATGGCTGCGAAAGTTCCGGTCATTAGTTCGAATGCAGGTGGTATCAGCGAAGTTAATGTGCACGGTGAGACGGGTTTCTTGGCGACTATTGGAGATGTAGAGACGATGGCAGAACACAGTTTGACGCTATTGCAAAATCCAAAGCTTCACAGAGAGTTTAAAGCCAATGCCTATCGTCGTGCCCAAGAATTTTCCATAGATGCTGTGGTACCGAAGTACGAGGCGATCTACGAGCGAGCATTAGCAACGATCCGTGAAGGGAAAGAGAACAACTGGACGGCTTGATGTTCAAAAGTCTCATTTGAGACAGATTTGTGGTCGGTCCTTTATTCTAGATTTTAAGTAAAAACACTTATTGAGGGTGCGAGGCATTCTGAGCATTGTTGAGCAGAATTACCCGCCTATTCGCTTGGTTTTAAAGCCTTCTTTTTCAAGAAATGCGCGCGCTTTGTCTCGGACATTTCCCTGGAGAATGATCTCTCCATGCTTAGCACTGCCGCCTACGCCGCAGGTTTGTTTTAATTTCTTACCCAACGCAGCAAGCTCCTCATCGGGTCCTTCAAAACCGCGAATAATCACTACTTGCTTGCCGCCGCGACCTTTTTTTTCGAAGTGAAGCTCGAGCAATTGGTCTGAAGGACTTACAGATTCCACCTCATTATTTTGCTCGTAATCGAAATCAGGATTTGTGCTAAATACAAAGCCGCCCAAGTCCTCTAAATTGATTTTCTTTGGTTTATTCTTTTTTGCCATAATTATGAGCTTAGTAATAACGAGTACTGCGAATCCAAAAGTAAAGGACATTGTCCAATTACTCACTAAATCAAAAGAACGTAAATCGCGTGGGGTTTGTGTCGTAGAGGGTGCTCGTGAAATAAATAGAGCCTTGGCTTGTGGCTGGGAACCTATAGAGCTCTGGCAGCTGGATGGGAGTGATGTTCCCTTGAATACCATGGCCTTCCCAGGTTATTATCTAGCAGCACCTAAGGTCTTCAATAAGATTGCTTACCGAAATACTACAGAATTTGCTGTTGCGGTATTTAAAGTCCCAGAAATTGGGCTGGAGCAGCAGCGTTCCGTCGTGGAAGAGGCTAGGTGTCTGTTAATTTTAGAAGGAATAGAAAAACCGGGCAATCTAGGCGCTGTACTCCGAACAGCCTGTGCTGCTGGTGTAGATGCTGTTGTTCTTGCCGATGCGCCGCTCGACCCATTTAGTCCAAACGTTATTCGCAATGCCACAGGAGCGCTTTTCGAAGTGCCCATTATCTCGGCAACTAGCAAGGAGTTGATCCCAGCATTAAAGTCATTAGGTATGTCCATATATATTACCTACTTACATGATAATGCAACGTCAATGTTTGATGTGCAATGGTCTGAAAAGTGCGCTATCGTACTTGGAGAGGAAGCTGGTGGATTAAGTGAATCGTGGAATGCCGCTGCTGATGAAAATGTAATCATCCCAATGGCTGGTGATGCAATAGATTCTCTAAATGTTAGTGTGAGTGCGGCAGTACTGATGTACCACTGGAAGAGTCAACAATAGGAATTGGCTAAAAATAGAATGGCCCGCAGAGCGGACCATTCACCAAACCAATAAACCTAAGCTACCTTATTAAGGTATACTACAAAGATAACTCTCAAGCACGATTTATGTTCGTAACAACGTGCTGCTCAAGGTCTCAAAGTGAAAAATGAGCATTTCCTACGTCTAAGAACAACTAGCATATGTCTCAAATGAGACTAGTCTATTTTTTACTCGAAATCGAGTGGGCAGTAGGGCTGTTTTGAACTGAAGAGATATTTGCGGGTGCTCCAGTAAATAATAGTTCACCGCCTTCTTCACCACCTTTTGGGCCTATTTCAATTAAATGGTCCGCACGTTCGATTACATCGAGATCGTGTTCAATCACCAATACAGTATGTCCCATATCCACCAATGCATTTAGCGCCACGAGAAGTTTCTTAACATCATCAAAGTGCAGCCCAGTTGTAGGCTCATCGAAGAGGAACAACGTTTTACCTGCTTTATCCCCTTTGGAGAGGAAGTAGGCCAATTTCACACGCTGGGCTTCACCACCACTAAGTGTGGAGCTGCTTTGTCCAACGGCTGCATAACCAAGACCTACATCTTGCAAGGGTTGAAGTTTATTAGCAATTTTTGTCTGCTTAATGCTTCTGAAGAATTCAATAGCCTCATCAATAGTGCATTCGAGTATGTCCGAGATGCTTTTGTCGTGGATTTTGACTTCCAAGATTTCAGCCTTGAATCGGTGTCCATTACAATCTTCACATGGAAGGTGAACATCCGCCATGAACTGCATTTCTATGGTGACCTCACCTTCTCCTTTACACGTATCACAACGACCACCGTCGGTATTGAAACTGAAGTGTTTGGCCTTGTAACCGCGCACTTTTGAAAGCTCGTTAGCAGCATAGAGGTTACGAATGTCGTCGTAGGCTTTTAGGTAGGTTACAGGATTCGAACGGGAAGACTTACCAATAGGGTTTTGGTCCACCATTTCTACGTGGGCAATCTTGTTTAAATCGCCAGTAAGGGCTTTGTGTAGCCCTGGGCGTTCACCTACGTGCTCCAAATGCTTCTTTAAAGCAGGGTAAAGTATTTTCTTGATAAGTGTACTTTTCCCAGATCCGCTTACTCCAGCTACTACAGAGAAAACACCAAGCGGTATGTCGACGTCAAATCCTTTAAGGTTGTGCTGTCGCACGCCTTCTAAACGAATATGACCGGTGGCTTTACGCAATTCTTTGGGCTGTGGAATTTCCATTCTTCCGCTCAAGTAACCCGCTGTTAAGCTGCTTTCGTGCGCTAAAACAGCATCTGGCAGGCCTGCTGCAACGATTTCTCCACCTAAATTCCCTGCTGCTGGACCGATATCAATAAGGTAATCAGCGGCATGCATGAAGGCTTCTTCGTGTTCTACAACTACCACTGTATTGCCTTTGTCGCGTAAGGCTTGGATGACTTTGATTAGTTGCTCGGCATCGTAAGGGTGTAATCCGATGGAAGGCTCGTCCAAGATGTATAGCGAACCAACCAATGCGGAACCTAACGATGTAGCCAGTTGTATCCTTTGGCTTTCTCCACCACTTAAGGTGTTGCTCGTTCTGTTCAAGGTCAGGTAGGACAGGCCCACATTCATCAAGAAGTCGATACGAGTTGTGATTTCGGTAAGTAGTCGTTTCGCAATCTCCGCCTCTCGCTCGTCCAGGTTGAGATTTTTGAAGAAATCGGCCAATTTATTTAGCGGTAACTCTACAAGTTCGTGCAGGGCTACACCACCAATTTTCACATAACCAGCTTCAGGTTTGAGACGCTTTCCCTTACACGTAGTACACTTTGTACGCCCGCGATAACGGCTAAGCATAACTCGGAACTGGATTTTATACTTCTTACTTTCCAGATGTTTAAAGAACGCATTGATCCCTTTAAATCCTTTACCACCTTCCCAAAGCACCTCTTTTTCTTCGTCGGTGAGGTCCATATACGGTCGGTGTACCGGAAAACCTATTTCACTCGCAGCGAGAATAAACTTGTTCTTCCATTTTCCCATGGTCTCGCCCTTCCAAGGGGCTACAGCACCTTCATAGATACTTAATGTCTGGTTGGGTATGACTAGGTCTTCATCCACGCCCATGATGCTGCCGAATCCCTCACAGGTTGGACAAGCACCCACAGGGTTGTTAAAACTGAACAAGTGCACGGAAGGCTCAGTAAACGCCATACCGTCTAACTCGAAAAGGTTATTGAATTCAACGGGAGGCTGTTCGTCCATAAAGTCAATCAAACAGCTTCCTCGCCCCTCGTAAAAGGCAGTTTGTATGGAATCTTGTAGTCGATGAATGTTTTCTTGGTCACCGCGACGCACGACGGCACGATCTACGACGAGTGAAATTACTTTGTCATCATAGGTGCCCGCTTCAATAACGTCCTCAATGCGCTCTATTGCCCCGTCTACAAGCATTCTTGCAAATCCTTGTGAAGCTAAAATGGTCAAATGTTGGATAGCGGTTCTGTCGCTGTAGGTAACAGGAGCAACGATTAAAAAGCGCGTGCCTTCTTCTTTGGTATCAATGAAGTCGATGACGTCTTCGACCTGATGGCGCTTTACTTCTTCCCCAGAAACTGGACTGTAGGTTCGTCCAACTCGCGCATAAAGCAGCTTGAGGTAATCGTAAATTTCTGTAGTGGTACCAACAGTCGATCTAGGGTTTTTGCTACTCACCTTCTGCTGTATCGCTACAGCCGGTGGAATCCCCTTAATGTATTCTACTTTCGGCTTGTCTAATTTTCCCAAGAACTGGCGTGCATAGGAGCTCAGACTCTCCACATAGCGGCGTTGACCTTCCGCAAATAGGGTGTCGAAGGCAAGGGAGCTTTTTCCCGACCCGCTCACTCCGGTAATAACAACCAACTGATTTCTAGGAATATCTACACTAACTTCTTTAAGGTTGTGTACCGCGGCGCGCTTAATTTCTATGAATTCGGTCATGTGTGATTGGAGTGAAACCACAAATGTAACCTTAAAATGGACCTACAGTTCCGGAGAAATGAATGATTTTGGAATAGTATTTGATTCTTTCCCGTATATTCACAGCAAATAAATGACTTGCCTATAGAGAGACTGCTACGCTAAATCCTTGATGTATGAAACTAGGAAAACTGGAAGACCACGACTTAGTGGCGCAGTACCGTAGCGGAAATGAGCAAGCCTTTGAGGTGTTGATTCGTAGACACCAAAAACGCATTTTCCTGCAGATTTATTCAAAAGTTCAAGACGCAGAAGTCGCTGACGACCTGTTTCAAGAAACCTTTATTAAGATTATCCGCTCGTTGCGGAAGTCGAACTATGAAGAGAAGGGCAAGTTCCTGCCTTGGGCCATTCGCGTGGCGAACAATACTACCTTGGATCATTTCCGCCGTGAGTCACGTAAGAAGGAGTTTAGACCTAGTGGAGAATTCACGGTATTCGATACGTACGGCGAAGTAGATCAAAGCTATGAGCAAGAGGTGATTGAAGCGCAGATCAATGAGGATTTGTACAAGTTGATCAAATTCTTGCCCGAGGATCAGCGAAAAGTGTTGGAGCTGCGCATCTTTTGCAACTACAGTTTTAAGGAAATTGCAGAAGAGACCGATGTAAGTATCAACACGGCTTTGGGACGCATGCGCTACGCAGTAAGCAACATGCAGAAGTTGATGGTCAAACACAACATTAGTTTAGAATTTTAAGCATCTACATACTAAGGTGTTCAGGGCGGCGTTATACCTAAAATCACAAACGAAGCCCATGGGAAAAACTTTACCTTATGAACATCTGGAGGTAGGAGCCTCTGAAAAAAGCATCCAAAACATCTTGGCCTTCTCTAAAGCCACAAAGCAATTGAAGCTCAAGCATTCGCCACAACAACTTGGTGAACTATTCAAAAACTAAAAAAGCCCGCAACTGCGGGCTTTTTTAATGCTTCTGTGTTTGATTAATTCGCAACATCCGAGAAGAATTTCAAACGTGCTAATCGCAACTCGTCTTCTTCATATTCGTCGCCGAACTCTTCAGTGAGCTCCTCAATGGAACCTTCTTCACAATCTTCGGTCAAAAAGTCGAACAATTCTTCAATGCTGTCCTCATCGAGGATATCCTCTAGGTAATAATCAATATTCAGTTTGGTACCGCTCGTTACAATCCGCTCCATTTCTTCGAGCAGTTGGTCCATCTTAAGACCCTTTGCTTTCGCGATATCTTCAAACGGCAGTTTTCGGTCCGTACTTTGAATGATGTATACTTTCAGAGCACTCTTATTAGCCACCGATTTGAACACCATATCCTGTGGACGGTCAATATCATTCTCCTCCACGTACTTTTCTATGGCCTCTACCATCTTGGCGCCGAACTTACGTGCTTTCCCTTCACCTACACCTTGGATGTTTTTGAGTTCATCCAGATTACAAGGGTAAATGGTCGCCATTTCGCTCAAGGAATTTTCGCTGAATACGGCATAGGGTGGGACCCCTTTTGCATTGCCGATCTTCTTTCTGAGATCTTTGAGTATGCTGAACAGCTGCTTGTCAACGGCTACTACTTTAGTAGGAGCGCTCGCCGCTGAGTTAAGCACGTCATAATCGAGCTCTTTCCTTACGCGGAATGCTTTTGGAAGTTTGCCCGAAGCAGCTTTTTCGGTAATCTGTATGGTGCCGTAGGCATCAATGTTTTTGTAGAGGTAATGGCGAATGATACCTTGTCGAATTACCGCACGAAGGTGTACTTCACTTTTATCTTTTTGCTTGCCCCAGGTCGGTAAGCTCATCGCATCATTCTTCACAAGAACAGCTGAGCTTTGTCCGCGTAG
This sequence comes from Cryomorphaceae bacterium, assembly GCA_011525035.1. Classification (GTDB taxonomy): domain Bacteria; phylum Bacteroidota; class Bacteroidia; order Flavobacteriales; family Schleiferiaceae; genus UBA10364. Next base: position 83,795 of record WTIZ01000066.1, on the reverse strand, counting down.
GATATTGACAATCTCCGTGGTTTTGAACTTTCCGTGCGTTTCTTTTACTGCAGCGATAACATCCAACAATTCTTCAGAGGCTTCGACCTTTTCTTTTGGATGGCGACAGTTATCACACATTTTATCACAGTCGTCCTCGTGGAAATCCTCTCCAAAATAGTGGAGAATGGCTCGGCGACGACAAGTCGCGGCTTCCGCATACCCCGTAGCCTCTTCCAACAGTTGGCGCCCAATTTCTTGCTCGCTAACATTCTTTTTGTTCAGGAACTTCTGTAGACGCTCAATATCCTTGATGTCAAAGTAAGTAATACAAGATCCTTCGCCTCCATCACGTCCTGCTCTACCGGTTTCCTGATAGTAACTTTCTAGGGACTTTGGCATGTCGTAATGCAATACAAAGCGAACATCTGGCTTATCGATACCCATACCAAAGGCAATGGTTGCCACAATGACATCGCAATCCTCATTGAGAAAGGCATCTTGGTGCTTCACACGTTTGCTGGCTTCCAGTCCTGCATGATAGGGTAGGGCATTGATGCCGTTCACTTGCAGTTGCTCGGCAAGATCCTCTACTTTTTGACGAGATAAACAATAGACGATGGCACTTTTGCCTTGGTTCGCTAGCAGAAGTTTGGTTATATCTCTGTCGATGTCGCGTTTGGGGCGTACCTCGTAGTAGAGGTTCGGGCGGTTAAAGCTTGATAAAAACACTTGCGGGTCTTCCATACCCAATGTTTTCATGATATCTGCCTGTACCTTGGGTGTGGCCGTAGCAGTTAATGCAATGATGGGCTTTCTACCCAAAGCTTGAACACTTTGTTTGATTGTTCTATAATCCGGACGGAAGTCATGACCCCATTCTGAAATACAGTGGGCTTCGTCAACGGCAAAGAAGCTAATCTCTATGGATTTTAGCAGTTCTATATTGGCCGATTTATTCAGGCTCTCTGGTGCTACAAATAATAACTTAGTGAGCCCGGATTTTAAATCAGCATGCACTTGTTCCAGTTGGCCCTTGGTCAATGAGCTGTTTAATACATGTGCTATTCCGTCCTGCTCGCTGTGCCCGCGTATGGCATCGACCTGATTTTTCATCAGTGCAATGAGAGGACTGACGATAATGGCCGTGCCTTCGCTTGCAAGGGCGGGAAGCTGGTAACACAAGCTTTTACCCCCACCGGTAGGCATGATCACGAAGGTATCCTTACCCGATGCAAGACTTTCAATGATGGCTTTCTGGTTTCCCTTAAAATCGCTAAAACCAAAAAACTGTTTTAGGTGATGTTCCCAATGATTCGAGGACATGTGCTCTGCGATGTATTTGTTCTTCCCTAAAAGATACGGGATTTAATCAAGGATTGTGAAGGTACATCAGAATGTTTTTCGGATTTTTGACCACAATTCTGTGTTATCAACATGAGTAGCGATAAAAACAACATGAGCTTTTTGGATCACCTCGGTGAGTTGCGCTGGCATTTAATGCGCGCTTCCATAGCCATTGTGGTTTTCGCTGTGGTCGCCTTTCTTTCGAAGGAAATCATCTTTGATACCATCATTTTCGGTCCCAAACAGATGGATTTTCCGACCTATACCTTTTTCTGTTGGCTTTCTGGCTTTGTAGGTGGCGACGTATTCTGTTTTGACGAGATGCCATTCGAGTTATTGAATATGCGAATGAGTGGCCAATTCCAGATGCACCTCTGGGTCTCATTGGTCGCGGGAATCATCATAGCATTCCCTTACGTGTTCTGGGAAATCTGGCGTTTCATCCAACCGGGCCTCCACGAGAACGAGCGAAAGAATTCGCGTGGGGTGATCTTATTTACCACGGTTCTTTTCATCCTTGGAGTGCTCTTTGGCTATTATATCATTGTTCCTTTAAGTGTCCAATTCTTAGGCACCTACACCGTTTCCTCAGAAATCTTTAACCGCATTGATCTTACATCCTACATCAGTATGGTGAGTTCGGTGACGTTGGCTACGGGTATTCTGTTCCAACTTCCTATTGTGGTATACTTCCTGAGCAAAATTGGCGTTGTAACTCCAGAACTATTGAAAACCTACCGCAGGCATGCCATCGTGGGTATTTTGTTGCTCAGCGCAATCATTACCCCGCCTGATATTGCCTCGCAAATCTTAGTGACGCTACCCGTGCTTATCTTGTACCAGATCAGCATCATGGTAAGCCGCAGAATCATTAAGAACAAGGCTAAAGTGAAGACGTCTTAAGTGAAGTTAGAAGCACAACATATCGTGAAAAAATACCGCTCTCGTACCGTGGTCAACGACGTGAGTTTTGAGGTAAATCAAGGCGAGATTGTAGGGCTGCTTGGTCCAAATGGAGCAGGGAAGACCACGAGCTTCTACACGGTGGTTGGACTCATCCGACCATTTAGCGGTCAAATTTTGCTCGACGGTACGCCCATCCAAAAGCTGCCGATGTACAAACGTGCGCAGATGGGTATTGGTTATTTGGCCCAAGAGGCATCAGTATTTCGCAAGCTCAGCATAGAAGATAATATTCTTGGTGTTTTGGAAATGGCGGGCTTGAATGCGCAAGAGCGCAACGAGCGTCTTGAAGAGTTGCTCGATGAATTCGGGTTGCAACACATCCGCAAAACTCGGGGTGATTTACTCAGCGGTGGGGAACGCCGCCGCACGGAGATCGCACGTGCATTGGCTACCAAGCCAAAGTTCATCTTGTTGGATGAGCCGTTTGCAGGGGTAGACCCAATCGCAGTAGAAGATATTCAGATGATTGTGGCCAATTTGAAGAAGAAAAACATCGGTATCCTCATTACCGATCACAATGTTCAAGAGACCTTGGCCATCACGGATCGCACGTATTTGATGTTCGAGGGCCGAATATTGAAAAGTGGTACCGCAGAAGAATTGGCTGCAGATGAGCAGGTAAGACGCGTGTATCTCGGTCAGAACTTCGAGCTCAGAGCACGTAAGTAACCCTTTACTCTCTTTAGTAGTGGCGGCTTCGGAACACGAGGCGCTCGCCCTTCATACCCTTTAAGAATTCCGGCAAAACGTTCTATCGCCTGATCGTAGAGCGGTAGGTCGTATTCGTTCATGCTTTCCCAAACTGCCTTTGAGGCAACTTCCTTTTTCTTACCGCCGCTGTTATGGTGCTCCACAAGGGTATTCTTCCAGCCAAACTGCTCGCCAAAGTAGGCGATAGATGCTGCATAGTGCTCGGTGAAGCCAACGGCGTCCAATCGGTCAAAATTGGCCAATGCCTTTTCTAATACGTCTTTATCCTCCAAGAACTCCTTTTGGTTCAAGTAGCCGCTCATAAATGCCGTCTGGCGATTGTTACTCTGCACTAGCTTCGTGAAATCTTCAGGACTGTCGATCCCTTCCATGAGCTGTGCATGCTTTTCATTCATGCGCTTGCTGTAGTGGTTGTAGTGACTCATCGAGCGCGCGATAGGCTCTCGGAAAAGTGTAACTACTGTGGCATTTGATTCGGCTATTACCGGACGTAAGGGAAAATGACCGTAGATGCATTTGACCTTGGGATCGTTAAGGGCGGATGCGAGCTGCTCGTCTAAATCTTGATGGCTGTAAATGGCCCTGCGCTCGGTTTCCTTGTAGTTGCTTTCCAACAATAATCGCAAGGATGTCCCGGCAGTTTTTGGGATGTGGATAAAAACGAGTTTCTTTGGGTTACGCATCGGAGCCGAAAATACATGTTTCTACCCAAAATCAAGCAACCCGTCTTCATACTAGGCATGCACCGCAGTGGGACCACTATGGTGACTCGCGCTTTGGGCGAGGCCGGCGTTCATGTGGGAACCATTCTCGATCACAACTCCGAAGCGCTCTACGGTATAGATATTAATGACCGTATCCTAGAAACTGCCGGTGGAAACTGGTGGTCGCCGCCTTCAATTGAATCGGTTTTAGATGCTGCTTCAAATTTTCAGTCTGAACTTACCGACCTTGATATTTATGGCACGCATCTGAAACATCCTTCAGGCCGCCGTCTTTCTCTAGCCTTTGCACACAGCGGGCCATGGGCTGTAAAGGACCCTCGTTTGTGTTTTACCCTGCCTTGGTGGCTTGCCCGCTTTCCAAAGGCGAAGGTCATCTGGGTGCTCCGCGATGAAGAGGAGATCGTTCAAAGCTTGCTCCGCCGCCAGAGCGTAGAAGGGGAAGCCTATAGTGACCTCACTGAAGAAACTGCTCGCGAGCTAGTGCGTGCTTATAACGAAGCGGCAACCACGAACATTAAGAACAGCGGAGTAGAGGTACGCATGGTGCAGTACAAAGATTTGGTCAGCCCAGATATCGATACGCAACGTAAAAGTTGGTTCTCTCTGTACCAGTTCTGCAAGGTCCGCCCGGGGAAGATGGAAGGCTTCGCACGGCGAAGTCCAAAATCGGCCACAACGACCTCCTCAAAACCGTTAGCAGCATTGCCCACGGATGGTCCACTAGTGAGCGTAATCGTACCGAATTACAACCATGCTGCTTTCTTGGATCAACGCTTGGAAAGCATTGCTTCTCAGTCGTATACGAATATTGAGGTATTGCTGATGGACGATTGTAGTCCGGACGATAGCCGCACGGTCCTTGAAAAATGGGCAGCAAAAGATTCGAGGATGACTACGTTGTTCAACGAAGAAAACTCTGGCAGTCCATTCGCGCAATGGGCCAAAGGAGCTGCTTGGGCCAAGGGTAAATACCTGTGGATTGCCGAAAGCGACGATTACTGCGATACAGATATGCTTGCGCTTCACGTACAGAGTATGGAGGACAATGAAAACGCTGTAATCGCCTACAGTCACAGCCATCTCGTGGATGAGAACGGCCAATTCTTGCGCGACTTTAAAGACGATTATGCCTTCATCTTTGGCGATACTGCCAAATGGGCCAAAGACTTCACCAACGAAGGGAAAACCGAGGTGGCCAAACACATGGTCTTTTCCAACACCATCCCTAACGCCAGCGGCATCTTAATGCGCAAAGAAGCTTTCGATAAAGTTGGCGCTCCAGCGACGCATTGGCGCCTAAATGGAGATTGGCTCTTTTACGCCAAGCTTTTGCAATACGGCGATCTCGTCTTTCATGCGCGGCCGCGAAACAAATTCCGCTTTCATTCACAAACACAACGCAGCCGCGCCATCAGCTCCTACAGCGCTTTTGACGAACTGTTAGAGATGTACACCATCTTCGAGAAGGAAGGCTTTGCACCACTCGACACCATCAATGCCGCCCGTGGCCAAGTGGCGATGTGGTGGGCAGCCAATGTGTTCTCCATGGACCGCAGCGCTGAGGTCTGGCGCAACAACCGCAGGTTATACAAGGCCTTTAAGGGGTATAAAAAAGGGTTAGGTCGGTATTTGCTCAGAAGTGGCGCCATTAAATTATTGGGTCAATTCTTTATTTACCTCGGCTTGAAAAAGCCAGCCAAAAAACTAGCGGCTCGTCTGTTCCCGAAATCATTTTTTGCCCACTAATGAGAATTTCTGTCATCATACCTGCATACAATGCTGCGTCCACCCTCGCGGAATGTCTTGATAGTGTAGTACGTCAAACCGTTCGACCTTTTGAGGTGATTTTGGTGGACGACGGAAGCACGGACAATACGCGGAGAGTTGCCGCAAAATTTGAAGCTAACCTCGTTTTAAGAATCGTAAGTCAGGTAAATTCAGGCTTGGGAAAAGCCAGGAATGCTGGAATGGCTGCCGCGACGGGCGATGCCTATGCATTTTTAGATGCGGACGATGTGTGGTTGCCAGGTAAGCTCGAGCAAGGGATGAAGGGGCTTTTAAAGTATCCAAAGACCCAGTGGTTTTACACACCAATATTGGAGTGGACACCCGAGAAAGAAAATAGTACGCGTAAGAGAGCCTGCAGCCAGGTCAGTTCTCTGCGGTCTTTTTTGAGTTACAACCCGATTGTTCCTTCAACGATCATCATGCGCAGTGGTTTTGACTACGCTTGGGAAAACGACCGAAACCTTCAGGAAGATGTTGGCGCGCATTTAAGAGTGCTTAGTCGCGGCGATTTTCCAAAGATGCTGCCTGAGGCGACGCTGAAGTACCGATTGGATTTCGGTATGACTGCAGATGCAGAAGGGCACGTGAATAAAGTGATGCGTGCAGTGGCCAAGGCTAAAGATCTAGGTCACATCAGTGAGAAGGAATTTAAGCTCTATGAGGTGCGTAAGGCCTATGAATTGGCCCGTACGTATAAGAAGCGCGGCAATACTGAGGCGCAGAAAAAATGGAAAGAGGAAGCCTTAAACAAGGCGAAAATTACGCGAGTACCTCTAGGTCTTTGGTTGCGATTATTGTCGCTAGTCTAACCAGCAGACCAGTCCAACGGTCAAAAAAGAGAACGGGTAATCATTCAATCCTTGCGTCCAGCCTACGGTCGTCTTTCCAAAAGAAATGTTTCTATCCCAGCTTAACTCGAGCAGTCTTGGCCAGTCTCCATCGAGAAAGTAGCCGCTAAAAGTGCGGAGTCGAGCGCTGAAAAAGGCTTCGTCTTTTTGTAGCTGTAGTCCAATATTCCCGAGGAACCCGTCGTTCTGTGGATAATCGACCCAGTGGGTTTGATAGACTTGGAACCCGGCGTCTGTGGTCAAGGTAGGAACCCAATTTCTAATGGGTGCGAACGTTTTTTGGTGCGAAAAGAAAAAGGCATAACCGGGTGCGTCGGTAAACCTCGCTTGAGGCAGGGGTCCAGCGGCCGTCTTGGTGTGAAATGTGAACCAAATTGCATCTTGTTCTTTTTTCCAAAGTCGGGTACTGATGTCGATCAAGACATCCCCGGCGAGCACGCCTTCACCGTCCTCGTCTCTAGAAATCCGCAAGTCTCGAACCTCTTCCGACATGCGGTAATATTCTATGCTCTGATGCGTAATGTGGATCTGTGTATGGCCTCTGTCCCAATGCAGTTCGTTGTGCAGTGTTATGAAGCTGTCGTCTTCGATAAGACTCATCTGTGAGCTGCTCTTAAAATAGCTTCGGTCGCTTTGCTGCAGTGTAGGGATGGGAATAGCATTTGGGCCGAGGTAGGCATGAGAATAGTTCATGTATTGCGTCCACGGCGTCGCTCCGTCCCAATTGTGAATCTGATTCCACCAATCCATTTGTGCATTGGCACTCAGCTGGCTAAGGAGTAAGAAAAGCAGCAGAACTCGGCGCATTATTCCAGGTCGGTATTAAGCTTCTCACGCAGGTAGAGCAGGTTCGGGTTCTTTTCCACCATGTGCTTGAATTTCTCCTCGGGTAGATAGAGTTTCTTCGTTTGAACATTCTCCGCCATCTTCACTTCAAAACGAAGGGCGAAGTTGTCCAGCTTTTTACGCAACCAAGGGACCAATTCTTTCTGTTCGTCATTAAAGTAGCCTTGCTGGATGTTGTTATCCACGGTGATTTCCAACGTGTTTTTGTCCAAAATCTTCGGCACTTGGGCCTGAAGCATGCTGCGGATGGCCGTCTTGACGTGGCGCTGGTTGGTATATTCTTCCAGGGCCAATTTTAATTCGTGCTCCGTATATACGTTCTGTGGACCTTCCGCCGCGGCTGCAGGAATATCGCTTTCACCCGATTCAGCCGTTGGCTTCGTCGGTTCGTTCTCACTGGCCATTTCCTCCATCATCGCCGTCAGTGATAACCCGCCTTTTTTCTTTCCAGAAGTTCTACGACGTCTGCCTTCTTTCGGAAGGTCAAAGGCAGCAGCTGGAGAGGCCTCAGGCGGCGGTGCTACAGAGGGATTCTCTGGAACTGCCATCTCCTCAGGCAAATTAGAATCGCTTACTGTATTGTGTACAGGTGGAGCAGTTTGTGGGGCAGCAGGTGCTGCTTGTGGAGCTGGAGCTGTTGAAGAAGTCTCGGTGGCAACTGGAGCTGGAGCAGGCGTAGGTGCGGCAGCTGGTGTTACGGGTGCTGGAGCCGATTGCGTTGCTGGGGCAGGTGCAGGTGCAGGTGGAGCAGGGGTATTACCTCTTTTTGGGAGGGCATCGGGCAGGTATTGATCCGTACCTTCAGCTTTAGGCGCTACGCTGGGTTGCGACTTTTTTTTTTCTTGCGAGATGAACTCGACGAGTTTAAGTAGACCCAATTCTACTAGAATTCTCGGCTGACTCGAAGCCTTGTACTGACCATCTAACTCATTGAAGACTTTCAATCCGTGCAACAAGAATCTTGTAGAGGTTGCTGCGCTCTGTTCGAGGTAACGCTGTTTGATCGCTGGACCAACTTCGAGGAGTTCTACCGTTCTAGGTTCTCTAGCTACCAATAGATCTCTGAAATGCTTGGCCATTCCGACAACAAACTCGTGGCCGTTGAATCCTTTCTCTAAGACCTCATTGTACAAGAGGAGCAGATCAGGGTAATTGACTCCGGCGGCGAGGTCGATCGAGCGGAAGAAGTAGTTGTAATCTAATATGTCTAGGACTTCTACTACTTGATTATAGGTGAGCTCGCTTCCTGAGAAGCTGACCATACGGTCGAACAAACTCAAGGCATCGCGAAGGGCGCCGTCGGCTTTTTCTGCAATCATGTGCAGGGCTTCAGGTTCTGCCTGTACACCTTCTTTTTCAGCTACGAATGCGAGATGCCCTGCAATATCATCCACCGTGATGCGCTTGAAGTCAAAGATTTGACAACGCGACAAGATGGTTGGTATAATCTTGTGCTTCTCTGTAGTCGCCAGAATGAAGATGGCATGCGCTGGCGGTTCTTCCAGGGTCTTCAAGAAGGCGTTGAAGGCCTGCTGAGAGAGCATGTGCACCTCATCAATAATATAGACCTTGAATTTTCCAGTTTGTGGAGCGAATCGAACTTGATCAATCAAACGGCGGATATCATCCACAGAGTTGTTTGATGCGGCATCCAATTCAAAGATGTTCAATGCCAATTCTTCTTCCGTCAAATTCGCATCGCCATTGATGACTTTCGCAAGAATACGGGCACATGTCGTTTTTCCAACACCACGTGGACCGCAGAACAGCAGGGCCTGCGCCAAGTGATCACTAGCCACACTTTTAAGCAGTGTATCGGTGATATGACGCTGTCCAACCACCGACTCAAAGGCCTGTGGTCTGTATTTTCTTGCTGATACAATGAATTGCTCCATACCACAAATATAAGCGACCTTTGCACCTATAAAATGTCCGCAGAAAAAAAGGCTGTAAACACGTTGCTAACATTAGTTGGAACAAAAGGAAAAGTCTCGTACATTTGCACTCCTTAAATTTTAAGTTCAATTAATTATGAATCAGTACGAAACCGTTTTCATTTTGAATCCCGTTTTATCTGAAGATCAGGTAAAGGAAGCGGTAGATAAGTACGTGTCATTCTTGAAAGAGAGAGGCGCGAGCATTATCAACAAAGAAAATTGGGGCCTCAAGAAGATGGCTTACCCAATCCAAAAGAAAAAAAGTGGCTTTTACCACTTTGTAGAATACACAGCTCCTGGTGAGGCAATCGCACCACTAGAGGTTGAGTTTAAGCGTGACGAGCGTATCATGCGCTTTTTGACAGTAAGAATGGATAAATACGGCATCGAGTACGCTGCAAAGCGTCGTGCCAGAGTTAACGCTTAATAAGAAGAAATTATGGCAACTAGAGGAACTAGAGGAAAAGGTGACGTTCGTTACCTACAGCCTATCAACGTAGAAAGCGGCAACCAACAGAAGTACTGTCGTTTTAAGAAAGCCGGTATCAAATACATCGACTACAAGGATCCAGATTACTTGTTGCGTTTTGTAAACCCACAAGGTAAAATCTTGCCACGTCGTTTGACCGGTACTTCATTGAAATACCAAAGAAAATTATCTACAGCTATCAAGCGTGCTCGTCACATTGCATTGATGCCTTACGTAGCTGATAACCTTAAATAATTCAGTACCATGGAAATCATTCTAAAGAAAGACGTAGAAAACTTAGGTTTTGCTGATGACGTGGTAACTGTAAAAGACGGTTACGGTCGTAACTTCTTGATCCCACAAGGATTCGGAGTATTGGCAACAGAGAGCGCGAAGAAAGTATTGGCTGAGAACTTGCGTCAACGTGCGCACAAAGAAGCTCAAGCTATCGCTGATGCAAAAGCAACTGCTGAGAAATTGGCTGGTGTTGAGTTGAAGATGACTGCTAAAGTAGGTACAGGTAACAAGCTCTTCGGTGCGGTTACTAACCAAAACGTAGCAGACGAACTAGCGAAGGCTGGTGTTACTCTTGAGAAGAAATTCATCCAAATCGTTGGTGGTTCTATCAAGGCACTAGGTCACTACACTGCTGCTGTGCGTTTGCACCGTGAAGTTGTAGTAAACTTTGAATTTGACGTTGTAGCGGAAGCTTAAACGACAATCCTATATCGCGAATGCGTAAAGCCGTCCCTCGGGGCGGCTTTTTTTATACTTTATCAGTTATGAAAAAGAAGACTAAAGCCGTCGACAAGAGAGTTGTTCCGTACTTAGGTGTGGGAATGATGATTGGGCTATTAATAGGCATATTGACCGACAACCTGGGCTTGTGGCTATCGCTAGGCGTAGCGCTAGGAGCGAGCGCAGGATATGCCAAGGTAGATAAGAAATAACCTATTCGTAGCGCAGCGCTTCCACGGGATCGAGGTCTGCCGCCTTCGTTGCCGGGTACCATCCTGCTGCAACGCCAACAAGCACCGAGATCACAAAGGCGACGATAATCCAGAGCCAAGGAATGAAGAAGAATCCTCCAATCTGGTTTGCTACGACATTACCGATGATGATCCCGAACAAAATACCTGCCCATCCGCCGATTTGAGTAATCATGACCGCTTCGGAAAGGAACTGAGAACTGATGGCCCTCTTCGTGGCACCTATGGCCTTGCGAGTACCAATCTCTCTGGTACGCTCAGTAACGCTTACAAGCATGATGTTCATCAATGCAATGGATGCACCAAGCAGGGTAATAGAGCCAATGATAAACGCACCGGTGGTGACCATGTTTAAGTTGTCGATCAAACTTTTTGCAACGCTGTCACTGCGTGTGATGCTAAAGTTGTCGCGTTCTTTTGGGACCAATTTTCTTACGCTACGCATCAGCGCCATACATTGTCCTTGCACCGCATCTAATGTTTCAGCACTTGGTGCATTGACACTCAGCGTATAATTCGGTGAACCCCCAGAGAAATTTGCACGGGCATAGTTTAAGGTGACCCAAGCACCTCGGTCGCCAGAAAACAGACCTGAAGACCCTTTCTCAGCAAGGGTGCCGATAACCAAATAGGGTTTTCCTTGGATACGTATGGTATTTCCTGCTGCCGGCTGGTCCCCAAACAAATCTTGTTTCGTTTCACTGCCCAATATGGTATAGTTGCGTCCAGAATACACATCATCCAAGGTGAAGTTTCTCCCTTCCGCAAGATCGAAGCCCCCGGTGTACATGTAATTTTCGTCCGTTGCTGTAATGAGTGTATTTGGGTTGGTACTCACATTTTGGTAAGAAAGCTTGGCAGTCCCTGAAGCGATATAGGTCAGGGATGTTTTTGCCCCAGGATAGTCCATACGCTCCTTAAAGCGCAATGCTTCGCGGTAAGTAATTTCGGGGTTTTGTCTGTAATCCGCATTGCCCACGAAGAATCCGCCCTGTGAATTTCGAATGGTCAATGTGTTGGCACCCAGGGAGGTAAAGTTGCTCTCTAGGCTTTGTTTCAAGGCATCTGTAGCACTTAAAATGCCTACAAGGGCCATGATTCCGAAGGAGATAATGAGCGACGTCAAGATGGTCCTTAGCGGGGAAGCTTTGATAGCGGACCAAGCTAGGGATGTGGTTTCTTTGAAATTCTTTAGTCGCATAGGTGGGGTGCTTAGGGCGTAAGCCAAATTTAGCAATTACTTTTACGCTGTGGCAGTGAATCCAAAACATACACTTGGTTTTTTGGCGGGCGGTTACAGAAATGTGGCTGCGCTCAAGGGGATTGAACTGCCTGACCTTGCCGAGCGACCACTATATGATAGCATGCTCATTGGTTGGGACGCCGCCGATTGGAACAGCATGTATCCGCTCTTACAACAAGGAAAGATGCCTGCGCTAGCAGAACTGTTGAGTGCTGGAGTACATGCGAATTTAGCCACGCTTGACCCGCCCATCTCTCCAATGCTTTGGACGTCGATCGCCACCTCTTCATGGCCATCGGCGCACGGAATTCATGGATTTACGGAAATGCACGAGGGTGCTATTCGCGCCGTTCGAGGCTCGTCCATCCAAATGCCTACTTATTTTGACTACCTCGAAAAGCAAGGAGTTCCCGCTACGAGCGTAGCGTGGTGGCCGTCGCATCCTGCTAAAGAAAGTTCATTGGGCGCAATGCGCGTTTCAAACCTAGCCGTGAGCGAGGATTTACGCTGGCTACAGGACGGGGTGGCCCCAAAGGAGCACCATGAGCTCTTGTCTTCGCTATTGTTACAGCCTGAAGAAATTCCTGCGGCCGCTATTGCGCAATTCTTTCCCGATATGGAATTGGACAGCAAGGATGATGTGGTGCGCAGTGTGCTGAAGATTACTACGCATGCTTTGAACGTTCAACTGTTGGCTACGTTCGCACTGGATTACGGAGTAGGAGGTCATGCCAGCATATATTTTGACGCCCTCGATCATTATAAGCACTTAGGGATGAAATATGCCCCGCCTCAGCTAGTGGGGGTGAGTGACGAAGACTTTACCCGGTATCAGCACATTGTGGAAAGCGCGTACCGTTTGCACGATTTGTGTTTGGGTGTACTCATGGGCCAATTGGACCCCAATGGCACCGCGTTGCTTATTAGCGACCACGGCTTTGTTTCCGGTAATGAACGAAGTATTGCCTTGCCGGAGCATGCTGGAGCGCCAGCATTGGAACACAACTTCCACGGGGTGTTCGCGGCCAAAGGCCCGCTCTTTACCGATGAGCTGAACTGGAAAGGCTTGAATCTATTAGATGTTGCGCCTATTGTTTTGGCTGCGCATGGGTTAAAGGCCCCGAAGAGCATGGAGGGTAGGGTGCCTGTGCCGTTCACCGGAAAGCAAGTACAAACTTTGAAATCAGGGGAGGCGCGAGTTAATGAAGAAGCGTTCTCTGCCGACGAGCAATTGCTAAAATCCCTGGTGGATTTGGGCTATTTGGACGAAAACCAATTGGTCAGTGAAGAAGGAAGGCTGCAAGAGAATCGCTATTACTTGGCGCGGAGTCTGCGCGCTGAAAAACGTCTGTCTGAGGCATGGCAGGTGATAGAACCACTCACAGATCGCTCCGAAGTGCCGGAGCGGTATCTGCAATTAGCTGCCTCTGTACTGGCCGATGCCGGTAACTATAATGCCTTAGAAAAGATCGTGAACAAGGCAGATGCGCCGGAAAATTTGATCTGGTCGTATTATCAGGCCTTACTCACTTTGAAGGCTACAGGTACTGTTGAACTTCCACATGGACTGAGCAGTACTTCGCACGAGAGCGTCGTGGTCTTGTGGGGCCAATTACTCCTGAAGTCAGGGAATCTAGAAGAATTGACCACGCTCCTAGATAATGAAGCGCATCAGGGGGTAGATGTTTGGAACCTTCGTGCACGTACTTTCTTACTAATGCAAAGGTGGGACGATGCCCTGGACGCTGCTTTAGAAAGTTTGAACTTATTGTTTTACCAACCTGCTTTACACGGTCTCGCAGCACTCTGTTTTGCCAAACTCGGTATGATGGAGGAAGCTGGTACGGCGAAGGCGCTACAGATGAAGCTGCTAGAGGTTGAAGAGAAGGAGCCTTTATTTATTGTCACTGGCCCGCCGCGCAGCGGTACTTCCTTGGCGATGCAATTGCTTGAGGCTTGTGGGGTTGCTGCCGTTTCGGATGGCGTACGAAGTGAAGACGAGCACAATGCCAAGGGGTATTTTGAGCACGAAAAGGTGCGCCAGTGGGAACTAGATGCGGGATGGTTGGATGCCCAGCGCGGCAAAGCCATCAAGATTGTGGAGCCACTCTTGCGCCAGGCGCCCCTGCCCAAAGGGCGAAAGGTGGTAGTCCGTATGCACCGAGATCTAGATGCTGTCCTTCAAAGTCAGCGAAGAATGAAAGGGAATGAGCAGGTTCCACTGGGCTGGCAGGAAAAGGTGAATTGGTCCGAAGAGTTTGAGAAGACGGCTTTGGTATTAGAATTGGACCCGTATAATGAAATCATTGATCTGTCTTTTGAGTCCTTGCTCCAAGCGGTGGAATCAGGAGAGACGAGTAGCGCACTTGATCACTCACTAAAGGCCCTGAGTTCCGCAGTGAATAAGAAGGTTGATATTTCGTTGTTAAAGACTGTTATTTCCCCACAGCTCAGGCGCTTTTAAGCTATATTTGCCGACATGAATGACAAATCCAAGAAAATCTCCTCGTACTTAGGCGCTGCTGCTGCAGTCCTTGGAGCGAATTCTGCACAAGCACAATTGCTGTATACAGATATCGACGACACTACTGTTGTTGATGGCATTTTTGAATTGGATTTAGACGGCGATACCATCGTTGACTTTACCATTGAACACGTTCTTAACGGTGGCCAATTAGGCAATGTAACTTCCATCCTTCTGCGCCCTGGCGACAGTATTGAAGGAAATCTTGCATTGGGCGCTGCTGCGAATAGCTTCAACTATGTGGCTAATGCGGTTCCTGGAACAGTATTGAACCCGAGTGCTGGATTCTCTGGCATCAATAACTCATTGAAAGTAGGGTACATGGCGTTCTTGGTCGACGGTGTTGCTTATCCGAATTCCAACTGGGCAGGTCCAGTAACAGACGGTTACTTAGGGTTGCGCATCTTGAAGGATGATAGCGCATGTTTTGGATGGCTGCGTATGGATGTGGCTGATAGTGCGAAGAGCTTCACCATCAAGGATTGGAGTTTCAACCCTGAGAAGGATACTTCCTTTACTGTTGCTTTTGAACTTCTTGATGTGATGGACCGCGTGTTGCGCAATCTTCGTGTTGCTCAGGACGGTCATTCTATGAATGTAAGTACAGATTCACCTATTGGTTTACGCATCTTCGATATGCAAGGCAAGGAGCTGTACAATGCTGATCCTAAGGCTTCTCACCACCTAAGTACGTTGGGATGGAGTACTGGAATTCACGTATTGCGCGTTGAAGGCGAAAATTGGCACCACAATTTAAAAGTGCTAATTCCTTAATTCGGAATTAAAGTCCCATTATTTTTCTGATTTCGCATTTCTAAGTGTCTCTTTTTGAGATTCTTTCGGGAATAGTTTGTAGCTATTACATCTTAGCTAAAACTCATGCTGAACGAGTCTATTTATGTAGTAAATTCGTGCCACTAACGCGAAAAACCACTCTGATATGACATTCGATATCGACATGATTCGCAAAGTGTATGAGCGCTATCCTGAGCGCATTGCTGCTGCTCGTGAAGCAGTGGGCAAGCCACTTACACTTTCTGAGAAAATTTTATACGCTCACCTTTGGGACGGAGCAGCAAACCAGGCTTTTGACCGTGGTGCTAGCTATGTAGATTTCGCTCCTGACCGTGTAGCGATGCAAGATGCAACGGCTCAAATGGCTTTGTTGCAATTCATGCAAGCAGGTAAAGACAAAGTAGCGGTTCCTTCTACAGCTCATGCGGATCACTTGATCCAAGCGAGAATAGGTGCAGACAAAGATTTGCAAGACGGAATCAACAAGAATAACGAGGTATTCAACTTCCTTTCTTCAGTATGTAACAAATACGGCATCGGCTTCTGGAAGCCAGGTGCTGGTATTATCCACCAGGTAGTTCTTGAGAACTATGCCTTCCCAGGCGGTATGATGATCGGTACCGATTCTCACACAGTAAACGCTGGGGGTCTAGGTATGGTTGCTATCGGTGTAGGTGGTGCAGATGCTGTAGATGTAATGGCAGGTATGCCTTGGGAACTCAAATTCCCGAAACTTATTGGTGTGAAGCTCACCGGTCGTTTGAACGGTTGGACTGCGCCGAAGGATGTCATCTTGAAGGTGGCAGGTATCCTCACGGTGAAAGGCGGTACAGGATGTATTGTTGAGTACTTCGGTGAGGGTGCAGAGAGCTTGAGTGCTACAGGTAAAGGAACCATCTGTAACATGGGTGCTGAGATCGGTGCAACGACTTCAACATTCGGTTACGACGACAGCATGCGTCGCTATTTAGCAGCAACTGGTCGTCAAGATGTAGTAGATGCTGCTGATGCAGTAGCTGAGCACTTGACGGGTGATGCTGAGGTGTACGCAAACCCTGAGCAGTACTTCGACCAAGTGATCGAAATCAACCTAGACGAATTGACGCCGCATTTGAACGGACCGTTTACTCCAGATCTCGCTACACCAGTTGCTGAGATGAAGGAGAAAGCTGCAGCAAACGATTGGCCAACGGATATTGAGTGGGCCTTGATCGGTTCATGTACCAACTCTTCGTACGAAGATTTGACGCGTGCTGCTTCTATCGTTGCTGATGCAGTGGAGAAAGGCATTGCTCCAAAGGCGATCTTGGGTATCAACCCAGGTTCTGAGCAAGTGCGTTACACTGCAGAGCGTGACGGTTTGATCGATACGTTCAACAAACTAGAGGGAACGAGAATCTTTACCAACGCTTGTGGTCCATGTATCGGACAGTGGGCACGTGAAGGTGCTGAGAAGCAAGAGAAAAACTCTATCGTTCACTCGTTCAACAGAAACTTCGCGAAGCGTGCGGACGGTAACCCGAACACACACGCATTCGTTACTTCACCAGAAATGGTTGCAGCAATCGCAATCTCTGGTAAGCTAGATTTCAACCCAGTTACAGATACATTGACCAACGCAAATGGCGAAGAGGTGAAATTGGCAGAGCCAACAGGTCACGAATTGCCATCGGCTGGTTTTGATGTAGAGGACAACGGTTACCAAGCTCCTGCAGAGGACGGTTCAGGTGTAGAAGTGGTTGTGAACCCAGATTCACAGCGTCTACAACTATTGAGCCCATTCGCTCCATGGGACGGTGCCAACATCGAAGGCGCGAAGCTTTTGATCAAGGCCTTTGGTAAGTGTACTACGGATCACATCTCTATGGCAGGTCCATGGTTGCGTTACCGCGGTCACCTTGATAACATTTCAAACAACTGTTTGATCGGTGCAGTAAACGCTTACACTAAAGAGACCAACGCTGTAACGAACCAATTGGACGGTTCAGTGGATGAGGTACCTAATGTAGCTCGTGCATACAAAGCAGCGGGTGTTCCTTCTATCGTTGTGGGTGATCACAACTACGGTGAAGGTTCTTCACGTGAGCACGCGGCAATGGAGCCACGTCACCTAGGCGTTCGCGCGGTGATCGTGAAGTCATTTGCTCGTATCCACGAAACGAACTTGAAGAAGCAGGGTATGTTGGGTCTGACCTTCGATAACGAAGCAGATTACGATTTGATCCAGGTAGACGATACGTTCAACTTCACAGACTTGGTTGAGTTTGCCCCAGGCAAGCAATTGACGCTAGAGGTTGTTCATGCTGATGGTTCTACAGATTCTATCAAGTTGAACCACACGTACAATGCACAGCAGATTGAGTGGTTCAAGGCAGGTTCTGCATTGAACTTGATCAAAGCACAGAACGCTTAATCCAAAGCGGACTAGATACTAAAAAGCCCGGCGCAGTGCGCCGGGCTTTTTTATTGCTCTTTATCGGTAAGTCAATTATTTGCCATTCATCAAATAACCTACGCGTAGCGTGAAGCTAAAGGTGTACGGAGAACCCATTTGAGGTCCAGCACCGCCTAAGAATCCGTAGTTCGAAGGATTCCATGAGTCTTTAGTAGTAAATCCGTAACCAATACCTGCTGCATAGTCTAAAACGAATTGGTCAGCGAAAACCAATTGGTTTCCAAAGTCCATTTGTAGAGAACCTGCTACCGCTGTTTCACGTGTCGAAGGATACATGAACGTCACCGGATCTGGCGGGTGGTCGTAATCTATTTTATCGTAGTTGTACGTCGTTACAAATAGGTTGGGTTTAACGTAAGTTCCTCGCATGATGTGGCCGAAGCGCATGCGTTGCATGTAGAAGTTCGGACTGCGCTTGAACTTGTACCCCATATTGATCGCCCCGCCCATAGCGTTTTCGGCATCGTTCCATCCATTTTGGTTTTCGTAACCGGCACCGATGAAAATGAACCCGGCTTCCCATGAAGTAGATGGGGTCACCGCTTGTTCGTAGGTTACAAAGGTGTAATTAGCACTAAATCCTGCAACGTCAATCTTTAGAGCTCGGTCACGTTGTCCCGCATAAACACGAGCGTCGTCTATCATCTGCTGACTAAAGTCCATCACTCGTCCGCTTTCAAAAACTACTTTTTGCAAGTAGTCTTTTTCAATGGTGAAGATGACAGAGTTCACTGGGGAACCAAATTCACGGTACTTGATGAAGTCCGGAGTTACCTCCATGATGGTCACTTCATCAATGGTTTTGTCCTTGTAGATGAGCATGTCCTGCGACTTAGCGGTAAAGCCAGCGCCTAGAACGAACAATGCGAGAAGAAACTTTTTCATTTTGTCTTGGTGGTTATTTGCCCAAGTTAATCAATTATTGTGCCTCAACCTTTTGTATTTTGAGACCATATGAAATTTAACAAGATTCAGCGCAGCTGGGCCATGTACGATTGGGCCAATTCTGTGTATTCATTAGTCATTAGCACCGTGCTGCTTCCCATCTATTACGAGGCAGTCACCAAAGAAAATGATGCCAGAGTGTGGTTTTTAGGGGCGGAGTGGGAGAATACAGTGATCTACAATTACGTCATTGCAGCTTCATTTCTGACCATCAGCATCCTTAGCCCTTACCTAGGGGCAATGGCGGATAAAACAGGTCGCAGGAAGGTCTTCATGAACACTTTTATGATTACCGGGGGTGTTAGTACCATGCTTATGTATTTCTTCACTTCTAGTAATCCCGGTCTCGCACTAGTGCTGGCCTTTTTTGCTAGTCTAGGATTCACAGGGTCCTTTGTGTTTTACAATTCTTACCTGCCCATCATAGCGCCAAAAGATATGCAGGATAGATTATCAGCTCGTGGATTCTCCTTGGGCTACTTAGGGAGTGGTTTGCTACTCATTTTCTGTTTGGCCCTAGTTCAGATGCCAGAGACGTTTGGATTGGCCGATGCAGGCATTGCTACACGAGTTTCCTTTCTAATCACTGGTTTATGGTGGTTGGGGTTTGGATTGCCTGCCATAGGCCGATTGCCCAAAGACGAAGTGAAGGACTACTTTGAATCAAAGTTATTCTGGACTTCTTGGAAAGAGCTATTGGTAGTTCTCAAGGAATTGGGAGAATTGCCGGCGTTGCGTAGATTTTTGAGCGGTTTTTTCTGGTATTCGACCGGGATGCAGACCATCATTCTTTTGGCAGCAGTATTTGGTTCCAAAGTACTAGGATTAGAGAGCAGCCAATTGATTGTTACTATCCTCATTATCCAATTCGTGGCCATCGCCGGTGCCGCGGTTTTTGCACGATTGAGCGAACGCACTTCCAATACCTTCGCTATTATCATAGGCGTAGCGATCTGGATGGTCATTTGTTTCGGAGCGTACTTTGTGCAGACTGCCAATCAGTTTTACGCCGTAGGCATGGGACTTGGATTCGTGATGGGTGCGGTACAAAGCCTTTCGAGAAGTACCTACAGTAAGATGCTTCCCAAGACTGAAGACCACAGTACGTACTTCAGTTTTTACGATGTGATGGAAAAACTCGCCACGACCGTGGGGATGTTCTCCATTGGGATTTTAGAATGGTTGACTGGAGACTTGAGAAACAGCGCCTTGGCTTTGTCGCTATTCTTCGCTATTGGACTGGTTCAGATTCTCCGACTGCAGTCCTTTTACAAGAAATCCGCCACTGAAGCGGTATAGGAGTTCTCCAAAGAATTCGTCCTCTTCAACACCGTCAAACTTTGCTTTGAAGGTTGCAGAACCTGCTTTGGGCCACTTCGCTTGGTCCTCTGTACTACGGGTAATAATTACCCCGCCAATTAGTTCAACACTTTGGCTTTCGGACGCGATAATCTCGCCTGAAATTTCTGCAACATCACCAGGAATCAAGTTTTCCATTCCCACAGCCATCTCTAGTTCCTGTGAATCTAGAATTTGACTTGCCTCACGCTCTAATGCGGTTTGAGGCGTTCGGAAGTATTCATAGAGTCCAAAAAAAACGGCCGCCAAAACGACGACCGCAATCCCTTGAAATATCTTTTTCTTCATAGGTTAAGAGCGCATCTGACCGATGTAGTTGCTTGGCGTAATGGCCTTCAACTCGGCTTTAATGCTGTCGTTTACCTCTAAGGTATCAATAAATGCTGAGATGCTTTCAGCGGTAATCGCACTGTTTGTGCGGGTCAATTCCTTCAACGCTTCATACGGCTTAGGGTAGCCCTCGCGACGAAGAATGTTCTGTATGGCCTCAGCCACTACAGCCCAGTTGGCCTCGAGATCAGCCGCAATTTTGGCTTCGTTAACCAGGAGTTTGCCCAAGCCCTTGTTCATGCTCGCAATAGCAATCATTAGGTGGCCGTAAGGCACACCGACGTTACGCAATACCGTTGAGTCGGTAAGGTCACGTTGCAAGCGAGAAATAGGCAATTTCGCCGCTAAGTGCTCCAACAACGCATTGGCTAGGCCAAGGTTTCCTTCTGCATTTTCAAAATCAATTGGGTTTACCTTATGCGGCATCGCTGACGAGCCCACTTCACCTTTCTTGATTTTCTGCTTGAAGTAATCCATACTTACATACGTCCAAACATCGCGGCAGAAGTCAATAAAGATGTTGTTAATGCGCTTCATTGCATCGAACTGTGCAGCGAGGTTGTCGTAATGCTCAATCTGTGTGGTAGGATAGCTGCGCGATAGGCCCAAATAGTTGGCTACGAAGTTATCGCCCCACGTGTGCCAATCGCCATTTGGATACGCCACCGTGTGCGCATTGAAATTCCCTGTAGCACCACCAAATTTTGCGCTGTGCGGTACTGCTTTGAGTTGCTCGAGCTGTGCGCGCAAGCGGGCAGTGAATACTTTAAATTCTTTTCCTAATGTGGTAGGAGAGGCCGGCTGGCCATGTGTACGTGCTAAAAGTGGAATGTGGTCCCAAGCAGTAGCACTTGCATCGATGGCTTCGATAAGGGCTTCAAGCTGCGGGTAGATGAGCTCATTCAATGCGTCCTTAATGCTCAAAGGCACTGAGGTATTGTTGATGTCTTGAGAAGTCAGTCCGAAATGGATGAATTCTTGGTACTGGCTTAAGCCCAAACCTTCGAACTTCTCTTTGATGAAGTATTCCACCGCTTTTACATCGTGGTTGGTTACCTTCTCGATGTCCTTGATTTTCTGCGCATCTTCAGTTTGGAAGTTGCGGTAGATGTCTCGAAGCGGTTCAAACAAATCTGAATCTACACCTGATAGCTGCTCAACACCAGTCTCACAAAGGGCGATGAAGTATTCGATTTCCACGCGAACGCGGTATTTAATCAAAGCGAACTCTGAAAAATAATGGGTTAACTCTGCAGTTTTTGAAGCATAGCGACCATCTACAGGAGTGATGGCATGTAAGGCAGTAGACATATGTTTCTTCGTTAAAGCGCAAAATTAGCGCAGTTGCCCTCGTTTTCCTAATTCTATCACCTCTAGGTTCTCCACTTTTCCACGGGTATTGGGGTGGTTTTGAACAATATCGAAGCGCAGCATGGTTCTGACTTTATGAAATCCATGGTGTCCGAAAGCACCGGGATTCATATGTAAACAATCAATCTTAGGGTCATTGACCACCTTGAGAATATGACTGTGACCACAGATAAACAGGTCGGGTTTTTCCTTGCGAATGGCTTCTCTGGTGCGCATGTTGTACTTAGGTGGATAGCCTCCGATATGGGTCATCCATACTTTCACACCGTTTAAGAAGAACTTCTGATGCTCTGGGTATCGTGCACGCATGGTGTGGTCGTCGATGTTGCCATATACGGCAACCACCGGTTTGCCCGTGGCCTCCAAGGCATCCATACTTTCGTGCGATCCTATATCCCCGGCATGCCAGATCATATCAACCTGGCTACAAAATTCAAGCACACGGTCGTCCATGTGACTATGATTGTCAGAGAGCAACAAGATTTTTGTCCTTTTTTCCTGCACAAGCGTACCTTTGGCGTATCAACGAGTACCAAAAGTAATGAGAACACTCCTGAGATTGGCCTTTGACGGCGCCCCATTTTGCGGTTGGCAGATACAGCCAAGCGACCGCACGGCTCAGGGCGATCTCGACGATGCGCTTTCGAAGCTTTTAAATCAACCTATTTCCTCTATGGGTGCGGGCCGCACGGATACGGGTGTCCATGCCAAGGAGATGTATGTTCACTTTGACTGGAAGCCGGAATTGGCCACAAATGTTAAAGATTTGGATCACTTAGTACACCGATTAAACCGATTCTTAGATCCGGCCATCCGCATTTTTGAAGCTCGTGAAGTAGCCAGTGATTGGCATGCTCGTTTTGACGCAGTCTCCCGCAGTTACGAATATTACATGTGCGACAACGGTTCGCCTTTCCACAGAGATGCGGCATGGATGGTGGATAAGATGCCTGATGTAGCTCAAATGAATGCCGCTGCTGCACTTCTGCTTCAAGAAGAGGACTTTGCCAGTTTTTGCAAGAGCGGTTCTGATAACAAAACGACACTGTGTAACGTCACCAAAGCAAGGTGGGTGCAACACGGTGATCTATGGATCTTTCACATTACCGCAGACCGTTTCTTGCGAAACATGGTGCGCGCAATAGTGGGCTCTTTGTATGAAGTGGGACGCGGAAAATGGACAGTAGAAGACTTTCAGAGTAGGCTTCAGCAAAAAAATCGTGGTGCAATGGGAACCAGTGCCCCCGCTCATGGCTTATATCTATCTAACGTAACCTATAATAACCTCTAACATGTCTCAGGTCGGCGGAAAAGCATTTGACTTTAAGCTCTTTCTAAAGGTGATGGCCTATGCCAGGCCCTATAGAGCGCTTTTTATTTTCGCCGTTTTTTTAACCATAGCCTTGGGTGGGTTAGGGACAGCTCGCCCCATCCTCATTCGCAGCGTTATTGATGATGCGATATTGATGAATGACGCGCCAGAGCTCATACGCTTGATGCTCCTTTTGGTCTCTTTACTGGTTATTGAAGCTCTTGGCCAATTCGGTTTCATGTATGCCGCCAATTGGCTCGGACAAAGCATTATTAAGGACATCCGAATAGAACTCTACGACAAGCTTCAGACGTTTCGTTTGGGATTTTACGACCGTACACCTATCGGTCAACTTGTGACTAGGGTTGTCTCCGATATTGAAACCATATCACAAATTTTCTCCCAAGGTATTCTGGTAATCTTCGGTGATTTGTTCCGCATTTTAGTGATGCTTGGAGCCATGTTCTTCTTCTTCAATCCAATTTTGGTATTGGTGAGCTTAAGTGTAATACCTGTGCTCTTCGTAGCCACCCGCTGGTTTCAACGTGGAATTAAAGGGGCGTTTCAAAAAGTACGTACTGAGGTAAGCAATCTCAACACCTTCGTTCAAGAGCACTTAAGTGGTATGTCCATCGTTCAAGCCTTTGGTCGTGAGGACCAAGAAATGGATAAGTTCAAGGAAATCAACGACCGGCATCGCAAGGCAAACATTGAAAGTATTTTCTACTACGCCCTGTTTTTTCCAATCATCGAGGTCCTTAGCGCTATGTCCATTGGTTTGGCAGTTTGGTACGGCGGTATGAATGCTGCAACCGGCGGCACCGTAACGGTCGGAGAACTTACGGCGATCATCATTTTCATAGGGATGCTCTTTAGACCACTTCGTCAACTGGCTGACCGATTCAACACCTTGCAGATGGGTATGGTTGCCTCGGAACGTGTCCTAAAGCTGCTCGATAGCAATCATGAAATTGAGCCCAACGGTACTCACGAAATAGAGGACTTACAGGGTGAAATTGCCTTTAAAAACGTCCATTTCAGCTACAATCCGGACGAGCCTATCCTTAAAGATGTAAGCTTTGAGGTGGCTCAAGGAGAAACAGTCGCTATAGTGGGGGCCACTGGGGCAGGAAAGAGTACCATCATCTCCGCGCTCATGGGCTTCTATCCGTACAGCGATGGATCAATCACCATAGACGGTATCGAGCTGAAGAAAATTAATGTTCATGCCCTTCGTGAGCAGCTTGCTTTGGTTCTTCAGGACGTCTTCTTATTCTCGGATACCGTGCGCGCGAATATCGTTCTTGGCGACGAGCACATTTCTGACGAGGTGCTACTCAAGGCAGCTGAAGCCATTGGTATTTCAGAATTTATTGAAGAGCTCCCTGAAGGTTTAGATTATAATGTTCAGGAGCGCGGCGGTGTGCTGTCTGCAGGCCAGCGTCAGCTTCTTGCCTTTTTACGAGCTTATGTGACCAACCCAAAAGTTCTGATTCTCGATGAGGCCACTTCGAGTATTGATTCTCATACAGAAGAACTCATTCAACGTGCATTAATAGCGTTAACCAAGGATAGAACCTCTGTGATCATCGCCCACAGACTGTCCACCATACAGCACGCAGATCGCATCATTGTTTTAGATAAAGGCCAGGTGATAGAGGTGGGGAACCACAGCGAACTCCTAGCGAAAGAAGGCGCCTACTTCAATCTCTACGAAAAGCAATTTGCCAGCGAGGTATAA
>WTIZ01000066.1:9397-59015 GCA_011525035.1 Cryomorphaceae bacterium | reverse complement strand
GAAAGAAGGCGCCTACTTCAATCTCTACGAAAAGCAATTTGCCAGCGAGGTATAACAAAACAGGCGCCCGATGGGCGCCTGTCTTTTTTTCTTTTGATTGATCTCTAGAATCTATATCCAATATTGATTCCCGAGCGCACATGGAATGGTACGCCGTAGATCAATGAAAGGGCAGATTCATACGTATCTGTATGAGTAATGGTATTTACTGCATTGTAGCCTGCACCTGCATAAACCCTAACAGTGATTCCATTTTCTAGGGCACCGTGCCAACCAAGGTTTAATCCTACACCAAGGGCTGTCTGTGTGAAGTTTGCGGCCACCAGATTCAAATTATCATCTATTTCTTCCCAACCGGAGGTAGCCATAGATTTAAATCGAGCATAGGCACCGAGGTACATACCTTCATTATCATCTCCAGAGTTGTCAAAATACATGATAAACTCAGGGCTCAATACGAATCCTGTAGCTGCGGCGAGAACGGTTTCATCATCAGACGTCAGCTCATTGTTGATTAAGCGCATCTCTAAATTGACGGTTTTCATATCGTCTAAGTGGTACATGCCCTCAAGCTTGAGTTGGCTATTCAATAACGCGCCTGTCCCTAGAGAGACTTCCACGGATTGTGCTTGTGCTCCCAATGCTGCGAAAAGGAGTGAAGCGAGTAAAAAGATCTTTTTCATCGTTTTAGGTTTTGTTTCCATTAAGGTATAAAAAAACCGGCGCCCATCGGGCGCCGGTTCTATGCATATCAAAATCAGCCCTGTTTAGCCGTTCATTGAAATCAAGAATTCTGCATTGTCCTTCGTTTGACGCATACGGTCGTTTAGGAACTCCATGGCCTCGATAGGGGTCATGTCTGCCAAATATTTTCTCATGATCCACATGCGTTGTAGTACATCTGGTGCCAAAAGAAGGTCTTCCTTACGGGTACCACTTTCGATGAGGTTAATAGCTGGCCAAATGCGACGGTTCGCAATACGACGATCCAACTGCATCTCCATGTTACCTGTTCCTTTAAATTCTTCGAAGATCACTTCGTCCATTTTCGAACCGGTATCGATTAGAGCTGTCGCTAGAATGGTTAATGAACCACCGCCTTCAATGTTACGTGCAGCACCAAAGAAGCGCTTCGGCTTTTGCAGTGCATTGGCATCCACACCACCTGAAAGAATCTTCCCTGAGGCAGGGCTCACGGTATTGTAAGCACGAGCAAGGCGTGTAATAGAATCGAGCATGATAATCACATCATGACCACATTCGGTCATGCGCTTCGCCTTTTCTAGGACGATGTTGGCCACCTTAACATGACGGTCTGCAGGCTCATCAAACGTAGAAGCTACAACCTCCGCATTTACGCTGCGTGACATGTCGGTTACCTCTTCCGGACGTTCGTCGATGAGAAGCACAATCATATACGCCTCTGGGTGGTTCGCTGCAATGGCGTTGGCCACCTCTTTCATCAACGTAGTTTTACCAGTCTTTGGTTGAGCTACGAGTAGACCACGCTGTCCTTTTCCGATAGGAGAGAAGAGGTCAATAATGCGCGTGGAAGTTGAGGATTGACGTGAAGTAATGTCAAATTTTTCGTTCGGGAACAGAGGAGTCAAATGCTCGAAGGCTACACGATCCCTTACAAATTCAGGGCTACGGCCGTTAATGCTGTTCACCTTCACAAGTGGGAAGTATTTTTCACCTTCACGTGGAGGACGAACTTCTCCGCTTACGGTATCCCCTGTTTTTAGACCCATGCTTCGGATCTGGTTTTGGCTCACATAAATATCATCCGGAGAGTTCAAGTAGTTGTAATCTGAACTTCTTAAGAATCCATAGCCGTCGGGCATGATCTCTAGAACACCTTCGTTGGCAATGATGCCCTCAAAGTGAAATTCTTTCGGTCGACGACGGTTGTTGTTATGATTGTTGCGATTGCGGTCGTTTTTATGTCCTTTGCGGTTTTGGTGATCGCCCTGATGGCGCTCCTTACGGCCTTCTTTTTGGTCACCACCTTCTGAAGCGGCCTCTTTTTTCGGTGCTTTTTCGGGTTTGGCTTCCTGAGCTTCGTCCTTTGGCGCTTGTGCCTCAGACGTAATATTCAGCTTCACTTTAATGGCATCTACCAACTCGCCTTTTTTCATGGTTTTGGCTTTTGGTATCTCTAGTTTACTGCCCAATTCTTTTAATTCAGGCAATTTGCGCGATTGCAAATCTTTTTCAGTCAACATGTGTGTGGGAATAATTGTAAAAGAAACCGATAGGTAGGTTTCCTTCGATCATTGTTCTACAATAATAGTGAGTTTCGCACTATTGGGTGGGGTAAAGCCGATTTTTTTTCAACTTTGTCAAAATATTTAACCCATGATTCAACGCATTCAGACGCTTTATTTATTCGCCGCTGCAATCCTTAGCGCATTGGCAGCATTCGTACTACCTATGTACGCTTTGGAAGGTGCAACATTTGCTGCAACGGCCAATGCATCGACCTTTGGCGGCTTCGGAGGATCGATGGCATTGTTTTCTGGGTCCATTCTTTTGTACAACAATCGCAACCTACAATTGCTCATCGTACGCTTGGGTATGTTGGTCAGTCTCGTAGTCCTAGGCGCACTAATTTGGATCATTCAAAGCGAAGGTGCTGCAGCCTCATGGGGTGTTGTAGTGCCGTTTGTCAATATTGTATTGGCATTTTTGGCCTCAAAAGGCATACAGAAAGACGAGGCGAAGGTTCGTTCGCTGGATCGACTGCGCTAGGCGTTGTTAGGCAACTGCTCGAGTTGTCTGTTGTTTTTACAGTCCCAATAGAGATGTTGTAAACCGTTGGTCAACCAGATTAGCGGTGCCCCAATGGTATTGTTGTAGTTGAACGCCTGATTGAAGGTTTTCTGACTCAGAGGGACTTCTGGTGCTTTGCATTCGACCAGCACCTCTGGTTTACCATCAATGTTGGCGATAATATCACTGCGCTTTGAATTGAACCCTGTTTTTAAGCCACTCTCTACTTGTAGGTGATGAATACTATATCCTAAAGCCACCAAGTATTGAACCGCATGCTGGCGTACCCATTCCTCCGGTGTGCATACCAGCCACTTTTTTCGGACGGCGTCAAAGATGAGCTCCTGATCCCCTTCCTTTTTGAGTTGGATGCATGCAGTCAACGCCTCTGGAAAATGTAACGCCGCTCGTGCCACTACTTCATGTTTGTATTAAACTTCTCAGGATACTTGCCCTGGATGTCTTTATAGAATTCGGTCAATTCTGCTTTCGTCTCCTCCAAAGTTGTTGGTGAAATGACCTTGGTGATTCCTGCCCGTTTGTTTTTGTAATCAACAAAGCCAAGGCTAATATCTACTCCTGCTTCTTTTGCGATGTAGTAAAATCCGCTTTTCCACTTTTCCGCGTAGCTGCGAGTGCCCTCAGGACTCACAATGAGATTGATATCGCCCTCTTTCATCAGCTGAGCGCTCGTAGCAACCAGGTTAGAACGTTGCTCTCTGTTCACCCCGATAGCACCAAGCCAAGTGAAGAACCCAAAGAAATACCACTTCGTGTAAAAATCCTTGATAAGGAACTTCATGGGCAGACGCATTTGCCAAAAGGTACCGAGTGCGAGGAAGGTATCGAAGTTTGAAGTATGTGGAGCAGCGATTGTTACGGTGTTCCTTGCCTTCTTTTTAATCTCCTCAGGGGCGACAACCTTCCAGCCAATGAGGCCTAAAATAATTCGACTAATGATGTATTTCATGGTACTGTGATAAGGCCGCTAAGATACGTCAAACCAATCCGGAGGGAATCCTAATAAATAAGCTTTCTGAGAAGCCCTTGTTAATGCCGTGTAGAGCCATTTGTAATAGATTGGTGACGGCCCATCGGGCAGATATGGATGTTCGATAATGACCTGTTCCCATTGGCCGCCCTGACTTTTATGACAGGTGATCACGTAGCTAAACTTGACTTGAAGTGCGTTGTAGTACGGGTCGTTCTTTATGGCCTCGTAGATCTTTTTCTTTGAGCTGAGGTAGGAGAACTTCGCAAGCATTTGTTCGTACAACGAGTTGCTCTGCGCGCTGCTCAGGGCTGGGCCTTCAGAACTCAGTGTACTTAGATTGAGGATGACATCGATAGCGTCTTCCGAAGGGTAGTCTACAAATACTACAGTAGCTTCGCAAAAAGTCAACCCATAGCGCTCATGAACGTTTCGGATTGATCGCACTTCACCTATTTCTCCATTGGCAATGAATCCCATTTTTGAGGTTTCAGGCAACCAGAAATAGTTGTTTCGGACCACCATGAATTGGTCCCCAGCACTAATTTGATCTTCTTGAAATTTGATTCGACCTCGTATACCTTGATTGTAGTTATTGGCTTTTTTGTTGCTTCGAACGACCATGGTATTTCCCTCGCTTTTTGATGCGTAGAGCTGTTCAAAGATTTCTTGCAGGTGATATCCATCCTCGACTTGGATAAAATCTTCTCCAGGAATCAGTTTTGGCGGTTCTGATGAATCCGATTCAATCAGCTCTCGAAGCTGTGTTGCATTCTTTAAGATGTGACTGTCCAATGCTTGACGAACGACCATCCTCAGGGTGTGTTCTGCAGCATTAATACCTGCGCCAATGAACCAATCTGCACTAAGCGCTGGACTCTGCGGCTGGCCAACCGGAGGAAGCTGGGCAGGATCACCCACCAAGACTAGACCGTTCGAAGGATCCGAAAAGACATAGGTGAGCAAATCTTCAAGCAATGAGTTGCCGCCTAAGGTGCTGTCGTTGTTTGTCGCCACTAGACCGGCTTCGTCCACCACGAAGGTGGTGTTCTTGTGGGGATTGTTCGATAATACAAAGTTGGCAACGCCGCCATTACTCACGCTAGGGCGATAGAGACTACGGTGGATGGTAAATGCATTTTTACCGGCAGCACCACTCATAACTTTCGCCGCACGACCCGTGGGTGCCATCAATACTATTTTTCGTTGGTGTTTCTTATGCGCAGCCACTACAGATCGCAGAACCGTAGTTTTTCCAGTACCCGCATACCCTTTGACAATGAGAACCTCTGGATGTATGCGCTTTACGCTGAGGTATAGTGCCAATTTTTTGAGTAAAACATCTTGATCCTCAGTGGGTTCGAAGGGAAAGAAACCCTTTAAATCTGCGTATGTACTTTGCGGTGTAAGCAATGAAAAAATATTGTAGTTTTGAGGCGATTAATCCTGAACGATAACAATGAATTCAAAGGTACAACTCGGAATTAAAGCAGTTCTAATCGTAACGTCAGTATTGCTGACCGTACGAATCTACCAAAGTATTATGCAACCTATCAACTTTCAGCGTATTGAAAATACGAGATTGTGTGAGGTTACGGAACAATTAGAGAGCATTCGCGAAGCGCAACTTGCCTACAAAAGCGAATTTGGAACTTACTGTGCATCTATCGATGAACTAGTTGGATTTGTAGATACTGGTTTTATCAGCATTATCGAGCGTAAGGATACCTCGTTCATGTACTACGATAAGATTTACCAGAAGGACATGAATAAGGACTCTGTAATCATCCGCGTTCTAGGTCAAGAGTCAGTGAGCACACAGTTGTTCGGTGAAGGATTCATTGCAGAAACCTTGAGAAACATTTCAGGAACAGATTCAACATTTACTATGGATGCTTCTGAAATCAACAAGAATGGCGTGGATGTAGCTACGTTTGAAGTAAGCGCTCCTTACAAAGTTATTTTTGCTGATATTGCAGAAGAATACCCGCAGGCATACAAGAAAGTAGAAAACGACGCTTGGACAATCGGGTCGCTAACAGAACCAACCATCAGTGGTAACTACGAGAACACACGTTGTAAGACAGAATAATATTGATCCAGCTTTCGAATCGGCGAAAGCGGAAAACTGCACATTGTCCATCCTGCGCCAGCAGGATGGACTTTCTTTTTTGGTTAAAAACACCAAAACCAAGCAGTTGTATATGATTGGTTTCGTGCCTGCCGCGGAATTGACCGAAAATCCGTTTGAGGAGCTTTTGGCGTCGTTCTCAGAGCTGCCGGGATCAGTTTTGAAGGCTCAAGAATTCGCTCAATCAGCACTTTTGCCGAAAGCCCTAGGAACCAAGGATAAAAAGTGGACCAAAACATTGCTAGGAAGCGAAGCAGATCGTGTTTTTTCTTCCGAATCCCTAGCGGTGGAAGTTTATGCATTGACGCACAATGCTTCAAAGGATGTTGGGCACAACTGGCTTGTTCAGATGGAGCGCCTTCCGAAGGCCTCAGCGCCGAGGTTATGGGTGAATCTTGAATCGACAACAGCTACCTACTTCGCAGCGGATGCGAAAGGCTTTCAACTCGTGAATACACTACCCACTTCTTCGAATGAAGAACTGTTGTACCACCTCGGTAATATTACTGAGCAGTTGGGTTGGGACCGCGAAAAATTAACGGTAGAGGTCTGTGGACTGGGTCACCAGAAAGCATTGGCATTTGTCAAACCCTACTTTAAAGTGGTAAAATCGATTAAAGCCGATAAGTATGTCAAGCTAAGTTCGGCGCTGAATAAAGTGGATATAGAATCTTACGGTCCTTTGTTACGATTATGAGAATAGTTAGTGGAAAATGGCGCGGAAAGCGTATTACTGCTCCAAAGAACCTTCCTACGCGTCCTACAACCGACTTTGGGAAAGAGAGCCTGTTCAATATTCTCAATAACCGATACTATTTTGAAGACCTTCGTGTCCTAGACTTGTTTTCCGGAACCGGAAACATCTCGTACGAATTTGCATCTCGAGGAACAGAGGAAATTGTGGCGGTAGACATGCACCGCGACTGCGTCCGGTTCATTGCAAAAACGAATGAAGAATTAGGCGCCTCTATACAGACGGTTCAATCCGATGCCTTACAGTGGGTGCGCAGGAATGCTACGCAATACGATATTGTCTTTGCAGATCCTCCCTATGAATGGGAGCACTACGAAGATTTAGCAAAGGGCATTATTGACCACAAGCTGTTGGCTGAGGGGGGTGAAGCAATTATTGAGCATAGCGACCAAACCGATTTAAGTCACCTACCTGGATTCACCGAACACCGCCGATACGGTCATGTGAATTTCAGCTTCTTCTCGAATCCTGACGAAATCGAAGAGGACTAAATCAAAAACTCCACGAGCTTGGCAATGGCGCGTCCGCGGTGGCTCATGCTGTTCTTCTTGGCATTGTCCATTTCAGCAAAACTCTCTGTGTACCCCTCGGGGATAAAAATTGGATCGTACCCAAAACCTTGTTGACCGGATTTTTCTCTCGCGATCTTTCCGCGTACAATGCCTTCGAATAGATGTTCTTTGCCGTCGATAATGAGTGCAACAGCGGTACGGAATTGCGCCGAGCGGTCTTCTTTTTTCTCAAGTTCGCTCAGCACTTTGGCCATGTTTTGTTCAGGGTCTTTGGAAGATCCTGCATAACGGGCACTGTAAACGCCTGGTGCACCGTTTAAAGCATCAATTTCTAATCCAGTATCGTCCGAAAAACAGGCCAGGCCGTATTTATTCCAGACAGTCCGTGCTTTTACCAAAGCATTGCCCTGCAGCGTTGGTTCGTTTTCAGGAATCTCTTCGAGGTCATCGAGTTCACTCAGACCAATAACTTCGTATTTGTGTCCAATTAATTCCTTAACCTCTCGTAACTTACCCGCATTGTGGGTTGCAAAAACCAATTTCATACGCACTCAATGAGCAACAAAAATACATCCTTAATACGCCTTG
The DNA here is from genome assembly GCA_011525035.1 of Cryomorphaceae bacterium. Lineage (GTDB taxonomy): Bacteria > Bacteroidota > Bacteroidia > Flavobacteriales > Schleiferiaceae > UBA10364. Next base: position 51,267 of record WTIZ01000066.1, on the reverse strand, counting down.
CAGGGCCAATCTCGGCTTTTATTATTGCCTTCTTTGGCGGTTTTGAATCACACTTTGTTTTATTAGGGATTACTGCTTGGATGCTTATTTGGTGGATATCTGAGACCGTGCATCTTGCGGTTACTGCGCTTTTGCCTTTGCTTCTCTTTCCGCTTTTTGGACTGATGGAAGCAAAAAGTATGTCGTCGTACTATGCCCATCCTTTGGTCTATCTATTTTTTGGTGGATTTATCATTGCGAGAGCTCTTGAAGAAACTAATCTGCATTACCGTATCGCGCTTTGGATTTTACGAAGAACGGGTACGGGAAGTCGCGGTCTTCTAGCCGGCTTTATGCTCAGTACTGCCTTCATGTCCATGTGGATTAGTAACACCGCGACCTCCATAATGATGCTTCCTATTGCGACGAGTGTCTTAGCTGTTCTTCCGAAGGCGTCAGCCGAAAAAATGGAACGCCCCTTACTGTTAAGCATAGCCTGGGCCGCCAACATTGGTGGAATGGCAACAATTATAGGTACGCCGCCCAATATGATTTTTGCGGGATTCTTAAGTGAGCATTTAGACCGTCAAATAGGATTTGTAGAATGGCTTCCTATCGGGCTGTCCGCTGCATTAACTATTGGATTGACAGCATACACTATTCTCTCGCGTAGCTTAAAGACACTTGCACTTTCTAGTCAAGAACAAAAGGAAACAGAACACTATTTACAACAGGAGTGGGATCGCTTGGGATCCATGAATAAGGCGCAGAGAAAAGTGGCCATCATATTCACCTCAACGGCTTTGTTGTGGATCATGCGGCCCTATTTAGGTGCCTTGAGTGCACATATTCATTGGTCGGACACGGGGATTTCTCTGCTTGCTGCTGTATTGCTCTTTAGTCTCACAGGGGAATCGGGTAAAAACCTTCTGGATTGGGAGAGCACGTCTAAGCTTCCTTGGGGCATCTTGATTCTTTTTGGAGGCGGACTGGCCTTGGCCGGTACCTTGCAACAGAGCTATTGGTTCGAGGCTTTGGAGGTTGGAATGAAGTCCTTCGAAAACATACCCATCTTGTTCTGGGTAATCATCATGGCACTTCTAGGAGTTTTCGCTACTGAATTACTGAGTAATATGGCATTGGTAAGTGCGTTGATGCCGCTTGTACTAAGCCTATCCCTGACGTTTGGCTGGTCTATGGAAATTTTGAGTGTGCCCTTGGTTCTGGGAGCGAGTTGTGCTTTTATGCTTCCAATGGCCACACCGCCAAATGCTATAGTGTTCTCTACGGGTAAATTGACCGTAAGCTATATGATGGCAAGAGGAATAATACTCAACATCATTGCTGTTGCCATTCTCGTCGCCCTTGGCATGGTGCTCATTACAATGGGCTAACGACTTGCTCTGGGGATTCGAGTACTTTCTTCGGTAAGTTTTTGAGAATGACTTTTTCTAGCGCTTGAATCCACTCAAGTTTGAGCTGTGTGCGCGAATGTATCAGACTCACCTGTCTGGTAGGTGTAGGCTCTGCAATGGGCTTGATAGATCCCTTGTAGCGGTCGTTAAGGTCGATGCCCGTCAAATAAGGCAATAGAGTCATGCCCATACCCTTATCGGCTAATTTGACCAAAGTGTCGAAGTGTCCACTTTCCATGTGAATCCCGTCGCCATTGAGGTTTTTAGGGTTACACAACGAAAGCACGCTGTTTCTAAAGCAATGTCCTTCGTTCAATAAGAGCAATTCATCTGGATTAATTTCCGAGGCCAATAAGAACCTATCCTTGGCAAACTTATGGTAGCTCGGTACGAAAGCCACAAATGGCTCGTGGTACAGTGGCTTTTCCACGATTCCTCGTTCCTCCAAAGGCGTAGCCGCAATACCAACATCGATACGGTCTTTGCGCAGGGCCTCAATCATATCGGCTGTTTTCATTTCCTCAACAAACAACTTGATTTTAGGAAATGCTTGGTTGAACTCTACCAAGAATCGCGGCAATAGGCTAGGAGCAATGGTTGGTATAACTGCCAATCGAAGATCCCCCTCGAACGTTCCCTTAATTTGTTTGGACATGTGCTCAAGCACAGCAGCTTCCTGCAATACTTTCCTGGCTTGTTCCAAGATTTTTTCACCCAATGGGGTAGGAACAATAGGTTGCTTTGAACGGTCGAAGATTAAGATATCGAGCTCTTCTTCGAGCTTCTGGATCTGCATACTCAAAGTCGGCTGGGTAACAAAACAAGCCTCGGCAGCACGCGCGAAATGGCGGTGGTTGTCGACAGCTACGATGTAACGGAATTGAGTAATAGTCATATCTTATGGGGGCTAGGACTTTAATAGATAACAAAAATTGTATGGAAAGTTCATGGCCAATGCACGTTTCGGTACATTTATTCAGTGAACACAGATCAACTCCTTTCTAAGCTGGCCCACACAAACGAGGACCCCTCGTTTAAAAATCCAATGATGCCTTGGTTTCGCAAGATGGTGCACACCTCACAAAAAACGATGGACCGTGCCAAAAAGGCGGCCGTGCTGGCGCATCTTTTTGAAGGGTCGCAAGGGCTTGAACTGTTGTTCATGAAGCGTCCTCCTTACGACGGCACACACGGAGGACAGATTAGTTTTCCTGGGGGTAGAAAGGAAGCAAGCGATTCGAGCTACGAGCAGACCGCTTTGCGAGAAACGGCAGAAGAAGTAGGGATTCCTGAACAAAGCGTAAAAGTGATACGTAAGCTGGACCCCCTTTACATACCTCCGTCAAACTTTATTGTACATCCTTACATCGGCTATTCTCGAGAGCTACCAGAATTGGTCCTGGATCCCAATGAAGTGGCATACACCTTTTCCATACCACTAGAGGTGTTGAAATCGGGCGAACTCATTGGAAAGGCTACGGTTCCGACGAAATACGGAAAGGTGAAAGTTCCGGCATACCTCTGGGGTGAGGAAGTCATTTGGGGTGCTACTGCAATCATCACGGCAAGAATAGTGGGGCTTTTGTCCTAAGAAGTATATTTGCCGAACCACTGAAATTAGTACACGTGTTAAACCCTTTCAAAAAAGACAGCTTCGGATATAATCTGTTGATCAAAAGAACGGTCATTTTCGTTTTTGGATTAATCACTTGGTACCGATTCTTTCGTTTGAACTCAGTGCAGATTGTCGGTGGAGACAAACTCAAAGATCTGCCTGAGCGTGGTGTTTTGTTTGTGTCCAATCACCAAACGTATTTCGCTGATGTAAGTGCGATGTACCAGGTCTTTAACGCAGCAGAGAATAAGGTGTACAATAGAGTACCTTTTACAACGCTATTTCGTCCCAAGCTCAATGTCTTCTTTGTGGCGGCTGCAGAGACCATGAAGAAGGGATTGTTGCCCAAACTGATGCAATATGCGGGAAGTGTAAGTATCAAGCGCACCTGGCGAGAGGCGGGTAAAACAATCAATCGAGGTGTAGATCCAAAAGATATTGCCAACATTAAAAAAGCCATGGAAACAGGCTGGACCATTACCTTCCCACAAGGCACTACACGCCCATTCGTAAAGGGAAGAAGAGGTACAGTTCATTTGATCCGAGAGTTGAATCCAGTAGTGGTTCCTGTAGTCATTAATGGCTTTCGTCGAGCCTTCGATAAAACGGGTATGTTTGTGAAGAGCACAGGTAACCTATTAACCATTACCTTTAAGGAGCCTTTGGAACTTGATTTTTCCAAAGAGAATGATGATTTGTTAGACCAAATTATGGTGGCCATTGAACAGGCGCCAGAGTTTTTGAAAATAAAGGAAGAATGAAAAGATTCATTGTAGCATTATTAACCATTGGTGCATTCGCTTCATGTGAACGTGAGATTACAGTTGTTGATCCAGCTGCGTTGGACGACCGCAACATATACATCCGTGCCTACAAGTATTTTGACGGTGATATTGCAGATACAAGCACTGTATATCAAATCAACGGCGATCTTATAAAGTTGAGCCATGTCTACATTACGCTCAGCGGTGCAGAGTTTGTAAGTGTTGATGAAAAGGATACTACACGCACAGAGAACGACTTAACAGCTATTGATTTGCTTACCACTTCAGAGGTCAAGCTCGCTCAGTTGCCGCGCGGTTCGTACAACGGACGTTTGAATTACCACATCGGTTTGGACAGTGCACGTGCTTATGCCGCACCAGAGACGCTTGAAGAAACGAATCCTTTGGTAAAAGGACATTTGTGGAATGGGCCGGCTCTAGGGCACAGTTTCTTCCAACTAGAGGGTAGAGTTTTTGATCCGAATGATTCTTTGTTTGTAACACCTACAAGCACCTTTACTTGGAGAATTGCCACTGAGGATATGGTGATTGAGCGCAGTGAAAAGCGCAATTTCAATGTCGCTGCGAATAAGGATGTCTTCTTTGTGATTGATTTAGATATTGAAAAGCTATTCTTGGGCCTACAGCCGTCTTCAACACCAGAAATCTATTCTGATCCGGGCGATGCGGCAGATTACAACAAGGCCCAAATTCTCAGCGATAATCTAAAGAGCGAGTTTGTATTCAAACTTTAGTGCAAGGATGAAAAGGCTTCCTTTCGCTGGACTCTTATGTCTCTTCATTCTCGCCGGTTGTAGACCGGGAGATAAGGAGGTGACCGTTGAATTTCAGTGGATTCAAAACGGTGTACCGTACACCCAAAGTGCCCCCTTCTTTAAAGGAGATACAGCGATTGCTATTGACCTTTTCCATTTCTATGTAAGCGATCTTCGGGCAGGCGATCAGCTCCTAAGCGATGTGCTATTTGTGGACCCTAGCGATAGTGCATTTAGCACGTACACTTTGGACCTACAGCGTAAGGCAGATCAAATTAGTTTCGGTCTTGGTGTCCCGTCGGATATGAATGCCATGGACCCAACTTCCTTTGAAACTACACATCCTTTGAGCAGTGCCTTTGCCATGTATTGGACGTGGGCTTCTAAATACAGATTTCTTAAAGCGGAAGGACGATTCAACGCTGGCGGTGACTTAAGCAATGCTTCGACCAATGGTGGTATTATCTGGCATACGGGAACCGATCCGCTGTACAGAACACGAACCTTTGATGTATCTGTACGCCCGGGTGACCGAGTAGTTGTTAAAATAGACCTTGATCTTCTGCTGGGTAATGTAAGTCTGGCCAACGATGGATTCACTCATACTACCGTTGATACCTATGCCACTGCAGAGAAGGTGAGCAACGAAGCTATCGCTGCCATCGAAATAGAGGTGGAATAAGGGGATTACCTAAACAAGAAGCTGATTTTCACTCCTCCCAATAGCGCTGGGGCTACATTGGTGCTTTCGTTCAAGTTGTATTGACCAACGAATAAGCCGGAGGTAGGATCAAATATCTGCTCGTAATCTGTGGTTGATCTGTTCTTTTGTCGAATGCCTGCGCCGATGTACCAATCGAGGATCATTTTCTCAGACGGACGACTTTGATATCCCATAGTGAATCCAACATCCGACCAGCGGAAAAATTCACTTACCGTTGTGTCCATTCCGAAATCATCGAGTGTGGTAAAGTCTTGGGCGTAGTTACGCACGTTTAAATTAAACGCCACGTAGTACCCGTCTTGGAATGCATTACCTTCTGGAAAGAATTTGGTGTTGAAAAGCGCTGAGTAGCTGACTTTACTCACTGTTTCTCCATCACCGCGTTCGCTGTATCCACGAATGAGATCCTCGGTCAGATTGTAGGTGGTTAGCCCCATACCTGCTTCAATAGTGATATAATCACTGACCTTATGTTCGTAAGAAAGAGGGATTTCCCCTGCAATGAGTGAAGCCGGGCTAATCTTTAATGCGTGATTGTAGCGGCTGTAATACATGCCGCCAAGATTTGCACTCGAACTCGATGGGCTGATCTGTACCGAAGAATTCCCATAGGTCGTTGTGCTGAGATCGCGTTTTCGAACAATCACAGCTTGTGCATTTGCTTCAACACTCAGGAGGCCTAGGAAAATTAATGAATACAGAAATCTCTTCATACTGCGTTAGTTTATCATTAGGGTGCTGTATCTTACCATCAATGTACAAAAACTTTACCGTTTTATATGACCACTTTTCTTAAGCGCTCCATCACACTGATTGCTTGTTGTTTAGTAGTAACAACAGGGTTTGCACAGGGTTCATACCCCATATTGGAATGGAGTCCAGAATACAATGCTAGAAGTGCAAAATTCGATCGAATCTTACAATCTAGCGAACAAGGTTTCTTTACCTACCGACCTGCAGCGGCGTCGATCATTTCAGGTGCTCGCGACGAATATTTTGCGTACTACAATCGTTACGATTTAAGCGAACAATGGTTGCTTAAAAACCCGAGATGGGAATGGAATGGACGCAGGGTAGATTTTAAGGAAAGTCTCATGCTCGGTGGTGTTCAGTATTTGTTTTACGAAAGCTACGACCGTCAATCGGACACCAGGAATTTGTTGGTTCGAACCTTGGATACCCTCGCGAATCTTAGTGCACCGAAACTAATAGAGACCTTAGATTCAAAACGACGTTCTCAAGGAGACTTTACCATCAAGGCATCTCAGGACCGGTCGAAGTTCGCGGTGTTTACGAATCCGCCTTATGAGCGGTTTGGAAGTGAAAACTTTTACATCAGAGTGTACAGTGCAGACCTTGCAGAGGATTGGAATGCCGATATAGAACTCAATGTTCGTGACAGAAACTTCAACATTATCGATTTCGATTTATCGAATTCCGGCGATGTGTTCATCCTGAGCGCATTCGACAACAGTCCGAATGTGATGTTACAGAGTGGAAAAGACCTAGAGTACAAACTAATGCGTATTGGCGCCGGCGATAACAATCAAATCACCGAATTCGACCTGGGATTGCGCAATGTCGCGGTGCATTCCTTGGGTATCGAATGTGACCTGAAAGACAACCAAATGGCCATCTCTGGCTTTTACGGTAAACGCAACTTCTATGACATGGATGGAGCACTTTACCTGAGTGTTGACCAGAGTAGAGGTGAGGTGGTTTCGACCAATTTGAATCCGTTCACTCAGGAATTTGTTGCACAATTCAACCGCTTCAGAGCGCGTCGCGGAAAAGGTATTCGCAGGAATTTCGTTTTCCGTCAATTTCTACCAAGACCTGATGGCGGTGCCTATGTAATCGCGGAGGATTACGAGATGCGCGTGCAAACCGTGCAAACCTCGCGAGGAACGACGACGACCAACTATTACTACTATTACAATGACATTATTGTCCTGAGTATTGATGGAAAAGGCGAAGTTGATTGGTACGCGCATGTACCAAAGCGCCAAAGTTCCATGAATGACGGTGGTTATTACCTCGGTTATACCTTCTTGGTGAATGAATCTGGGTTGCACTTTGTCTTCAACGATCACCGTAAGAACGCCAAGCGCTGGGGTAAGAAAACACTGCGTGCCATCACTAATGCGAAGAACGGCAATTTGGTCATGGTAAGTTTAAGCCACGATGCCGAGATGGTATATACAGTATTAAACAGAAACAAGCGCCAGAAATTTAGAGTAAGCCCTCGTTCTTCGAGACAAGCAAATGACGGCTATGACGGTGCGGTTCTCTTATCTTTGCGAGGCAGCCGTATACGATTCGGGAATCTTTATTTCGAAGAATAAATGAGAGTACATTTCATTGCCATAGGGGGTTCTGCCATGCATAACCTCGCCATAGCTTTACACAACTCTGGTCATGAGGTCAGTGGTTCTGATGACCAAATTTTTGAGCCTTCTCGTTCGAGATTGGCTGCCAAAGGATTGCTTCCTGCCGCTGAGGGTTGGGACGAAAGCAACATTTCTACAGACCTCGACGCTATCATTCTTGGAATGCATGCGCGAAAAGACAATCCAGAATTGCTCAAGGCGCAAGCGCTTGACCTTAACATCTTTAGCTATCCTGAATTTCTGTACGAGGTGAGTAAAGACATGACTCGGGTGGTTATCGCGGGTTCTCACGGAAAGACGACTACGACAGCAATGGTATTGCACGCTATGCAGCATGCAGGAATGTCGACCAACTATATGGTAGGCGCTCAATTAGAGGGCTTCGACTGTATGGTGGAGCTGGAAAGTGGTTCGGATTTCATGGTGATGGAAGGAGATGAATACCTGAGCTCACCGATAGATTTACGTCCAAAATTTCACCTGTATCGACCTAATATTACGGTTATTACAGGAATTGCATGGGACCACATTAATGTCTTCCCGACGTTTGAATCTTATGTGGACCAATTCAAGCAATACATCGATACCATCGAGCCTGGTGGTGCTTTGATTTACAATGAGAATGATCCTGTTCTCAAGGAATTAGTCGAGCAAAGTGATGCTCCTGTGAAGCGTTTTCCATATTCGTTGCCGGAACACTTTATCGATGAAGGAACTACGTTCATCGAAACGGCTGAGGGTGCCATGCCGTTGCAAGTTTTTGGCAAGCACAATCTCAGCAATCTTGAAGCGGCGCGCTGGATTTGTTTGGAAATGGGGCTTCAGGAAGATGATTTCCACGATGCCATTGCAAGTTTCACGGGTGCGCAGAATAGAATGCAACGGTTGGCAGGATCATCCATACCTGTTTTCCGCGATTTTGCCCATGCCCCGTCAAAAGTGCAGGCAGCAGTTGCCGCACTTGCTGAGCAGTACGGCGATGTTCGCGCGGTACTTGAGTTACACACCTTTAGCAGTCTGAATCCAGAGTTCATACCACAGTACAAAGGAGTCCTTGATCCCGCCCAGGAGCGTTGGGTGTATTACAGTCCCCAAGCTGTCTCACACAAGAAATTACCACCACTGAGTAAGGAAGATGTACAGTCGGCATTCGGGGAGGGCGTGGTTGTTTTCGATGATGCACAAGAATTGGCCAAAGCGCTTGAAAGTAAAGGCGCTATTAAGGCTGTAGTGATGATGAGTAGTGGGAATTTCTCCGGGATCGATCTTGGAAGTTTATTTGCTTCATATTAATGCATAAATTTGCAGCATGAGCAAAAGAGAAATCATAGACTCCAGAGAGTTGAACATCGCTTTGAACAGGCTGTGTTGTAAGCTCATCGAGAATCACGGTGATTTTTCAAATTCCATTTTGATTGGCCTTCAACCTCGTGGGGGACAAGTACTTAGTAGACTGGTGAAGTTGTTAGAAGAAGAATACGGTGCGGGTAGTATCCGTACAGGTCTCTTAGATATCACCTTTTACAGAGACGACTTTAGAAGAAGACCGGGCCATTTACAACCGAACAAGACTAAAATTGAACACCTCGTTGAGGATCAGAAAGTAGTCTTTATTGATGACGTACTGTATACGGGTAGAAGTGTGCGCGCCGCAATGGACGCCATCCTCAGTTACGGACGTCCGTCTAAAATGGAGTTGCTCACTTTGATTGATCGTAGATTTTCACGCGACCTGCCTATACAGCCTGATTATAAAGGCAGACAAGTAGATTCCATAGCCTCACAACGCGTTGAGGTGCTGTGGGAAGAGGTAGATGGCCGCGATGCAGTATTATTAACGGAACCAGCTTCATGAGCGAATTATCAGTGAATCACTTGTTGGGTATCAAACACCTCACGGCAGAGGATATCCAGCTCATTCTAGACACTGCCAAAGAATTCAAAGAGGTCCTTAACAGACCCATCAAAAAAGTTCCAACGCTCAGAGACATTACCATTGCCAACCTCTTCTTCGAAAACAGTACAAGAACGAGGTTGTCTTTTGAATTGGCAGAAAAGCGCTTAAGTGCGGATGTCGTAAACTTCTCTGCAGCATCTTCTTCAGTTAAGAAAGGAGAAACCTTGGTGGATACGGTCAACAATATCCTTTCCATGAAAGTGGACATGGTGGTCATGCGTCATCCTAATCCAGGTGCTGGAGAATTCCTCTCTCAACATGTAGATGCTTCTATTGTAAATGCTGGAGATGGAGCACACGAGCATCCTACTCAAGCTTTACTTGATGCATTTTCCATCAGAGAGCGCTTAGGAAGTTTGGAAGGCGCTAAAGTTGCGATCGTCGGAGACATCGTACACAGCCGCGTTGCACTATCAAACGTTCTTCTCCTTAAGAAAATGGGCGCTGAGGTCATGGTTTGTGGGCCAACAACCTTGGTTCCAAAGTACATGCACACCTTGGGCGTTCGCGTGGAGCACAACTTGCAGACAGCCATCGAGTGGTGTGATGTTGCAAACATGCTGCGCGTACAGCACGAACGTCAAGACATTAAATACTTCCCATCCATCGCCGAGTACCGCGCTCAGTACGGACTGACCATGGAACACCTAGACGCCCTTGAAAAGCCAATCGTTGTCATGCACCCGGGTCCAATCAACCGAGGCGTAGAGATTACATCCGAGGTGGCAGATAGCGAACATGCTATTATTCTCGATCAAGTGGAGAACGGTGTTGCCGTGCGTATGGCCGTGCTGTACCTCCTTGCTGAGAAGCGTAAACTGGGTAATTCTTAATGAGTTTTGAGTTGGTAGTTTTAGGTGCGGCCAGCGCTACACCGACCTCCAACAGTTACACGACCTCCCAGCTTTTGAAAATGCGGGAGCACTATTTCTTGATAGATTGTGGGGAAGGTGCCCAGAAGCAGTTGCGTCGATCTAAGACCAAATTCTCTCGCATCAATAACATATTCATTTCCCACCTTCACGGTGATCACTTCTTTGGGTTGGTCGGCTTGTTGAGCAGCTTTCATTTATTGGGGCGCACGACACCATTGACCATCTATGGACCTCCTAAACTAAAGGAGATTGTACTGACACAGTTTAGAGCGGCGGGAACGTTTACATCTTATCCTATTTCATTTGTGGTTACCCAACACAAGGTGCCCCAGGTGATCTTAGAAACAGAGGCCTACACTGTATCGAGCTTCCCGCTTAAGCATAGAATAGCAACGACCGGATTTAAATTCGAAGAGAAACCGCTACAGCGCGGTCTTAATAAAGAACGTGCTGACGAATTGGGCATCCCTGTTTGTGATTATCACTGGATAAAAGACGGTAGGGATTGGACCGCGGAAGACGGGACTGTGATTTCAAACGAAGAGATTACATTCGATCCACCTAAGCCACTGAGTTATGCCTTTGCCTCGGATACGATGTATGTTCCTGAGACTTCAAGTTATGTGGCGGGAGCAACCTTGTTGTACCATGAGAGTACTTTTTGTGAAGATAAGGCCGAGCGTGCGCGCCAAACCATGCACAGCACAGCAAAGGAAGCGGCTAAGGTAGCCAGTGAGGCCGGTGTGGAACACTTACTCATAGGGCACTACAGTGCACGTTACAAGGATTTCGATCAGTTTGAAAACGAAGCGCAAGAGGTTTTTAAGTCTACTGTCCGCGCAAGGGAGCTGCACGCGTACAAGGTCAGCGACAAAGGAATACAAGTCAAGAACTTAAGAACTCCTAAGCATGAGGAATAAGGCTTTAGTTGTTCTCTTCTTTACCATTTTCATGGATTTGATGGGCTTTGGTCTTATCATTCCCATCCTTCCAATTTATGCCAAGGAATTAGGGGCTACCGATGCGATGGTTGGACTATTGGGTACGAGCTTCAGCATCATGCAATTCATTTTTGCAAGTTTCTGGGGTGGATTGAGTGATAGGTACGGACGTCGTCCTATTATGTTAGCAAGCATCAGTATCATGGTGGTTGCGTACCTACTATTTGCTAATGCAACGGTCTTGTGGCTCTTGTTTGCCACCCGTCTGTTGAAAGGGTTTGGAGCGGCCAATCTCAGTGTGGCTCAGGCCTACATTAGTGATATCGTACCTAAAGAGCAACGCACGAAGGCCTTCGGTATTATTGGGGCAGCCTTCGGTTTAGGATTCATTTTTGGTCCAAGTATAGGCGGTATCGTCAATGAATACTACGGAGTATCTGGAGTAGGGTATTTCGCGGCAGGATTGAGTGGAATCAACCTCCTTCTCGCTTATTTCTTCTTGGCAGAAACGTTGAAAGAGCCGGCCGACAGTGTGAATCTATTTCCGAATCCCTTCAAGGATATTTTCGCCTTTAGAAAGGTGCCTGAGGTGAATGCCTTGTTCACAATCAACTTCGTTTATATCCTTGGCTTTAGCATGATGCAGATCACTTCTACGCTGTTGTGGGCCGAGCATTTCGGGTTGAGTGAGATGCATATCGGTTACACTTTTGCCTACATAGGCTTCTTAGCGGTAGTTATTCAAGGCGGTCTCATCGGTTACTTTAACAGTTGGTTTGGCGAACGAAATCTACTCTTGTTTGGAACTTTATTGGTGGCTGTCGGCTTGTTTTTCATGCCCTTTGTTCCTACGGACCAATTCTATTTGGAACTCCTCTGCATGACCTTATTATCTTTTGGAAATGCACTACTAACCCCTACAGTAAGCAGTTTGCTGACCACCTATGCGCCTAAAGATGCCCAGGGTAAAATTTTAGGAACCAATCAAAGTGTAGGGTCTCTTGCTAGGGTGGTGGGTCCGGCAGTTGGAGGTGCAGTTTACGGGATGCACTTTACATATCCTTATGTCTTAGCGGGAAGTATAACATTGGTTGTCAGTGTATTGGCATTTCGTCTAAGAAAAAAAATGTACGCGTAGTGAACTTTTTTTTGAGTAGATAGTTGTTATAACATTAATCGTGTATTTTTACACTGAATTTCTAACCATACAAAAGAGAAAAAATGAAAAAAATCGCAATGTTCATGGCGGCTTCTGTATTGGCTGTAAGCTGTGCAGGAGAGAAAGCTGAAGAAGTAACTACTGGAGAAGCTCAAGAGGTAATTGAAGTAGCTGAAGCAACATCTTACGCAGTAGCTGAAGGTTCTGCTATCAAATGGAGAGGTTTCAAATCATTCGTTAACAGCGAACACGTTGGTCTGATCAACATCCAAGACGGTTCTTTTGCTGTAAAAGACGGTCAAGTGGTAGGCGGAAGCGTTACTATTGATATGAACGCAATCGTAAATACAGATATTGAAGACGAAGGCAAGAGTGGTTACCTAGTTGGTCACTTGAAGTCAGAGGATTTCTTCTTTGTAGAGAGCTTTCCAACGGCACAATTTGAAATTGTTGAAGTAAGAGCTGAAGCAGGTGAGGCTACTAACAGTGTTGTAGTAGGTAACTTGACCATGCGTGGTGTTACAAACAGCATCGAGTTCCCAGCGAACATCGAAGTGACTGAGACAGGTGTCAACTTTACTGCGCCAACTTTCGGTATCGACCGTACAAAATGGGGCGTGAAATTCCACGACAGAGAAGATGCTTCAATCGCTGAATCTTTGAAAGAGGATTTGATTGATCACACTATCGAACTCAACTTTGTGGTTACTGCGAATGCATAATCAGCAACCAAGCTAAACTAAAAGCCCCGCATCCGCGGGGCTTTTTTATTTCAATAGGTCTTTTAGTGCTGCATGGATGTTCACATGCTTGAAGCGGAAGCCCGCAGATATAATTTTGCTGTTGCTGACCCTCTGACTCATCAAGGCTAGTGTGGACATTTCTCCAAGAACCAGCTTTAAGAGCATCTCTGGAACTGGAGGAAAAACCATAGGCCTCCACAATACGCGGCATATGGCCCGAGTGAATTCTTTATTCGTAAGCGGTGAGGAGCTAACAGCATTGTATGCGCCGCTATCAATAGAATGCGTTGCCGCGTAAATAAACATTCTAGCGAGGTCCTCGACATGTATCCAGCTCGTCCATTGATTGCCTTTTCCTAGGGGTGAGGCTATGCCTGCTTTGGCAAGCGGCACCAAGCGTCCCAGTACACCAGCACCACGATCTAGAACAATGCCAATACGCAGTTGAATGCTCCTGCAGGTAGGCGATTCTAGCTGCTTAGTATACCGTTCCCAATTTTCAGTTACCGATGCCAAGAAATCATCGGCAGGTGGGTGCTCTTCGTTAAATTTTTGATCGAAGGAAGAACCGTAATAACCTATTGCGCTAGCACTTACACAGCACGAAGGTCCATTCTTTACACGCTTTAGGGCGTCATGCAGGACTTGTGAAGTGTAGATACGGCTGTCATTGATTACCCGCTTGTAAGACGCCGTCCAACGTTTACTTACTGTAGCTCCGGCTAAATGCAAGAGAAAGTCAGCACCTTCCAACGCTTGGTCGTCGATACTGCCTTGTTCTGGGTTCCAATAGTAGACTTCAACTGCATTCCATTGGTATCCTTTTCTTGTGCTGAGAATGCGCACACTATGCCCCTCGTGCAAAAGCTGTTTGACAATGGCTTTTCCCACGGAACCGGTGGCGCCTGTGATGGTGAATATGGACATGACGATTATTTATGTTAGGAAGCTAACAAAGCGGAGTCGTTTTTGTTAAACTTGGAGCCAATTCTTTTTTCAATGCATACCATCGAGCCTTATTTCAACTGGAGACACCTCTATGTGGCTAGCGAAGATCCACAAAGTCCCTTCCACGGTTATTTCAATAGCGAGGTGTACTTCACGGATAAGATCTACGACCATGTCATTCATCCTCAATGGGACTCCATTGGGTGCGAAACTCTATTTCTAAAAGTGCTTTTTGTCGATTACGCCATTGGTTACTGTGTGATCGAATTTCTGGGCGAATGGAACGACGCGGTGCACAACGACATCATGCGAATTAAACGCGATTTGGTAGACGAAATGCTTCCGCTAGGTATTGACAAATACATTTTGATTGGAGAAAACATCCTGAATTTTCATGCAGATATAACCGATTACTACGAAGAGTGGTTGGAAGAAGTGCCCGACGGATGGATGGCCTTACTAAATCTAAGAGAACATGTACTCACTGAACTCAGTAACTACGGTGTCGATCAATATTTTGTTTTAGGAGGAGATCTGGACTTCTTCGATTGGCGCACTAAGAAGCCTGAATTATTATACCACCGAGTGAATGAGGTTGTATCTCGCCGATTAGGCTTCTAGTAGTTTCAAGAAAGCGTCTTTATCGCTTTGCAACGTAAACCACTGCGCATTTTCAGCTTTAAGTTCAAGCCATTGCATTCCTAAGAGGTTAGGATCGTTAGGTATGAGTGACCATTGCTGTTCATCTGCCTCAGTGCTATTGGTAAAGTAATTCAACAGCAGTTGCTCTTGCGGCTTAAATCGTGAGGCGAAGCATTCGGTAGGGGTGAAAAAATGCCGATATGCTAACTTTTCACTCGAAGAAAACTCTTCAGCGATTTCTCTGTGGATGCACTCAAGGAGCCCTTCACCTAATTCTAGCCCTCCTCCGGGAAATTTGTTCAGATCAACACCTTGCCAACGTTCTTGCATCACCAGAATTCGGTTGTGTTTCGAACGTATGAGCACATAACAGCGTGCATTGAATTTAATCATCTCTTCCATGCGCGTGTCATCTCTCTCTTGCGGGGAGGACCAGGCAGTGCCTCTACCTCAAACCCGACAGACTTCATGGTTCTTTTTACAACGCCTTTGGCACAATAGGTAACGAGAGCACCTCCCGGCAATAAAGCATCGTACATGGCTTGAAATACATCTTCTGACCATAGCTCAGGCTGTGCAGAAGGGGCAAACGCATCAAAATAGATGAGGTCAAATGAGGGCTCATCAGTTTTGAAATTCCGCAAGTCCTCTGTGCTAAGTTCAAATGTAAATCCAGTCTCAATCATGGTTGGTTTACCTGCACCAACCTTGAGTAGTTTGGCTTCCGTATCGTGACCGAGTGCTTCAATTTCATTGATCTCCTCGTCATTCAGTGGAAATTTCTCCAAGGCGAAGTAACGAATACTTCTACTGCCTTTCTGCTCCAAGGTAAGTCGAGCATTCAATGCGGTTCCAAGCCCTACTTCAAGAATGGAGATCTCTTCCTTGTCTAAGGCCATAAGACCCGCATCAATGAACACATGCTGGCTTTCAGTAATTGCACCGTGGATGCTGTGGTAGTGTTCATCTAGTTCAGGAACCCAAATGGTTAAACTGCCGTCTGATGAGGTAGTAAAGTTCCTTGGGCTAGCTTTCATTATTGAACGTACAGTTTTTCGATGCGAGGAATAGGTCCCTGGCAGAAGTTCATATGACAGGCAACACAACTCTTTACAAGATTGTTGTGCGCTTCGATCTGTCCTTGTACGTCTTCTGCAGTGTTTAATTGACCGTAGCTCGCTATAAAGGCTTGAGCATGAGGTTCAAAAGCCGGTCCGACCATATGAGGCTCAGTGGGCTTCGCGGTGATCATCTTAAAGATGAGTTGAGAATTTGCAACTGCCATTTCTCCCGCCTCCAAGGTTCCTTTTCTTTCCGTGGCTTCGTCATGAAGCACTCGCATAATGGATGCCAATTCACTGGGTTGGTCCATTTCTGGTTTCCAGCCCCCTTTTTTCTTCGGCTCGCTGTTAGAAGAGGAGCAGGCAGCTACGAATAGGCTTACGCCCAATAAAACGAGGATTTTACTCTTCACTTGGGATCAGAATTTTTACACCCGTCGCTTTAAATTTAACCTCGCCTGTTGGTTCTGTGATGGCGGCAATTTCTTCTTCGCTCGCACCGCGATCTTCCGCATAATGCTGTAGTTCTGCCACGGAGGTACTGTCCCAATAAGCGAAGCCGGTCATTACCATATTTTGTCCTTGGCTGTTTGTCGGAAGTAAAAATTCGTAGTCGTAATCCACAAACAAGTTCTCGCTAGAGTCAATAGCAGTGGCCATCCAGCAACCTTTTACAGTACACACCTGTGTAATAGGTCCTTCAACTGTGGCGTAAATAGTGTCTTCACCGGCTGAAGAAAAATTGGCCATCAACTCCTGTGCAGAAAAAGCATCTTCAACAGCAAAAGTGCTGTCGCCAAAGTTCATGTAGGCCTGTGCTTCTTCTTGAGAAATTTCATTCTCAGAATTAGCAGATTGACAAGAAATCAGGGCAATGGTTGCAAGACTTGCAATGAGTAGATGTTTCATTCGGGTTTTTTGTTAAATCTGTGTTTCCCCGTCAATATAGGTAGATCACAAGAATAGTTTTACACCTTCAAAATTAGTACATTTGCAGTGCCCAAGAAAACAGAATATGAAAATAGAACTGACCCAACAAAGCCGTAGATCTAGTATCGATTTTTCAAACCTTCCTTTTGGAAAATACATGTCGGATCACATGCTTGTTTGTCATTTCAAAGATGGACAATGGTTAGAGCCAGAAATTCGTCCTTACGGTCAGTTAGAGTTTTCGTACGGTTTGCATGCATTACATTATGGCCAAAGTGCCTTTGAAGGTATGAAAGCTTACCGCAAAGATGATGGAGCAATTAGTATGTTCCGTCCGTTAGACAACTTTGCCCGCCTCAATAAAAGTGCAGAGCGCCTTATGATGCCTCAGATTCCTGAGGAGATTTTTATGGGCGGCTTGAAGAAACTGCTTGAGATTGATGCTGATTGGGTACCAAATGCGGAAGATCACAGCTTGTATATTCGTCCGTTTTTGTTTGCTTCCTCAGAATTTATTGCCGCACGTCAGAGCGATAATTACACTTTCTGTATTATCACCTGTCCCGTAGGTCCTTACTACAGCGGAAGTGTCAAGGTGAAAATTGAACAAGAGTTTACGCGTGCAACTGGCGGGGGTATTGGATATACAAAAGCTGCTGGAAATTATGGTGGCTCTTTCTACCCAACGGCAAAAGCCATCAAAGAGGGATATAACCAAGTAATCTGGACGGATCACAAAGAACACAAGTACATCGAAGAAAGTGGAACGATGAACCTGATGTTGCTGATCGATGGCACATTCTTAACACCACCATTGACAGATCGCATCCTTGCTGGTGTAACGCGCCGTTCTATTATTCAGCTGGTAAAAGACCAAGGTTGGCCTATTGAAGAACGCGCTATTTCTGTTGAAGAAATCGTATCGGCTGCACGTGAGGGGAGACTTCAGGAAGCTTTTGGTATGGGAACGGCTGCTGTCGTTAGTCAGATTGATACCATTGGATACAATGGTGAGAACTTTAGTATACCAGTCTTGGCCGATGGCAAAGCGATGGAGATTAAGCGTTTGTTGAACGATATCCGTCTTGGTAGAAGCCAGGATTCTTACGGTTGGATGATAGATCTTCCAGTCAGCGAAATCGCGTAATTACAGCGCGTATTCTTTCAAAGCTCTATAAAGGGTTGACGTAGGTAGTCCTACTACAGCATTGTATTCTCCTTCGATGGAACTAATCATCGTATGTCCAATCCATTCTTGGATGCCGTAAGCACCTGCTTTATCTGTGGGGTTGAAGGTACTTACGTAATGCTCGATTTCCTGCTCCGACAAATCCTCGAAAGTCACTTTGACCATTGCGTGGTAAGAGTTCAAGGTATTTGCGGTACAAAGGGTGAGGCCTGTGATGACTTCATGGGTTTTTCCGCTGAGTGAACGTAGCATTTCTTTGGCATCCTCAAGACTTGTAGGCTTGCCATATCTTCTGTTGCCCAGCCAAACTTCAGTATCTGAAGTAATACCGAGCTCGCCTTCTAAAAGTGCAGGTTGAAGCGCCTTGGCCTTTTGCTCAGAAATCCAAACAGCAGTTTCAATGCCGTTCAAATGGTCAGGGGCATTTTCGTCGGCTTCTGTAACTAAAACTCTAAAGTCAAAACCCATCTCTTCTAAAAGTGCAGCGCGTCGCGGACTTTTTGAACCTAGAACGAGTTTTTTATTTAGTGCGATCATTACTTAAGTCTTACCAAGTTCTGTCTTCAGAACGGGCCCACTTGCCCTGAATTTTGAGCAATTGCTCCAATACATCTCTAACACAACCTTTACCTCCATCAATTGGGCTTACGTAATCTGCAACCGATTTGATTTCTGGTGCTGCGTCCTGAGGCGCTGCCGCTAGAGCAACTATTTTCATAATGTCGTAATCTGGAAGGTCGTCGCCCATATAGAGTATTTCATCGTCCTTAAGGTCGTAGCACATCTTGAGGTCTTCGTAAGACTCCATTTTCGATGATGCACCCAAGTAGATGTCTGTAATCCCTAATCCTTGCAATCGCTCTTTGACCTCTGGAGATCTGCCGCCAGTAATGATGGCCATTCGAATACCATTACGAACAGCCAATTGCATGGCATAGCCGTCTTTGGCGTTCATTTTACGGACAGGCTGCATACCTGGCATGAGAATGATATCACCGTTGGTAAGTACTCCGTCTACGTCAAGAACTACCGTGGTAATGTTCTTGAATATCTCCTTATAGTTCATAGCGTTTCTTAATGTTTTCGCTTAGTAATTCGTACAGCGCCTTGGTGGTAGGATCTTGTATCTGTTCTAGATGATGGTTGATAGTGTGATCATCTCTGCGTCGTGCTGGTCCTGTTTGGGCGGTTTCCGGACCTAAAGCTATGGCTTTATCCGGACCTTGGCGCATGATGGCATGTAAGACCTCAAAAGGGAGGTCGTAATGCTGACAATGTTCTTTGGCTAAGGTGTATAGGTGGTTGGTAAAATTATTAACCATCACAGCTGCTGCGTGAAGTTTGGTCCGTTGCTCACTTGTGATATGGAATGCTCGTGCCCCAATTAGGCGCGTGATTTCTTCGAGGACAGGCATATCCTCTTCACGGCTGCATTCTAACAAAAATGGAATGTCCTTCCATTGTACGCTTGCCTCTTTAGTAAAGCTGTACAAAGGATAAAAAACACCGGTTCTTTCTAGATTCGCCATAGCCACAGCCCCAGCGGTATGAACGACTAATGGCGCGTGAACGTCGCTTACCACTTCCAAGGTAGCATCATCGCTTACAGATACGATGACGATATCAGCATCTATGATTGTTGGAAACTCTCTACCGTACCATTGCAGCTCACAGGTCGGTTGCAGCGCATTGTGAAGATGGCTCCCGAGATTTCCTTTACCAATGATGGCTACTTTCACGATCTGCGTATTCTAGTAACCATTGCAATCACAGTACCTATGGCCATCAAGATAGATCCGAGCCACAATAGATTAATCCAAGGAAATACTTCAGCCTTGACCAAAATGAATGGCTCTTCAGCTTCGACATGTTCACTAGCTGTAATTACAGGTTTGTTTGTTTCGTAATTGATGCGTTCAAACCTAAACTTCAATCCCAGGGATTCGATTTCAGCATCTACATGGCTGGCCTCATCACCTTGAACAGCATAGATTGGCATTACTTTGAAGACGCTGTCTTCCATAGTAGTCACTTTAAGTCCAGCGCCGAGTACTGCATAATCGAAACCTCCTTCGCTTCTTCCTGGCGCTTCTACAACCATGGTATCGAGCTGTACTTGGTATTTGCCGTAGAGGAAGTGACTTTCACCTTGACTGAGCTCTAAGTCAAATTCGTTTTTCCACTCTTCTTCGCCTTTTTCCTCCATCGTGCGGAGATCAGCGTAGGTAACGTGAGTGTATATATCTCTACCGATGAAGTGCTTTGTAGAAGGTTCGGCAACGTTACCCATGCGTTCATTCAGCTGAATACGTGGCTTCAAATCAAATGTTGAAACTAATTTATCACCCTGTTCTTTGAAGAATTCTAATACGTAATTAAGATAATAGCCTTCTTCTTCTTGACCCGTCCAGCTCACCCAATAGTCGCCCATTTGTACAGTGTCGCCTTGGTGGATGAGCAAGTTTTCATTGGCAGGAAATTCTTCGTGGATGAAGGTCTTGTTCTGAGAAATGATGTCTTTGTTGGCATTTGAAACCAATGCACCGGCAATGATCAATCCGAAGCCAACGTGGGCAACTGTTGAGCCCGCAACATTCCAGCTTCCCTTTGCCCAGCGAATGAGGAATTCTAGGTTTCCAACGATCGCATAATAAGAGGTCCACAGTAAAAGAATATACATTGGGTTCCACATACTCAAGGCCCATGCACTTAAACCGGTGAGTACCGTGGTCAGCACCAAGGTTAAGATCTGTCGTTGGAAGAACATCTTGGTAGATGTGCGGTGGTAAGAAAGGAATTGGCCCACACCAATCAATAAAACAATAATGATCGCGAAAGGCACTTGGATCGCATTATAATGTTCGATAGGGTCGCTTAGAACCTTGTCTTGATCGTACAAATGAATAAATCCTTCCGGGCCAAAGAGCTGATTGAAGACTGGGTAGGAGGTGCTCAGTGTGATCTGAAGTCCACTGATGAGTAAGGTAAGCGCTCCAATGAACATCCAGAACTCGCGACTGTCCATTCTATCTTCTTTTTCCTTCTTAGGTAATCCCTTATAACGGAACAAAAGCAATGCAATGGATCCGATGGTAAAGAACAAGAGGTAAATGAGCAATTGACCGCTCAAACCTAGGTCCACAAACGCGTGTACCGAGCTGTCGCCAAGAACACCTGATCGGGTGAGGAAGGTAGAGTAGAGTACTAGTAAAAACGTCAGGATCAGCATGAATAGCGCCGATGGAATGACGCCGCCTTTATTTCTTTGTACAAGGAGCAAGTGTGCACCAGCGGCCATTGTGAGCCACGGAACTAAAGAGGTGTTTTCTACTGGATCCCAAGCCCAGAAGCCGCCAAAACTCAATGCTTCATAGGCCCATGCGCCACCCATGAGGATACCCACTCCAAGAATTCCCACAGAGAAGAAGCTCCAAATCAGGGCGCTGTTGATCCAGCTTTTGTAGTCTTTTCTTAAAAGTCCTGCAATGGCGTAACTGAAGGGCACTAGGGTAGAAGCAAAGCCCAAGAAAAGGGTAGGCGGGTGAATGGTCATCCAATAATTCTGCAACAGCGGATTCAATCCTGAGCCGTCCGCAAAATTTGGGAAACGAGTCAGGTAATCACTGAATTGGGTCCAGGGTAAACCGATGTTATCCTGCAGTTCACGAACCAAAATGAATGGACTGTAACCAATGTGCATATCGCCGACATACACGCCGAGTATCATACTTACTAAGAATGCTTGAACAGCAGCGAATACTCCTACCACGGGGCCTTCAAAGGCTTTAGCGGAATAGGTGAGGATATAACCTAACACTGCATTCCAGAACATCCACAACAGGAATGAACCTTCTTGGCCTTCCCAGAATGCTGAGAACAAGTAACGCGCCGGTAAATCGAGGGAAGTGTGTTTCCAGACATAGTCAAACTCGAAATAATGGTTGGCCATGATGAAAAATAAGGTGCCTATAAGTCCAAACAAGGATATTGCATGCACCCTAAACGCGATACGACCCAGACTTTTCCAGTCGTCGCCTTTGAGATAATAAGCGACAGTAGAAAGTAGCGCCATAGTGAAGGCTAAGGCAGTGAGCCCTCTACCGAGGTTAGCGGCCCAAAGGTGTTCGCCTACGTATTCCATAGATCGTTATTTGTAAATCTTGTCCGAGTCTACCTCGTTCTGTTCGTTGTATTTCGATGGACACTTCATCAGGATATCCGTGGCGATAAAGGCACTATCAGTGGCATAACCTGTCATGGTTATTTCTTCGGAACGTTCAAAATCCTGTGGCTTAGGTTGGTTGTAGATGACTCTGCTAGAGTTTCCCTTTTTATCTCTTGCTGTAAAAGCAAATTGTACGGTTTTAGGATTGAAGTCCATGCTTTCCTCAAGATCAAGGTATCCAATAACCGTAGTTTTTTCTCCGTTTAAAGCGGTTGCATCGCTAAAGCTGCTGTAGGTAGAGCTGTTCCCTAAGCGCACAAGTGTATAGCCAATCAATACAGCAATGGCTATGATGATGGCAATCTGACTATTTTTCATTTTCTAGTGCGCTGATTTTACGATCCATACGATACAAATAACCTGCTAGTCCAAGGAAAATAATTGCAATCACAGCCACAACGACATAAATCTTGCCTTCGGTATACATAACATTTTCTGTCTGCGCGAGCGCTTGAAAAGGTACTAATGCTGCAAATAGGTATGCTAAATTCTTCATGATTGACTCAAGTTCTTAATTCTGTAACGCAATGAAGCGATCCAAGTTCCCACCAATATCCAACCAATGACAGCTGGGTAAAAGATCATTCTTAAGCGGTTGTCCAAATCGTAGGAGTTAAATCCAGGATTCCCACCATTACCAGGATGTAGGCTGTCTGTCATTCTTGGTAGTATTCCAATGAAAACAATCATCATGACAAAAGCGAATATGTTGTATACGGCGCTAATACGTGCCTTCTTACGAGGTTCTTCGATGCCGTTGCGCAGTACGAAGTATGCGAGGTATATAAGTATAGTGATGGCACTACCGTTGAGCTTTGGATCATTTGTCCACCAAGCACCCCAGGTAAATTTAGCCCACATCATTCCGGTGAATAGCCCTAAAAAGGCGAAGAGCATCCCGGTTTCAGCCAAGCTTTCACTTCTGCGGTCCTTTTGGAGATTATCGCCTCTTAAAAACCCTACGGCATTGCCGAAACTTCCCGCCATCATTCCTACCATGGCGAACCACATGCTCACGTGGTAAAACAGATTTCGAATGCTCTGTTCAATGATTGGTAAATCTGGAACGCTCGTTAGTAATCCATAAACCAAAGAATACAGTACTAACGCAACTCCAAGTGCTTTGTAAATACGTCCAGTCATTAGGTGTTTTTAATCCTGCCAAAGATAAGGAAAGAGGAGGTAGGCAAGAAGCCCAATTGCGATATCTAACGCGAATAATGAGCCAACTAATTCATACACTTCTTCAAGGGGCGCTCCAACCATCGCTTGAATGTTAATCGCACTAACAATTTTGAGGATAGGAATTGTTAAAGGAATAGCTAGAATACTACTCAGAGTGGCATTTCCACCACTGCGTTCTGCAATCCCATTGGCCAAGGTTAAAATGGCACTAAACCCAACGCAGCCAAGTGCTAGTCCCAAGGCAAATACGCCTGGATTATAAACACTATTTCCGTAGAACAGACTAAAAAGAGCCCAAGCCGCTGCTGAAAGCAAGAGCATGTAGAGGCTGTTGTAAATGAGTTTGGCAATGATGGTCGTTTTCGGACCGGCTATGGTTTGGTAATAGTAGAAGTAGTCGCCGCTTTCAAATTCAAAACTTCGGCTTGCTTGGTTGATCGCGCCAAAGAAAACTACGATCCACAACAATGTATTCCACGTAGTGTCAGATGCATTTTGACCCCCAAGTAAATAGATGAGGTAAGTGATACCTACGAGATATAGTCCAAGAGAAAAAATCGCATTGGAATTTCTTAGTTCTTGTTGCGCAAAACGTTGAA
Organism: Cryomorphaceae bacterium; assembly: GCA_011525035.1. GTDB lineage: Bacteria > Bacteroidota > Bacteroidia > Flavobacteriales > Schleiferiaceae > UBA10364. The sequence goes on along the minus strand of WTIZ01000066.1, from coordinate 27,150 downwards.
TAAGTGGACCTATCTTCGCCATCCTAAAATTTGATTGAAACAAAGTTACAACAAACATTAGTGGTCAATTCTTGTTCTAACCTAAAATTGAAAAGACTCAATAGATATGAAGTACCTCTTGTTTAGCATTGCATTGATTGCATGTGCCAACGAACCTATCTCGAATACAAAAACTGCATTGGCAGTAGAAACAACAAACGAACCAATGGAATCTAAAAGCTTCTATGATCTGAGCGCCACCACCATTGACGGTGCTGATTTTTCATTTAGCGCTTTGAAAGGCAAGCGTGTACTAATTGTCAATGTTGCCTCGAAATGTGGGTACACTCCACAATACGAAGAATTGCAACAATTGCACGAGCGCTACGGCGGTGAAAATTTTGTCATTCTTGGGTTTCCAGCGAATGATTTCGGATTCCAAGAGCCGGGAAGCGAAGCTCAAATAAAGAGCTTTTGTTCCAAGAATTACGGCGTTTCGTTCCAAATGATGAGCAAGGTGAAAACCAACAGAAGCCGCGGTCATGAAGTATACCAGTGGTTGTGTAACAAATCCTTGAACGGCGTAGACGATGCCAAAGTGAGTTGGAACTTCAACAAGTTCTTGATTGATGAAAATGGCAACTGGGTGGCTCATTATGAGAGTCGTATGGATCCAATGAGCGCAGAAATCACGAACTTCGCAGCAGGTAAAAAACTGCTATGAAAATAAATGTCCTTGCTTTTGGTGCACATCCTGACGATGTTGAGTTGGGCGCTGGAGGTATTTTAGCCACGCATGCCATGCGTGGTTTAACCACGGGTATTGTTGATTTATCAAGAGGTGAAATGGGTACTAGAGGTACCCCTGAACTCAGAGATCAAGAAGCGAAAGACGCAGCCGCTATATTAGGTTGTAGTGTGCGTTTGAATCTAGAAATGCCCGACGGTCGTATTGACTATTCGCACGAAAGTCAGCTCGAGGTGGTACGTATTCTTCGTAAATACCAGCCAGATATCGTATTGATGAATGCACCGACAGATAGGCACCCGGATCATGGGAGAGCTTCAAGATTGGTTGAAGAAGCCTGCTTCCTTTCTGGTCTGCATAAGATTGTCATTCATGATGGAGACACAGCGTTGGAACCATGGCGTCCTAAGACTATGTATAAATACCTCCAATTCTACAATTTAGAACCACAAGTTGTCGTAGATATTAGCGAAGGTTTTGAGAAGAAAATGGCATCAATTAAGGCGCATAAAAGCCAGTTTTTTGACCCAAATAGTACGGAGCCTGAGACCGTAATTGCGAGCGAAGGCTTCTTTAAATCGGTCATTGCACGTGCGCAAGATTGGGGTAGAGTCATTGGTGCTTCGTATGCAGAGCCCTTAATTTCTGTGCGTCATGTTGGCGTAAAAAATCTTGAAGATTTGCAATAGTTTTTTTGTTAGATTTGTTCTACACACAATTTAACTTTTTACTATGAAACCAAAGGCTTTGGTAGAGCACATCCGTGCAAATCAGAACAATAACAAGACACTAAAATCCCTATTTGCTTCACAATTTCTAGGCAAACTTTCTGAACAAGAATTGGCAGGAATGAAGAAGAGTATTGAAAAGGAAATTGCAAATCGTCAGCAAGCTGTAGTTGATGAAAAAATTGCTTTCCTACAATCATTAGGTTATAAGGTGGAGAAATAATCATCCATTCTTACAACAAAAAAATAAATCCCCTGTGCCATCGGCGCAGGGGATTTTTTATATCGAATTATACTCTTTGTTAATCACGAAGTAGCGAGAAGTAGTATGCAAGCTGTGCCATGGAAGCTAATGCGGCCACTAAATAAGTTCTGGCAGCCCAGCTCAATGCGTCGTTTGCTTTGTCGTGCTCTTGCGCTGTAATCATGCCTTTGTCAGTGAGCCAGGCCAGAGCACGGTTGGATGCGTCGTACTCAACGGGTAAAGTCACAAGTGTAAACGCGGTGATTGCCATCTGTGCCGCAATCAATAGCCATATGGCTGTGTTGACACTGAAGATATTCAAGAAGCCTACTCCAAGGATCATGGACCAAATAACGATATTCATGATGCGGCTGCTAAACTGAACCATGGGTACCAGTTGTGAGCGCATCTCCAACCATTTGTACCCCTTGGCGTGTTGTACGGCATGGCCAACTTCATGCGCCGCTACAGCGGCGGCAGCAACACTGCGTCCAGAATAGACCTCCGGACTAAGGTTAACTGTTTTATTCGCAGGATTGTAGTGGTCGGTTAATTTGCCTGCTACGCTTTCGATACGAACATCATAAATGAAATGATCTTCGAGCATTTTCTGGGCGATTTCAGCACCGGACATACCATTGCTCAAGGCCTCTTTTGAGTACTTTTTAAATTTCGACTTTAAGCGTTGCTGAACGATGAAGCCGATAATGACAAATAGGATGATGATTCCGAACATAAGGTTGTTATAAAGTTTTCGTTATAAACATAGACCAAAACATGTGCCGCCGCGCGAATCCATGTAACTTTGGCATAAAGCCTTATAAAGATGACAAAAAAGCCTCTAATTCTCATCACGAACGATGACAGTATTTCCGCTCCGGGCATCAAAGTCTTGACAGAAATTGCCAATGACTTTGGTGAAGTCTGGGTAGTGGCGCCTGATGGACCGATGAGCGGTAAAGGGCATGCCATTTCGTTGGACGTCAGTTTACGGGTATCGGAGGTGAAAAGCGAAGGGCCACAAAAAGAATTTAAGGTGAGCGGAACACCTGCGGATTGCGTAAAGCTTGCCATAAATAAAGTAATGCCACGCCGTCCGGATCTGATTTTAAGCGGTATTAACCACGGTTCAAACGCTTCAGTAAACGTCATCTATAGCGGTACCATGAGTGCGGCCGTGGAAGGTGCTTTAGAACGCATTCCGGCCATAGGCTTTAGTTTGTGTGAGCACAGTTGGGAAGCGAGCTTTGAGGCTTCTAAGCCTGCAATACGCAAGATTATCCAGCAAGTCATCGACAATGGTCTAGCTACCGGTACATGTCTTAATGTCAATATTCCAGAGAATGCCAAAGCTCCTTACAAAGGCATTCGAGTATGCCGAATGGCCATAGGCAATTGGGAAGAGGAATTTGACGAGCGCGTTGATCCATTCGGCCGCCCTTATTTCTGGCTTACTGGGAAGTTCGTCAACTACGACAATGGCGACGATACAGATATCGCTGCTTTGGACGAAGGTTTTATAACGGTAGTGCCAATTACCGTTGATTTGACTGCCCATCACGCGGTAGCTGCCCTAAACCAATGGAATTTTGAAGACTAGAAGAATTATCGATTATTTCGCCGGCTTTATCGTTGGCCTAGGCGCACCTGTTTTTAGCATTGCGATAGCTTTAGATAATTATCCGATGCTTGCGGACGTAGGTGACCTTGGCAACCCAGCGTGGCGGTTGGTTGTTATGCGCGCCATCACTTTTGGAGTGATTATCAATGCCATTCTATTTTTTACGGCCATAAATTTTGAAAAGGACCGCGTAGCTCGTGGGATACTTTTGAGCTGTTTACCGAGTGTAGCAGCAATCATTCTGTTTCAATTCATTCTGAGGTAATGAGGGTATTCTGGATAGCAGGAGAGCCCTCAGGCGATATTCAAGCGGCAGCTTTAGTGCGCGCTTTGAAAGATGCTGTTCCAGAAGTAGATCAAGCAGGGTGGGGAGGTACGCACATGTCAGAAGCGGGCATGAAACAGCTTTTTGATCTGCCGGGCAAGCCGCTCATGGGATTCGTCGAAGTGGTTTTAAAAGCAGCTACCATTTACCGACAGGTACAAGCCGTAAAACAAGACATTACTGCATTTCAGCCGCAAGTACTGATCCTGGTGGATTACGCAGGATTTAACCTGCGTATTGCCAAATGGGCGAAGTCTCAAGGCATTCAGGTGGTGTATTACATTCCACCAAAGATTTGGGCTTGGAAGGAGAGCAGGTTAAAACCGCTGACCCAATACAGCGATGCTATCTTAAGCATATTGCCTTTTGAAGAGCATTGGTACGCAGCTAGAGGCCATGATGTGCATTATGTAGGAAATCCATTACTGCTTAAGTACGCCAATGAGAATATGTACGAGGAGGGTAGCAAGAAAGTTTTACTTCTTCCGGGTTCTCGCATGCAAGAAATTAAGCGCTTAATGCCTGAGTTTATTGCGTTGGCTCAAGCACTTCCAGAACATCGTTTTCATGTGGTACGGGCGGCCTCAGTGCGAGAAAGCTGGCCCTACAGGCAACTTCCAGACAACCTTATTGTTGAAGACTGTTCGCTCGTAGAGGCAGCGGTAGGATCGGAATATGCCTTGACCTGTAGTGGTACGGCATCGTTAGAAATTGCACTCTTAGGCATTCCACAATCTGTGGTTTATAAAGCCAATTCTATTTCCTTGGCTATCGCCAGGAAATTGGTCAAGGTGGACTATTTCTCCTTACCGAATCTTATCATGGATGAGCCCATGGTACCAGAATTTTTACAGGAGCAAGTTCATCTCGAGCAACTAAAGTCTTTGGTTTTGACTGGTGGGGAGCAGCAGCTGCACGATATGGCGCGACTTCGTAAAAGAATGGGTGCGCGAAACCTTGCTCAAGATGCGGTACCGCGTATTTTAGCCGTACTAAAGGACTAGAATGAGGAGAATTTTTGCGCTTTGTTTTTCGCTTGTTGTAAGCATGGCCTCCGGTCAGAAGTATGCGTCATATGCCTCTGGGCCTAGAGTTCTAACGTTCGCAGATGCAGAATACGGCCGGCTTCAGTTGAAGGTAAAATCGGGTACGTATACATTAACAGCCTACACGCCAGATAGCACATTCACCATGGACTATGGAGAGGATGATGTGCACCCGCTGTACACCTTCCGCGGCGATTTGAGGCTGAACAGAGCGGGGTGTGATTCCATTGTGTTTACCACCAGCGATACTATCGAGATGCGGGCTTGGCGCGGGAAGAATTGGACCCCAACAAGACCCTATCTAGGAAAAGTCACGATTCGTCCCAACCTCATTTATTTAGAGACCATAGTGAAGGTACCTGTGGAGCCGTACATCGCCGGTGTGGTTGAAGCAGAAGGCGGTATGTCGGCAGAACCTGAATACCATAAGGCGCAGGCTGTGCTTGCGCGAACTTGGCTCATCACGAATATGGGCAAGCATAAAAAGGAAGGCTACCATATCAAAGACGACCAGAGTTCTCAGGCGTTCAAAGGGGTACCACACGGAAAACATGCTGCTATTATTTCAGCGGCGGTGGCCCAGACTAAGGATACGATAGCGACCTACGGCAGTAAACCGATTATTGGCTTTTACCACAGTAACAGTGGGGGACAGACGGTGCTCCCGCAAGATGTGTGGTCTCAGGAATTGCCGTATTGCAGAGCCGTTTTTGATCCATTTAGCAAGAAGGAGAGCAAGTACCGTTGGACGAAGGATATCTCTCTGTCCGATTGGAAGGCCTACTTCAATAGTGCTGAGGACTTTGATTGGAGTGCATTTTTTAACGGGTTACCAGAAGGGCGTCAAACGCATTATACCGTGGGCGACCAGACCTTTAAATTAGAGACTTTACGTCGTCATTTTAAACTACGCAGTACCTACTTTACAGCAAGTGTAGTGGGTGATTCGGTTCATCTTGAAGGTTACGGATTTGGTCATGGTGTGGGTATGGCTCAGCAGGGCGCGATGCGCATGGCAGTGGGCGGATTCCAGTGGAAAGAGATTCTCGATTTCTATTTCCAAAAGCTCACCTTCGAGCCGGTTCAAAACTTTTAGTTTTCCACATTCTTAGGGTGTAAGTAGCGCATGTGCCAGCTTAATAAGCATGGTTCTACGCGCGCTCTTCTTTACCTGTATGTTTAGTGCTCTGCACCAGAGTTGGGGTGTGGATCTCACTGTTTTACTTGGTGCCTTGCTTTTCCCGCGTTCTTGGCGGTCTTTCTTGAAGGATCTACAGGTAGTGACGATAGCTGTCGTTCTGCTGTGCCTGCTTGTGCGTTTTGAACACTGGAGGCATTGGTATCCTGTAATTCTGCCTGTCGAGTTCAGTACTGCCGTAGAGCAGCTCACCAGTGCTTTTGGCAGGCGCATTCAATGGGCAAGTAATGCGCAATACGGTGGTTTTTTAAAGGCAGTATTGCTTGCAGATAAGAGCGATTTACCAGCATCTACATTGACCGTTTTTCGTGATTTAGGCATCTCGCACGTGCTCGCTGTCAGTGGATTCCATATTGGCTTTTGGGTAATGCTGCTTCGCCCTTTATTTAGTTGGGTGCGTAGTCCAAGAGGAAAGGTTGCGGCACACATATGCCAATGCATGTTGCTGTTCGTTTATGCGCATATGGTAGGTGCGAGTCCTTCTGTATTGCGGGCTGTATGGATGTATTCATTGGCAAGGTTGGCCATCCTACAACAATGGCGCGTCCCTTCACTGCATTTTCCTATGATCGTCGCAGTTGGGCATTATTTTATCAACCCAGCTGCACCTAGAAGCTTGTCCTTTCAGCTCAGTTATACAGCGGTTTTTGCCATTCTACTGGCATTGCGAAAGCAAAAAGGAGAACAGCTCATCTTGCATTACAGTTACAGGCGTATTCGCAAAAAAGGGAGTTGGCTTTTTGTGCCGCTCCAGATTTCGTTGGCTGCTTGGTCGGCTACATTGCCCATAGTCCAAGGGGCGTTCGGCGGTTCTAGTCCATACTTCCTTGCTGGAAATCTCTTGGTCGTCCCACTTATCACCATAATGATTTGGGCATGTGTCCCACTGCTTGTTTTTGCCAGCCTTCTGCCACAGGAAGTTCTCGACCTCTATGAAACGGTTTGGCTTTCGCTTATGAGCGCAGCCGACTATTTGCTATTTGTTTTGAAGGAGCTTGGCTAAGCGTACCGTTAGGTCTTCCTTTTGGACCTTCTCGAAATCTCCGTCGTGGAAAATGTGGATGTTGCCTGTTTCTTCACTGACGGTTACCGCTAACGCATCGGTTCTTTCTGAAATACCGGCTGCTGCGCGGTGTCTGAGGCCGAAGCGGGCGGGTAGCTCGCTGCGCTCCGAAAGGGGGAGTACGGTCCCGGCCGCAATGATGGTACCGCCTTCAACGATGGTTGCTCCATCGTGCAAGGGTGCGTTTTTGAAGAAGATGCTTTCCAAGAGTATTTTACTGAGATCTGCATTCATCGGAGAACCGGAGGAAGCAAAGGATCCTAATGGGTCAGTGCGTTTGATCACGAGAAGCGCTCCAGTTTTTGTAGCGGCCAATTCTACCAAGGCGCTCACCATAGCATCTACATCGGCCTTAGCACCTTCGTCTTCGGTGCTTAGTTTCAATAAGTTTCGTAAGCCTTGGCGACGAGTAAAGGTCGCCGAACCAACCACTAGTAAGAATTTTCGGATTTCCTGCTGGAAGACAATAATCAAAATGATGAGTCCCGCACCCATGAAAGAGCCGAGGAATTCACTGAGCAGACGCATTTCGAGCAATTGGACCAGGCGGTATAAGAGGTAAATGGCGACCATTCCCAAGAGAATGCGGATAGCAGCGGTGCCTTTCAGCAGTCGGTAAATCTGGTACAGCAAGAATGCTGCAATGATGATATCTAGTGCATCGAGCACTCCGAAGTTTAACGCTCCCATGGGTAGAGTAGGTGGTGGACGCCTTCCGGCATCAATTCGTTAAACAAGGTAATGGTTTCCATCGCTTCTTTCACATCGTGAACGCGCAAGATGTTACTTCCCTGCAGCAAAGCGGCCATGTGTAAAGCGGTTGTGCCGTTGAGGCTTTCATCGGCTGTCGTACCCAAAGCTTTGTAGATCATACTTTTTCTACTCACGCCGGCAAGAATTGGACGGCCCAGCAGTTGGAAGGCATGGAGCTCGCGCAAGAGCTGGTAGTTGTGCTCCAAAGTTTTTCCGAAGCCAAAGCCTACATCGACAATGGTGTCGTGGATGCCCATGGCGTGGAGCTGGGGTAATTTTTCGCTGAAGAATTTGACGATGTCTTGTGTAACGTGCTCGTAGGTGGGGTTGATCTGCATGGTGCTTGGATCGCCCTGCATGTGCATGATGATGTAAGGAACTTGGAGTTTGGCAACGACCTCGTACATACGCTCGTCCAAATTTCCGCCACTGATGTCGTTGACCATGTGCGCGCCTGCACCTACAGCTTTTTCCGCCACGCTTGCGCGAAAGGTGTCGACAGAAATGAATGTATCCGGATGTTTATCTACCACGGCGCGCACAGCAGGAATGACGCTTTCTAGGCGCTGCCATTCTTCTTCTTGAGAAACAGCATCTGCACCAGGACGTGAGGAATATCCACCAATATCAATGATTTTCGCACCGTCGGCAATCATCTCTTCCGCGCGCTGGGCGGCCTTTTCAGCGCTGGAGAATCGGCTCCCTTCAAAGAAAGAATCTGGGGTGATATTCAATATACCCATGACCCACGGTGTGGATAAGGTGTGAATTGTCCCTTCGACCTTTAGCAAAAACTCCGGCATTGTTCTTCGTATCTTCGTTCTAGAAGCAAAGCTAACAAATGAATACAGCTGAACAATTCGATGCCGTGCTTTCTAAATGCCACGGACTTTTTGAGAAAAAAGGAAAAGATTACGGCACGGCCTGGCGCATTTTGCGTTTGCCGTCGTTGACCGATCAAATATTTATCAAAGCACAACGCCTGCGTAGCATTGAGCAAAAGGGCGAACAATTGGTGGACGATCCGCTTGAGGGAGAGTTTATTGGCATCTTGAATTACAGCATCATGGCGTTGATCCAGTTGGATAAGGGCATTGCAGAACAACCCGATATGGATTGGGAAGAAGCTTCTGCGGCTTACTTAGAAAAGGCTAACGAAGCGAAGGAGCTCATGCTCAAGAAGAATCACGACTACGGTGAGGCATGGCGAGATATGCGCGTTTCAAGCTTTACCGACCTGATCATCCAGAAACTCTTGCGCGTAAAGCAAATTGAAGACAATCAGGGTAAGACGCTGGTGAGCGAAGGCTTGGATGCGAACTACCTAGATATGATCAATTACAGTGTTTTCGCGTTAATTAAGTTCATGGAAAAAGCGGCGTAACATGATGAAATCATTCCTGACCCGAATCGCACAAGTACTTGTAGGTGGACTGTTTATTTTCTCCGGATTGGTGAAGATGAACGATCCAGTAGGATTTAGTTTCAAGCTGGAGGAGTACTTCAGCGAAGAAGTACTAAACCTTCCCATCTTCGAACCGTTGGCATTGCCTCTTGCTATCATTTTGGTAGCGGTTGAGGTGCTTTTAGGTTTAGCCTTGTTACTAGGTCTTTGGAAGCGAGCGGTTCTTCTATTGCTCAGTGGAATGATTGGATTCTTCACGTTCTTGACTTTTTGGAGTGCGTATTTCAATCAGGTGACCGATTGTGGTTGCTTCGGCGATGCCATTCCTTTGACGCCGTGGGAGTCATTTTATAAGGATGTTGTCCTTTGTGGGCTCATCTTGATTCTTTGGTGGGGTGAAAAGCAAATTTTTAGCAGCGTCCCAAAAATGACATCGTATGCCTTAATGGCCTTCGGGTTGGGCTTTAGTATTGTTTTTACCTACCAAGTGATGAATCACCTGCCTTCGCGTGATTTTCGTCCATACGCAGAAGGTTTAAGTATCATCGAAGGCATGAAACCTGCAGAAGAGCTTGGCTTGGAGCCCCCGAAATATGAGGTTATTTATACCATGCAGAATGAGGCAGGTGAAATGACGGAAATCACTTCAACGGAGTACATCAGTGAGAAGTGGTGGGAGAAGACCGAGTGGACCATGCTGAGCGAGCTTAGTAAAACGGTCAAGGTTGCAGAAGGGTATGAGCCGCCGGTGCATGACTTTAGTATCATGAACGATTACGGCGATATCACGGACAGTATTTTGGCTTTGGATGAGGTTTGGCTGTTGGTGGCTTATAACCACGCGAAGACTTCGGAGAAAGGATGGGGCAATGTTTTGCCGACCCTTGAGAAGCTTGCAGGTGAGGGTACGCCGCACATTGTACTCAGTGCTTCAATGCCGGAAGATTTTGCCAGCTACGGTTTGACAAATCAAACGCCGTTTGCTTTTACGGATGAAACAACCCTGAAGACCATGGTGCGTTCTAATCCTGGGTGGGTTGTTTTGAATAAAGGCAGTGTGGCGAAGAAATTCCACCACAACGATAGTCCGAGGTAATGGCATTTGCAGGGCGAAAAATAGCATTGGCTTTATTCACCCTTTGGGGGGTGGCCACGCTTGTTTTCTTCCTTTTTACCATCGTACCAGGCGACAGTGCCCAAATGATGCTGGGCAAGCGAGAAGACCCTGAGGCGCTCGCTGCAGTTCGTGCGAAATACGGTTTGGATAAACCGGTGGCCGTTCAATACGTGAACTACTTGGGCAGAATACTTCCCTTCGATACAAGTGATGGGTTTTCCTTTTCGGCACCAGATTTAGGCGAGAGTTTCCAAAGACAGGGCCAATCTGTTCGTGGGCTTATCGCTGCAACCTTTCCCAATACAGCGCTACTTGCAGCTACTTCGATTGGCTTCGCGGTACTCTTGGGTATGTTCTTAGGCGCCATTGCTGCCTATAACGAGGGCAGTTGGATAGATCATGCGTTGACGACTTTGAGCTCTTTGGGTATGAGTTTGCCGTCTTTCTTTACGGCAGTGCTGCTTGCATGGGTATTCGCTTACTTATTAGGGCCATGGACTGGGCTAAGCTTGACCGGTTCCTTGTACGAGGTAGACGATTACAGCGGTGAGCGCTACTTACAGCTTAAAAATTTGATACTTCCGGCGCTAACGCTCGGAATACGTCCTATTGGAGTCATTGTACAATTGACCCGTAAAAGCATCTTGGAAGTCGGGGCTATGGACTTTGTGCGTACTGCGCGGGCAAAGGGAATTCCGGAAGGCCGCGTGCTTCTGCGCCACATTCTTCCGGTGGCCAGCAACCCTATAATTACCACAGTTAGTGGATGGTTCGCATCCTTGCTCGCAGGTGCCGTTTTCGTCGAAATCATTTTTGGTTGGAACGGTATGGGAAAACTGTTGGTTGAAGCATTAAATACACGAGATTTGCCGGTGACAATGGGATGCGTTTTGGTCATTGCCGCCATCTTTGTCATCATCACCACCTTGGTGGATATAGCATACGCCATTTTGGACCCAAGGGTTCGGGCAGAATTATTTTAAAACGACACATCAAAAACAACACAAATAATGAGACGTAGAATCGTAGCTGGAAACTGGAAAATGAATACTACTTACGCGGAAGCGATGGAATTGGTCGATGGACTAAAGGCATCTTTGACGGAAGAAGTAGTGGGTGAAACTGGTGTGATCATCACGCCGCCTGCATTGTATTTAAGCGATGTAGTGGGTGCATTGGTGGACAACGAGTACATCGCAGTTGCTGCACAAAACGTACACGAAAAAGACAGCGGTGCCTATACTGGAGAAATTAGTGCTCCAATGCTCGCGAGCATGGATCTTGATGCAGTAATCATCGGACACAGTGAGCGCCGTCAGTACTTTGGTGAAACAAACGAGAGCTGTAAGGTGAAGATTGAGCAGTCTTTGAATAATGAATTGGCCGCCATTTACTGTATTGGTGAAACATTGGAAGAGCGTAAAAGCGGGGCGTTTATGGATGTGATCCTAAAGCAATGTGCTGAAGGTCTTGAAGGCTTTATCGCTGAAGACATGGATAACATCATCTTGGCATACGAGCCAGTATGGGCCATTGGTACTGGCGAGGTGGCAACACCAGAGCAAGCGCAAGAGGTACATGCAGGCATCCGTGCTTGGCTCACCGAGCGCTTCGATGCAGAGACTGCTGAGAACGTAACTGTGCTTTATGGTGGTTCGTGTAAGCCAGGCAATGCTGCTGAACTCTTTGCTCAGCCAGATATCGACGGTGGTTTGATCGGCGGTGCTTCACTGAAAGCAGAAGATTTTACAGCGATCATTGCTGCTAGAACAAACGCATAATCCATGTCGGATACGCCTATTTATATTGAAGTCGCGGTGAAGGTTCAACCACTTGAGCCTTTCCGCGACATTTTTATTGCCCAACTGGGCACCTTAGGCTTTGAAAGCTTTTCAGAGACTGCAGAAGGTTTTGAGGCCTACATCATCAAAGAAGATTTCGATGAGGCTGCCGTGAAGGAAGCACTTCTTTGGGAGGGTGTGCAAACGAGTTTTGCTACCCAGGAAATCGAACAGGTCAATTGGAACGCGGAATGGGAAAACAACTTCGATCCCATTGAGGTTGACGGACGCGTATACATTCGAGCACCGTTCCACGAAGAGAAACAAGGCTTTGAGTATCCTATGCTCATAGAGCCAAAAATGTCCTTTGGGACAGGACACCATCAGACTACGCACATGATGATCCAATGGTTGCTGGAAACCGACACTACTGGTCACGAAGTGCTCGATATGGGCTGTGGTACTGGTATCTTGGGCATTCTTGCGGATATGCGTGGTGCTTCGAGGGTACACGGTATTGATATAGATACCTGGTGTATTGAAAACACCTTGGAAAACGCTGAACGCAACCAAAGCAAAATGACCGCAGAGATTGGCGGAGCAGATGCCATCGAAGGCACCTTTGATACCATTTGTGCCAATATTAATCTAAATGTCCTCCTAGCAGATATGAACGCATACGTAGGTGCGTTGAAAGAGGGAGGGACTATATTCTTCAGCGGTTTTTATGAGGAAAACATTCCTACACTTCGTGAATCTGCATCGGCTGCGGGGTTAACTTACGTAGGTGTAAAAGAGCGCGAACAATGGCGCAGCCTTAAAATGGTGAAGTAATGAGAAAATTCGGATGGCTTTTGGCACTACTGCTGTCGCTTCAAATGAGCGCACAGAAGGTCGTCCGCTTTTCAACCATTGATCAGTTCTCAGAGGAGTTCACCACTTTGGTTAAACTTCCAAAAGAGCGTAAAGCACTCTTTGCGGATTCCTTACTGCCCGATGTGATCTATGCCATCGACGAGGATTCGGAGAAGGATTGGATTGCCCTGTGCAACAACATGCTGCGCAAACGAATTACCGATCCTGATGTGTGGGAAGAATTGTTCCGAATTACCGCATACATCAACAACAACGAGGAGTACGGCACGTTGCTTAAAGTTGTCGACCACCTAAACAGTTACATCCGTTCAAATCCATCTTCACGTACCAAAGATTACTTGGATCAGTTGTATGCCAACATCGTTAAGCACCGCTTTTACGATAACAATGATTTGATTTGGAAAGCCCCGTACAGTGAGTGGAGCATGCAGTTTGACAAGAAGGAGCTCTACTTCCTCATCGGCGATGGCGATATCATTGGGCGTTACCGTCAAGACAGTACAATAATCATGGGTACTTCGGGTCGATTCTATCCGCGTGCCGGCCGTCTTGAAGCCAACGGCGGTACTGTATTCTGGGGCCGTGTCGGTAAGTACGAAGATGAGTTGTACGGAGAACTTTCCAATTGGACCCTTGATACACGCCAAGGATATTTTAAGGCAGATTCTGCAACGCTTTATGCATCTGAGCTTTATGATGAGCCTCTCAAAGGGGTCTTTGAGGAGCGCCTAAGTGCTCGTGCCCAGCGCAGTGCCCAATATCCACGATTTGCCAGTTATAAAAATGACTTCCTGCTTCCTAATGTATATAACGAAGTTCACTTCCGAGGCGGTCTTGGCGTTGTAGGCCCCAACTATTACGGACTATCCCCTGATAGTGCCATGGCAAAGGTGCAATTCACCTACAACAACGACACCATCATCACCTTGCGCAGTGGACGATTCTTATTCAGAGATTCCCTGTTAAGCTCCGGCCGCGTTGAGGTCACCGCTCATCTTGGCGAGGACAGCTTGTACCATCCGTATTGTGAAATGCGTTTCGACCCACGCTCGGGTCAAGTACGCATCATTCGTTACAAAACGGGTTTAGGCCTAAGCTCTTGGACGGATTCCTACCACAGCATGGACATGAATGTGGACCAGCTGATCTGGAACCAAGGTACCCCGAAATTATCCTTACGTAACCTCAATCTAGGCTCCCAACAGGCTGCTGTATTTGAGTCCAAGCAATATTTCCGTATCGCCCGAATGGAGCAAATTGCAGGCTTGCAACGAACGCACCCGCTCATTGAATTGAAAAATGCGGCGTACAGCTACGGCTATGAAAATATGCCGCTGCGTGAGTTGACCTATGCCTTACGCATGGACCCCGAAAGTGGAGAACGCTTCCTCTTTGAAATGGCCATTCAAGGCTTTGTAGAGTTTGATGTGGACGCTCAGACCATCACTTTGACCGATCGATTGTTTGAATACTTGGAGAATTGGACCGGAAAACGAGATTATGATGTAATCCAATTCGTTTCTCGCATCGGTCAGGGTAGCAATGCACAGATATCCCTACTCAACTACGAAATGGATATTGCGGGTGTTCAGCGCATCGCAGTTAGTGATTCGCAGCAAGTGAACCTTTATCCGCGAGGGGGTAGAATCACCATGAAAAAAGACATGGATTTCACCTTTGATGGACGAATCAACGCCGGTTTGTTCAATTATTGGGGGCAGGGATACACCTTCGATTACCAAGGATTCCGTGTGGACATGCCTCAGATCGATTCTATGCGCTTCAAGGTGCGCGAATTCAACCCACCTCCTGGAGAGCGTGCAGCCCTTGTAGACGTGCAGACCGTACTTTCTGACCTACAGGGTCAACTGCTCATCGACCAGCCGGACAATAAGAGTTCCAAGGAGTACTATCCCGAATATCCGATCTTCCAAGCCCTGAATAACTCATTCGTTTATTACGACGATAGAAAGATTCACGACGGCATCTATGACCGTTCTAGATTTTACATGGCCGTAGAGCCATTCACCATCGACTCCTTAGACAATACAACTACCGACGGTATTCTCTTCGATGCAACGTTCCACAGCGCCGACATCTTCCCAGTCTTCCCACAGCCGCTGCAAGTAATGCCGGATTATTCGCTCGGGTTTTCAACCACTATGCCGCCAACACCGAATTATCGTGGTAAAGGCACCTTTGAAGGTGAAATAGCACTCTCCAACCAAGGCCTCCACGCGGAAGGGCAGATTGAATACCTTCAGAGCCTAACAATATGTCCGGATATCCTGATGTTCCCTGATGATGCAAAGGGTAGGGCGACCACCTTTGATATCGAAGAAGGATTTTCGGGGAACGGTTATCCGCAGGCCTCAGGTAGGGACAATCCATTCCATTGGTTTCCGTACAGCGATTATATCGAGGCGGAATCCAGAGCTATACCCTTTGGTATGTATGGCGCGGAAAATGTGGTTGCTGAAGGTCAGCTGACCTATGGCACTAGCGGGCTTTTTGGTACGGGAGAACTTCGATATCTCACAGCCAAGCACAACAGCGAAACCGAAGGATATACCTTCTACAGACGTTCGTTTGAAAGTGGCGAGCAAGATTTCCGAGTGAAGACAAGAGCTAATGACGAGCAATGGGCCTTCCAGATGTTGGAGAGTTCCGCTCGTGTAGATTTTGACAAGCGCGAAGGGGTCTTTGACAAATTGGACCCGGCAAGCTTTATAGAGTTCCCTGCCAACCAATATATGGCCTACATGGACCATGCAGAATGGCAGATGGACCAAGCCAAGGTGGACATCAAGCACAATACAGACAATGAAGCCTATTTGGTCAGCACCCATCCGCTTCAAGATAGTCTAGACTTCAGTGCTGGATTCGCTCGTTTCGACCTGGCTCCAAGTGTACTCGAAGCCTTCGATGTTCCAGAAATTGATGTAGCTGATGCGCGTATCATACCGGATAGTGGCTATGTGGTGGTGCGCATGAATGCGGCCATGGATCCTCTTGAGAATTCAGAGATTATAGCCAATCGCTACTCTAAACTTCACGCCTTCTATGAGGCAACCACAAGAATTAGAGGGCATTATCGCTACACCGCACACGGTATGTACGATTACCTTGATGAAGAAGGCTCTACATGGCCTATCGAGTTTGAAAGTATTAAGCCTGATACAGCCGGCATGACCATCGGTCTCGCAGAAATTGAAGAAAAGGACGACTTCTTCTTGAGTCCGTATTTCGGGTATCGAGGAAAAGTGCAGCTTGAAGCAGATCAGGAACCCATGTTCTTCAAAGGGTCTATACTCATCCAAAACGATTGTAAGAACCTACAGACCACTTGGTTTGACATTGCCAGCTACATTGATCCCACGGACATCGTGATTGAACTGCCTGAAAATGACCCTCTGCAACTTCGCGATAATACGTTTAATGGTATCTACATCTCTCAAGACAGCTTGGGCGGGCACAGTAACTTCTTATCTAAATACGCAGATCGTGCAGATATAGAGCTGCTTTCGGCCACAGGTGTACTGTTCTATGACAACCAGGAACAAGGTTATGTAATTACTACCTACGAAAAGCTCAAGGATAACTCTGTGCCGGATCCGTATTTGGTATTCCATAATTACGATTGTGACCTCTATGCGACAGGGCCTATTAATGTTCTGAAAAACTCTGGAGGTCTAAATATGGCAATGGCCGGTGAAGTGCGTCACGATTTGGACAAAGACGACGTAACTATTGATGCAGTTTGGACTCTAGATGCTCCGGTAGACAAGGACGCGTGGGAGTTGGTAGGTGGTTTGTTCTCAGACGGATCGGGAACCTTGAGAAGTGACGATGAAGCGTACGTTCAGGGTATTTATGGCCTTTTAGGTCAAAAGGCAGGATCTAAGTTTTTGAATGAATTAAGTGCTATTGAGGCCGATGGCCGATTCCCAAAAGAACTCCGTCAAAGCCTAGTAATGAGTGGCATAACACTAGAATACAGTGGACGCTACAAAAGTTTCAGAAGTGACGGTAAGGCCTTTATTCAAAACATCTATAACGTTCCGATTTTTGCTGAGGTAGATTGTTTGGTGGAAATCAAAGAGCGCCGCAGAGGAAGCGAGATTACCCTTTACCTGGACAACGGTACAGACTTCTTCTATATCGCATTCAAAGGAACTGTAATGAGTTTACGCAGTAGCGACGAAGAGTTTAATGCAAGCATTTTAGCCAAGGATCCTAAGGACCGTAGCGTTGCAGCAAAAGGCGACCAGCCAGCATTTACTTACAATCTAGCGGGTAAAGGAAAAATCATGCTCCTCAAGCGTAGATTCGGGATCAAGGAGTCTTAGTTCCTTCGTTTAAAAAAGTAGTAGAGGTACTGTGTTTTTATCTCGATTTAGGTCTTATTTTTACAGCATGAGCACTCAAGAAAAATACCAACCTAGTCACGATTCCGTCGTTTTGAAGGAGCAGTCCTTGGTCCTGTTTAACGACCATGAGAACTCGTTTGACTTTGTGATTGAAGTGTTGTGTACGGTATGTGACCACACCGAAGAACAGGCTGAACAATGTGCATGGATTACGCACTATAAAGGCAAGTGTCAAGTGCTCTCTGGGTCATACGAGCAGCTGCGTTCAAAGGCAGATTTAATGCTTGATGTAGGCTTAACTGTTGAGATTCAATAAGCTATCCTCAACGGGTATCATTCCTCCAAAATTTATTTCCAAAAAAATCTTTTAGGCTTGTAACAGGCTAACATTTTACTATATATTTGCCCTCCCGCAAGGGAAGATGGCCGTGTAGCTCAACTGGATAGAGTACTTGACTACGAATCAAGCGGTTGAAGGTTCGAATCCTTCCACGGTCAC
>WTIZ01000066.1:0-9297 GCA_011525035.1 Cryomorphaceae bacterium | reverse complement strand
ATAGAACTCTGTATGTATTTACCAAAGTTTGGATTTGCCTTTTTGAGCAACCCTTGACACTCAGGGCTAAGATGCGTTAGTAGAACTTCCTTGCCTTCGTCGATGTATTTGTCCATTACACGTTCTAAGGCTTCAATACCACTATGGTCGCTTACACGTGATTCGATAAAATCGATTTCAATTTTAGCAGGGTCATTTTTAACGTCAAACTTGCTTGCGAAGCTTTGTGTCGAACCGAAGAATAACGGCCCCCAGATTTCGTAGACTTTGGTGCCATTTTCTTTGATGCGTTTACGAGCACGAATACGAACAGCATTGTCCCAAGCAAACTTCAAGGCGCTCATGATAACACCGGCAATCACTGCTATGGCCAAATCTTGCCAAACGGTGATGGCACTCACAGCGATGAGTACAAAAGCGTCGGCTGCAGGGATTTTCCTAATGATTCTAAAGCTCGACCAAGCAAACGTTCCAATGACTACCATGAACATTACCCCAACCAATGCAGCAATAGGAATCTGTTCAATAAGTGGAGCTCCGAAGAGGATAAATGACAATAGACCGAGGGCTGCGACCACCCCTGAAAGTCGACCTCGACCTCCAGAATTAACGTTGATGATGCTTTGACCAATCATCGCACAGCCACCCATACCCCCGAACAAGCCGTTGATTAAGTTGGCGCTCCCTTGGGCGATACATTCGCGGTTTCCTGAACCTCTAGATTCGGTAAGGTCATCGATTAGATTAAGAGTCATCAAAGATTCAATGAGACCAACAGCAGCCAGGAGAAATGCTGTGGAGAATAGGGTAGACCAGTGGCCTGTTACCGTATGAAGTACATTGAAGATGTCCCACTGCAAGGTTGGAAGTCCTGCCTGAAGACCATCGCCGCCGCCTTCACGAATAAAAGAGCCTACAGTGCTTACATCTAGCCCTAGACCAATGGCTAAGGCGGCAACTACAATGATTCCAGTGAGTGCAGCAGGGACTACCTTGGTAACCTTAGGTAGCAACCACATGATTAACATCGTAAGACCAACAAGGCCCATCATCGTATACAATTCGCTTCCTTGAATCCAGACTTTCTGTCCATCAACCACACGTGTGAACATGCCCAATTGGCTTAAGAAAATGACGATTGCCAATCCATTGACAAAACCCATCATGACTGGATGTGGGATAAGACGAACGAATTTTCCCAAACGGAAAAGACCCGCAAGAATTTGAATACATCCTACAATGAGCAGGGTGATAAAGAGCCAACTCAAGCCAAGGTTCTCCAACTGCATGGCATTTCCAACTTCATTTCCTTTTTGGATGAGATGTACCATCACTACAGCCATCGCGCCAGTGGCACCAGAAATCATCCCTGGACGACCTCCAAAAAGTGAAGTGATTAACCCCATCATAAAGGCACCGTAAAGACCTACGAGCGGATCGATTCCTGCCACGAATGCAAAAGCCACTGCTTCCGGTACAAGTGCTAGGGCAACGGTGATGCCTGAAAGGATGTCGTTTTTTGGATTGCCAACGAAATTGTTGAAGAACTGCTTCATGAAATGTAGAGTGTTAGAAGCGGCAAAAGTAGTTTATTGAAAATGAAAAAGCCATCCCGTAAAGGATGGCTTTCAAAGAATTATGAGGAAAAGTTACTTCTGGTGACGTTCGCGTAGATCGTCGTTCAATAGCTTTAATTCCTTAAGGTTGTTCTCGTCTCTATTCGCAAGGTCAAGACGCAAAGATGCACTGTAGTGATCGTCTGCACGGTCGAACTCACCGATTAACGTACAAGCAAGGATAACGTTGTTGTACAAATCAGGAATGACCTTCTTGTTAATGCGCGCTTTTTTATCGTTCCAATCGCCTTCTTCAATGGCAGCTTCCCACGCTTCTACAGCACTTAGAAGTTTTGATTTGGCCTCGTCTGGACGAGAAAGAAGCATTCCGTAGCCTTCCTTGGCATCGTACATTGCATTTTCTAGGTCATCGT
This sequence comes from Cryomorphaceae bacterium, assembly GCA_011525035.1. Taxonomy (GTDB): domain Bacteria; phylum Bacteroidota; class Bacteroidia; order Flavobacteriales; family Schleiferiaceae; genus UBA10364. The sequence goes on along the minus strand of WTIZ01000066.1, from coordinate 7,307 downwards.
AACCGCCCTTCTTATTGTTGACGTAGATCACCTGAGTGCTGCGAGCCTGCTCAGTTGTACCTAGTTTGTCATTGATCAACCATTGGATAGTTCCTAGGTTATCTTCAACAGCTGTGCTTTGAAGTTTCGTTAAGAAAGTTTGTGCATTGGTAGAAGGGTAGCTGCGTTTCTCTAGTGGGCTTTCAAAGCGCTTGTAGTCTGATATGCTGTTTGGCACCTCGTCAAGAATGATACTACCGTTTGGATGAACTACACGGAGCGTCATGCTGTGGCGGTAGTTGAATACCCATTGCGATTTAATGATGGTAGTACTTTGCTTGGTCTTGCTGTTGTACTCCTTAAATTCTTTCTTCTCCGCCACCGGATCATCGTTTTCAAAGCCGAAAAGATGTACCTCAATACCAACGCCGTTTGGATCTTCCTGCAGTCCTTCTACTCTACAGTAAGTACTGGCCAATTGTGCCTCGTTAAAGATCTTCTGGTGGGTAACCTGACGTTTGTAAGGTTTCGAAGGTGGGTAGTAAGGGCGTGGTGGCTGTGGTTTTGAGTTTTCTAAAACCTGCTTTTCTATGATTTTACCTACGGAGCTCTTGTTGTTCCAAGCCTCTAATTCGCGCTCGTAATTTGCTACAAGCTCATCGTGTGCGGCCTTAGCAGCTGCCTCTTTTTCAGGGTATTCTGCAAGGGCTTGTTGGTACTCTTCTTCTGCAGCAGCAAGTTCTGCATCAATTTCAGCTTTGTAGTCAAGGATAACTTCACTGTGGAATCCCATGCCTTCTTCAAGGTGTATTGTTGGCGGCTGGATGTATTTAACTGTTAGTTTTTCCTTCTTCATTCTTTGACCAAACGAAGCAGTGGCCATGAGCATGGCAGCTAATAGTAAATGTGATTTTCTCATGTGTTTTTGTTTTCGAGGCGAGAAGGTAAAAAAAATGCGGCCAACAGCCGCATTCATAAGGTTCAATCTTGGTGTTTAAGCACCGAGCATCTGCTCGCGCTGTGCCGAAATCTTTGCATCGGAAATGTAATCGTCGTACTCGACCATTTTGTCCATTACCCCATGAGGGAAGATTTCAATAATTCGATTCGCAACCGTTTGATTGATGGTATGATCGTGTGAGCTGAAAACCAAGGTTCCTTTAAAGTCCTTCATACCGTTGTTCAGCGCTTGAATACTTTCAAGATCGAGGTGGTTGGTAGGCTCATCGAAGAACAGAAGATTTGCTTGCTGCAGCATCATTCTACTCAACATACAACGCACCTTTTCTCCTCCTGAGAGTACAGAAGCACTCTTAAAGACTTCCTCCCCAGAGAAGAGCATTTTACCTAAGAATCCTCGAACGAATACTTCATCCTTGTTTTCTGGGCTGTATTCTCTCAACCAGTCCATAAGGTTATCCTCGGTTTCAAAGAAAGCTGCGTTTTCGTTAGGCAGGTACGCATGCTTGATAGTTTGGCCATAGGCAAACGATCCTGCGCTCGGTTGTTGCTTGCCAGCTAAAATTTCATAGAGCGCAGTAAGGATTCTGTGGTCGTCACATAATAACGCCACTTTATCGCCGCGGTTGAGCTTAAAACTGAGGTTCTGGAACAGCACATTTCCCTGCTCGTCGTGTGCAGCTAGGCCGTCGACTTCAAGAATTTGGTCACCGGCATCACGTTCTTGGTCGAAAATGATGGCAGGGTACATTCTAGAAGAGGCTTGAATTTCATCGACGTTGATTTTATCGAGCATTTTCTTTCTTGAAGTAGCCTGTTTGCTCTTTGAGGCATTGGCTGCAAAGCGCGAAATAAACTCCTGGAGTTCCTTACGCTTATCCTCCGCTTTTTTATTGGCTGCTTGACGCTGGCGAAGGGCCAATTGTGAGCTTTCGTACCAGAAACTGTAGTTACCGGTGTAGAGTTTGATTCGCTTGAAGTCAATATCCGCGATGTGCGTACAAACTGTGTCTAGGAAGTGACGGTCGTGACTCACAACGATTACGGTGTTTTTAAAATCGATCAAGAAATCCTCCAACCATGAAATGGTCTTAAGGTCCAAATCATTGGTAGGCTCATCAAGAATCAACAAGTCTGGGTTGCCGAAAAGGGCTTGTGCAAGGAGTACACGAACTTTCGCAGAGCCTTCCATGTCCTTCATCAGGGTGTAATGATCATCAGTAGAGATCCCTAAGCCGCTCAGCAAGTTTCCAGCATCACTTTCTGCATTCCAACCGTCCATTTCTTCGAATTGAACTTCGAGATCAGCAGCGATTAGACCGTCTTCTTCATTGAAGTCTGGCTTCATGTAAATGGCATCCTTCTTTTGCATCAGATCCCATAGAGGCTGGTTCCCTTGGATCACCGTATTCAGGACGGTCTCTTCATCAAAAGCAAAGTGGTTCTGAGAGAGCACCGACATTCTCTTGCCGTTCTCAAGACTTACGTTTCCTGAATTAGGGCTAACCTCCCCACTGAGGATTTTTAAGAAAGTCGATTTACCGGCTCCGTTGGCGCCAATGAGACCATAGCAACGTTCACCATGGAACTTGATATTTACATCTTCGAAAAGTACGCGCTTCCCAAATTGAAGCGTGACGTTAGATACATTTAGCATGATTCGGCATTTTATGCGCGGCAAAGGTAGCTATACTTACTTGCTTATTCTTTAGGGCAGGTGTAAAAAACCACCAGGGCTCCTCTTGAACTAAATCACATATAACTTGTTGATTATGAATAGAATCAAGATATGCATTTACCTGTCTTTACTTATGCATTTAGAAAGTCGCTCGGTCGAGGGATGCTCTATGCTGCCATCTTAAGTTTCATCGTCCACCTGATTTTACACTTGCTCCGCGACTACATCCCAGGAGGAATAAATGCTTCTTTATTGAAGGACCCAATTAGCGCCATCTACACTCCGTTCTCCATTTTGTTGGTTTATGAGGCGTACCTGATGATCTACTATTTGAGAAGGAGTACCACCCTTTACATTGCTAAGCAATACGAGGTTATCGCACTGATTTTGATTCGGGGATTGTTCAAGGACATGGCAGCGCTTGATTTGAAATCTGAATTTTGGCTCAGCGACCACAATGTCCATCTGTATGTAGATCTATTCAGTGTGATGCTGTTGTTCTTTTTGATTTATTCCTTTTATAAACTCAGTGGTTCATTGCGCTATGATGCATTCGAGGAACAGGAACAAAAGGAGCTTGGAGAAAACATTAAACGCTTTGTAAAGTCGAAGCACTACTTGAGCATTGGGCTATTCTTCCTCTTTATCATCTTGGGAATACAAAGCTTCGTGGAATGGGTCATTCCAACCTTCAACCACATTGAACAGGCCAACATGATTGAGATCAATGCGATATTCTTCGAAGAGTTCTACAACTTCTTGATTATCTCAGACGTGATCATCTTATTGCTTTCCCTGCTGTATACGGACAACTTCCCGGTCATAATTAGGAACTCGTCATTTGTGATTTCAACCGTTCTGTTAAAGCTTTCCTTTACGGCTGAAGGACTTCTCAGCCAAGGGTTGATTATCCTCGGCGTATCGTTTGGTGTGCTTATGCTCTTAATTCACAATAAGTTCAAGGCACTCCACAAGATTAGTTGACCCTGAATTCTTTTACCCGTGATGGAGTAGGGCTATCGTTTAAATAAATGCTCGCTGTATACCATCCTGGTTCGAAGCCCATCTCTAAATCGGTCTCTAGGCCGGTACTAATGAACGTCTGGCTGTTCGTGGTTTGATCGTAGCTGCTGATATTCCAGTTTTGTACACTACTCACAGAATAGAACCAACACCCGTATTGGCAACCAAAGAACTGTCTTTCTATGACCAACTTAAGGCTTACACAATCGTTCGGACGTGTGGTCATTAAACCATAGTACTGGTATTGGTTGTAAATGCTATCTGTGGTATTTAAGATGCTTTTCCCGTTGGGGCCGTTTTCAGGGTATTCAATGACAGTGCTGGTTGCAGTATGTGGACTATTATCAATGTAGTTCTGAATGTGTCCGCCAAAGGCAGGGACATTGACGGTAATGCCCATACTGGCGTAACGATCAATGATGTTTTGGCGAATTTCATTGGTATCGAGTACCTGTGCATGGGCCATGAGTTCGGACGCGATTATAGCGCTGTTCAGGATGCCGTCTGTTCTAAGGTCGGTGACAAAATTGGCCATTAAATCTGAAAATTCACTTTCGCTTCTGTACCCTTGAAGTATGGAGGTAATGGCGATTAAAATGCCGTCTGCTGCACTTGAATTTGCAATACTCAGCGTCTCTGAGGAAGGCATGGTGCCAGTGGTGTCTATACTGAAGGTGTACAGCACTTCCTTCAGTGCTTGTTCCTTTGCTTTAGAAAATGAGGTGCCGTTAGCCACTAAATATTCAACGCGCGCTTTTTCGAGATGAGTCAAGGTATTTACGTTCACCGCAGGGACATTATTCAAATCAGTGATGGCGTTTAATGTGATCTGAGCATTGCTGGGTTCACCGCACACTTCGTTAAAATAAAATCCGTCAGCGCGAAGGGTGACGAACGACGAGTTTAAGTTCAGTCCGTTTGCAAAGAAGTATCCCGAATTATCCAGAATTTGGGTGTTGTAGGTAATCCCTACTTGGTTGAGTGAGGTGTCTAAAGAGGTTATGAGTACGGAGCTTCCGTTGAGGAAGGGGCCTTTCTGAGCGTGACCTTCGATGCTGTACGGCGCACATGGAGGACAATCGCCACCACAATCAACACCCGTTTCTGTTCCGTTTTGAATACCGTCACCACACGTGGAGGGTCCGGTCATTTCACAAGAGAATAAGAAGGTGATAGAAAGGAGGGCAAAGGCGAATTTCTGCATGATTAAAGGATTTATCCTTTAACCAAAACATGGAGTCCTTTGTTCAGTTAAGAGGCCTTCGGTATTCTTGGATGAACAATCCGCATGTATAAAGGCGGAATAAGGCTTAAAATCATCATACCGGGATATCCTGTAGGCAGCTGTGGGCTGTCATCGTGGTGGTCGAGAAGCGGATATTCTTTGTTGGGTAAATAATGATGATCACTGTGGCGACTTAATTCAAACAGTATGGCTCGTCCCCACATGTGATTGCTGTTCCAACTGTGGACAGGACGTACATTTTCATAGCGCAAATCACTGACCTTTTCTCGTGCCAAACCATAGTGTTCGATGTATTGAACGGTTTCTAATAAAATCCAGCCCGTGATGCTAGCACCAAAGAAGCCAATCAATCCTATGCTGCCAAAATTTTCAAATATGATGGCGATGAGTGCCAATTGAACCAAGGAATAGTGCACCATCTCATTTTTAAGTAGGTTGCCTTTACTGCGCTGTATACCTATCCTCCATGCACTTAAATAACTGAAGAGTATAGAACGTAGCCAAAACGTATACACCCACTCACCTCGACGTGCTGTAGAAGGATCCTCAGGCGTCCCAACATTTTTGTGGTGACCAAAATTGTGCTCCAGGAAGAAGTGGGTGTAAAGCGTAGTTGTAAGCAATACTTTCGCTAAAAACTGATCTGTTTTATTGGTCTTATGGCCCAATTCGTGTGCAACATTGATCCCTACTACGCCACACATGATGCCATAGGATAGAATTCTCCCAACAAGGGTTACGGTATCAAGAGGCATTGATATCTGAACCAAAAGATAAAGACCACAGATAATTTGAACCGGAACGGTCAATCGAAGTGCCCATATGTAAAAGCCATCGCTGATCGTCTTGTTTCGCTCTTCCTCGGTTAGATTGACCTTCTTTGGAGTAAAAAGGAATTCCATCACCGGTATGAATACGAAGGCTTCAATCACAGGTAAATAGGACCAAAGGCCGGTTGAATGAAAGCTGATAAGTGCTAAGAGCGGTAAGGTGAAAACAAAGAGGTATCTAAATTTTCCCATGGTTGTTGTGTTACTGGCCTCAAGATAAAAAAAGACAATTACTTGTTAGCGCTTTGCCCCATTGAGCTGACGCCTTTTGTTATTTTTTGTCTCAATTAAACATTGGTTTGATAATTACAGATAGTTTCTAAAAAATTGATTTTCAGGTGTTTTCTTTTGAAATTTCAGTATATTAGGTATACACGCTACTAACACTTTGAAACTGTTTCGCTTTGACCCAAGCTCATATTAATGTAGGATTGCTACGTGATAGGTTGGTTGATTTATTGCATCCTGACCAGCGGGGTCTTATGCGCAATGTGAAACTGTCTGATTACGTTCATGCATACTCTCATCTGCCCGGTAAGTTCAATCCCCAGTCAATTGATGTCCATGATTGTGTCGGCATTGTTGTTCGAGGACTAATTGGTGTCAAACACAAGTATGAAGGGCAAGACTCGATTACACATTTTTACCAGCAAGGTGACCTATTCTTGTCTGCAGAAATAGATGAAGTTTACAATAGACAAGGAAGCTATTGGCAGTTCTACAAGAAAACGGAGATGATTCTGTTGCCTCTCAAATCTAGTGTTTGGAAACGCGATCAGCCGCAACTGGCCAGTGCATTACATGTGCAGGCTTCTCTAATGGCTGCTTTTACTTACCAGAAGTATATTAATAACCTTGGTTTAGATCGTAAGCTTTTTAGCATCTGTTGGTTACGATCAAATAAGAGTTACCTCGGTGTGGTTCCTCGTGTGGATATAGCCAACTTCTTAGATATTTCAAGATCTTCTCTCAAGTCATTCATTAAAATCGCGTTTAATGATGAGTAATAAGAGAGATTTAGTTATTGCGAAGCGAATCAGTCAATTAACGGGATTACCAATTTCCACCCCTTTTTTGCGTCAATTTTCAGCTTTATTTGAAGGTCCGATTCGCTTTCAAGCCCACCAAGATTTATGGAAGATGGGAGATAGGAAGGGGTATTTATGGTATATCGAAGATGGTTATGGATTTGATCGTATTCTTTTGGAAGATGGAACCAAGATGCTCAATGGTATGACCGAGCCAGGAATATTTGTCTGCGATGAAAATAGCTTACTCTGGGGTGGGGTAGCCAAAACAGATTCTGTTCTTTATACTCCCGGAACTGCATACCGAATTAGTCACAAGGAATGGAAAGATTTCGTCATTAATAATGAAGCTATGCGAAATGTTCTTTTGCATATTAATTCACACTTCGTTCAAATGAGAAAACTTCGCTTGTTGAAGATGAAAATGATGGATAAGGTGGAATACTGGAAATACATTCAAGACAGATTCCCTGGCATAGAGAAATTTTGCTCTCAAACTGAGATCGCACGGTATTTCGGTGTGAGCAAGAGCACGATGCATCGCATCATGAAAACAGCTTAAT
>WTIZ01000059.1 GCA_011525035.1 Cryomorphaceae bacterium | reverse complement strand
ATTGAGTGTTATTTGTGGTTGCTAAATTTTAGCGGTTAGAATATACATAGAAATCCTCATTCTTTTGCTATTCAAAGTCTAAGGTTAGTTTAAATCTTGAAACGGTTCCACTTTGAGCGTCAGCTACATAGAGAATGCGGTCGTAATAAGCTACAGCACGTAAATCACCGAAGCCGCCTAAGGTGGAAATTGCATTGAGTTCTGCGGTGCTCGCCGGAGGTGGTGGCACACCCTCTAATCCAGTGGAGGTGAATTGGTATACTGAATCAACACCGGCGTCTGCGACGAAAAGGAATTGACTCGCATCACCTGCAAAAGCGAGGTCGCAAGGTTCGGTAAATCTATTGGCCGTTTGAAGGTAGCCTGTGGTGTTTGGATCTGTGGTAGAATAGAAGATTGGTTGGTACACTGCACCAAACGGCCCCTCTTCGAACTGGATGTGCTGGATCTGAATGGCTTGATCTGGATCACTGTTCGCTACCCAAAAATCTTGAGAAGGACGTGCAGCAATCTGAGGCGGTTGGGTGAAACTCGCCAACGCTAAGGGACGCTTAAAGTAATCGCCATAAACAGCACCAGCAGCAGTCACCGGAATGCCAGAAACGAATTCGTCCGTATTTGAAAAGGTCAAAACGGCATTGTCCGGACCAAAGCCAGCATTGTTTTGATTTTCTCCAGTTCTACTCACGTAATAACGGTTGTTGAGCTGACCGCTTACGCCTCCTTGTACTGCGATGTCGGTGAATTTCACAAAGGCATCCGAAGACGAAAACGAATTCTTAAAGTAGAACGGATGTACCGCCACCTTTTCCATAGAGGCTTGTGTAAAGTCTAGGATGCCGTTGTTTTCAAAATCGATTCTGTAAATGGTCGTCAAATCATAATCTACCCCATTGACTGTAGTATCGGAGGTACCAATGGCTAATAGATTCAAACGGCGGTCTTGCACCACCTTAGTAACCCCAGGCACGAACAAGCGGCCTTGTGGCTGGAATGCCATATCGTAGCGGGCAATCTCCGAAGTGGTACTGTCCACTACATAAATGAATTCATCGTATCCTATGGTCACATCGATCGGCGCAGCAGCATCGTATAGCTTCGGCTCCACAGGGACATAAGCGATCTCGCGAACCTCGTAATTCGGAATGTCAATAAAGCTGATATCGGTCTTCTTTCCCCAGTAGTTTTCGCAAGAAGAAAGCAGAATGACGCCGACAAATAATGCGATTACTCTTCTCATAACATCCAGTTTAATGGGGTAATGGTCAAGCCAAATACCGTTTGATAATTTCCTGCTGGCGATGGAATGGCACTAACGCCCATCTTCATCGGCCACCCACCCACCTGGGTCTTGGTGGAGAATCCGAAACTAGGAGCTCCCCAGCGGCTCACCATGCGGTAACCCAACTGCACCTCAATAATTTCTTTGTACCAGTACTCCGCGCCTACACTGTAGTTCTCGTTGTTGTCTGAAGGATGGTTCAATTGGAACGAAGTATAGACCTTATGATCACCCCTGTCCATGGCATTGAATCGCATCCCCATAGCGAACACCTGCGGAGGTGCAGCCACGGAAGAGGCCGTCGTATCAGTATTAATAGTCGTCGGCAAGGATCCGGTCTGAACGATGGAGGTTGAAGGACCAAAGTTCAAAATGGCCGCAGCGAAGCTCAGTTCACGATAGTCCAGCTCGTAATGGAACCCAAGATCAAGGGCCACAGAATGTGCGGTGAATGCTCCTAACTGCTCTTGCCCATACTTTAGTTGAACACCAGCATTGAAATAATCCGAAAAGCGTTGACTCACACCAACACCGACAGAATGTAAAGCACCGTTTACAATTCGTCCCGTTCCCTCCGGCTGCCAAACCGTGCGTTCAACAATTCCTCCGGAAGTCAAAGAGTTTAGCGACACGCCTACCACTTGGTTAGGGTTGCGCGCCTTCGAAATGCTGAAGAAGTCGTGCCCGATAGATCCGCCCAGCATTCTAGAACCTGTGAATACGCCCTGCTGCATACCTGCAGAAAGCAATGCAGGGTTCGTCACTAGCCCGTACGACGATGTGTTTGCCAAAGCAGTTCCGCCCAGACCGGCACTCCATGGATCTACTGGAGATTTCAGATACGTAAAAGAACTAAGTCCCGCACGCTCTTCCCCGTAGTTTGGAAGCAGCTGCGCCTTCATTGCAGGGGCTACGGCCAATGCCAAGAAAAGTAGTATTCGCTTTACCATGACATTTGAATTCCAATCATACATTGAATCGGGGCGGCGTACCGCGCAGGATTCCGAGGGTCCGTACCACTTTCTTGTGGGCCATTAAATTCAGGTCGAGGATCGCGCCATGTCAGCGGTACATCGTCTCCATACTCGTAGGCTCTTCCCGTAATCGGGTTGATGATCTGTGCGTTTCTTCTGTTGGTGAAATTGGTCACCTCAGCATTCAGCGCTACTCCTCGTCCACCGCCAAGCGTGACAAGCTGGTAGCTTGCTTTGGCATCCATAGTAAACCAGTAGGCACCTCTACCTTCCAAGAATCGGCTATTATCTACTTCAAACTGAGGACGGCCTAAATCATTGTAGCCGACCAAATTCTGAGGGGTGTATCGGTATCCCGAAGAATAGCGAGCACTCACTGTTGCGCGCCACTTGCTGCTGTCGTTTGCATAGGTAATCCCCGCATTGAATTTCCAAGGTCTATCCCAAGCCAAGAATTGCTCTTGAGACAACGGCACCTCACCGGTCTGCGCAATCTGCAAGGCACTCTCCCTGGCTGAATTACTCTTACCGCGCGCCTGCTGGTAACTACCATTAATAAACGTCTGGAAGCTCTCACCCAAACGGGCATTAAACTGTGTCTCCACACCCAAAACTTTCGCGTAATCCTGATTGATGTACATGGTCTTGGTCACAGGACGACCCGTAGCATCCGTGGTGATAACACGGCGCGCCACGATGTAATCAAAGCGGTTGTTGTTGAAGGCATTCAACGTCCAACCTAAGCGCGTGCCCAAGAGGGTCTTGTATCCAATCTCGTATGAAATGTTGACCTCTGGATTCAAGTTCGGATTCCCAAGGTTCGAAAGGAAGGAACGGTCTTGGTATTCGGGATCAAGGCCGGCATATAAGAAACGTGGGTGTGGCGTTCGCATGCTGTGCCCGTAGTTGAAGTACAATACATTGTTTTCAGTGACCGGGAAACTCACGTTCAAACGCGGTAACATGCGCAGTTTCCAACGAAGTCCTGCGACACCAATAGTCTGGTCCATGTAATCTTGGCGTACCTGATCCAATACTGGGGAAGAAGGATCGTTAACAGCTTCATCTGCGAAAGCTCCGGGTGCCCAATAATTCAGACGCATCCCTAAGGTTGCTTTAATCCCTTGGTATTCGATACGATCCTGCACGAAGAAGCCACCCTTTTGCGGGTTCACCTTCCAAATATCATTGCTGGAACCAATAGAGATTGACGGCGTAGTGGTGCTGTCATTGAGTACGATCGGAGCACCTACCCATGGACGGAACACGTCAACCCACTGATATTCCGTAAATGCATGCTCCCAACCCGCAGAGGTTTGATGAATCTTGTTTGGCGTGTAGGTGAATTTACCTTTCAGCGTGTATTCTTGGGCGTAGTGGTCGTGCCAAATTGGTGTGATACCGCCATTATTTACCAAGCCATCACCAGGAATGAGGTAATAGGTGCCGGAAGGGTCGTCCGGGTTGAATAAGGTCATCTGCCCTGTATAGATGTAATCCTCATCGTAAATCTGATCTACCGTTGCCGCACGGAAAGGGCGACCATTGGCATCTGCACGAAGGTTGGTGAAGAGTCGGCCCGCTGAGAAATTCAATCCCGACTTCGTATTCAAGCGCTTCTGCCATTGCAAGACGCTCAAATTACTGTGGTGGGTATAGGTAGTCGCATTGTCAAGATTGTTAGAGCGGTTGTATTGGAACCCAGGCGCTAGTAGAGCGTCGAACCCCACAATCTGAAGCGTACGAGAATTTTGGTTGACTTTAAGACTGTGACTATTGGTCAAGCTGATCTTACCTACGGCCTTTGAGCGCCAGGTCAATTTCGTAGTGTGCGTGTAATCGTTGCTCTGGCGAGGCGCCCACAGCGTTGGGTTACCCGGGAATAAAGAGCTGTTTAACTGAGACGCGGTAGCGCCGAAATAATGATCTGTAATATCTACGTTAGCGCTGGTGAACAGCGTCAATTTCTTCTTAGTAAATGGAATAGGCGTACTAAGCGTGACCTCGGCACGGTCGGTATTGAAGCTCGCCGGCGTGAAATTATCCGAACTGTATTGCGCGCTCCAACGAAGTTTCTGCCCACCTTCTTTGATGGTCGTATTTACGACTCCAGAAGAGCCGCCGCCGTATTCCGCACTAGCACCACCGGTCATCAAATTGATGGACTGCAGTGAAGATGAACTTACATTCACACCACCACCGGTACCGGCCAAAGGATCTTGCGCCGAGATGCCGTCCACCAAATACTCTGTTTCGTAAACGCGTGCCCCACGAATCTGGATACCGTCCGTAGTTTTTTGGACACCTGCCTGCTGGGCCACGATATCCTCCACGCCTTTGGCTACTAGAGAACTGATCTCTTCGGAAGAAAATGTAATAGCCGAAGAGGCTTGCTCAAGGTCTACTTGGTTCTTTCGACCCACAACAGTCACTGTATTGAGCATTTCATTTTGCTCAACCAAGGCGACGCGCAGCGGCTTGTTTTGACCCTTTTTGATCTTGACCCCATTGATTTGGGTAGGACTAAATCCAATGAATTGGACCTTAATGGTGTACGTTCCCGGTTTAATGTCTTTGATTTCAAATTCACCTGAGAAATCGGTCAACGTCTGGTAGTAGGTACCGACGATAGTCACCGAAGCATTTGGTAAAGTTTCACCAGTAGCCTTTTCAACCACCACACCTTTGAGCACCCCTTTGTTCTGAGCAAAGGCCATCTGGCTCAAGGCGATGAAAATGAATATGTAGAACTTTCTAAAATTCATTTTCTAACACATGTTTAATGAGGTCACCGCCATTGGTAGCGTTGGACCTTGAAAATTGATGCAAGGGAACTGAGAAGAACACCTCGTACACTTCACCGTTTCTCGAACGAATAGTGCCTACTGTATTGCTTCCTGTCCAACCCGCTATTTTGGTCAACTGCGCCGTGTAGTAAGC
>WTIZ01000007.1 GCA_011525035.1 Cryomorphaceae bacterium | reverse complement strand
CGGGTAAGAAGAAGATCGAATGGGGCTCGCAGATTCGCAATTATGTGATGCACCCCTATAAGCTCGTCAAGGATGTTCGTACTGCGGAGGAGACCTCTGATGTGGACGGGGTGATGAATGGAAATATTGATAGATTCCTTAAAGCATTCCTCATGCAGCAGGGCGAAAGTGCCAATGCTGATGAATATTAATTAGCAAACGCGCATACTCAGTGCACAAAATGAGCCCGTAGGGGTTAAATTGTCAGTATATTGAGTTATGCGCAAAATCCTTCTTTTCGTAGCGGTTTTATGGAGCCTCGGGCTAAGTGCCCAGCAGGGTTTCGTGCGCAATGACGGCCAGTGGGAGGATCCTTCAAAATTTGTGTATCGCTTTGGTGCGAATGCCATTTTTCTAACTGGCGATTCGATTGTATTTAGCATCCTCAATCCCGACGATCAGCACAACCATAGTGCTCCTGAAAAGCATCATTATTCAGACACGCTGCATTACGCCAATTTCTCGCTGAAGTTTGCTGGGGCGAACAAGTTGAATTGGAAAGGTGGTGAGGCCTTCGATCACAAGAATCATTTCTACCTCGGTCATCGCTCAAGGTGGAGAACCGATGTGCCTTCCTTTCACGGAATAATTGCACAAGATGTTTATCCCGGAATTGACTTAAAAGTGTATTCTGCTACTGGCGGTATGAAGTATGATTGGATCGTTCATCCTGGTGCAGATCCTTCAGTGATTGTTCAAGAATATGGTGGTATTGAAGGACTGGATGTCTTGCCTAAGAAAGTGAAGATTCGAACGGCTATTGGCACCTTGGAGGAGGAGATGCCTTATGCTTATCAAGGAAGTAAGGAAGTTCGAGCGCGCTACCAGAGAGGAAAGGACGAGGTTCGAATTAACCTCGGAGCTTACGACCAGAGTCAAACGCTTACTATCGACCCTATCTACATCTTCAGTACTTATTCAGGCTCTCAGGCGGACAATTTTGGGTACACCGCCACCTTTGACGATAATGGAAATGCTTTTGGCGGCGGGATTGTCTTTGGCACGGGGTATCCAGTGGTTTTAGGGAGCTATGATATTAGCTACAATGGCGGGTTCTTTGACGGTGCTATTTCAAAATTTAGCGCAGACGGTTCACAGTTGCTTTGGTCTGCCTACCTCGGAGGAAACAATCTAGATCAGCCCCACAGCATGGACTGTGATGAGAACGGAAACCTCTACGTCATGGGTCTGACGGGTTCTTCAGATTTTGCGGTGACAGCAAATGCTAACGACACCACCTTTGGGGGTGGAAATTCCGCAGTAGCTGAGTATTATACACTTGCCAATGGTTCCGATATGTACGTTAGTGCGATCAGTGCAGACGGGACTCAACTGTTGGGCTCGACCTTCCTTGGAGGTGAAAATAACGAGGGTTTTAACGACAGTCTGCGCTTTAATTATGGCGATAGTTTCCGCGGAGAGATTGAGGTACAGCGCAGCGGTGGTCCAGTATATTTGGTAGCCACGGCAGATTCTTCAGGGTATCCAATAACTCCTGGCGCTACAGATTACCAAGGCGGATTGGACGGCGTACTTTCTGTATTCAGCAGAAACATGGACTCGCTTTTTTACAGCACCTACGTGGGTACCGAAGGGGACGAGGCATTGTACAGCTTGTCCATAACCTCGAAAGAGGGCAATGCACAGAACTCTTCACGGGTATTCGTTGCAGGTGCGATTAATTCTTCGGAAAGCTATTTGTCTGCAGTTGGTGATTCACTTGTTTTGACCTCTTCTGGCAATCACAGTGCGCTTTTGGGTGCTATTGATCTGCGCGATTATTCTGGGCCAATTCTTGAAGCCATCCACAGCTCAACAGATACCGCTTACAACCAACACTTCTTCATTGAGCCTAATTTCCCAGGTGATACAACTACAGTATTCACCGTTGTTGGCCAGCACAAAGGCGGGCTTCTTGCTTCAGATACCAACTTTTGGGGACAGCCTGGGAGTGCACAATATTTCATGGAATTCACATTTGATAGTGTCGCTGGCGCATTCACAAATAACAGGACACTTGTCTTCGGGGACAGCTCACATACCACAGTGGATTTAAGTCCAACCGCACTTTTGGTAGACGACTGTGGTAATACTTATTTCAGTGGTTGGGGCGGTAGTCCAAATACCGAAGGCAATACCAACGGTCTTGCCTTGACTCCAAATGCGGTGCGAACGACTACGGACGGACGCGATTTTTATTTTTTGGTTTTAGATCCTAGTTGGAGAAGTGCTCGATTGGCCACCTATTACGGTTCATCGTCGAGAGAACATGTGGACGGAGGGACTTCCAGGTTCGATAAAAAGGGACGCATCTACCAGGGTGTTTGTGCCGGTTGTGGAGGTAATAGTGCCTATCCGGCCTTCCCGTCAACGGCTTATTCGACTACCAACAATTCAACGAATTGCAACCTCGCGGTGACCGTCATCGATATGGACATTCAGAATGCGCGATTGGAATTGACCCCGGATCCTCCAGTGTTTTGTATTCCAAATTCGTTCAATATCCTCGACAGCTCGAGCAATGTTCAGGCCTATACGATTGATTGGGACGATGGGAATGTTAGCTTAGATACTGGTTTTATCACTTCACACATCTACGATACGCCGGGCACCTACAATGTCCAAGTCATTGGTCAAGACACGGTGTGCGATACTTGGGACACCACCACCTTTACCCTCCAAGTGAATCCGGCTTATGACAGCGTATGGATAGATTACAGCTATGATTATTGCGATCCTTCCCGCCAAGTGGTGGCCACTGCGCGTTTGGTCAGCGATAGTTCCATTGTAACGGATTACGAGCTTGAATGGGATTTTGCCGGAGTGAATTTTTCTTCCGCCCAGGTCCAATTCAACATGCCAGTACCCGGTGCCAATCCGGTAAGCCTAAATGTGCTAGACACAAATTGTAATATCACGCAACTCTTTGAGGATACCCTCGTGTTTCGGATACCTCCTTTCATGCAGATCAATACTTCCTTGGAGGAATGTGAAACGCGCGAATCGGTAGATTTCAATGCCATATTAAACGCTACTTACCAAGGTTTTGAATGGCTCGTAGATGGTCAGGTAGCGGGAAATTCAAATCCTTTACAGATTTCTCAGAGCGGCATCTACGACATCAGTATTGTCGGGTACGACAGCATTTGTGGAACCAGCGATACACTCACTGAAAGCTTTGATGTCTATTTTGCCGGAGAGGCATTCACCGTACCCAACTTTGTTACGCCAAATAACGACGGCATCAACGATGCGTTTTTGGTGAATACGAGCGAGAATTGGGACGATTTTCACCTTATTGTCCACAACCGTTGGGGCGTTAAGGTATTTGAAACAACGGTAATTTCTTTTGAGTGGGGTGCCGATTACGACGAGAAGATTCTCGCCCCAGGTGTGTACTTTTACCAACTCAAAGCAACCAACCGCTGTGGCGACATAACTGAGGATGGCGTCCTGCATATAATCTATTAGAATGATCAAAGTATACCACAATCCGCGCTGTAGAAAATCACGTGAAGCCTTGACTTATTTGGAAGAGAAAGGCGTCTCTTTCGAAGTGCGCCACTACATGAAGGACGAGGAAAGCATGACAGCTTCTGAGCTAGAGGAAGTGCTTGATGCCCTAAATATGGACGCGCTCGACCTTGTACGCAAGAACGAGGCGTTGTGGAAGGAAGAATACCGCGACCTAGAACTGGGCGAAGATGAGATCATCTTAGCGATGATTGAAAACCCACGCTTGATGGAACGCCCCATCATCCAGAACGGCGACAAGGCTGTTGTGGCGCGTCCGGCTGAGAAAGCTGAGGAGGTGCTTTAGAAACTATATCAAACAAAAAAGCCCGAGCTCAAGCTCGGGCTTTTTCAATATTAATGATCTTCAGAATTACTCTGCAGATTCTTCTTCTTTGTGACCAATGATCGCGTGAGCAATCTTCGGATTAACAGATTCCAAGCCAATCAATGTCAACCAGTAGCCTACGAATAGACCCAAGAAAGCGAGCATTGAGAATCCCATAAGGGCTACAACTAAGAATACGAGGAAACCTATAAATTTCATAAGTGTTTGTTTAGTGGCGGTAAAGATAAGTAGTGGAATTGATTTAGATTCAACTTTTAAGCTAAAAATTGATAGCTACCAAGATAGCAGGCGAAGATGATGCTGCAGAATTTCTGTGCCCTAAATTTGTAGTTCAAGAACTGAGAATCAATTAGTCATTATTACGATGGAATACAGAATTGAGCACGACACCATGGGTGAAGTGAAAGTACCGGCAGATAAGTACTGGGGTGCACAGACAGAGCGTTCGCGCAACAACTTTAAGATTGGTCCTGCGGGTACTATGCCGCTTGAAATCATTGAAGGTTTTGCGTATTTGAAAAAAGCAGCTGCATACGCGAATTGCGATGCAGGTGTCTTGACGGAGGAGAAGCGCGACCTTATTGGTGCTGTATGTGACGAGATTCTAGAAGGCAAGCACAACGACCAGTTCCCATTGGTGGTTTGGCAGACAGGTTCAGGTACACAGAGCAACATGAACACGAACGAGGTGATTGCAAACCGTGCCCACGTGCTAGCTGGAAACACGCTTGGCGAAGGCGATCGATTGATTCACCCGAACGACGATGTAAACAAGAGCCAGAGCTCGAACGATACCTTCCCTACAGGGATGCACATTGCCATTTACAAGAAGGTGATTGAGAATACAATTCCTTCTGTAGAGTTGCTCCGTGATACGTTGGAGGCAAAGAGCAAAGAGTTCTGGAAGGTGGTGAAGATTGGTCGTACGCACCTTATGGATGCTACGCCGCTTACCGTAGGTCAGGAGTTTTCTGGCTATGTGAGCCAATTGAACCACGGACTAAAAGCACTAAGAAACACCTTGGACCACATGAGTGAAATCGCACTAGGCGGTACTGCTGTGGGTACAGGAATTAATACGCCGGAAGGCTATTCAGAGACGGTGGCGAAATACATCGCAGAATTCACTGGTATGCCGTTCCGTACTGCTGAAAACAAGTTTGAAGCCCTTGCCGCGCATGATGCCTTGGTGGAGACACACGGTGCATTGAACCAGTTGGCAGTAAGCTTGAATAAGATTGCAAATGACATTCGTTTGTTGGCATCAGGTCCGCGTTCAGGAATTGGTGAGTTGATCATTCCAGCGAATGAGCCAGGATCGTCAATCATGCCAGGAAAGGTGAACCCAACGCAGGCCGAGGCCATGACCATGGTTTGTGCACAGGTAATGGGGAACCACACTACAGTTACTGTGGCAGGTGCTCAAGGCCACTACGAGCTCAACGTATTCAAGCCAGTGATGGCGTACAACGTGCTGCAAAGTGCTGAGCTCATCGGCGATGCTTGTGTGAGCTTCAACAACAACTGTGCGGTGGGTATTGAGCCAAACTACAAGGCGATCGAAAACCATTTGAACAACTCGTTAATGCTCGTTACTGCACTCAATACCAAGATTGGTTACGAGAAAGCAGCGAAGATTGCGAAGACTGCACACGAGAACGGAACTACTTTGAAACAAGAGGCCGTCAACCTAGGCTATCT
>WTIZ01000038.1 GCA_011525035.1 Cryomorphaceae bacterium | reverse complement strand
AACGGATTATATGACCACTAAGCTCTTTCAAGACCACATCGAGCCGTTGGATGTACATATTCGTTCTGTAGTGTCTTTTCCTAGCTTGTATCCCAACGTACCTGTGCTCGGTAGGTGGGGAGGTGGAGTCGACGGTTGGATGTATACTGGAGTAACGGGTATGTACGCTGCTGGGCTACTGACTGGCAATGAAAAAATGCAGGAGGCCGGTGTTCTTACTGTAAAGGCTGTCGTCGAATCTTATGTGGTCAGTCATATCGTTTTAAAAACTTTAGTAGCTCGTCATCGCCCAGCGCGTCCATTGGGTGTTTACGGTGAAACTGATGGAGACAGTCAATATCCCTTTGTACACAGTCCTTTGGACTTTTTCAACTTTCATGTTCCTTACCTTCATTCCGATGCCTACGGCACTGGGTTCCCTTCGTACCATGCAACCATGTTCTTTGCCTTTGCAAGCGTGAATGCCAAGGTCTTTGAGAACAAGTGGATTCCTTATGGTTTAGCGACCACAGCACTCCTTTATGATATCCGTGGCCACAATCACTGGGTAAGTGAATTAGTAGCTGGTGCGGTGATCGGTGAATTCATAGGAAAGGTGGTGTATGAGAATTACCACAAGCAGAGGAGTGAATCGGCCACCACACGAAAGAAGCGAAAGTTTAATACAGATGTAAGTGTTGGACAAACTTTTGGAGTAATGGGTCCATCGCTAACTTTATCGTGGTAGTTTAGGCACTATTATTGCTTAATCTGGCGCGAAGATTATTTATACCATGAAGAAAATACTTCTATTTGCTGTTGCTCTAGGAATACTCAGTTCTTGTGAAACTCAAGAACCCGTTGATGTGAATACGGAGCGCTTTTACAGCTCACCCTGGAATGTAGAAATCACAAGAGCTCATAATGCAGTGGGCACTCTTCCCGCGGCGGAGGAAGACCATAGTGGTACGGTTACCTTGGACAAGGGCGGTTCTTTTCAATACAGCATGGAGGACTTAAACGACCACATGTACCAGTGGTGGGGCTATAGTTGGTCTACGGACCAATTTTACATGAACTGGAGCCCCTGCTTGGACTGGTACATTAATGAGGCTGCTGACAGCATGTATTTAAATTATGACCACTACGATTACGATCCAAACACCGGAAATAGCTTCTATTGGAACTATTCGGTGTACATGACCAAATAACAAAAAACCGGCCCTGAGGCCGGTTTTTTTATTCCTGTAATTGTTTTTTCAATCTTGCTACTTCCTTCGCCAATGTGTTTAAAATTCTGAAGGTAATCGCCGTAGTTGCTAGAAGGCCCACGGTTAAAATGTAGATCAAGTATTCCATAAGTGTTGCTGTTTTAGGGTATAACCAAGAAAACCCGCTTGTGTTCTCTAGAAGCCTCTGGAAATTTGGCGTTAGAAAAAACAGCATACTCGTTAAAAAAGCCTTTTATATTTCTGCATCGTGATTATATTTGCAGCCCCAACAATGGCGAGGTAGCTCAGTTGGTTAGAGCGCAGGATTCATAACCCTGAGGTCACGGGTTCAACTCCCGTCTTCGCTACAAGAAAGCCCGAGACAATGTCTTGGGCTTTTCCATTTCTAGGACTAGCCTATTCTTCAATGAAGTCTAAATCACGACCAAAGGTTTCCTGCAGACCACTGATGGCCCAATAGGTGATGCACATCACAACGACCGCTGTGGCAATTCCGGAGTGTACGTAAGACAAGGAGCCTTGAAGGAGTAGGAAGAGCGCCGTGATCCCGTTGAGTGACCCTCTGACCATATTGGGAATGGTCGTGGCAGCTGTAGCTCTTAAATTGGTCCCAAAATTCTCTGCACCAATGGTCACAAAAACGGCCCAGAATCCTGTTCCAAAGCCCATGATGCCGATGGCAATATACATCTGTAATGCACCCCCAGCAGTGAAGAATAGCAACATGCCAAGCATGGTGATGATGTAAAAAGCATGCATGGCCTTTTTTCTAGATTGCAAGTATTGAGAGAGCAGGCCTATGATTACATCGCCTACAGCGATAGCACTGTAGCTTATCATGATTCCAATGCCTGGTTCAATAGGTTCGGTTATACCCATTTGCTTCGCAAACTCAGGGGAGAAGCTGATGAGAATGCCTACGACAAACCACGTGGGCAGGCCAATTAAAATACTGCGTAAGTAGCGCATGAAACGCTCACGCTTGTTAAAGAGCATCAGGAAATTTCCTTTGACAATGTGATGCTGTGCGCTCATCTTGTGGTATAAGCCGCTCTCGAATACGCTCATGCGAAGCAGTAAAAGTGCTAAACCTAATCCACCGCCAATGAAGTAACAAGTACGCCAATCAAACCATTGTGCGATAAAAAAGGCGAGTACCGCGCCGGTCAAGCCAACACCTGCAACTACTGATGTGCCTATGCCGCGCTTTTCTTTTGGCAACAGTTCGCTTACCAAGGTGATGCCGGCGCCCAATTCTCCAGCGAGCCCAATTCCAGTAAAGAATCTTATCCATGCGTATTGCATGGGCGTTTGAACGAACCCGTTGAGCACATTGCCGATGGAGTAGAGGGCAATGGAAAGAAACAGCACACGTGTGCGTCCGAGCTTATCACCCATAATTCCCCAAAGAATACCACCAAGTAGCAATCCAAACATTTGGGTGTTAAGTATTAAAAGACCTGTGTCGCCTGAATCGGTTACACCAAGATCTGCCAATGAAGGAATGCGAATAATGCTGAACAGTAAGAGGTCGTAAATGTCGACGAAATAGCCGAGGGCTGCGACCCATAGAATGGGTTTACGAAAAATTGAACCTGATGACATGAGTGTTTGTTTGCTTTCTAAAATAGCAAAAACATGTTGCCCTGAAGAACACTCATAGCGATAACGTTTGGCTATTACACACTTAATGCTATATTGCAAAAACTATTGAACCTCATCATGGAAAAAGAAAAATTTGAATTAGAGTTCCCACTACGCGCATCCCCCAAAATGCTGTTCCCCTTTTTGAGTACTCCCTCAGGATTGAGCGAATGGTTTTGTGACGATGTGAATTCGCGTACTGAGCTATTCACTTTCTTTTGGGACGGCTCTGAAGAGCAAGCCATTCTGTTAAAGAAAAAACAGGACGCCCTAGTTCGCTTCAGATGGGTAGAAGATGATGAAGAGGGTCTGGATACGTACTTTGAGTTTAAAATTCAAGTGGATGATCTGACCAAAGACACATCGATCATTGTTACAGATTTTGCGGAGCCTGACGAGATTGATGAAGCCAAACTCCTGTGGGACAGTCAAATTCACGAACTACAGCATATTATCGGCGCGTAATGCGAAAGATGAAATACTTTTTAATTCCCGCAAGTCTGTTCTTATTGGCTTGCGGGATTTTTTTATCCCTCGCGGGTAGTAAGGAAGCAGCGCAGCTGGCATTTCACCGCAGTATGTACAGTGATACCGGTGAAACTATTATGTCTATGGTTACTACGTGGGGAGAGGGTGCCCTATACGCAGTAGTGGTCATTGCATTCATCTTTGACCGCCGCTGGAAAATGGTCTTTCCTTTATTGACCGGGGCCGCTTTGAGTGCAGTGCTGGTGGCATTCTTTAAGAAAGTAGTATTTGCACCATCACCGCGTCCTTTAGCTGTTCTAGATAAGGCCGAGTTATTATTGTCGAATACTGCAGATATTCCCCTTCAGTTCGCTTTTCCTTCGGGACATACGACCACTGCATTTGTTCTCTTTACGATGCTGGCACTTTTCACAACACGTAAAGTCATCCAAGTTGCCTTAGTCCTTTGTGCCATTTTGGTAGGGCTATCCAGAGTGTATCTAATGGCACACTGGTTTACAGATATCATGGCTGGTGCAGTGCTGGGCATGGCCATTGCTTGGCTGAGTGTTTGGCTATGGCAGGGGTACCAACAAAAAAATCCGCCCTTGAGTGCAAGAGCGGATTCTAAATTTAGATTGCCGTTTTAATTAAAGGCCTAGCTTCTTTCTTAGCGACTTTGGTAGTGCATCCTTATGCATCATAACACTAATGGTCTTTAGGCGCATGTAACTGTCTGAAGCATACAAATAGCCAGGTTTAAAGTCGTTCGGGATGTCGCCCCATGAATTCTTTACGATGAAGAATTGGTTGCCTTCTTGGTCTTTTACGATCCCTTGAAGGACCATACCGTGATCGTCTTGAGTCAAGTAGTTATCGTACTGTTCCTGACGCATTTCTTGAGTGATCTCAGCCTCGGCGTGCGGTGCAGAGTATACGGCATTTACTTCTTCGTCGGACATCTCTTTCCAGCTTTGGTTTGGCATGACTGCAATACCGTTGCGAATAGAGAACCCTTTATCACTTACGTCACAGGCCCAAGCAACTGGGAACTTGTCCAAAAGAGCGCCTTCAACAACCTCCATCATTTCGTCCAGTGGCAGGTTGTAAGAAGTACCCCATGTCCAGTTATCAGGGACTTGAATCTGACAAGCTTCATACATCGGGAAGTGCGTCCATGACGTTAGTTGAACGTAATCGTCAGGATTTACGCCAATTACCTCATCTGCAAAGCTGCGTGGGGTGTACGTTTTACCGTTGTAGCCAAATTGCGCAGGATCATCACCCAAGTAAGCATCAAGCACACCGTTGAAGCCTTTCTTCCAGCTTGTGCTCAATTTGCCGTTCTTGTTTTCGATTACAGCATCTAAGATTCCTTTCAATGAAGCTTCCATTTCGCCATGACGGTTAATCTCAGTACCGTAGTTCAGCCCATTGTAAGCTTCTTGGGGCACTGCACCGTAATTCTTGATAACGTACATCACATCAGGCAGTGCGCCGCCCTGAGCGAAGTTCAAGTACCCGTGAAGACGTACGTATTTCTCTCCCTTGTCCTCGTATACTTTACGAACGGTGAACATCTCAGAAATATCAATAGGCTCTTTTCCCATACGGATCATCTCGCTCTCCACAAATGAAGTGGTTGCATACGACCAACAGGTTCCAGAAGCACCCTGATTCTTTACAGGAGTAGCCTCAATATCGACAACGGTTTCCCATTCATAGCCCAATGGAGCATCGGCGCCATTGTCTTTTACTTTGTTGATTAGATCAACTTGTGCAAATGCTGCAGTTCCAATAAGAGCAGCAGCGAGAGTTGCGCTTAATTTCATAGTGTATGTATTGTTATTTGAATTGTGAACTAACTGGAGCTTCTTTCACTCCGTTTGAATAATCGTAAAAACCTTCTTTCGATTTTACGCCCAATTTCCCTGCGGTAACCATATTTACGAGCAGTGGGCAAGGGGCATATTTTGGATTGCCCAATCCTTCATGGAGCACGTTTAAGATGCTTAGGCAAACATCTAGGCCAATAAAATCGGCCAATTGTAATGGACCCATAGGGTGTGCCATACCTAATTTCATGATAGCATCAATCTCAGCGACACCAGCCACGCCTTCGTGCAAAGAGATAATCGCCTCATTGATCATAGGCATTAATATGCGGTTGGCCACAAAACCAGGGTAATCGTTACAAGCCACCGGAATCTTACCGAGCGATTTGCTCGTCTCTACAACGGCATCACAAACTTCATCTGAGGTACTGTATCCGCGGATGATTTCAACAAGTTTCATTACCGGTACTGGATTCATAAAGTGCATACCAATAACCTTATCTGGACGCGAAGTCTGCGCAGCAATCTTAGTAATGCTGATAGATGAAGTGTTTGAGGCGAGTATACAATTCGCTGGGGCCAATTCATCCAAGTCTTTAAAAATCTTGAATTTCAGATCCGCATTCTCTGTGGCTGCCTCTACGACTAAGTCTGCGGCGCCTACGGCAGTTTTAAGATCTGTACCGGTGGTAAGGCGACCAAGGGCAGCTGATTTCTCTGCATCAGTGAGCTTTTCCTTAGCAATCTGGCGGTCCATGTTCTTTGCTATAGTTGCAACTGCACGTTCAAGTGCTGCTTCACTAATGTCAAATAGCTGAACATTATAGCCGCTTTGTGCAAAAACGTGGGCAATTCCATTCCCCATAGTCCCTGCACCAATGACAGTAATGTTTTTCATATGTGATAAGTTATTTGGGTTCTTATTTTCCTCGTCCTTGTAAGACGGTAACTAAGGTATAGAAGAGGATTTTGATATCACTCAATAGGGTGATGTTTTCTGTGTAGATCAAATCATAGCGTGCTCTCTCGAGCATCTCTGTGACATTTTCAGCGTACCCGTATTTCACCATACCCCAAGAGGTAATCCCTGGCTTGACACGCAACAAGAACTTATACTGTGGCGCTTGAGCTACGATCTGGTCAAAGTAATATTTACGTTCTGGACGGGGTCCAACAATGGCCATATCTCCAAAAAGCACATTCAAAAACTGCGGCAACTCATCAATCCTATACTTGCGCATAGTGCGTCCCCAGGAGGTAATCCTCGGATCTTCTTCACTGCTAAGCTGCGGACCCAGTTGCTCTGCATCAACTACCATGCTTCGCAGTTTGATGATTTTGAACTTCTTACCGTTTTTACCCAATCGACTTTGTCTGTAGAAAATTGGACCGGGTGAAGTGAGTTTTACCCCGATAATCCCACACAAAAGAATAGGGGAAGAAACAATCAAAAGAATAATCGATAAAACGATATCAAAAATGCGCTTAATGACGGCTACATGGGGTTGTACCAACTCCCTTTTGACTTCGATCATTGAGCGTCCAAAACTCTCCATCTTCACTTGGCCACTCAAAATGCTGAACAGGTTGGGCAGCACGTGAATGCGCAGTTTGACGTCCTCAAGGTCACTCACAATGTTCGCAATGGTCTCGCTATTTCCAGTAGCTAAGGCAATGATCACATCTTCAACATGATTGTCGTTGGCTACGTCTTTCAAAAGGGTGGTCGTACCGAGGTAAGGTAAAGGAGCGATGCGCGGATCGATCTGCTCACCATTCATAGTCATGTAGCCTATAAACTCATATCCCTTGGTGCGTTCTTGTTTAAAGGATTCTAACAGGTCGCCGGCCTCTTTGCCAGCACCGATAAGTATGGTCCGGAAGGTGAGTTTTTTACTGTCCAATTGGTGGCGCACATACGAAGCCAGCGAGAATCTAAACAATCCGCTAGTGACTAGTAATGTTGCTGCGTAAGTGCCTAGAGTAGTGTAGTATTGACTGTAAAACTTGATGTAGTCGTCCAAGAAGATCAAGAAAAACAGCAGGGTGGAAGTCATCACCGTGGCTGATAGCGTATTAAAAGCTTGCTTGAGTCTACTTTTTCGAGTTAAGTCTCTGTAGGTTCCGCCGAGCGCACTAATCAGGACATAAAGGAAGGAGGTTAGCAAAGCTGCCCGCAAGAATTTATCGTCAAATTCAAGCGGTAATTCCACCCCAAATCGAGTGGGCTCCACAACAAGCTTTCGAACGGCATGCAAGGCCAAATAAGCCAATGAGCCTGCGATTAGGTCTAGAACGACATAAACGATTTTCAAGCGTCCCTCAAGTACTTCTGCTCGATTCAATACAGTAGTTTTATGTTATCGATGAACACCGTGGCAGTATCGTCTGTACTGTTGATGGCGCCGAAAAACAGGTTGTAATCACCAGCGTTGGGGTAGCCGCTTACCTCAGTAACGAGGTTTATGTATACTTTATTCCAATCCTCATTCGGAAATAATGTGACTACAGGCGCCTGCAAGCTCTGTAAAAGCTCATTGGCAATAACGCCAAAGGTCAAAGGCACTTCTGTCTTGTAATTGACTTCAAGCCAAACATTGGCACCTGCCTTAGGCAATTCAAAAGCCTCAGGCGTTCTGAATTCTGCAATGGTCTTAGGCAGCATGGTGACTTTACCGCTTGAATTCGGTGTTTCTCCAGGATGCTGGTAGGATCCTTCAGCATCATCTACGATTTGCAACGTGGTGTCACTCTGTGGCGCACGATTAAAACTTAACCCAACGCCATCGAAGTCTTCTACGATGCGAATGGTAAAGTTGTCGTTGTAGGTAAATGTTTTTTGAACGTTACTCAATGAACGCTTGCTATATGGTTCGAGGTCCCAAGTGAAATTCTTGGCCTTGAGCATTTCGTATTGATTGCGCTGCGTATAGCTCCCGTTGATACTAATACCCGGAATGATGCGAATTTCTTGCTTTTCTCCTGCCAAAACAGGGATTTCACAAGGCGGTATAAACGCCCCAATCTGTGCTCCATTTTGTTCCACCCAAAGCGTATTCAGTTTTGACGAAGACGTCCCTTGAGCGCCAGTAGCGTTTACTAACAAGGTATCTACCGTTATATAAGCGACCTCGGGTGCTGGAGCTGTATCACAACGTTGAAAGCCTAAGGCAATGAGACCTAAAAAGAGAATGATTGATAAACGCTTCATATGAAGTGACCAAAGTTAACGAATCAAAGCCAATCCTTATTTGTTAAAAACTCCAGCCAAATTCGACTGAATTCCATCTTACTTGACCTACTTTGAAGCTTAAATGCACAGCGATACTCCCATATTTCAAGGTCAACGAAAACAACTCTGTGAGCACTTAAAATCAGAGGGTTATGCATCGGATAAAGTATTGGATGCTATGAATCGTGTGCCGCGTCATCTCTTTCTTGAGAGCGGCTTTCACCAGCATGCATACCAAGACAAAGCTTTTCCAATCGCTGCAGGACAAACCATCAGTCATCCATCCACGGTAGCTTGGCAAAGCGAATTACTCGAGGTTTCCCCGGGTATGAAGGTGCTTGAAATCGGAACAGGATGTGGCTACCAGGCTGCGGTACTTGTAGAATTAGGCGTGAAGCTATTCACAGTTGAACGTCAAAAAGAATTGGTCGATTTCTCAAAAAAGATGCTCAAACTCCTTGGGCTACGTGCAGAGCAGAAATTCGGTGACGGGTTTAAAGGAATGCCAGTCTTTGCGCCTTTTGATAGAATCATTGTCACTTGTGGAGCGCCCTATGTACCCAAAGCTTTACTCGCTCAATTGAAAGAAGGTGGAATTATGATTATTCCTGTAGGAGAGGGTACACAGAAAATGGTGAAAATTCAAAAGATGCCTGACGGCAGCTTTGTTCAAAAGGTTTTAGGAGATGCTGCCTTTGTACCTATGTTAAAAGACAAGGAGTAGCGTACCTTTGCTGCTGTGAAATCCATTGAAATCAAAAATAAAAAGGCCAAATTCGATTACGAGTGGCTCGATACCTACACGGCAGGCTTACAGCTTCAGGGCACTGAAGTCAAGAGCATTCGCCTAGGCAAGGCTTCTATTGCCGAGGGGTATTGTTATTTCAAAGATGGAGAGCTTTTTATCAAGAATATGAATATCGCCGAATGGTCTCATGGAAACATTTACAATCATGATCCCATCAGAGAACGGAAATTGCTCTTAGCAAAGCGAGAACTTGAGAAAATTGAAAAGGCTACCAAAGATCAAGGGATTACCGTGGTTCCAACAAAACTTTTCATCAGTGAAAAGGGGTGGGTGAAGTTAAATATCGCTGTAGCCCGGGGTAAAAAGAACTACGACAAGCGTCAATCGTTAAAGGAAAAGGACGCTAAGAGAGACTTAGCACGATTAAAACGATACTAACATGTACAAAGGCCTCATTCGACCTTTATTGTTCTTGATGAACGCCGAGCAGGCGCATCACTTTACGTTTAAAACACTAAAAGTGTTGTTTCAAATACCTGGTGTAAAGGCTATTACATCATTATTTTTTGGCTCGCTCAAGGGCAGGGAAAAACAAGTAATGGGATTGCACTTTAAAAATCCTGTTGGGTTAGCAGCAGGTTTTGATAAAGACGCTAAGCTATACAACGAACTCAGTGCTTTTGGCTTTGGATTTATTGAGGTAGGTACCCTCACTCCAAAGCCTCAGGATGGGAATCCAAAACCACGTCTTTTCAGAATCGTAGAGGATGAAGCTGTGATAAACAGAATGGGTTTTAACAATGGCGGCCTGGATGCTGCGGCATTGCGACTAGCAAAAAAGAAAACCGACATCATTATTGGAGGAAACATCGGTAAGAACAAGGTAACGCCGAACGATGTAGCAACCTCTGATTACATCAAAGGTGTAGAGGCATTGCACGATGTAGTGGATTATTTTGTTGTCAATGTCAGTTCTCCGAATACGCCAAACTTGAGAGAGCTTCAAGAAAAAGAGCCGTTGAAAGCATTGCTGAAAGAGGTTAAAGCGAAAAATGAAGAGCTTGGCGCTAAACCATTGATGCTCAAGATAGCACCGGATTTAACAGACGGTCAGCTCGACGATATTGTAGGTATTGTAAACGAGCTCAAACTCAGCGGTGTTGTCGCCACGAATACCACCATTTCACGTGCTGGATTGAAAGCATCACAGGAGAAAGTAGCAGCTATGGGTGCAGGTGGATTAAGTGGTAAGATTCTCCGTGAGCGCAGTACTGAAGTCGTTCGCTACCTCAGAAATAAACTGTCAGCGGACATTGCCATTGTTGCCGTTGGTGGGATCTTTACAGGTAAGGATGCCAAAGAAAAGCTCGATGCTGGTGCCGATTTAGTACAAGTTTGGACAGGTTTCCTTTACGAAGGGCCAGCAATGGTGCGTAGAATGCTTCGTTCTTTGTAACTTCGGGTAGAACCCAATTACAGACCGAATGACCCATATCTCCATTGTAGAGTGTCCAAGAGATGCTTGGCAAGGATTCCAAGATTTTATCCCAACCCAGGAAAAAATCAATCACATCAAGATGCTCGCCAACTGTGGGTTCCACACCATAGATGCAGGTTCTTTTGTTAGCCCACGCGCCATGCCGCAAATGGTTGATGCTCGACCCTTGTTTACTGCATTGGAAGAAGTCAGGGCAACTTCCGACACGAAATTATTATCAATTATTGCCAGTGAGGGCGGTGCTAGAAGAGCTACAGAATTTGACTTTATCGATGCCTGGGGCTATCCATTTAGCGTGAGTGAGGAATTTCAATTGCGCAATTCCCGCAAGAATATCAAGGACGGCATGGAAGACTTGAAACGCGTTAAGGAGTTGGCCGATAAGCATAATGTGGAGCTCGTTGTGTACCTAAGTATGGCTTTTGGTAATCCTTATGGAGAAGAGTATCATCGAGATCTAGTGCTAGAACGCTTGCTTCAAGCTGAATCGATAGGAGCTGATCTTATTTCCCTTAGCGATACAACGGGTGAAGGCACCACAGAAAAGGTTGTGGAGCTTTGTGATTTAGTGAAAAAGGAAAGCACGGTCCCTTGGGGCGCTCATATGCACAGTACTTATGATGAGGCATCAGCCAAAGCTCAGGCAGCAATTAACGCAGGCTGTACTCGCATAGATACTGCTTTAAGAGGTTTTGGCGGTTGTCCATTTGCCTCGGATGCACTCATCGGAAATATGCCTACCGAGAAAGTGCTCACGGCGATTGAGGAAATGAAGGAGGTTTCACACGGCCTGGATCCTTTGGCCTTAGAAAGTGCATATAATAGTGCTCTGAACGTCTTTAGTGGCCGACATTAACGTAACTTTGTGCTTGTAGGTTGAACCACGGAGGTGGTTCTTAAAAAGGAACCCGATTGAAGTTCGGGGCTGTGCCAGCAGCTGTAACTCACGGTGAAAGCTTAACAAATCCACTGCAATAGCGGGAAGGAGTTAAGTGGGAGTGGGGAGCCAGAATACTTGACCTGCAATGAAAATTAGAAACTATTGCTCTGGGTCAAGCAATTCTGATGGTATGAAAAATTGGTTACTGTCCACGTTATTTGTGGGCACACATATTCTTAGCGCGCAATCTTCGGATACGCTCAGCACGGCTACTATACTTGCGGAAGGACTTGATTTTTCCGAAAACAGGACAGTCGTAGACTCTACACAATTAGGTCTACTAGATATAGCCACTTATTTACAAAAAGATTCCCGTTTTCAAATTCGTCAGTATGCGCCAGGCAGCATTGCTACTTTGAATTTAGGCGGTGCCAACAGCGCCCAGAGCAGAGTAGTATGGGAAGGTATAGATATCAGCAGTATGGCTTCCGGAGTCATTGATCTTAGCTTGGTGCCTTCAGTTTTGTTACCGAAAAATGGCATCTCCTCAGGGGCGAATGCGGCGCTTGGAAGCGAGAGTGGAATGATTGGGGGTCTCGATTTAAGTTGGCGTGCCTCGGGTAAATCTTTCTTTACGACGGCCTTTGGAGCAAATAACATTGGTCTGAGGTCCTTCGTTGTTCAAAACGGCGGTGAATTCGCAGGTGTTCGTTACCGTTCATTCATAAAGACAGAGCAAAGTGATAATGCGTACCCCTACACGCTAGGAAGCAATGATTTCACGATGCGCGGTATGGAATATTCGACGTTAACAGTTTTACAGCGCTATCAGGGTAAAGTTGGAAGGGTTCGTTGGAATACGAATATTTGGTACACAGAAGGGACAAAAAATAGCAGGGGCTCTGTGCTTACTGCGGGAAACCTCAATCATCTCGAGGACCGTTCTGTTCGCGGGCTGTTTGCTGCACAGAAAAGAGATGTGAAAGCAACACTCTTTTACGGTAAAGAATGGCAAGCATATACCGACACGGCATCATTTCTAAATCTCAGGGATACCAATACCTATGATCAGGTCTCTTTACGACTAGCTAAAGACCACAAACGCTATACTTCCAATGTAGTGGCAAGTTACGTGCGTGGCGCTGGTACTTCACGTAACGCATCCTTAATACAGATGAACGCCAGCCACCTTCAACGCTTTGGTGAACATATCTCCGTTCTCGGAAAGGCATCGTATTGGAACGAAACTGGCTTTGGTGGGGCACAAGTGAATTGGACCGGAAAAAACCATCTAGGAAATCATCATTTGACAGCCGGCACGTTTTATAGGCTCCCAACCATAAATGAATTGTTTTGGACGCCTGGTGGTAATCCCGATTTATTGGCCGAACGCTCTTACGGGGCTAAATACAGCTTGGCGAAGAAGTGGGAAGATATTTCCTTGTTCGTGAGTACTGATCAACTCTACTTTACGAACCTTATTCAATGGACACCGGGTGCTAATGGTTTTTGGAGCCCTCAAAATATAGAGCAAGCGTATACTTCAACGAGCTCAATCATAGGAAGCTATCGTTACGGTTCTTGGTTTAATGAAATTTCATTGACACATCAATACAGTCGGATACTTGAGGCTGTAATTGCGGGTAATGAAGGAACATCACTATTGTACAGGCCCGATTTTAATGCGGTTTATACCATTGTCTACGACGCAGGTGCATTCAATACACAATTACGCACCCATTACGTGGGCCAAAGACATACGCTTCGAGACAACAGTCCATTAGGGACCATTCCAAGCGAATTGTGGATGGATTTAAGTGTGACTACGAAAATTCTCAAAAAGCTCCGCCTGCTTGCAACGGTACACAATGTGACCGGAGCTCAGCGCAACTTCTTTTTAAACTACCCATTACCAGGCAGGTATTATTCTTTAACCCTTCAATTAAATTCTAAATCATGAAGAAAGGACTCTTTTTAATTGCTGTAATAACAGCTACAGCGTGCACAAAGACACCATTACCCGCTCAACCCACTGTCTATGAGGATGCATTGTTGATTTTGAATGAAGGTGCGTTCACTGGTGGTACGGCAACGATCGATGCTGTAGGTGGACACTCTGATACTGTTGTTCAATCTGCTTTTAGTACAGAAAACGGCTTTGCCCTAGGGAATATCGGTCAGCATATGCTACACGCCGACTCTTTGCTAGTTGTTTCTATAAATAATGCGGGAGTGGTTCGAGGAATTAGCAGAAAAACCATGCTCGAGCATTGGTCGACTTTAGTAGCAGGTCCTAGGTATGTAGCGGAATCTGGAAACAATCTTGTTATCACCACTTGGTCGTCGGATTACATCAAGGTCCTTGATAAGTATACGGGTCAGCTCACAGATAGCATTAACGTTTTCGGGGTAAGTGAACAAGTACACGCCGATGGCGATGTTGTTTATGTGGGTCTCAATGGTGGATTCGGTAATGATGACCGGGTGGCTGTCGTAGATCTTAATACAAGTAGCGTAGACACCCTTAGAGTAGGAGATAAGCCGAATTCGTTTGTACAGGTTGGTTCTGCAGTGTATGTATTGTGCGCGGGCTATGAAGATTGGTCGGGTTCCGCATCTACACCGGCAAGTTTATGGAAGATAGAGAACGGCTCGGCAGTAGAGGTAATCGCTGCACCAACGAGCGCCGATCATGCAATAGCATTAAAAACTGATGGGACAAACTTGTATTTTTTGAACGCTTCATATTCAGGTGCAGTAGTGAAGACCTCGTTGGCTCCTGCTGCGTGGCCTTCAAATACTATTACAAACACAGGAGGGTACAACTTGGATCTACTGGCAAACGTCCTATATCTTCACGATGCAAAGGACTATGCAAGTGCGGGTAAAGTGTACCAATACGATTTGAACGGTACGCTGCTAGATAGTATTGACGCAGGAATTATTCCACGCCAAGCCTTAATAAATTAAGCGTTGGCTGTAGCCTTCACTCTAGATTCTGCGTAACCTGCAATTGCAGAAAACAAGAAGCTAGAAAGAAGCTCAGGTGCATAAAACGGGATTGCTGCAGTATACGCTGCTAGTAGTCCCGTTCCTGTTTTTGGATAAGGGCTGAAGGCACTGAACCATACTCCAAAGTTTGAAACAGCAAAGAAAATGATGCTTCCCGCAATTAGACCTAATGCAGCACTTTTACGTGATTTACTCAAGTAACCCATTAATGAATATGCTGCGAAGCCCATGTAAGTAAACAAACTACCTGAGTACATGAAGATAAATTCACCTGTAGGGTAGACTAGATTGTTAAGCACTAAATCAGTTACCATCATAGTACCAGCCATTAGGGCCAAAGACTGCCAAACGTTTCTACCAGAAAATGCAGTGTAAAAAGCTAATGCTCCCATCGCTGTAAAATTCGGGTAATGCGGAAACAATCGGCTGAGGGCGGCTACCAACGTGAGAACGGCAAATACGGTTGCTTTTGATTTCATTGTGCTATCGTTTACCTCACAAATATACTACGCCTTTATTGCTCTACGAAAGATTTATACGTTCCGTCTGTATTG
This sequence comes from Cryomorphaceae bacterium, assembly GCA_011525035.1. Taxonomy (GTDB): domain Bacteria; phylum Bacteroidota; class Bacteroidia; order Flavobacteriales; family Schleiferiaceae; genus UBA10364. The sequence continues at coordinate 100,701 of WTIZ01000038.1, read as the reverse complement.
AGAACGATCATCGTGTTCTTTCCAGAAGCAACGGTCTTGATTTTTTCAATCACTTTAACCTCAGGCTTCGCTGAAATACTTAGGCTGTCGCGTGTTGGAGCAGGGGTAGGTTCACCCGTCAATAATAGGCGCAGGTCCAGATTCGAATCAAACGCAGCAAGGTTCATAATGAACTGTAACGAAGGTTTGTTTCGCCCGCCAAGTATATGAACAACAGTAGATCTGTTCATACCAAGCTCTTTGGCAAGCTCAGGCGCAGAAAGATTCTTCTCTTTCATCCAACTTTCTATTCGATCAACTACTTCTTGCATGAAGACTAAATTAGTTCAAATGAAACAGAACTAATCAGAAGCCGAAAAGAAGAAATTAACAAGTCAACACTTATTGGTTCGAGCCCGACATCATAAAGTAAATTGTCGCTTTAATATAACATCTTTAAATAACTGAAAAACAATATTATATGGTAAAAAATTAAAGCGTTTCACGTAATGAGAAAAGGACCTTGTTTTGTCCATCTATCAATTGGATTTCGATAGTTTCTGGAACATCGTTTTGAAAAGTAAGCCGCAACAAACCAAAGTGATTTGTTTCAGTTGTATTAATATGAGTACGGTAGACGTTGTTTTCTTCATGGTGTGGGAAGCTCTTTGCTGTAAGAGGCGACGCGGTTGCATCGTAGATCGTTTTGCCATTGTCTGTGATTAGCTTGCTTATTTCGCCGTGATGTCTATCGCCAGTGAGAACTACAGGAATTCCAGAACTGTTTGATAATAAGTCAATTATGTGCTGTCGTTCTTCTGGATAAATACTCACATTCTCGAAGGTTTGTGCAGAGTTCAGGAACTGACCACCCATTAGAACAATCTTGATTTTAGCGCTAGAATTAGCGTAGGCAGTATCTAGCCATGCCAATTGTTCTGCGCCATAAAGTGTTGCCCCTGCAGAATCTACCGGGATTTTAAAGGTTCTGTTGTCTAGAAAGAAGAATTCTACAAGCCCTTCATGACTCGTTTTGGAACCGTAATAGCTCTTGGGGTTAGGCATAGAGTAGGAGGGCTTCCAGAAGAATTTGAAGTATTCCATAGTGAGGCCTAATCCCTCGCTTAGACTGCTACAGTCGTTAGGTCCTGCATCATGATCGTCCCAAATTGCTAAATGTTCGGATTTAGCGAGTACCTCTTGGAATTCTTCGCGTTGGAATACAGCACGGTACTTAGCTTCAATGCTGTCTCGGTGTTTCCACTCGTCGTTCTTTAAATAGACGTTATCACCAAGCCAAATCATGTAATCAGCGGTATCCAGGGCATTCGAAAGATGAGGCAAGACAGAGAGATTGTACTCTGGGTCATTACAACTTCCAAAAGCAACAGTTACAGATGTTTCATTTGTATCACATGACTGATTCAAAAGAAACAATAGTAAGAGATAGTGTGGTTTCATTTGTAAAAGGGATTAGTCCTACAATTTCGTCAATGAATCTTAAATAAAGACCCTAAATTTGAATCCACACAAAGAAATGATGGGATACACGTATAAAAACAACCAGTACCTGCCTTATAACGAGCTCATCGGCCTTTATAACTGGGATATTATAGGCTATTCTTCGGAAGAAAGACCGATTGTTAGTACGGTGTTGGGTAAAGGGACTCGTGATATTTGTATTTGGGCAGGTATGCATGGGAATGAAACGACGGGCATTCACATCATTTTACAGCTTATCGAAATGTTTCAATCGAAACAATTCAATGCAGCCGACTTCAAACTTCATATCATTCCAGTCATTAACCCAGATGCCTATGTTAGGTACACACGCCGGAATGGTATGGGTATTGACTTAAACAGGGATTTTAGATCATTCCAAACCGTAGAAAGCGCAAAGCTTATCGGTTGGTTAAGAATGATAGAACCAGAATTGTGCTTTAATCTTCACGATCAACGAACCATCTTCCATGTGAACGGGAACAGTGCATTCACCTCGCTTTTGGTTCCTTCTAGCGAAAGTACTCGTGAGATAACGCCACTTCGTCGTCGAATTATGAATAGGTTGGGTAACGCCTTGAACGCCTTGAATCACGATTTGACTGGAGTTGGTCGCTATACAGATGAATTTTATCCAACGGCAGTAGGCGATTACCTAATGTCACAGGGTATTCCAAATATTCTTATCGAAAGTGGTGTTGCCAAGGGAGATTTGGAAAGAACCAAGGCACGTGAATTTGGTGTTCAGGTCATTCTTAAATCGTTAACCGCCTCAGAGGAGACCGTACATACTTATGACCGGCTGCCTGTGAATGAAAAGGGTCAACTAGAGTGGGTATTTACCAATGTTTTGTATGCACACATGCGGGTGGATGTAGCTGTTAAGCGCGTTTTAGCCATGAACGGTCACCACAAAGCAGTGATATATACCGTGGACGACTTAGGCGATTTAGCGGCACGTCCAAGGCTATATGAAATTGACGGTTCTCAAATAGGACTAACTGAAGCGCTCAGTGTGGATCGCCCTATAACCGGTGATTTTGGTACCGTGGTATTCGAAGACGGAATTATTATAAGCGGTCAATTGGAAGAATAGGCCCCTCGGTTAGAGAGGCCTAATGTTAGAGCTATTCAGGCTTTTTACCGCCCAACATCAACATGTCTTTTGCGACAACCTCAGTAAAGTATTTCTTTACACCTTCAGCATTTTCGTACGAACGAGTTACTAAGCGGCCCGATATGCCGACTTTATCGCCTTTTTTAAGGTATTGTTCCATCGTCTGTGCTAAACCGCCCCAGGCGATAATATTGTGCCAATCAGTCATGGTTTTCTTGTTGCCATCACTATCGCGATACACCGTATTGGTCGCTAGCGTAAATGTCGTTTTAACACTCTTGTTGATTTCTTTGGAATCTGGGTTCATTCCAAGATGTCCGATCAATTGAACTTGATTTTCCATTGTTTTAAGGATTTAAGTATTAGTCCAAATAAATTGGCCTGGATTACGATAAGCCCCTAATAATGTGGAAAACAAAAGGTTTTAAACAGGACGTTTTATGGTATTAATGGTCGTAAAGGCCGAATTCACGTCTGCACTGTGTACAATGAATGTAGCCTCATTAGTAGTTGAGATGATTTCCTTAATGGGCACACCAGCGGAGGCAATGTGTTTGAAGAAGAAGTAATAGAGACCAATGACCTCAGAACTACTCGATGGCAAGCGTAGTGTGATTGAACTGAGTTCAGTTTCTGTACTCAATAAGGTTTCGCCTTGCATGGCTTTTTCCAAATACAATCGGTACTTCTCACTTACAATAATGGTCGTCTCTTCCATACCGCCTGTAAAGCTGTGAAATCCATCATTGTCTTCAGCAATAGATTCAAGAAATGCCGCTTGTTTTGCTGGAAGGGCATTGGTTTTAACGTAGGTGTAGGTGACCAGATTTGAACGTACAATGATATCACCAAGCGATGCGATGAACTGCTGAAGCTTGTGTTGCATCTTGAGCTGTAGACGTGGCTCACGTCGACGAATGGCCATAACGAGTGCACTCTCTTTTACTTCTTTACCTGTACTAGCGGCTATTTCGGGCTGCAATAAACGGGCAAGGGAACTTAGATTAATAAGTTCTTCCTGAAGTGCTTCTTCCAAAAACGGTCGCTTCCTCAATGCTTCTTCTAAGGCCTCTCGTAAATTCATGTGCGTTCAATTTGTGGCAAAACTATCACTCTGTTTAATTTTAAACAAACCAATTCTATTTAAACATACCAAACATCTACCTATTACGTACTTTTGCTTCATGAATAACATCGTTGTTATAGGAGGGGGTGCTGCAGGTTTCTTTGCAGCCATATCTTGCGCTGAGGCGAACCCTGAACTAAATGTGCTGCTACTAGAAAAAGGCAAAGATGTTCTTGGTAAGGTGCTTATCAGCGGTGGCGGTCGTTGTAATGTTACACACGCTTGCTTCGACCCAAAAGAATTGGCCACCTATTACCCAAGAGGGGCCAAAGAACTACTGGGCCCTTTTCATAAGTTTCAGCCAGGTGATACCATGGAGTGGTTTGCCGATCGCGGAGTAGAGCTCAAGATTGAAGCGGATAACCGCGTTTTTCCTGTGACCGATTCTTCATCAACCATAGCCGATTGTCTAATAGAAATGGCCGAAGCTGCCGGTGTAGAGGTGCGTACTTCCTCTGGAGTCAAGGCATTTTCTCAGGCTGAGGACGGTACCTGGCAGATTCTAACAACTTCTGGTGAATCTTTAGTCGCAGATAAACTCATGGTTGCCCCGGGTTCTTCAAAAGGCATTTGGGACCAATTGAAGAAGGCCGGCCATAAAATTGTACCTCCTGTACCTTCTTTATTCACGTTTAACATCAAAGATCCGCGAATCAAAGGACTCAGCGGAATTAGTCTGCCTTATGCCACTGTTCAGGTTGCAAGCTCTGATTTAGAAGCCTCAGGTCCGCTATTGATTACACATTGGGGATTGAGTGGTCCGGCGGTATTGCGTTTGAGTGCTTGGGGTGCGCGTGAATTAAACGATAGATTTTACCGTTTTCCTATTCTGGTGAATTGGATTGGTCGCGATGAGGATGTAGTGGTATCTGAATTTCTTCGAGAGAAGAAGGAGAGTGGTAAAAAGCGAATAGGCAACCACACCCAATACGAGGTACCATTGCGACTATGGAAATCTATGGTGGCTGCCGCAGGTATTCCAAACACTGCCACATGGGGAGATATTTCAAGCAAGCAGATTAAGGCTTTGGCAGGCGAATTATGCAGTGCTGTTTACCAAGTCACAGGCAAGAGTACTTTTAAAGAAGAATTCGTCACAGCGGGAGGTGTTGATCTCAAAGACGTGAATTTCAAAACCTTCTCTTCTCGAGTTGTACCTAATTTGTTTTTTGCTGGTGAGATTCTAAATATTGATGGAATCACAGGTGGATTCAACTTTCAAGCGGCGTGGACCGGTGGTTTTTTAGCCGGCAATGCTATGGCTGGCTATCCCTTAGATTAGGCCTTTTTTAGAAAGGTCTTGTAAGATTTTCTTTCCACGACTTTTCATCCCTGCGCTGCCTGTCTCTAGTGCCCATTGTATGCTTTCCTCAAGTTCATGGGCCAATTCCGGATACCTTAAGACCAATTTGTGAAGAATACTCATGCTGTAGACTCTGGGTGCCACCGCATCGCTAGGTGTCATCAATACTTTGAAGCAATAGTCTGCGAGTAGCCCTTCGCGTTCTTCGTGTCGGGGCAATCTATATTTAGAGTAATACCGCAGGATGAATCGCACTTCTGCATCCGTTTGTGTTTTTTCAAGTTGTTCAATCATCATTTTTTCCTTGATGTAGAACACCTCTGGTCGTTTATCACTGACGTGATGAAGTATCCAACTTCCTCTTAGTCGTTCTTTTTCATTGCCGTTAAAGGCATATTCCAAGACCTCTTCGAGTTTGTCAGAGTGCTGGGTAGCCCACTGTATCCATTCCTGATACACGTGTTCTTTGTCAATGGTGATTTCGTTTAAAGCGGTTTTTAAATCCATCTACAGAAAAAAGAAGCTATATAATGATGAAAATATTAGAAATCTAATTAAATTAGCATTGTAAAACTACCGATTAAAGATAGGTCTTATGAATTACGTAAAGAACAATCTCAAATTTCTTCGCAAGAAGGAAGCGCTTACCCAAGAGCAGTTGGCTACTAAGATAGGTGTGAAACGTGCCATGATTGGTGCGTATGAGGAGGGAAGGGCAGAGCCTAGACTCCACACGTTACAGCATTTAGCAGCGTATTTCCAGGTGCGTTTGGATGATTTCGTAAACAAAGACCTCAGTGGTTCTGGTTCTATTCCTAAGGCAGATGTAAGTGGTGCACAACTTCGTATCCTCCCTGTTATTGTTGACGGTACAGAGGAAAAAGAGCTGGGAACACTTGTACCGGTTAAAGCTTCAGCAGGTTACCTATCAGGTTATGGCGATGCCGATTACATTGGCGCACTTCCTCGTTTCTCTATGCCATTTCCAGAATTACCTCAGGATCGTACGTATCGCGTTTTCCAAATTCGCGGTGAGAGTATGTTGCCTATCAAACCGGGTTCTTATGTCATTACAGAATATATCCAGGATTGGAAGTCCATTCGCAATGACGAATGTTACGTACTCATTACTAAAGATGAAGGTGTAGTGTACAAGCGTGTCATCAACAACTTGCACATCGGCGAACTCATGTTAAAGTCCGACAATCCTCAGTTTGCACCCTATACCGTTCCTGTAGATCGTCTTGTTGAAGTTTGGCGCGCTGTAGGATACACCAGTTTCGAATTGCCGTCTGCGGGCAATAACCAAGACATGTCGCAACTCATGCACATGATGGCAGATTTGAAAAAGGAAATGAATCAACTGAAAGACAACTAATTAAATCCTCATTTTATTGGATTTTCTCCTTCAAATTGAGCGGCTCTTGGGCCGCTCGACTTGCCTGAGGACTGTCCAAACCCAGCCCAAATGGAACGCTCAATCCTACATATGGACCTCGATACTTTCTTCGTTTCTGTAGAAAGGTTGATGGACTCAAGGCTAAACAACCGTCCCATTATTATTGGTGGAACAGGAGATAGAGGAGTAGTAGCGGCATGTAGTTACGAGACTCGCAAGTTTGGTGTTCATTCTGCCATGCCTGTTCGTATGGCTCGTGAACTCTGCCCTGAAGCCATCATCATTCGAGGAAATTCTGCCAATTATTCCAAGTATTCAAACCTGGTAACAGATGTGATTAAAGAACAGGTTCCTGTTTATGAAAAAACGTCCGTCGACGAGTTCTATGCAGATCTCACAGGGATGGACCGCTTCTTTGGTACCTTTAAGTTCTCAAGCGAGCTTAGAGACCGCGTTATCCGCGAAACAGGTCTGCCCATAAGCTTTGGTCTCTCTATTAATAAGACCGTTAGTAAGGTCGCTACCGGTGAGGCTAAACCAAACAATAAGATTTATGTAGAGAAAGGTCTTGAACGTCCTTTTTTAGCACCCTTATCAGTACGTAAGATCCCGATGGTGGGAGAGAAGACCTACCAGACCTTGCGCAACTTGGGTGTACGACGCATCCAAACCTTGCAAGAAATGCCCTTAGAGATGATGCAAAGTGTCATGGGGAAGCACGGCTCAGTCATCTGGCACAAAGCCCAGGGTGTAGACCAAAGCCCTGTTATTCCTTACCAAGAACGTAAGAGCATCTCCACCGAACGCACTTTTGCAAAGGATACCATTGATGTGGTAAAGCTTGAAGGAATTATCGTGGCTATGGCAGAAAATCTAGCGTACCAGCTTCGTCGTGGCGACAAACTCACTTCATGTATTACTGTGAAAATTCGCTACTCAGATTTCAATACACATACTCTTCAAGCACGAATACCATATACGGCAGCTGATCATGTGCTTATCCCGAAAGTGAAAGAATTGTTCAAACGCCTCTTCGAACGCCGTCTACTGGTACGACTAGTAGGAGTCCGTTTCTCGCACTTGGTGGGTGGTGGCTACCAAATGAACCTCTTTGAGGAGAGCGAGGAGTTAAGTCGCCTTTACGGTGCTATGGATCATATTCGCCAGCGCTTTGGAGACCGTTCTGTACTCCGTGCTGTGAGTTTGGGAGCAAAGACCATAGGCCGTACCAACCCTTTCAATGGTGAGCCGCCACCACTATTGGCAAATAGACATCGATAAAAGACTAACTTAATATTCTCCTAAATGTGTGGTAGATACGTAAATATCAGTAAAATCAAAGCCGTTGAAAAACGCTTTAGCGCTATTGTAGAGCGTCCAGATCTTTATGCGCCTAATACAAACATAGGTATAGGAACCCTTGCGCCTATTATCACCCAGGAGCGTCCAGATGTAATCAAACACTACCAGTTTGGTTTTACACCGTATTGGGCGAAGAAACCATTTCATCTATTTAATGCTAGGTCTGAAGGCGACCACAACAAGGAAAACGACACCTCTTACCGCGGTGCTAAAGGCATTACCACCAAGCCGGCATTTCGTCAAAGTATACGCTCTAAACGTTGCCTGGTGTTGGCAGATGCCTTTATTGAAGGACCTAAGGTAGAACGCTTGTCTAAGCCCTATGTGATGTATAAGCGAGACGGCAGTCCGTTTGCCTTTGCAGGTATTTACGACACATGGGTAAATCCAGATACCGGTGAAATGATTGACTCTTTTGCCATCATTACTACAGTAAGTAACAAGATCACAGCAGCGATATCGCACCACAGATCACCTGTGATACTTCAAGAGGAAGACGAGAGTATTTGGTTAGACCCCAGTACGCCGCTAGCAGAAGTTACGGATGTGCTACAACCTTATCCGGCAGAAGAGCTCAATGCGTATCCTATTTCAGCGGCTATTAAGAATCCTAGGAGCAATGGTCCAGAGTTATTGAAGCCTATAGGTCAGCGCATTATCCCCGAGTACGATTATGAGATTTATTCGCATCTCAGTTTGCAGGGAATGGGAATGACTCAGGCACGTCAACGCAAGTTAGATTTCGGTTTTTAATCCGCTTTTAAGTATTTGAAATGCTCGTAAATACGCACAGTTACTACAGTTTGCGTTATGGGGCCGTGTCCCCGAAAGACTGGGTGAGTTTGTTTAAAGCACAGCCGTGGTCACACATGGCTTTGACCGATATCAACAACACATCGGCATGCATGACAGCATTGTATTTACTGAAAGATGAAGTAGGCAAGCAACCGGTCATAGGAGTAGATTTTAGAAACGGTACTCAGCAGAAATACGTTGTATTGGCCCGTAATTGGGAAGGTTTTAAGCAGATCAATGACCATCTTTCTTGGCACTTATCGCGTAAAGTCAAATTCCCTGAAAGAGCACCAAGAGAGTATTTGAAAGATACTTGGATTATTTATAGAAACAGGGAGGGGGTAGATGTTAGTACACTGGAAAACAACGAGTTGATAGGCGTTGGTCCAGAGCTGATTAGTTCGCTGCACATTCACAAATTGCGTGCTTACGAGCATAAGCTTGTTGCTTTTCCTACTGCTACTTTTCGCGGTAAGCGTGATTTCAATGCACACCGACTCTTACGTGCCATCGACGAAAACACATTGTTGAGTAAACTGCAGAAGGAACAACAAGCTTCTGAAACAGACCTTTATTTAGACGATAGGAGGCTGAGAGAGACGTACAAAGATTATCCGTGGCTTCTACGCAATGCCCAGCAAGTTTTAGAATCCTGTCAAGTTGAATTGCCAGAGGAACCCGCACTAAACCTTCAGACCTACACGGGTTCTAAGAAGAAGGATGTAAAACTCTTGAAGAAGCTGTGTTACGACGGACTAACGTACCGCTATCCTCAGGCGGACTTCAAGGTGCGTGAAAGGATTGAAAAGGAATTGCAACTCATTGAGCAAAAGAACTTTGTGTCCTATTTCTTGATTAATTGGGACATTGTAAACTACGCACAAAAGCGCGGCTATTTTTATGTAGGGCGGGGGAGCGGTGCAAACTCTATTGTCGCTTACCTGCTCAAGATTACGGATGTTGACCCTATTGAGCTTGACTTATATTTTGAACGTTTCATTAACCTCTATAGAACTTCGCCTCCAGACTTTGATCTCGATTTCTCATGGCGTGATCGCGACGATATCACTCAATATATTTTCAAGCGTTTCCCAAACACAGCACTGCTAGCGACCTACAATACATTCCAATACAAAGCAGTAGTTCGAGAGCTAGGAAAGGTATTCGGTCTTCCAAAGCACGAGATAGATAAGCTCAGTATAGGAAAGTTCAATAGTGGAGATCTCGATCATCTTGCACACCTTGTATTGCGCTACAGTACCTATATACAGGGGTTTCCTAGTCACTTGAGCATCCACGCAGGAGGTATACTTATAGCGAACGACAGTATACATTATCGCACGGCCACTTTTATGCCGCCGAAAGGTTTTCCCACGACCCAGTTTGATATGGTCGTTGCTGAAGATATAGGTCTACACAAATTTGACATCTTGAGTCAGCGAGGACTGAGTAAGATTCAAGACGCATTGGCCCTAGTTCGCAGGAACCATAAAAATGCCGAACCTTTCGATATCAGAGACTTACAGCGATTCAAAGAGGATGAAAAGGTCAAGGATTTATTGAGAAACGGCAAGGCTACAGGGTGTTTTTATGTAGAATCACCTGCCATGCGAATGCTGTTGACGAAACTTAGAGTTGATACCTATTTAGGCCTCGTTGCAGCCAGTTCCATTATCCGCCCTGGCGTGAGTAATAGCGGGATGATGCGCGAATATATTCTCCGTTTTACCGATCCTTCAAAACGAAAGGATGCACATCCAGTAATGCTTGAGATTATGCCAGATACTTTCGGTGTTATGGTCTATCAAGAAGATGTCATTAAAGTGGCGCACTATTTTGCCGGCTTGACACTGGGTGAAGCTGATGTTTTACGCCGTGGGATGTCGGGTAAATTTAGATCAAGAGATGAGTTTAAACGTGTTGAAAATCAATATTTTAAGAACTGTAAGGAACGGGGATATACCGATGAACTTGCCCGTGAAATTTGGCGTCAGATTGAGAGCTTTGCAGGCTATGCTTTTGCTAAGGGACACAGTGCTTCCTATGCTGTTGAAAGCTACCAAAGCTTGTATTTAAAAGCGCATTATCCCTTGGAGTATATGGTAGCTACCATTAATAATTTTGGTGGTTTTTATCGGACAGAGTTCTACGTTCACGAGGCACGTAAGAATGGAGGAACTATTGAACCGCCTTGCGTTCAGTACGGTGATTATCCCACTATAGTAAAGGGAACGACGATTTATCTAGGTTTTGTGCTATTGCACGGACTGGACCAAAATATTGGGGTAGAGATTGCCAAAATACGTGAGGAGGGAGGGCTGTTTACCGATCTGGCTGACTTTATAGCCCGTGTACCTGCTGGTATAGAGCAAGTAAGCCTACTTATTCGCATTGGTGCTTTTCGATTTACAGGGATAGCCAAGCAGACATTACTTTGGGAAGCCCACCATATGTTGAAGGGTCGTACAACCAAAGATGTAGTTACCGCTGTTCCTAGTCTATTCAAGGGTACGACACAAAACCACGACTATAAGGTGCCATTACTGACACAGACCAGGCTAGAGGAGGCCTTTGATCAAATCGAACTTCTTGGATTCCCGCTGTGTAATCCCTTTGAATTGGCCGATGAGGAAATAGAACAAGGAACTACGGCATTAGAGCTGTCGTCTAAACTCGGGCATTTTGTTATTGCTTATGGATACCTGGTAACGGTGAAGGATACAAAGACCTCGAAAGGTGAACGCATGAATTTCGCGACTTTCCTAGACGAGAATGGCGATTACATGGATAGTGTACATTTTCCGAACATCGCCAAGCAATTTCCATTTCGTGGTAAAGGTCTGTACAAAATCCAGGGGCGTGTTACCGAAGAGTTTGGATTCTTTAGCATTGAAGCATCTGCCTTGTATAAAGTTTCTATGATTCCAGATCCGCGCTATGAAGATGATATGGCACGTCCCAAGGACAATTACAGTAAAACAAGGAGAACAATGAAGAAGGGGAAGAACTCTACAGCGATAAGCTAACCGTGTTCGTCTCCTTTACAAAAACACTATTTAACATAATGTATATTATAATTCAAACATATATAAAGGAAAACATTGCGGTAGAAAACAACCACCAATAAAAAACCCCAGAGCAATGCTCCAGGGTTTCTCTAATTCGTAACGGAATGTTATTTCAACAATTCGCTCATTTCCATCGACTTCTCGTAGTTACCCACTTTACGGTAAACTTCCGCCAAAGCGCGCACGATGTCTAGATCGTCAGGATTCATTTCACGAGCATTCTCGAAATACGTCAAGCTCTCTTCGAAAACTCCTTTCTGCTTCTTTTTCAAAGCGTCATACTTACGGCTTTCACTCAGGCTCAAAGAATTCATTTGCTCTGTAATCTTATTTGCACGGTCAATGTAAACAAGACCACACATGTACATTGCGTCAGAATTATCTGGGTCAGCTTCTAACGCTGCTTTGTATTCTACAAGAGCTGCATCCAAATCTTTCAATTCAGTTTGAAGGATATTTCCCTTTACAAAGTGGTAAATACCTTTCCCTGGGTTTTTAGCAATCGCTTCATCCAGATTTGCCAATGCACCATCGTAATCTTTCTTGTCTAAGAATGACTGCAATTGAATGTCTAGAAGATCTTTGTTCTCTGGGTATAAGCCACGAGCTTCAGTCAGCGTAGCTTCGTACATCTCAGTGTTTTCCATCTTCTTGTAAGCGTTAATCAAGCTGATGTAAACACTTGGACGAACATCTTCACCAATTACTGGATCTGAGGCCAAACCTAATTCAATCTCCTTCTCCATTGCCGCCTTATTCGGGTATTGCTTTGGTTGGCCCGAAGCCGCGTACGTTGCAGTGAAAGTGATTCCGGTATAACCTAGGTCTAAACAAGTGCGGAATGCATTTACACTAGACTCTTGATCGCCTGACATACCGGCGATGATACCAGCATTGAACAACAACCCTGTATCTAATTGTGCAAACTCCCCTAGCAATTCATTCTTTTTAAAGTCGAATGCAGCCATGTAACCGTTGTAAGAGGCTTCGTAATCTCCCGCTTCATAAGCTGCACCTGCCTCTACGAGGTAGTTGTAAGCGATGTTTGGAATCTCACGAATAGCATCCTCCGAGTAACGAGGCTTCTTTAGCGTGCTTTCGTATTTCAAGAGATCTAGGATACTTTCAGCAGCAATGCTGTTAGCATTATCAGCAAGACCTTTGATTGCTTCATCAGGTGAACCGGCGATCTGAGCATAGATCAAAGCACGATTGTAGTAGTACTTGGTCATGATCTTCTCTTTGATCTCAGCCGGATTCTTGCTTTCGATAATCGTAGTTGCCTCGTCAATAAAACCTTTAGCCTCAACGATTTCGTTTCCTCTCAATGCAATGATTGCGCTTGTTACCTTCGGCGCTTCTTGAGCTTGAACACTCAAAGTTGCGAAAGTCAATACTGCAAATAGTAATTTCTTCATTATTGATACTTCTTAATTAAGTGGTGCAAATGTAATTCATAGGAACGTTTACAAACACCACGCCATAATTAAATTACTCTTCGGTAGTTGTTGATTCCTCTGTCGATTCAGGCGCAGCTGCTTCAGTTGAAGCTTCAGCGGCCTCTACTCCTTCTACCCCTTCGATTTCCTCTTCCTCTTCAGAAGCAGGTACCTTAGCGATAGATGCGATTTCATCACCTTTTCTCAAGCTTATCAAACGAACACCCTGGGTGGCTCTACCCATAACACGAAGTGTATCTACACCCATTCGTATCATAGTACCTTTCTTGGTGATAATCATCAGATCATCTTCATCCGTAACGGCTTTCAAACTAACCAGTTCTCCAGTTTTCTCAGTAACGGTAATGGTTTTAACACCTTTACCTCCTCTATTGGTAATCCTGTAGTCCTCTAATGCAGAGCGTTTCCCATAGCCTTGTTCGCTAACGACCATGACATCGAACCCATCTCCTTCTTTAACCACTACCATACCTACTACTTCATCGTTTTCAGAATCTACAGTAATAGCACGCACACCTGACGCATTACGTCCCATTGAACGTACTTTTTCTTCAGGGAAACGAATGGCTTTACCACTGCGAACAGCCATCATAATGTCTTGCTCCCCGTTGGTCAATTTTGCCTCAAGTAATGTATCTCCTTCACGGATGGTAATTGCATTAATACCGTTGACGCGCGGGCGACTGTAGGCCTCAAGCGAAGTCTTCTTAATGATACCTTGCTTAGTACACATGACAATAAAGTGGTTATTAATGTAGTCCTCGTCCTTGAGATTCAATACATTAATGAAGGCCAACACCTTATCGTCCTGAGGGATATTAATGAGGTTTTGAATAGCCCTACCCTTGCTTTGTCTCGTTCCTTCCGGAATCTCGAATACACGCATCCAGAAACAACGACCAAGTTCGGTGAAGAACAACATGTATTGGTGGTTTGTAGCAACAAAGACGTTCTCAATAAAGTCTTTATCCCTTGTCGAAGCTGCTTTCGCACCTACTCCACCTCTGTTCTGTTTCTTGTACTCTGAAAGCGGTGTACGCTTGATATATCCTGCGTGAGAAATAGTAATAACTACTTCAGTATCAGGAATCATGTCTTCGATACTTACATCACCACCAGCAAACTCAATGTCAGTGCGGCGATCATCACCATACTTGTCTTTCATTTCGATGAGTTCATCCTTGATGATCTCCATGCGCTTAGACTTGTCTGACAAGATGCTCTTCAAGTACTCAATCGTTTTCATGAGCTCCTCGTATTCTGCCTTAATCTTGTCTCTTTCAAGACCAGTAAGCTTCTGCAGACGCATGTCGAGAATAGCCTTCGCCTGAATTTCACTTAGTTTGAATTCAGACATCAAGCCGTTGCGTGCTTCCTCTGGAGTTGCAGAACCACGAATGAGCTTGATTACGGCATCCAGGTTATCGATAGCGATAAGTAAACCTTCGAGAACATGTGCTCTTTTCTCCGCCTGACGCAGTTCATATTCTGTGCGACGTACAACCACTTCGTGACGGTGATCTACGAAGTGTTTGATCATATCCTTCAAGTTCAACAACTCAGGACGACCGTTTACCAGCGCAATGTTATTTACTGAGAATGAGCTCTGTAGCTGAGTGTACTTAAATAATTTGTTCAAAACAACATTAGGTACAGCATCACGCTTAAGAACGTAGACGATACGCATACCCTTGCGATCACTCTCGTCACGGATATCAGAAATCCCCTCGATCTTCTTGTCATTGACTAGATCGGCAGTTTTCTTGATCATATCTGCCTTGTTGACCTGATAAGGAATCTCGGTGACAATGATACATTCGCGTCCTTTGACTTCTTCAATGGTAGCCTTTGCGCGCAGTACAATACGGCCTCGACCCGTGTGGAATGCATCTTTAACTCCTTCGTAACCATAAATGGTACCTCCGGTTGGGAAATCTGGAGCGCTAATGTGCTGCATCAACCCATCTATCTCAATAGCGTTATCATCGATGTACGCATTAATAGCGTTGATACTTTCAGTAAGGTTGTGTGGCGGCATATTTGTAGCCATACCTACAGCAATACCCGAGGCGCCATTCACGAGCAAGCCAGGTATGCGCGTTGGTAATACGGTAGGTTCCTTGAGGGAGTCGTCGAAGTTTAACTGCCAATCAACTGTGTCCTTATCAATATCTGAGAGCATTTCCTCCGCGATCTTACGCATGCGCACCTCGGTGTAACGCATTGCAGCTGGAGAATCACCATCAATCGATCCAAAGTTTCCTTGGCCATCTACGAGCATGTATCTCAGCGACCAATCTTGAGCCATACGGACCATGGTGTCATAAACAGAGCTATCGCCGTGTGGGTGGTACTTACCGAGTACATCACCTACAATCCTTGCAGATTTCTTGTATGCTTTAGTGCTGGTCACACCCATATCGTGCATACCGTAAAGTACACGTCTGTGTACCGGCTTCAATCCATCACGTACATCAGGAAGTGCACGGGATACAATGACCGACATCGAGTAATCGATGTAGGAGCTCTTCATTTGCTCCTCAATATTTACGGGAATGATTCTTTCTCCCTGCGCCATATTGTCAGTATTTAAGTGGGGATACCCCCGGTTTTTACGTAATTTTCAAATATAGCTTTTCGCCCCGTGGTACCCGTTGATTAACAGCGTTAGAGTTGCTTCATTTATCCACAAATCGATGTTAACAAAACCTTACCTTAGTAAGTAATGTTGTCATAGTAAATGTGAGTAGATTGGTCTTTGATACCATGGCACACTTTGTGTTCAGCATATACCAGCATAAATAGTCAGCACTATGGAAGAAAATTTTAGCCCGAGAGTTCGCGACGTAATCACCTATAGCAAGGAAGAAGCATTGCGTTTAGGACACGATTATATTGGCACAGAACACTTGCTTTTGGGAATTCTCCGCGATGGAGAAGGAACAGCTGTGGCCATTTTAAGGGATTTAGGACTGGATTTAAGCAACGTTCGCAACAAAGTTGAGGGCATCGCTGCACCATATGCAACGAACGCTCCAGGAACGGGAAAAAACCTACCACTAACCCGACAGGCAGAAAAAGCTTTGAAAACCACATTCTTGGAAGCGAAGCTGTTTCAGAGCCCGGTAATTAGAACACCTCATTTGCTCCTATGTATTTTGCGCAATGATAACGACCCTATTAGTGCTGTAATGGCTCAAATGGGTGCTTCATATGATGCTGTTAAAGGAGAATACCAAAACAATCATTTAGAAAACGAGCTTCCCTCCTCTTCTGCCTCACCTTCCATGAGCTATGATGATGGTGGTGAATTAGAAGAAAGCGGGCCTTCACGTAGAAGTTCCTCAGGCGGTTCTTCCCAGCAGGGCAGAAAAGAGAAATCAAAAACTCCTGTTCTAGATAACTTCGGTAAGGATCTTACAAAGGCTGCAGAGCAAAACAGATTGGATCCGGTAGTCGGACGTTCGAAAGAAATTGAGCGGGTAAGCCAAATTTTAAGCCGCCGTAAGAAAAACAACCCCTTATTAATTGGTGAACCGGGTGTGGGTAAAAGCGCTATTGCCGAAGGCTTAGCACTTCGAATTGTAAATAAAGAGGTGAGTCGCGTATTATTTGATAAACGCGTTGTTAGTCTTGACCTGGCTTCATTGGTAGCGGGAACTAAGTATCGTGGCCAATTCGAGGAACGAATGAAAGCGTTGATGAATGAATTGGAAAAGAACGACGACATCATCCTTTTCATTGATGAGTTACATACTATTGTTGGTGCAGGTGGAGCTACAGGTTCGTTGGATGCTTCGAACATGTTCAAACCAGCTTTAGCTCGTGGTGAAATCCAATGTATCGGTGCCACTACCCTAGACGAGTACCGTCAATTTATTGAGAAGGACGGTGCTCTTGAGCGTAGATTTCAAAAAGTGACAGTAGATCCTACTTCGCCGGAAGAAACCGTTCAGATTCTAAACAACATTAAGGATAAATACGAGGAGCATCACAATGTTCTTTATACACCCGAGGCCATTCAGGCCTGTGTGAAGCTCACGCAGCGTTATATCGCGGATCGTTTTTTACCGGACAAGGCTATTGATGCTTTGGACGAGGCTGGTTCAAGAGTCCATATTTCTAACATTGAGGTGCCTACCAAGATTACCAAGCTTGAAGAGGAGCTCGACAAGATTAAGGAAGAAAAAGTACGTGTGGTTAAATCACAACGCTACGAAGAGGCTGCCAAGCTCAGAGACGACGAAAAGAACGTACAAGCGCTTCTAGATAACGCACGAATTGAATGGGAAGACAGCCTAAAATTGAACAAAAAGACGGTTGATGAAGAGCAAGTCGCAGAGGTCGTTGCCATGATGACCGGTGTACCAGTGCAGCGTGTAGCGGCCCAAGAGATGGATCGTCTTGCTGAAATGGAGGATTTGCTTAAGGCCAGTGTAATCGGTCAAGATGAGGCTGTCAAAAAGATTGTTAGAGCTATTCAGCGTAACAGAGCAGGACTTAAAGATCCAAAGAAACCTATTGGTTCTTTCATTTTCTTAGGACCTACCGGTGTAGGGAAAACACAATTGGCGAAAAAATTGACGGAATTACTCTTCGATAATGAAGACAACATGATTCGTATTGATATGAGCGAATACATGGAAAAGTTCGCTATATCGCGTCTTGTAGGTGCCCCTCCAGGATACGTTGGGTATGAGGAAGGTGGCCAATTGACCGAGCGCGTTCGACGTAAACCCTATTCTGTCATCTTGCTCGATGAAATCGAAAAGGCACACCCAGATGTGTTCAATCTACTTCTTCAAGCCTTAGATGACGGTCAGATTACAGACAGTTTAGGTCGTAAAGTTGATTTCAAGAACACCATCATAATCATGACCTCCAACCTTGGTTCTCGTCAGTTGAAAGACTTTGGTACAGGTGTTGGTTTTGGCACAACGGCGAGAGATCAAAACAAACAAGATTTGGAGAAAGGTGTGATACAAAGTGCCTTGAAAAAGGCTTTTGCTCCGGAATTCTTGAATCGTATTGATGATGTGGTACTCTTTAATTCTCTCAAGAGAGCTGACATCCATGAAATCATTGATATTGAATTAAAAGGTTTGCTTTCTCGTGTGGCAGAGTTAGGCTACAGGATTTCGTTGAGTGAAGAAGCGAAAGACTTTGTTGCTGATGAAGGATTTGATGAAGCCTTTGGTGCACGTCCTTTGGCCCGTGCTCTTCAGAAACTTATCGAAGATCCGCTGGCGGAAAGAATTATCGGCAAACAGCTCAATGAGGGCGATGAAGTGATCATTGAACTCAAGGATAAGGAATTGACCTTCGAAATTATTAAGGCGAAAGAGGAAGCTTCTGAAAAGGCTCCTGAAGCATTGCCAGAATCGACTGAAGATTCTACCAAAGACGAGGCTTAGATTTCTATAATTGCATCGGCCCGCTCTTCAGTGAGTTTGTGTCCGATAGCGTTTAGCATGGGTGATGGACGTACTGTAATGAAGTGCTCCCTCACCCATTCTTTTTGGTGTAGGTAATCGTTTTCCAGGTAGATTCCTACGAGATTCCCTTTCTCCATGAATACTGCCCCACCCTCTTCTAAATCGATGAGCCACGATTTTTGATTCGACGAGGTTAAAAGTGCAAGAGCTTCTTTACTACTCCATCCGTTACGTTCTGCTTCTTGAAGGTAATTTGCGAGCCAAGTTTGCCCGCTCACGTACGAGCCAAATTTTCGAAGTGCACCACTCCCGATGGCTTTTTGAACCACCCACTTGATTTCTCCCTTACCGTTCTCAAAAGCATACAGTCCAAACTTTAGCGATTGCTTCTTTTGTGCCTTATTTAACGGAGGCCAATGTTCTCGGATCTTATGGTCCTCATAGATTAAAGCAAGTGTTTCGTTGGGCAACAGTGTGTAGTCCAAAGAGTGACACTCTTTCATCAATCGCTGGTATTTGGTAGTCTCCTGCTGTGTTGAGAAGTGCTGGGTAATACGTTGTTTGATATTATTGGCCTTACCTATGTACAATGGCAATCCGAAGGCATCTTTAAACTGGTATACACCAAAGCTCTTGGGTAAATTGTCATATTGCTCACTGGGCAAATGATCGGGCATCTGTATGCGTTTTAGAAGGCCAATTTTAGGGTCGTTAAGCACCTTTTCGTCGTAATCTGCATGAAGGCAATGAATCAAGACTTCAGCCGCACACAAGGCGTCACTTAGGGCACGGTGAGGATTGTCGTTCTCTACTTCGAGTTGTCTGGCTAAATTGGCAAGAGAATAGCGGCCAAATTCTGGAAACATCGCACGGCTATATTTAACCGTACACAATTTGTCCATTCGCCAGGAAGTTCCGGCCTCTCGAAAAGCACGGTCAATGAAACTGTAGTCAAAATTCACGCTGTGGGCAACGAATACATCTCCTTCTAGCTCCTTTTGTAACGTAGGAATCAATTCTTCGAAGGTGGGCGCATCAGCAACCATGTCGTCATCAATACCTGTTAGTAATTGAATGTTGTATGGAATAGATCGATCCGGCTTGACAAGAGAGGACCACTGATGCGTAATCTTCTTGTTTTCAACATGAACAACACCTATTTCGGTGATGTCATTGCCCGAGGGTCTTCCCCCAGTTGTTTCTATATCTACTACCACATATTTCACTTCAGCAAATTAGCCAATAGGCGCGTTTAACCTCTACGCTTTGTTCTATATTTATCCTCATGGAATTATTGATTTGGATTTTATTGATTTTAGGAGTTGCGGGTGCAATTCTTCCAATGGTTCCAGGTCCGATTCTTACAGCCGTTGCCCTACTTCTAGCCTTAATGTCAGACCAAATCAATGGTGCCCTCTACTGGTTCTTTGTAGTGAGTGGAATTATGATTTTTCTCATTGACTTTTTCATGCCAGCATATTTGACCAAGAAATCTGGAGCGTCAAAAAGGGCATCCAACGGCGCATTGATAGGTATGATATTGTCATTATTCACAGGGCCAGGTCTCTTTTTAGGTGCATTCATAGGCGCTTTTATAGGTGAATTCTCTGTGACTTCAGATGCCACGAAAAGTGCACGTGCGAGCATTTATGCTGTCTTAGGTGTGTTTAGTGGCATGGCAATAAAGTTGTTCTACGCATTGGCTATGCTCGTCTTATATATCAGTCAATTGTATTTATGAGAGTAACTGTCGGTACAAAAGAGATTCGCTACCCTTCTTTGGAATTGACAGAGGGTCTCATTCTATTTACGGGTCCTTCGGGGAGTGGCAAGACCACCTTACTCAGGGCGCTACATGGTGAATTATTGGTTAAAGATTCATTTGAGAATTGGCCACAGAATAAAACGGCCATGATGCCGCAGCAAAATACATGGATACCTTATTTGAAACTAGGTGTCCAGTTGCGTCAATTTGGTGGACCAACTTCAGAGTTAATCGCCCACCAATTGCGGCTTGAAAGACATTTGGAGAAATTTCCCAATGAATTGAGCGTTGGACAGCTACAAAGATTCTCGCTCGCCTTAACCCTAAGTTTAGATAGTTCTGTTTTCCTTTTGGATGAGCCTACGAGCGCTCTAGACGACGATCTCGCAGACCTTGTTTTTGGGCTGATTGATGAAAAATTAAAAGAATCGGACCAAACAACTATTGTTGCAGTGACTCATGACCCTCGGATGAAAAAATACTTCAGTACCGCTAAAACTTGGCAATTATGAGCAGAGTAATAGCAGTTTGGAGTGGTCAATTACGTGCCAAGGGCATTCAATACGTCATGCTCACATTACTGACAGTTCTTGTCAGTGGTGGCTTTTATGCCTCTCGAATAACAGAATCGTACATCTTTAGTAAGTGGACTGAAAGTGCACAGTATGCGGATGTAATAGTTAGTTACAAAGGTTCTCCATTGCAGATTGTTGCAAGCACATTGTTTAGAATGGAAAACCCAACTGGAAACATTGATAGCACAACGTCGGCATATTGGGAGAAACACCCTATGGTTGCAGCCTCGTGCCCAGTATCACTAGGAGACAATATTCAAGGCTATCCACTTATTGGAACGTCACACGATTATTTTGATTGGATGGAGATCAATGTAGTCGATGGTCATCTGCCCAATAACGATGCAGACGTGGTCGTAGATGTATCCTTGGCTGAAACGTTAGGATTGAGCATTGGAGATGAACTTCATTCTTCGCACGGTGGTGCTTCCAATGGTGAAAAGCACGATCATCACCACTTGCAAATAGTTGGTCTTGTGCAAGCCCCAAGAAACGCGGACCAGCAGGCCTTCTTCACTACTACTACTGCGTATTACGGTATGCACAATAACAAAGGTAAAGGGGATATTACAGCCCTCATGCTGCGATTGAAGAGCAAATCAGCCTTGGTCATGTTGCCAAGGGTCTTCGATCAACGCCCTAATGAGCAAGGGGCTTTTCCTGTTTTCATTTTTGCGCAGTTACAGAAGCAATGGACACCAACCCTAGCTACGATGAAAAAGTATAGTGTTATTGTACCTGTGATACTTTTGCTCATGTTTGCAATGATTGTAGCCTATCTGAACGGGACCGAGAAAGAATCTAAACGCTTTTACACCTTACAGAAATTGCCAGGATTCGAAATCTTTTGGCTGCAACAAGGTTTGTCCATCTTTGCTGTATTAGTCGGTACGGTGCTCACCTTTTTTGTCTTAAACAGCATAGCTGGATTTTATATACATCAAGAACAAGGAGCCATTTTCTTACCGTTGCTTGTCGCGGTTCTCCTCGGTATCTTTCATTCCAAGCGTCCATGAAGAAAATTATAGTACTGCTTTTTGTTGTTTTCGGACTCAACGCCAGTGCGCAGCAGGTGTTGCCTTGGGAAATGTTAGCCGTGCCCTACTCCACTACACCTGATGGTCTGTATGAACCACAGTTTCCGTCATGGCTTGATAAGTACAAGAATACAGAAGTTGTAATTCAAGGTTATTTAGTGCCCGTTGATGTTGAAGGCAATCAATATGCTTTGTCGAGATACGCTTTCTCCTCCTGCTTTTTCTGCGGTAATGCTGCACCTAACACAGTTGTAGAACTTGTTTTTAAGGAGCGGCCTGATGATTTAATCACAGACCAATTCGTTGTTGTTAAAGGCACGTTAGTTTTCAATGCCGACGATCCTTTTCGTTTGTTCTTCATACTTCAACAAACAGAATTTGCAGGATGAAAAAATTGATACTTCTAGCTATTGTACTCCTTAGCAACACATCTCAAGCCCAGATTAAAATCAAATGGAGCACCTTCGAACGGCTGCAATTTGAAGAGGTATATGACGAGGAGTCTGCAGCTTGGTTAGTAGCACCTATTTGGACGGAAGATTTGAAAAAGCTTGACGGTAAGAAAGTTAAAATCACTGGCTACATCATTGCGCTGGACGTCATAGGGGATGAATATGCACTGAGCGCTTTTCCTTTCGCTAGCTGCTTCTTTTGCGGTGCCAGTGGTCCGGAAAGCGTGATGGAACTGTCACTTGAGAACAAAACAAAATACCTCACTGATGAAGTGCATACGTTCGTTGGAACCTTAAGATTGAACGACGGTACAGGCATATTTCCTATTTCCTTGGACAAAGCAAAATCAATCGACTGATGAAAAAGCTACTACGAATCTTATCAGCACTAATAGTGGTATTGGCTTTGGGGCTTCTAATGGGTCCAAAACCTGATCAGCCCGTTTTCTTCAATGAATTGCCAGTATTGACTTCGCCCTTTGAAGAGATCGAAGATTCCATCTACAATTTCGAAAGTCAAAACAATGCACTAGAATGTGCATATACCGAGGTGTTCTGGAGCGACTCCCTAAGACAAACCGAGTATTCTTTCTTGTATTTACATGGTTTTAGCGCTACTAAACACGAAGGCGATTCCTTTCGTTACACATTGCCTAGAAAATACGGAATGAACGCGGTTTTTAATCGGATGGCCGGTCATGGACTTCAAGAAAACGACGGCGAAAGAATGTCCACATTTACTGCGGAAAGTGCTTGGAATAAGGCATTGTATGATTTCGCCTTAGCGAAAAGATTGGGCAAAAAGGTAGTTCTCGGATCATGCTCAACAGGTTCATTGTTGGCCTTAAGACTCGCTAGACTTTATCCACAGGATGTTGCTGCTGTATTGAACTACAGTCCAAATATGGGACTCCCCGATCCAAACTCAGCCTTGCTAAATGGTCCATGGGGCCTGCAGTTAATTAAGTCAATTTCAGGGACTGAGTATAGAATAGTTCCCGAACGTGCAGACGGCATCAGAATCGTTTGTAAGCCCATGGCGTACAGCTGGGAAAGTGTTGTGCAAATGCAGCATCTTGTAGAGACCGCCATTTCAGAGCAAGAACTGAATGAAATACAAGTGCCCGTATTGAACATGGTTTGGTACGAGGATGAGGAACATCAAGACTATGTTATTGATGTAGCCAAGGCCAAAGCCATGCACGAGGCTCTTGGTGGACCGAAGAAATGGGTTACCACTGCTGCCAAGGAACACGTCATTGTGAATCACCAGCTATCCAAGGATCTTGAAACAGTCTACGCTGAGACCTATTCATTCTTAGACCGAATCTTGCGCTAATGGAATTCTACCGACCACAATGGCTTTGGGGTTTACTACTTGTGGCAGTACCTGTTTGGATACATTTTTTTGGAATTCGAACTAGGAAAGCCAAGGTAATCCCATCATTGCTGTGGTTGTTAAAAGTGAACCCGTCACAACGAAGTAAATCACGACTTAAAGATTTAATTGTCCTCCTGCTCAGAATCCTTACTATAGTTTTTGTAGTACTCTCCTTAGCTAGTCCGCGGTCGTCATTAAGTACAAAACTTTTACAGGTAGATAACTATCCTGCGAAATGGAATGAGCGGAATACTTGGATGCCTACGCTGCTAGAAAATCTAGATGATGGCTTTTACCAATTGTACGATCGTCAAGGCACCTATTATGGAACGCATGAAAAGGCGGCTGTTCGAACTGTGGTTGAAAAAATGGCCTATACTAACGCTCCTTTAGAGCGCGTCACCGGTGCTCTTCTATTGAGTTACGGCTTTGATAATTCCTTGCAAGCACCAGCTTGGATTCCATCGAGGCAAGCCAAAATAAACCTGCCTATTGAAAAAGAAGCAAATTCTCTCGGTGATCAAACTTTCAAGTGGAAGGTACTGGGTAACGTGACGGTAGAAAATAATAACAGGCTGATAGATAGCAGATCAGACTCTACGTACAGTATTTCCTTGGATGAAACTGCTAGCGGACAGCTTGTGGACTTGACGATATCACACGATTCCATACATGAGGACAACCATTTCTCCTGGCGCCCTACTCCACCTTCACGTCGCCTGATACTTTCAAACAACGTACAAACGCCTATTAATGAATTTATAACCCTTGACGACTCTGTGGTACAATACAGCAGTGATTTGGTCATCAATTACGAGGAATTCCATGCCATCGTGTTGCTTGGTTTTGATTTTATTCCTCCTTCACTAGAAGGATATGTTGGAAAGTTGGTTCAATTTTCCAAGGGCAAGCAGTATCAGGACGGTGGTACGTCCATCCCGGAGTTGAACCATCCATTTTTTACAAACTTCTTCATAGGCCCTTCACTTCAAAATGCATGGCCGGAAGTTTCGAGCTATAACGTACTTAGAGAAGACGAGGAGCCATTATTATGGTTGGACGGAGCAGTCGTGGCTTCTTTGAGGGATCGTATATACAAGCAAGGTTTCATGCCCAAAGATTGGGCTCATCCCTTCTATAGAGCTATTAATCAATGGTCGTTAGGAAGCAGCACGCGTATCGAATATGTGCCTTTCTTAGGTTCTGATTTTTACGAATCAAATGTTATCCTCGATGGTGTTGATGTCATTGATAATCCTAAAAGTGAGTATTCACAGGGGTTTGCGATGAATTTGTTCAATGAAAAATTGTACTTGCTATTGGCGTTGCTTTGCGCGCTAATTGCGCTTATTTTTGTCAAAATCTAATCTCGATGAAGCTTCTATTTAAAAACGCACGAATCATTGATGTTAAAAGTCCTTACAACGGACAGGAGCTCGATATTCTCGTCAATGATGAACAAATAGAAGCCATAGGAAATCTCTCAACAGAACAAGCTGAAGGCGTCGTAGACCTTAAGGGGTGTTGGCTCACAACTGGTTTTGCAGAATTGCACTCGGATCTAGGAGAGCCGGGTAACGAGGAGTCTGAAGATTTGGTGAGCGGTTCGGCAGCGGCAGCTTCTGGAGGTTTTACTGCTGTAGGTGTTGTAAGTAACGGTCACCCGCATTATGAAAGTAAAACAGGAGTCGAGTTTATCCTGAATAAATCGGAATCACTTCCTATTCACCTGGTACCGGTAGGAACCTTGTCTAAAGGCCGTAAGGGTGAAGAGCTGAGCGAGATGTTCGAAATGAACCAGTTGGGCGCCCATCTATTCGGTGACTACAAGCAAGGAGTTTCAAATGCCAATCTTCTCAAATTAGGGCTTTTGTACACCAAGCCCTTTGGTCGAGTTATGGTTCACCCTGAAAATCACGAGCTAAGTGCTAACGGAAAGATGCATGAAGGTGCGACAAGTACTTACATTGGATTAAAAGGTATACCTGTAGTTTCAGAAATCACACAGATTCAGCGCGATTTAAGCATTCTTGAGTACACTGAGGGTGCTATGCATATCGCTTCAGTCAGTACAGTAGAAGGCGTTCAGTGTATTAGAGAAGCTAAATCAAGAGGATTAAATGTCTCAGCTAGTGTCAATATTCACCACCTAGTCTTCACCGATGAAGATTTGGAAAACTACAATACTGCACTTAAGGTATCCCCTCCAATTCGGACAGATGTTGAGCGCAGTATCTTATGGGAAGCCGTATTAGACGGGACAATAGATTGTATTGCTGTTGACCATCTTCCTAAGGATATTGAGCAAAAGCAATGTGAGTTTGATAATGCCGAATTTGGAATGGCTGGTTTAGAAGGCGCTGTAAGTGCATTATTAGATCGATACGAGGTTTCAGAAGAGCTCTTACAAGAAAAGCTCAGCACAGTACCACGGTCCTTGCTGAATCTTCCAGATTTAACTATTCAAGAAGGCGCTACGGCTGAATTTACTATCATCGCCTCCGGGAGCGAACAGATCACAGCTATGGGGTCGAAAGCTTTCAATAATCCGTTTAAAGGATTGGATGTAAACAACTATGTTAAAGGTGTTTACGTAAAAGGAAGTTATTTGTCGCTTCACGCTTAATCAAAGCATATTTCTAGTCCATCATAGGACAAGTACATGTTTTCTGGCAGCTCGCTGGAAATTGTTTCGTGCTGCCCCATGTAGTGGCTCATGTGGATAAAGAACGTTCGTTTTGCACCAATTTTCTTTGCTTGTTCCACAGCTTGTTCAAGCGTATAATGACTGAAGTGATCTCTGTGGTGCAATGCATCAATAACCAACACGTCTAATCCTTCAAGCAACTCATACGTAGGTTCCGGTATATGATTGGTGTCCGTCAAATAAGCTAACCCTCCTACCCTGTACCCTAGGATCGGCAGCCTTCCATGTATCACCGGAAGCGATTGAATATTTACACCGTTTACGCTAAATTCTTGGCCGTCTTCCACCGGAGTTGCTTGTATCCGAGGTGCTCCGGGATAAGGCTGCGGCTCAAAAGCATAGTCGTATACTTTCTTAATTCTATTGATAACCCGTTGTTGACCATAAATCAACATTTCGTTACCTGTTCTAAAAATTATAGGGCGAGTATCATCCAGTCCAGCAATATGATCTTGATGCTCGTGAGTAAAGAGCACGGCATCCACATGAGTTAACCCTACATTGAGCATCTGCTGCCTAAAATCGGGCCCAGTGTCGATTTGAAGGTGAACGCCGTTATATATGATGTGCACTGAACTTCTACTACGACGATCCTTGGGGTCCGAGCTTGTGCAGACCTCACAAGAACAGCCTATAACCGGTACACCTTGTGAGGTTCCTGTACCTAAGAAATATAGTGTTCCGCTTTTCTTGCTCATTTGGTCTACTTTTTGCGCATTTTCCCTTGGAAAACGGACCTATCGAAGTTAGGAAGTTTTAAATTAGCACCAAGAACTAATCTCAGCAGGATTAATGACGCCAAGAACCATCCATACCACTGCGCAGAAAGCGTTGAAAATCAACCTTAACTCAGACATCTACGGCACCTTCGCTGAAATTGGTGCAGGTCAAGAGACGGTCCGTGAATTTTTTAGAGCTGGTGCTGCTTCAGGAACTATTGCAAAAGCAATGAGTGCCTATGATAAGGCATTCTCAGATGATATTTACGGTATTGAAGAGGACAAACGTTACGTCACTCAAAGCAGGTTACAGAAGATGCTTCGTCACGAATACGGCTTGATCGAAAAGCGTCTTGATAGAGCCAAGCATCCCAGTAAGACCTACTTCGCCTATGCAAATACTGTTGCCACGATAAACTTTGCGAAGACATTTAAAGGTCACGGTTGGATGGGAATTCGTTTCCAGACTAATCCTACCAAAGAAACCAACGATATAATCCTTCACTTTCGATTACACGAAAACGAGGCTAAACACCAACAAGAGACAGTTGGACGTCTTGGTACTAACCTCATTTACGGAGCTTACAAGTTCTACGAAGACCCTAAGCTTTTTCTAGAGAGCCTTTACGACAATATTGATAAAGACGCTATTGAGATTGATTTAATCAACTTCAATGGCCCTGATTTCGAGGAAGTGGACAATCGATTAATGTCTCTTCAATTGATTAAGAACGGCTATACCGACGCAGTCATTTTTGGACCAGAAGGAAATAACCTGTTACCGGCTGAATTGCTCTATAAAAAGCATGTACTGGCAATGCGTGGTTCTTTTAGGCCTGTGACTAAGGTAAATATGGACATGATCAAATGTGGTTACGACATGTTTACCAACGATAAAAAGGTCGATGCAGATAAAACTGTCGTGTTGTGGGAAATCACCTTAAACAACTTGTTGGCTGACGGGGAACTTGATGAACAAGACTTCTTAGACAGGGCCGAAATCTTGTGTGCCTTGGGTCAGACTGTTCTTATTTCGAATTATCAAGAGTATTACAAGCTCGTGGACTACTTTGGCCGCTTCTCTAAAAAGCGCCAAGGATTGGTAATGGGTGTAAATAACCTTACGGAGTTGTTTAAGGATAAATACTACCGCGGATTACAAGGTGGAATTTTAGAAGCATTTGGACGTATTTTCTCAAAGGACTTGAAAATACTGGTATATCCTTTCATTGATCACGACAATGAAGAGAAAATCATGCGTAAAGAAGATGCAGAAGTACATCCTCGATTCAGACCTATCATCGATTATCTCATCTTCCACAATAGAATTCTTGATATCGACGACTTCGATCACGACATAACAAATATTTTCTCACGAGAGGTATTGAACCAAATACGCGCAGGTGAAGAAGGATGGGCGGACTGTCTACCAGAATATGTACACCACGTGATTAGAGACAAAAAGCTCTTCGGATATACAGGCGAAGCTCAAGAAGTCTAAGCGTTCGCCAAAGCTGTCTTAAATCGATCTAAACATCTTTCTCTGGCCCATTTGTGTTCTACAATAGGCTCTGGATATTGGGCAGTCCCATATTCCGGTACCCAGCGTTTGACATACGTCAGTTGTTTATCAAACTTCTCAAGTTGCGAGGTAGGATTGAACACTCTGAAATATGGTGCAGCATCCAAACCGGAACCACTCGCCCATTGCCAACCTCCTATGTTACTAGCCAAATCAAAATCCAATAGCTTTTCTGCGAAATAGCGCTCCCCTAGCCTCCAATCAATAAGCAAATGCTTTGTTAGAAAACTAGCTACAATCATTCGAACGCGATTGTGCATGTAGCCCGTAGTGTTCAATTCTCGCATGCCGGCATCGACAATTGGATATCCTGTCCTGCCCTCGCACCAAGCTTTGAAATGTTCCATATTGGTCTCCCAGGGAATGAGGTCATATTTTGGTTTAATAGCCTTTTCTCGACTGTCTGGGAAATAATACAGCGCCATTTGAAAGAAATCTCTCCATATAAGTTCGTTGACGAAGGTGTCGTTACCGACGAGACCCTTTCGCAAGAGACTGCGCACCGATATAGAACCGAATCTTAAGTGCATGCCAAGTCGTGTAGTTCCCCTTTCATTGGCAGGGAAATTTCGAGTAGCATCGTAGGTCTTAATTATACTTTCGTCTACGTTAGACGATGGCAATGAAACCTCAGTAGCTCTAAAACCCATCGATTCTAATGATGGAATTGCGATTGGTTGTTGCTTGAGAAAATTTTCAAAGTATTTAGCGTTGGGATAAGCCTTCGCATGGTAATCGGTCAGCTTTTTACGCCAGGCCTTACCGTATGGACTGAACACTAAATATGGCGTGCCGTCGGCTTTCACTACTTCATTCTTTTCGAAAATCACGTGATCTTTTGCTCCGACCACGGGAACTTCACGCGCACTCCAATAGTTGAATACAAACTCATCTCGCTCACGAGCGTAGGGTTCATAGTCACGATTCAGAAATACACCTTTTACAGTGTACGTTTGACTAAGCGTATTCATTGCCTCCTCTGGGGTGCCATAGAATACGTGTAAAGAGCTACCCATTCCTTTTAACTGGTATTGTAACTCTGTCAATCGTTGATGTAAGAACGATACTCGAGCATCAGATTTATCCTCGAGTTTATCTAAGATGTTTCTATCAAAAATGAAAATAGGCACCACAGGATGCCCACTTTTCAGTGCTTTCCAAAGTCCGGCGTTGTCTTCCAGCCTAAGGTCGCGTCTAAACCAAAATATACTTACTTCTTTCATCATCTAAATGACTCCAGAAATGCTTTTTTGTTCATGTCTTTTTCAAATTCTCCGTGGAAAGACATGGTAATTGTCGAACTACCGTCGTCTTCAATACCTCTTGTTTTTACACACATGTGGTCTGCTTCAAGATATACAGCCACATCATTTGTACCCAGTCCTTCCATCAATGCCTCTGCAATTTGTCTTGTAAGTCTTTCTTGAACTTGTGGTCGCTTAGCATAGTGTCTAACAATACGATTCAATTTACTCAGGCCAACAACACTACCGTTCGGAATGTAAGCAACGTGACACTTTCCAATAATAGGAACGAAATGATGCTCACAATGTGAATGGACTTTGATATCCTTTTCAATGAGCATTTCATTGTACTGAAACTTGTTCGAGAACAACTTCATCTCGGGCTTATTCTCAGGATTAAGACCCGCAAAAGCTTCTTTAACGTACATTTTAGCTACGCGTAAAGGTGTACCGTTCAAGCTATCATCATTGAGGTCAAGCCCTAAAATGTCCATGATATCACGGAATTTATCAGCGATCAAACTGATTTTCTCATCTTCTGACATATCGAAGGCGTCAGGACGCAATGGAGTGTCTATTGAAGTGCCCAAATGCGCCTCTACCAACTGTTCTAATTGCTCAGCCGTGTAGCCCTTTTCGTGGTGTGTCATAATACTTTTATTTACCGCTGTATTCAACGTAGTTACGTGGCGTCTCGTAAAGCGTCACTTTTAATTCTAAGTCAGTATTGAGTACGCTTCTCAACCTGTTCCAGATAACATAAGCGATATGCTCTGCGGTAGGATTAAGCGTTTGAAACTCTTCTACTTGTACGTTCAGATTTTTGTGATCTAAATAGTCTTCTACCTCGCGTTTAATATGATCTCGGAGGACTTTCATATCAATGAGGTACCCGGTCTTAGGGTCGACATCCCCCGTCACATGAACAATGAGTTCATAGTTGTGACCGTGATAGTACTCATTATTACACTTCCCAAACGTTGCTGCATTTTCAGCAGGGCTCAATTCCGGATTGTGTAACCTATGTGCAGCGTTAAAGTGTGCTCGTCTACATACCGTGATTCTCATTATGCCAATACTTTAAGAATCGGTCATAGATGATTTTGAACCATTCAGTGTACTTCTCAGGATGAGCTTTCATGTCTTCAGCCACCCAATCCACTGATTTCCAGTCAAAACTATCGACTTCTTCAGGGTTAATATTTGGATCTTCGTTGTAACGGGCAATGAGGACATGGTCCAGTTCATGCTCTGTTAAATCATTGTCCAATTCTGCTTTGTAGATGAATGAGAAAATACGTTTGACCGTGCAGGTAAACCCCATTTCCTCCATCAATCTTCTTGTGGCGGCTTCTTCCACAGTTTCACCGTCCCTAGGATGAGAACAGCACGTGTTCGTCCAAAGTCCACCACTGTGGTACTTATGCAGAGCACGTCTTTGAAGTAAAATTTCGTTGTCGTCGTTCATGGCGAAAACAGAGAATGCACGGTGCAGTTTCGCCTTTCGGTGCGCTTCCATTTTCTCCATCAGCCCAATCGGATTATCGTCCGAATCGACCAGGATAACTTGTTCAAGCATTGTAATATGTTATATCCAGTTTATGGTGTGTCTAACGTACGAACTTAAAAACAAACCATACTTCCTTTTGTTCGAAATACGCACGCGTTCATTCAAAATGATATCTGCATGTGTGTTACAAATCTTCTTGAATAGACTGTAGTAATAAACGTATGCGATATACACACCAAATCGTGCTCCTTTAGGAAGTTGTTTAATGCCTTCGTAGCCTGCTTTAAAGTCGATATCGATATCGGCCTCAATCTCTGCTTTTACCCGTTCGTTAAATTCGTTCAAGTCTACCCCTGGGAAATAAGTTCTGCCCAAAGCATGGTAATCTGCGTGTAAATCTCTCAAGAAATTTATCTTCTGAAAAGCAGAGCCTAGCTGCATTGCAGGCTTTTTGAGCTCCTGATAGCGCTTTTCATCACCATCTACAAAAACTTTCAAGCACATGAGTCCAACTACTTCGGCACTACCAAGGATGTATGCTTTGTAACCCTCTTCGTCATAATCGTTCTTGTACAAATCCATTTCCATGGACTTCAAGAAGGTTTCAATTAAATCCCTATCAATATTAAAGGCATTCACTACTTGCTGAAAACTATTCAGTATAGGATTCAAACTGATTTTTTCGTCTAATGCTAGATAAGTATCCTTCCAAAAGCGTTCGAGCAACTCTTTTTGCGGGTAATCCTCAAACGTATCAACGATTTCATCTGCGAATCTCACGAAGCCATAGATGGCGTATATAGGATCGTGATATTTCTTATCAAGACCTAGAATGCCTAGAGAGAACGACGTACTATACGCTTTAGTGGTCATTCTAGATGTGCGAATACTTACGCTGTCAAAGAGTGCTTTCATACCGCTTTCTTTATTTGATAGTCCTTCGCGATTTCTTTACTCACAACCTCCCCACTTATTAAGCAAGGTGGAACACCTGGCCCAGGTGTAGTAAGTTGTCCAGCGAAGTACAAATTGCTCACTTTTTTACTCTTTAGTCTAGGCTTAAGAATTGCGGTTTGGTCTAATGTATTGGCAAGGCCGTAAGCGTTGCCTTTAAAACTGTTGTATTCTGATTTGAAGTCTTGGTATGCAAAACTGCGTTTGACAACCACCCTATCACGAATCGATGAACCTGTGAATTCTTCAAGACGATCCATCATTAAGTTATAATATTTCTCGCGAACTTCCTCAGTATCACCATCCATCCCTGGAGCAGTTGGCATTAGAAGGAACATGTTTTCACACCCCTCTGGCGCCACACTTGCGTCTGTTTTTGACGGAGCACTCGCATAGAAAAGAGGTTTTGTTGGCCATTTAGGATCCGTGTAAATTTCATGCGCATGCTGGTCCAGCTCATGGTCAAAGAACAAGTTGTGGTGCAAGACATTTGGCACCTCCCCTTTTATACCTAGGTAATAAAGTAGTGATGAAGGAGCCATCTTGCGTTTGTCCCAATATTCTGGGGTGTATTCTCTGTATTCTGGAGAACTGATGACTTGATCAATATGATGGTAATCGGCACCTCCGACAACGATATCAGCGGTAAATGATCCCCCTTTAGTCAACACACTGACTATTCTATCATTAGAATACTTGAATCCTGTTACCTCCGCTGACGTTCTGAATTTCACCCCCTGCTCTTTCGCAACACGAATCATTCCTTGAATAATTTCGTTCATACCATTCATAGGATACCAAGTGCCTAAAGACATATCGGCGTAATTCATCAAGCTGTAAAGCGCCGGCGTATTCTGTGGTAAGGCACCAAGGAATAAAACTGGGAATTCGAGGATGGCCTTGAGTTTAGGATGTGAACTAACTTCCGCAACATGCTTACGAATGTCTTTGAGCATATCCAATTGAAATAGGCCCTTGACTATCCTGAAGTCCATAAATTCAGTAAGCGAGCGACCTGGACGAAAAACAAGGTCTTTGATGCCAACTTCGTATTTATATGCTCCTTGCTTTAAAAACTTACGCAAACGCAAACCAGATCCAGGATCTAACCTGTCGAACATGGCTTCTAGCTCATCCATATTGGCACTTTGGTCCTCGTGATCGTTCGGTCCAAAGACTACGCGATACGATGGATCCAATCTCACCAAATTATAGAGGTCTTCTATTTTTGTGTCGAATTCTGAAAAGTACCGTTCGAATACGTCTGGCATCCAGTACCAACTAGGTCCCATATCGAAAGTAAAACCGTCTTTTTTCCAAGAGCGGGCTCGTCCTCCGAGCTGGTCGTTTTTCTCTAGAACAGTAACATCGTACCCTTCTCGGGCTAAAAAGGATGCGGCACTAAGGCCTGCGAATCCAGAACCAATGACAATAACTGATTTCATGTGATAAGGCGGTAGGCTGTGGTTAGTGGCGTTGGTCGGCGAGTTTTTCCATCATTTTCTTGCGGGCTAAGAAAATCCTGGATTTCACTGTCCCTAGAGGAATGTTGAAGTGCTCAGCAATCTCCTCGTATTTGTACCCTTCATAATGCATGAAAAACGCCTCTGTGTAATGGGGCTCGATGGAATTTATCTGCTCCATGATGTAGTCGTTATCTACATTCGCGTCGGTAAGAGTTGTTCTGCTCGCCTCCTTACTATTTAAAAAGAATTGGCTTTCAGTTTCATCAACAAAGGTGTTTTGTTGCTTCTTGCGGCGGTAATTATTGATGAAGGTGTTTTTCATGATGGTATACAACCATCCTTTGAGATTAGTCCCAGTGGCAAACTTATCTTTATTCTTAAGCGCCTTGAAATAGGTATCCTGGATCAGGTCTTGGGCATCATCGTGACGCTTGGTCAACTTCATAGCTAACTGATGCAAAAAGTCGTGCTCTCGATCAATTAATTCTCCAAATTCTGCGGTAGACATAAAGACAATGTTTAAGGTTGCTTCCTCAAAGTTAAACAATATGTTCAAACATTTTGTCTAACGATGAATAAAATTTATTAAACAAGTCTTAACGCCCACTAAATATGGGCAGTCAAATCCTTTAAAGTGCTGTAAATGTGAATGTTATCTCCAAACTTGTTTTCGGAGAAATCATTGAATTGGTACCCTGTAAGGTGTACGTCTACCCCACGATCGTGGATAAGATCGTCTAAATCACGCAGATATTCAGGCAAATATTCGACGTCTGGGTTTGTCGTGAAGACTGATATAAGAGCATCTACCTTTTGATTGTCCAACAAGTCTGTTAGATACTCCTTCGGTAGACTTTGACCAAGATAAAAGACCCTATCACCCCGTTCCTTGAGAACATAGGCAAGATAGAGAAGTCCAATCTCGTGAAGTTCATTTGCTGGGAGGAAAAGCGCAAAGGTTTTCCCACTATCTCCGGCCTTCAATTCATCAAGAGCCGAATACAACTTCTGACGTATCATAGAAGACATGAAATGCTCCTGAGAGATACTCACAGAACCGCTAAGCCAGAGTTTCCCTAATTCTTGGATATAATCTCCAATTACTTTTTGAAAAGTATCATGGATCCCGTGCTTATCGATGCAAGTGCACATGATAGATTCGAAGCGCTCAATATCGAAGTTCAGCGTACTTAATTTCAACTCGTTGAGTTCATAAGCGTAATTCCCTTCATAAGGATCAGCCTCTAGTGCCGATTTTGCGATTTCCTCTGGCGCGAGCTTTGCAATCTGGCCAATCTTCCAATCGTGCTCTAAAAGTATACTTACGTTTAAGATAACCCGCAGATCATCATCACTGTAGAAACGAATGTTTGTACTTGTTCTTTTCGGTGTGATGAGTTTGTGACGTTGCTCCCACGCACGAATAGTATGGGCTTTAATGCCACTAAGCTGCTCTAAATCTTTTATGGAATAACGTGACTTCACTAAAAGTTAACGAATCTGGGGGAGAAAAGTTTTGTGTGTAGCAAGTATAAGTAATTACCACAAACTAACGAGGGTTGCTTTAGTATATTTGCGACAAATTATACGTAGATGTCAATCGAAAAGGAAATCAGCATTCGCAGAACCTTTGGGATTATTTCCCATCCCGATGCCGGAAAAACTACATTAACTGAAAAGCTTTTGTTATTCGGTGGTGCCATCCAAGAGGCCGGTGCCGTTAAGAGCAACAAGGTTAAAAAGTCCGCGACATCCGATTTTATGGAGATTGAAAAGCAGCGTGGTATATCAGTTGCGACTTCTGTGATGGGATTCTACTATAAAGACAAAAAGATCAACATCTTAGATACACCAGGTCACCAAGACTTTGCCGAAGATACTTACCGTACACTTACTGCATGTGATAGTGTTATTGTAGTAATTGATGTTGCAAAAGGTGTGGAGCCTCAGACAGAAAAACTGGTACAAGTGTGCCGAATGCGTGCTACACCAATTATTGTATTCATCAATAAATTGGACCGCGAAGGTAAAGATGGTTTCGATCTAATTGATGAAGTAGAACAGAAGCTCGGATTGACTCTATGTCCCCTATCCTGGCCCATCGGAATGGGACAGCGTTTTCAAGGTGTATATAATATGTGGGAAAAGAACCTCAATCTATACAGCGCTGAGAACAAACAAAAAATCAGTGAGGGAACCTCTTTCGAAGATATTAGTTCACCCGAACTTGACGAATATGTAGGTGAAGAGGCGGCTACTGAGCTTAGAAATGACCTTGAACTGCTAGAAGCGGTATACCCACAATTTGATCGCTCTGAATATCTAAGCGGGGATCTGTGTCCTGTGTTTTTTGGTTCTGCGTTAAATAATTTCGGTGTGCGTGAGTTGCTCGATTGTTTTCAAGAAATAGCACCTGAGCCACAGCCAAAGGAGGCTGAACAAAGACTAGTTCAACCTAACGAGAATGAATTCTCTGGATTTGTCTTTAAGATTCATGCGAACATTGACCCGAACCATAGAAACAGAATAGCATTCCTAAAGGTAGTAAGCGGAAGGTTTGAGCGTAATAAAAACTACGTTCATACCAGGAGTGGTAAGTCATTTAGAGTTAGTGCCCCGACCGCCTTTATGGCTTCAAAAAAGAGCACTATTGACGAGGCTTTTCCAGGAGATATTATAGGTATACCAGATAACGGTACATTCAGAATTGGAGATACCTTAACGTCAAAAGAACAGTTGCACTATAAAGGCATTCCATCGTTCTCACCTGAGCATTTCAGATTCATTAACAATGCGGATCCATTAAAGGCAAAGCAGTTGAATAAAGGGATTGATCAGTTAATGGATGAAGGTGTAGCCCAATTGTTTACTCTTAAACAAAACAACAGAAAGATTATTGGTACTGTGGGAGCATTGCAGTATGAGGTGATTCAATACCGTCTAGAACATGAGTATAACGCCAAGTGCTCCTATGAAAACTTTCCTGCCTTTAAAGCCTGTTGGATTGAAAGTAATGACGAGGAGCAGCTCAAAGAGTTCTCCACTTTGAAACAACGCTATCTCGCCGAAGACAAGTACGGTCGACTCGTATTCTTAGCCGATTCACAATTTTCATTGCAGATGGCCCAAGACAAGTTTGACAAGATTACGTTCCACATGAAGAGCGAATTCTAATGAGTCACATTATAAACTACAGACTTAATCAGTTCTCTTGGGCAATAGCTGCGTTATTGCTTTTGCCGCTCTTGTTTACAAAAGGAATGTTCTTCGACGGGCTTACCTATGCTTCAATTGCGAGAAATATTAATGAGGGAGTTGGCACCTTATGGGTTCCTTCCTATACTCCAACTATCCATCCGGAATTCTACGAGCACCCTCCTTTTTCATTTGGATTGCACAGTATATTCTATCGATTATTCGGTGATCAGCCTTGGGTTGACCGTATCTACCCATATACCATGTACGGCCTAAGTGTGCTGATGCTTCGAAGAATATGGGTATTGTTTGTTCCTGCCGGTCACAGGGCTTGGATTCCTCAACTGCTTTGGACGTTAACACCAACGGTTATTTGGGTACATCAAAACAACATGTTAGAAGCACCTCTTTCTGCAGCAGTTCTATGTGTTGTGTGGCTTCTATTTGAAGGAACTATGAAAAAGAACTACTTCTGGAGCGCACTAGCTGGGATCGTGTTCTTCTTCAGTTTAGGTATTAAAGGTCCGGTAAGTTTATTCCCGTTAATGACCCTGCCTATCATGGCCACATTATATGCTGAGCGAAGAAAAGCTGCATTGGTTTCAATGTCAGTCATGATCATCGTTTTCAGCACCCTCTTCTCCTACTTTTACCTGTATCAACCGGCTTTTGAAAGTTTCTTTTCTACGTATCTCGATCGGCAACTTTTACCAACACTATCTGGTAACCGAGAGCAAGCAGGTAGTGCTCTAGAGAGTATTCTAGAAGTTTTAAAGCAGTTGATTCTTCCCATTCTCGTAACTATTGTTTTTAGGTGGAGAAAGAAAGAAGCTTATACTTTACAACGTGGAAGTGTTTTCTTCTTCCTACTCGCTTTGTGTGGTACTCTTCCATTCCTATTGATGGACCGCCAACACCATTACTACTTTATGCCATCCATGGCTTTTTGGATGATGGGGTTTGCAATTCACCTTGCACAACATGAGTATCCATGGTCGATTCAGCGAAAAAAGTGGGTGAAGGTTATTTCACTTTCGAACCTCTGTAGTTGGGTTGTCGCCATTGGCCTAAGTATCTACTTCTCCAAAAGTCCGTCTAGAGATAAACATGTTATCCACGCACTCGAGGCAATCGAAGAATCATATAAGCCTAGTGCTGTAAAGGTAGATGCCCTTTCTGAAAACTGGCGTTTGGCAGCAATAGCTGAGCGATATACAGATTACCATTTCACAGAAAATGATGCTGTATACTATATTTCAAATATGCCTGGAGAAGTCGCTGGATTTGAATTTGTAGAGCAATTTGCTAAGACGGAGATCTATCTCTACAAAAAGAGCCGCTAACCTTAACGGCTAACGGCTCTCTATATAATGTCATGGTACAGGATTATTCCTCTCCTTCCATGAATTGTTGCATGACCATGTTGCTTACTCCCATATTGCTGAATCCTCCATCATTGTAGAGGTTTTGCATGGTTACACGTCGCGTGAGATCAGAGAACATAGTTACAATGTAATTTGCACAGTCTTCTGCCGTTGCATTACCTAATGGTGACATCTTCTCGGCGTACGCGATGAAGCCATCAAATCCTTTAACACCCGATCCTGCTGTAGTTGGTGTAGGACTTTGAGAAATTGTATTAACGCGGACGTTGTTTTTAACTCCCCAATGGTAACCAAAGCTGCGTGCGATACTTTCGAGGTAGCTCTTATTATCAGCCATATCATTGTAATCCGGGAATGTACGTTGCGCTGCCATGTAGGTTAATCCCAGGATAGAACCCCACTCGTTCATAGCATCCTTATTCCAGGCACATTGCATCACCTTGTGGAAACTCACTGCACTTACATCCCAGCCCTTTTGCAGCCAGTCATAGTTCAACTCCGTATAGTGCTTTCCTTTACGGACGTTAACGCTCATTCCGATAGAATGTAGGATGAAGTCGATTTTACCTCCAAAATGTTCCATAGCACCATCAATAAGTGCATTAAGATCGTCGAGACTTGTTGCATCGGCTGGAATTATCGGAGCATCAATTGCTTCCGAGAGATTATTGAGCTCACCCATGCGCATTGCAATAGGAGCATTGGTCAATACCACTTTACCGCCTTGAGCATGTATTGCTTCAGCGGCTTTCCAAGCAATTGAATCTGAATTAAGTGCGCCAAATACGATACCGCATTTGCCTTCTAGTAATCCGTTTGACATACGTTTTGTGTTTTTTCGTAATTCAAAAATAGCACTTACCGTGCGTTGAGCAATGTTTTCGCTTGATTCTTAGCGGCCTGAGAAATATTCTCTCCACTTAGCATTCTAGCAATTTCTTGCTCTCTTTCTTTAAAAGATAAAGGAACAACATTCGAAGTAGTAGAATCGACTCGTTGCGATTTTGATACCAACAAGTGTACATCGCCTTTGGCTGCAACCTGAGGAAGATGTGTGATGGTTATAATCTGTTGATTTACAGACATTTCTCTCATTAGCGTGCCGATTTTCTCTGCCGTTGAACCACTAATACCTGAATCTATTTCATCGAAAAGTTGTGTGCTCAATCCAGAATCACGTCCTAAAACGGCCTTTAAAGCCAACTTCACTCTGCTTTGCTCACCTCCTGAAGCTACTTTGCTTAACGGTTGCATATTAGAACCAGGATTAGCAGCAAACAACAGTTCTGGTAGATACTTACCATATTTTCCAAAGGAGGTTTGATTCCAACTTAATTGCAGCCTTGCTTTCGGTAGGTCTACCCTCTCGAGATATTCACTGAGTGTTTTTTCTATTTGGTCTGAAGCCGACTTACGCAATAGATGCATATCGTTTCCAAGAGCATCAAGGTCTACTAATAATCGTTCACGCAACTCATTTAAACGAATCAGCTCTTCGTCCTTATTCTCTAACAGAGATATTCGCTCTCGTATTGTTTCACGCTTTACCTCAAGTTCTTCAACAGTTAAAACCCTATGCTTCTTGACAAGAGCGTCAATACTCGATTTTTCCTGCAGCAAAGCATTGAATTCGCTTTCAGAGATTGTCTCATTCAAGCCTTTGGAGATGGCCCGCTCCACTCCTTTTATATCGGCAATGATATTACGTACCTGTTCAAGTTGATTCTGAAGTGTTTCGTCGTCTGAAGCTTGCATTAAAGCAGATTCGAGTGAATACAGCTGGTCGAGCAATCCATTTTCACTACTGAGAATACCGCTTGCTTTCTCGTACGAAACTTGCTCATTCCTAATAGATTTAGCCCGAAGAATACTTTCTTCTAGAGCAATATATTGTTCCTGTGTAACAGGTGATCCGTTCAACTCTTCATACACGAATTTCAAGTAGTCGAGATCTTCGGATGGACCAATATTTTCTAATTCCTTTATAGCGAGAGTGACTCTTCTATATTCAATGAATTTCTCCTCATAGTTTTTCTTCTCATCGCGAAATTCTACGAAGCTATCGATCAATGAAAGCTGTTCTAACGGCCTGTGAATAAGACCTTCGTCTTTTTGTGAGTTTATGTCCACTAAATGGCCAGTAATATCCTGTAAAGCTGAGGCTTTTGTTGGAGTATCGTTCACAAAACATCGTGTTTTACCACCTGGTAATATCTCTCTTCGAAAAGTGCTTATCGGTTCGAAATCAAGTTGAAGTGCTTCGAAAGCATCTTTTAGATGTTCTTCTATATCAATAGTGATCTCTACAACCCCTTTTTTGGTCGGGTCCTTGAGGATTCCTTTTGACGAGATTCTTTTCCCTAGTCCTGCGTTAAGCGCACCAAGAAGTATACTTTTTCCAGCGCCTGTTTCA
This sequence comes from Cryomorphaceae bacterium, assembly GCA_011525035.1. Lineage (GTDB taxonomy): Bacteria > Bacteroidota > Bacteroidia > Flavobacteriales > Schleiferiaceae > UBA10364. The sequence continues at coordinate 59,772 of WTIZ01000038.1, read as the reverse complement.
CCTGTGAGCACGGTTAAGCCACGAGTAAAATCAAGATGTAACTCGTCAATTAAAATGAAGTTCTTTATGTATATGGTTCTCAACACCTTACCTGCCGAATTTGGAGTAGGAACTTGCGTGTGTTCGGTCAATGGACTCTAGCATCGCTTGTAGACCTTTAATGTCAACACCCAGCGACTCAGCTTCTGAATAGAGACTAATTATCTCAGGATTCTTAGCATCAAAAAAGAGATTCATTAAATAGCTGTTCGGACGTTTTTGGTTGGGCTCCTCGAGTTTACGAAGCGCTGTTGTTATGGTCGTCAATGCCTGTTTATGATTGCTACTCATATGCATCAAATCCAGCCCTTGACGGTGGTAGAGATACAAACACTCCTTTACAGGTTCAAACGCTGGAGAATTCAAGGCATCCGATATCCAGAACCTATTTTTATTTCCGTCAAAACTTTTCCAGCCACTTGCCCCACCACTACTCTGTGCTGTGGTGACTATACTTTGTGCAATCGCAAATTCGGCATCTCCACCGTTCGACTTAAAGGTCGATCGGTCCATACCAATGATGGTGTATGAATAGAAAGCCAGTATACTACTCAGGTTTGTAGTAAATGTATTTTGTTGAAATTCAATAGGTTCATTTTCACGGTAACTGAAGACCACATCTTTATCCAACACATTAAGCACCGGACTATTGTACTGAGATCCATATACAGGGCGAGAATATTGAACTTGCAGATTACCGTCAAAACGAGCTCCATTCATAGCTTCAATAGTCAAAATGAAACTACAGGCTATTCTTTCTTCGTCTGAATACTTGTGCTCGGTGAAGGTATACCCATTCAAAAAGCTCTGGATAGTATTTTCCAAGGCAACAAATACATCCTTATTAGTCGTCTGTATTTCAGGGCTTAGAACCTTCACAGTAGCCCGAAGCTCTTGGGCCTGCACATTAACTATGGCGACGAAAGCAACAAGAACAAGAATAATCTTACGCATCGGATAAATTAAATTCACTCATGAATAACTCAAGTAACGATTTTCCGAGCGCAATCTTGCTAGTTAATGGAAAAGAAAAAGTTTTACCGGATGCCGTGTACACAGACACTTCATTAGTATCTGTTTCAAAGCCCACTCCCTGCTTACCTAAAGTATTCAGAACTATTGCGCTAGCATTCTTTTTATCGAGCTTCTGTTTGGCGTATGACTCACCGTCTCTTGTTTCAAGGGCGAAACCTACGAGATGATTTTCATCGCTTTTGAGTGTACCTAGTGTACTAAGAATGTCAGGTGTTTTCTCTAATGAAATAGTCAATGAGTCGCCCTCATCAGATTTTTTAATCTTGTGTTCCGCTTGAGATACAGGTTTATAATCGCTTACTGCAGCACAACACACCGTTAAGGAGCTATCTGTAAACTCAGATACCATTGCACTGAGCATATCGTCTGCACTAGTAACACGAGTAACTTTTATCCCCTTTAGGTCAAGCGCCGTTTGAGTTGGTCCCAAAACTAAATGAACATTCGCACCCAAATCTCTTGCTGCAGCTGCAATTGCCGCTCCCATTTTGCCGGAGCTATTATTACCTAAAAATCGAACCGGATCTAAATGTTCGTGCGTCGGTCCTGCATTAATTAGAACTTTTTTGCCATATAATGGAAGCGTCGAGCTCAAGTATTCCTCTAGGTGATCAGCAATAGCTTCAGGTTCTGCCATTCTGCCTTTTCCTACTAATCCTGAGGCCAATTCGCCGTAATCGGAGTCTATAATTCCCACCCCTCGCTGTTCGAGAATCTTGAGGTTATCCGAAGTTGCGCCATTGGCGTACATATCAAGATCCATTGCAGGCGCTGCAAAAACAGGACATTTAGCGCTCAAATAAACCGCTGTTAAAAGATTGTCACAGGCACCCGTTGCCATTTTAGAAAGCGTATTAGATGAGGCTGGCGCAATAACCATTAAATCGGCCCACAAGCCCATTTCAACATGATTGTTCCAAACGCCATAAGCCTTCTGCTCTTCTTCGATGAAAGCACTATAAACAGGACGTGTACTCAGGGTGGAAAGAGTCAAAGGGGTGACGAAATCCTTGGCGGCATCAGTAATGACAACCTGGACTTCGGCACCCCTTTTAATGAGTTCTCTAACTAGATGCGCGCTTTTGTAAGCTGCAATACTACCTGAAACGCCAAGCAGCACCTTGCGATTGTACAAAAGACTCATCGGATTAGATTTATTTCTCTTCTCCTTCTCTTCTGAAGTAGATGTTATTGTCTAACCACTCTTGCATTGCAAGTGCAGTTGGCTTTGGCAAGCTCTCGTAAAAACGGCTTACTTCAATCTGCTCTTTATTTTCAAAGATCTCCTCAAGAGATTCAGTCGAAGATGCGAACTCTTGAAGTTTAGCGTGTAATTCTTCACGAGTGTCATCGTTGATCTGCTCCGCACGCTTTGCAATAATTGTTAACGCCTCGTAGATATTCTCTGTAGGCGCGTCAATCTTGTTAGTGTCGTGCGTTCTTGTGGTTTTATCCGCAGGCATTTTCTTGTAATCCATGTGCTTTGGGATGATTTATTTAGTCAATTTACGTAATTCTGGGAGGTATTCACTTTCTGGGTAAATCTCCTCAAGGTCATTCAATGCAGTGTTGGCTTCAATAAAGCGCTCTTCTTGAAGCTCAGCGACACTGTTCTCAGCTAGCTTAAAAGCAGCCTTTGCTTTAAGATACATGGCTTCTTCGCGATATGGTGTATCCGGGTATTCACTCAAGGTAGTCGTGAATGCCGTCATTGCAGCCTTGTACTTTCTCGTCTTGTAATACTGTTTTGCAATCTCGTAGCTCTTCTGTTCTAAGCGACCACGAAGATCTTCCATGTACTCGTTACACAAATCAATTTTATCCGATCCAGGATGTGTATTGATGAACAACTGCAATTCATTGATTGCTTTGTAGGTGTATGCTTGATCCAAGCTGTGCGTAGGCGCTTCCAAATAGTAACAGTATGCTGTCAGGTATGCAGCTTCGTCTGCTTGTTCGTTTTGCGGGAAGGTTTTGTAGAAATTCTTGAAGTGATAGCCGGCTAAGATGTAATCCTTCTGCAGATACAACGTATTAGCGTAATAGAAATAAACCTCTTGCGCCTTTTCAGTACCACGATACAGCGTAATTAATTCATCAAATATTGGATACGCTTTGTTGTATTCACCAGCCTCGTAGTATTCTACTGCTTTTCCGAATTTAAAATCCAAATCCTTGCTTTTTAGCACTTCTTGGTACTCACCACATGAAGTTGCCATTACGGCAAGGAGCATATATGTAAAGAATTTCTTTCCCATCATTGACGGGCAAAGGTAAGGTATTTACCAAACTTGTAAAGAGGAAATATCATCATAATCCCTGCCCTTTTCTACATTGCTAATCAGCTGTTCAACTAGTACATCCGCATAATCAGGAAAATCAATTTTATTCCGATGTGTACTGTTTAAGAATTCTTGCCAAATGGCCTTGCCAGTCGTGTCCAAAGAATCAAATACTTCAACACCAATTAGCGAGGCTGCAACTGCGTTAGAGGCTTGTTCATATTGGCCATTAATCGGGCTAATCAGTAGTTTTTTGCCGCAGTACAAGGCTTCGGAAGGTGCTTCGAAGCCAGCACCGCAAATAAGACCAGTACAAGTTCTGAAACTCTCGAGATAGCCTTCAACTCCTACGGGCTTAACAATCGTGTTATCAGTAGAGTACTGTTTCTCTACTCGAGAAAACACTTCAAAACGTTCGTTTGGGAATTGGGCCGTAAAAGCTACAATTTCCTCTGCTGAATAGGATGGCAAGTAAATAGTGTAATGTCCTCTATCCTCTAATTCTAGTTCCCGGATTTCCTTCCTGATGATGGGTGGGAGTATGAATTTATCATAGTTTTCAAAGTGAAATCCAATGGCGTATTTCGATGGGGACATGTTCGATATCACCCACTCCCAGTGCCAAATACGCTTTCTTGGACGTGGGGTTTTACTTGACCAAAAAGCAGCTTGATGGCTTAGTTGTAGAGAAGGTATCCCTCGCAGTAAACAAGCGTATGAAGCGACAGCTTCAAAATCGATGAATACGGCGTCATATTCCCTTACAGGAAGGGAAAGGACATCTTTTATGAATCGAATGGGCTTGTTCCGAATAAAGCTTTGCCAATAACTAACCGCCCCTTTGGAATCATAGACCATAGTAAGTCCATATCGGCGGTATTTAATGGGGAAATCTAATTTGAGATCACTTTGCGTACCAGCTACCAATACATCAACCTCGGCGTACTTACTTAAACGGGGAACAAGATCTCTTGCTCGGGCGACATGGCCATTGCCAGTACCCTGAAAAGCGTAAAGAATCTTAATAGACATGAATGTCTAAAAGTCTAAACGGTCTAACTCCGCTTTGATAGATGCTTTTAGCCTTGAAGTAGCAGGAACCAAAGGCAATCTTACATGGTCACCACAAATCTCTCTTATTTCCAGAACAGCCTTAATCCCTGCAGGATTACCCTCTGCAAATAACAAATTAGTCAGGTTAAACAGCGATAGATGTGCCTCTTTTGATGCGGACCAATTGCCTTGAACGGCTTCATCGTAAACCTTACAGAATACTTCTGGCACTCCTTGTCCGCTGACAGAGATTACACCGTCACAACCTATACCTAACATGGCAAATGTTAGATTGTCGTCACCAGAAATGATTTTAAAACCTTCTGGACGCCCTAAAACAAGTTCAGTGATCTGATCTAAATTTCCACTCGCCTCTTTAATTGCTACAATATTTTCAAAGTCAGCAGCTAGACGCAGCGTAGTTTCCGCAGAGATATTAGAGCTTGTTCTTCCAGGAACGTTGTAAAGAATAATTGGCAAACTAGACGCTTCACTCAAAGCCTTGTAATGCTGGTAAATTCCTTCTTGAGTAGGCTTATTGTAGTATGGACTTGCACTTAGCAACGCACTTACACCGTCAACATTAAATGCAGACATTTCCTGCGCAACAGCCATGGTGTTATTTCCGCCAATTCCGAAAACCACAGGCAAACGATTGGCATTCTTTTCTAAAACGAAATCTAATACTGTGTATCGCTCTTCTTTACTCAGTGTTGGATTTTCTGCAGTGGTTCCATTGACCACGAAATAATCTACTCCACCATTAATGCAGTGTTCAAGTAGTCTTTCTAGGCCGTTAAAATCAATAGAGCCATCATTGTGAAAGGGTGTTATCAAAGCGACCCCTACTCCTTTCGGTACTCCTCTATTCATGGTTGATTATCTTTAAGTAATTCACCAATGTCTCTAGTTTATCTTCCAAACTATGGTTTCCAGGCACGGTGAAATCTGTGTCTTCATAAGTTCCTTGCAAATCTACGCGAAGTGCATACTTCCTAGCGTACCAATACCAACCTAAAACATCATCATTGCACAAATTCAATATAAAATGTTTGTTTTCAGTCATCATAGGTAAAGCGATGGCCGGTTCTCCGCGCAAATTGATATCATTAAGGTACAATACGCTGCTGTTCACAGCTTGTTCTTTGCTTCGTTTTTCTTTGATCCAGCGAACGCCTTGAGCTCGTTTAAAATAACGCTTCACCGTGGCCAATTCTTCTTCGGTACGATGGATGACTGTAACAGAAGCATTCGTGTCCAGGGCGACATTCGTGCTTGGTTGTGCAGCCTTAATAAGCTGTTTGCGATAATGGTTTTTTAGGAATCTCATAGGCCTAGTAACTCAATAAAATCTTGCTCACTTAAAATCGGCACCCCTAAAGACTCCGCCTTCTTCAATTTCGATGGTCCCATACCTTCACCAGCGACCACATAAGTTGTTTTACCACTAATAGAACCCACATTTTGACCACCGTATTTCTCTATAGTGTCCTTTAATTCATTGCGAGAGAACCGCTCGAACACCCCTGAGACTACAATCTTTGCTCCAGTAATAGGACTCTCAGTAATACTTTCCTCAGTCTGAATAATTTCCATTTGCACACCAGCATCTACGAGCGCATCGAGAACCGTTGCATTTTTCTCAGATCTGAAATAGCCGTGAACTTCACGGGCAATAACCTCACCCATGGAATCTACGGCAGTGATATCCTCTATGGAGGCCTCTGCAAGGGCGAACATCGAACCGAAGTGTTTGGCTAGTTTTTTCGCCACAGTAGCCCCAACGTGTCTTATTCCTAGGCCAAAAAGTACGCGTTCAAAAGGAACTTCCTTGCTCTGTAGAATCCCGTCCAGAATGTTTTGGACGCTCTTTTCCTTAAATCCTTCCAACTCTATCAACTCATCGAAAGTGAGCGAATAAAGATCTCCGGGGTGACTAATAAGGCCTTTCTCTACAAAAAGTTGCACTGTTTCACTTCCCATACCAGCAATATCCATTGCTTTTCTACTGATGTAATGTTCGATTCTACCACTTACCTGAGGCGGACAACTATCAGTATTAGGACAGTAATGCTGAGCTTCTCCTTCCTTCCGAACTAAGGATGTTGCACATTCCGGACACTCTTCGATAAAGATGACTTCGGCAGCATCCTCAGCTCTTTTGTCCAAGTCTACACCTACAACTTTTGGGATAATCTCCCCTCCCTTTTCTACAAATACGCTATCACCGAGATAAAGATTCAAAAGCTCAATCTGATCACTATTATGAAGCGAAGCGCGCTTTACAGTTGTGCCGCCAAGCCAAACGGGCTCTAGGTTTGCCACAGGTGTAATCGCACCAGTTCTACCGACCTGATAAGTCACCTCGTTTAAGACAGTGCTCACTCGTTCGGCCTTGAATTTATAGGCGGTTGCCCATCGTGGTGATTTAGCAGTAAAACCGAGTTCTTGTTGTGCAGCGTAGCTATCCACCTTGATAACGATACCGTCAATATCGAACGGCAAATCTTTTCGTGCAGTATCCCAATGACCAATGAAGTCCATGATTTGATCGATACTTTCGCATTCTTCAATGAATCGATTCTTTTCTAAAGGAACTTTGAAGCCCATACCACCAGCAGCGCGGATAGCACCTGCATGAGAGGGACTTACTACTCCTTCTGGCAAGACGTAATACAGATACGCATCGAGACCTCTTGAAGCTACCTCGCTGCTGTCCTGCAGTTTCAGTGTGCCTGAAGCACAATTTCTTGGGTTTGCAAACGTGGGCAAACCGGCTGCGGTCCTTTTATCATTGAGGCTATTGAATGCTGCGTGCGGCATTACAATTTCACCGCGTATCTCAAAATCTTCCGGGAATTCACCGTTTAATTTCAACGGGATGCTTCGAATGGTTCTCACGTTGGAAGTTATATCATCCCCTTGAGTACCGTCTCCACGAGTTACTGCTTGGACCAAAACACCGTTTTCGTAGCGTATACCTATAGCAACACCATCGTATTTTAATTCACACACAAAGGTGGCCTCTGGTGCACTTTTTTGTACTCTAGTAATCCATTCCTGAATTTCTTCAAGCGAATAAGAATTACTCAAAGACAACATGGAATAGCGGTGCTGCACAGTATTGAAGCTTTTGGTAATGCCGCCACCTACTCGAACACTAGGACTGTTGGGATCAGCATATTCCGGATAAGCCGCCTCAAGGGATTCTAATTCCTTTAGGAGCATATCGAACTCGTAATCAGAAATCACTGGAGCATCGTCAATATAATACTTGCGGTTGTGCTCATGCAGCTGGTTACGTAGTGCTTCTATCTTTTCCTTAATCCCCATATTGTGCAAAAATCATTCTGTCTTTCCCTTGCAAATCTTGCAATAAGTTAACCTCTTTAAACCCAAAAGAGGCACATAGTTCAATCATTTGTTCACCAAAATCCTCATGGATCTCAAAGGCCACATGAACAGGGCTATTCTTTTTGTTCTCCTTGGCCAATTCAAGCAATCTTCGGTAGAACAGCAGCGCGTCGGAGTCTGGGACAAAAAGTGCTCTATCTGGTTCATAGTCAACCACGTTGCTATCCATTGCTTGTGCTTCACTCTGTGGGATATAAGGCGGATTGGAAACAAGAAGGTTGAACTCCGACAATTCTTCTTCAAGTACGTCTAAGACCTTGAAATCAACATTAGCACCCAGCTTCTCAGCATTGGCCTTTGCTGCATCAATAGTCTGTCGATGAATATCTACACCCGTGATGCTCCAATTCGGCCTTGCCAATTGCAATGAAATAGCAATACAGCCGCTGCCTGTTCCTACATCAATAACCTTTAACTCATTATTAGGAAATCTTTCAAGAATCCCAGCTACTAACTCTTCCGTCTCTGGCCGTGGTATTAACGTATGCTCATTAACGAGATATAATCGATCAAAGAAAAAAGCTTCACCGAGCACCAATTGCACTGGAGTCTTTGCTTTTAGCTGAGCTAAATCGGCCCCGAATGAAGGAAACGTGACCTCCTCTTCCCTCCTCATTATCAGATCAATGGGAGACATATCCAATCTTGATCCAAACCAAAGTTTAATCACAGCTGAAGTCTCTCTTTCCCCATAAATAGGAACGAGTACATCTTGTGCCTGTTGTTGATAATTAGAGAGTGTGAACATTTGGCTTGAAATTACATCACAGCCTCCTACCTTTGAGCTATGAACCACAGTAAGTTTCTCACACGTTGCCTACAACTCGCTAACTATGGCAGAGGCACTACATCTCCCAATCCTATGGTAGGTGCAGTCGTGGTTCACAATGGTGTAATCATAGGAGAAGGTTACCATAGAAAGGCTGGAGAACCTCATGCAGAGGTCATGGCCATTAGAAGTGTCGAAAACCATGATTTACTGAAGCAGAGCATTTTATATTGCTCTCTAGAACCTTGTGCCCATTACGGCAAGACACCACCTTGCTGTGAACTTATCTCTTCTCATGGTATTCCTCATGTGGTTATTGGTACTGGTGATCCTCATAGTAAGGTTGACGGGAAGGGTGTCGCTCATCTTAGAAATCATGGAATCAAAGTAGAGTTTGCGCCTTCACCAAAGGTATACAGGCAGCTGAACGAGGTCTTTTGGACGAATATGACCAAGAATAGGCCTCATTTCACGTTGAAGTGGGCTGAGAATGATTCGGGCCATATCGACGGATACAGAACTGCTGAGGAAAAAGCTTTGAGCATAAGCGGTCCATTAGCTGCATTGAGAACACATCAACTTCGTGGATCTGTCGACGGTATTTTGATTAGTTCTAAAACTGCATGTTTCGACAGGCCTAGTTTAACCACTAGAAAATGGTCTGGTCAAAGCCCTACCCCTATCATTTTACTTAGCCAAGACTTTCCCTTGCAACGAGAATGGCTCGCTAGCTTAGCAGTTCAGCCTATAATTATCGGTAATAAATTGCCGCAGGGGTATTCCGGAATCAATTGTGACCCCAGGAATTTAGATCAATGGGTGCCTAAGTTGTTAGATTTCGGTCTGAATCACATTTTGGTTGAAGGTGGTGCAAGAATATTACAGTCCTTTATCGATTCTAATCTTGCCGATAGCATTCATAAGTATATTTCAAAGGATCAACTTGAAGATGGAGTTAATGCTCCTGAAGCACCGAAACTTACTACACTTGCTCAACTAGGAAATGACCGATATGAGCGCAGTTGATTTCTTCTATACAATAGATGAACCTGCTTTAGGTGAATTAAAGGATAAGGGCAGCAAATTCAAGGCCTATCTCTTTCCGGTGAAAAGTGAAGAGAGCTTTAAAAGTCAGCTCAATTTCATCAAGGAACAAGAACCTAATGCGCGTCATCACTGCTGGGCGTTCATTTTAGGCGAAGAGGCTGACTTTCATAAATCCAACGACGACGGAGAGCCAAGAAACACTGCTGGAGCTCCTATACTTCGTTCGCTTGTGAGCTCGGGCATGACGAATTTAGCCTGTGTGGTGGTCCGATATTTCGGAGGTACTAAACTCGGCGTACCAGGTTTAATAGCAGCTTACGGTGGCAGTGCTGAATTGGCAGTTGCTAACGCCCCGAAGATCAAACAGATCATTTCTGAGGAGCTTACCTTGAGCACAAGCTATGAGCACATGGCCTTGGTGGAGAGAATGATCAAAATCTATGGCGCAGATGTTGTAGCTAGAGAACAACGAGAAAGAGTAACTTATACCCTAACAATTCGTCGGTCACTGTTCGGCGAGGCAATGGATTATGTCAAGAAGAATCATCACATTACTGTTCACACTAATAAGTAGTTTAACCTACGGTCAGAATATCGAGGGATTAGAGCACGAGTATTTTACCACGCGTAATAGCCCGCATGCGCAATACCAACGATTTACTTATCGCTACCAAAACATCCCAATTCTCGAGCATCAGTACTTGGAAATTCGGTCGCTAGATGGCAACATGATTAAAACGAAATCATCATTAAGTCAAGAAGCCCGTGCCGCTCTTAACCCGTCTCTAGAAGGTCCATATCTCTTGTGGAGGTCCAACAACTGGCTGTCCGTTAGACCTGATACGACTAACGACGGATTCGAACATTCTGTTTCATTCTATAATTCTGAAAATGAATTAATTGAAGAGTTAGACTTAAATCTTCATTTTAATGATACAACTGTGCAAGTTCGTGTATTTAACCCAGATCCATTGACCCCCAACAACTTAAGTTATGGTGGTATATACACTGATATGAACGATGGAAATGCCGGGGTGCTTGACAGTTTAACTGTGCTCGACTCTGTGACCGTAGATGTTGTAAATGATACAGTTCGTTTGAAAAACGATTACATACATGTGATTGACTTCGATGCACCATACATCAGCATCAGTACTGACCCTAACAATTGGGTTTCGGGAAGAGCCAACGATGAATTCGAACAAGTGATGGTAACCTACCACATTACCAAGCAAAACGAATACTTGAATGCATTGGGCTATGGAAACATTCTTAATTATGCCATACATGTTGATCCTCAAGCATTAAATGGACAGGATAACTCAATGTTCAACTGGGGTACTAACCCTCCGCGCCTGTTTTTCGGAGAAGGCGGCGTAGACGATGCGGAAGATGCAGATGTTATTATCCATGAACTTGGACACGCCATCAGTCACGGTGCTGCTCCAGCCTCTACCAATGGTGATGAGAGGCGAACTTTTGATGAGGCATTAGGCGACTATTTCGCGGAGCGTTACGGCAGAATGAGTGGTGTTCAAAGCACGCGAATATTCGATTGGGACGGTAATAATACCTTTTGGAACGGACGAAGTGCCGTTTATGACGGACAAAAGGATTACAACACTATTAGTTCGTTTTGGAACATCTATCAGCACACAGATATCATGGTCGGTGCAATGCTTGAGTTTAGCGCAGCTACCACAGTGAATGACTCACTTGCAGATAAAATAGTTCTAGAAAGCCTATATCAACTCATGTCCTTTCAAAGTTTACGTGACATCGCGGAAAATATGTTGTCCGCTGACTCAATTGTGAACAATGGGAACTACTCGCAAGCCATTTACGCAGCATTTGGAGCACCAAAAAACATACTGAGCGGCATTTCTATTGAAGAAGAGAATAAAGACCAGAAAACACCTTATTTGAGTTATGAAGGCACTGTTAAGGTGAAATTCCCTACAGACGAAGCTTATTCCTACCAGATATATAGCTTAAACGGACAGCTGTTGTCTTCAGGAACAGCGATGAATGAGTTGCATTTGGAGGATGTTCCTAGTGTTATTCACGTTACGAGTTCAACAGGAATTACGACTGTGTTGAAGAAGCCTTAAGCAGTAGTGTTTTAAAATCTGCCGGACACTGTTTTGTTTTGAAGGTTTTGGTATCGACAAATACTAAGACTACTTTACCTGTTACCAAAGTTTTACCCTCCTTGTTCTTGAGTGTGTGGTAAAATGATATCTTTCTTGAGGGGACTTCGAGAATGGAGGTTTCAAGCACGAGTTCTTCATCATATTTTGCTCCTGCTTTAAAGTCCATATCGAGATGGACTACTGGGAGCATCGTTCCAGACTTTTCCATCTCCGCGTAGCTCATGCCTAAATCGCGTAATAATTCGACCCGACCAACCTCAAAATAGGTAGCGTAATTACCGTAGTAGACTACACCCATTTGATCAGTCTCAGAATATCTAGGACGAAACTCAAAAATTCCTTTCAAATTTATTTTTTCCATGAGGTAAATCTAAGATTTTTGAAAGTCGGTTTTTAGGACGGAATCTTCTGCAAGCCTCGAATTTTCAACACATTGAGGCGATTGTGGTATTTTATACCGAAAAAATTTGGTGGTATTATTTATACACTGATAATCAGATGTTTACAAATCCCTTAAGAAAAACTTTTTATTAACACAACCCTAAAAAAATTTTGTTGAAAGAGAATTTATCAACAGATTTGTAATGCAAGCCAAAGAGGAAAATTTTCCTCTGCGCAGACCCCTTATTTTTAAGAGACACACGAACACGGTCTCGAGACTTGAACAACCTCGAGACAGGACCTTTTTTGAGCCATGAGTAAAACAGTTGGAACTATTTGGAATGAAGCTTTAGAATTTATCAAGGATAACGTCGATGACCAGTGTTATGACACATGGTTTTCGCCGATCAAACCGATTAAAATTCAAGGCACCGTTCTTACCGTCCAAGTTCCTTCAAAATTCTTTTACGAGTACCTTGAAGAAAACTACATTTCTTTACTAAAAGCAGCTATTACAAAAGGGCTTGGTGAAGGTGCAAAACTGGTATATAGTATAGTCATGGAGAACTCCTATGACAACAGTACGCCGCCAACCATGAAACTACCGAGTTCAGGACGTCGTAAGCATAAGCCTCAGAGCGTAAATATGCCGGTGGCTATTACCAATGAAAAGAGTATCAAAAATCCTTTCGTGATCCCTGGATTGCAGAAGTTGAATATTGATAGTCAACTAAACCCTAACTACACTTTCGACAATTTTATCGAGGGTGATTGCAATAGACTGGCAAGATCAGCCGGTTTAGCAGTTGGAAAGAGTCCCGGAGGTACTTCATTCAATCCATTAATGTTGTATGGCGGTGTGGGTCTTGGTAAAACACACTTGGCACATGCTATCGGTGTAGAAATCAAAGACAACTACCCTGAGAAGACTGTTTTGTATGTAAGCGCTGAGAAATTCACGCAGCAGTTTATAGATAGCATCCGTAACAACTCTAAAAACGACTTTGTACACTTCTATCAAATGATTGATGTGTTGATCATTGATGATGTTCAGAGTTTCTCAGGAAAGGAGAAGACTCAGGATGTGTTCTTTGAAATCTTTAACCACTTGCATCAAAACGGGAAGCAAATCATTCTGACCTCAGATAGAGCTCCTGTGGAACTTCAAGGAATGGAACAGCGCTTGTTAAGTCGCTTTAAGTGGGGCTTGAGTGCTGATTTGCAGAAGCCAGGACTCGAGACTCGTGTAGCCATCTTAGGTAAAAAATTGTACAATGACGGTATTGAAGTAGAGCAAGATATTGTTGAGTTTATCGCCTACTCAATCAATTCGAATGTACGTGAACTCGAGGGGGCTCTTATTAGTATTCTCGCTCAAAGCTCTTTGAATAAGAAGCAAATCACCATGGAACTTGTAAAGTCGATGGTAGATAAGTTCGTTAAGAGTACGACTCGTGAAATCTCAATCGATTTTATTCAAAAAGTGGTTTGCGATTATTTCGACATGCCACTAGAATTACTCAAATCGAAAACACGTAAGAGAGAAATTGTACAAGCACGTCAATTGAGCATGTATTTCTCAAAACAATTGACTAAAAACAGCCTTGCTTCTATTGGTCAGCAGTGTGGGAATAAAGACCATGCTACAGTACTGCACGCCTGCCGTACAGTGAACAATTTAAAAGAAACAGATAAGCGATTTAAGACTTACGTGGACGATCTACAAAAGAGATTGACACTCGCTTAATTTTATACTACGAATGCATAAAAGAGTCAGTATCTTCGGGTACTGACTTTTTTTTATGAATGTACTTATGGTATGCTTGGGAAACATTTGCCGTTCTCCCCTTGCACATGGAATTTTAGAATCAAAGGCACCTGAAAACTGGTATATAGACAGTGCGGGAACGTCCGGTTGGCACGAAGGTGAGCGACCTGATACTCGATCTATCATTACGGCAAAAGGCCGCGGATTGAATATAGACCAGCAGCGTTCAAGACCATTTTTAGCTGAAGATTTTGAAAGGTTCGATATAATTTTCGCCATGGACAGCTCCAACTATACCAACATTACGAGACTTGCTCCAGATGAAGCATCAAAAGCAAAAGTGCGCTTAATCATGAATGAAGCATATCCAGGAGAAAATAGGCAAGTGCCTGATCCATATACAGGTGGACAGCGTGGCTTTGAAGATGTATATGATATGCTTGATTTGGCCATCGAAAAATTCTTAGAACAACACTCATGAAAGGAAATATCTATCTGATTCCTAATAGCTTAGGAGAAGACAATTTCTCTGAAATACTTCCTCCAGATGTAGTGAAGATCATTGATTCACTAGAGTATTTTATTGTGGAGAATGAAAAAACAGCCAGAGCCTTTATCAAGCGTCTTCTTCCAGAGAAAATACAGCGAGACATCAACATGGAAATTCTTGATAAGCACACAGATCCATTGGACCTACCTGGTTTTTTAAAGCCTGTAGAAAGAGGCGAGAATGTTGGGATAATTTCAGAAGCTGGAGTCCCCTGTGTTGCCGATCCTGGAGCAGAGATCGTCAGTATTGCACATCGTAAAGGACTTTCCGTCAAACCTTTAGTTGGCCCCTCCTCTATCCTTCTAGCACTAATGGGCAGTGGTTTTAACGGACAGCAATTCACCTTTCGAGGATACCTTCCTTTCGACCAAGGGATTCGGAAGCGCGTTTTTCAGGCGATGACAAAAGATTTAAAGGACGGCATTACTCAGATCTTTATGGAAACTCCTTACCGCAACAATAAACTTGTGGAAGAACTCTTAAAAGTCCTCCATCCTGAGACAAAGTTGTGCATCGCCTGCGATATCACGCTGCAAAATGAGTACATTGAAACTAAGACTATTGCCGATTGGGCAAGGAATTTGCCTGATTTACACAAACGACCAACCATTTTCCTCCTTGACTAAATGACTGATTGGAACCCAGAAGATAAAGCACTCATTGACAATGCGTTCAAAGATTTATTGAACAGCATTGAATACAAGACAGATAAGGACGATGTCGATCTGATAAAGCGTGCTTTTCGACTTGCCAATGATGCACACAACGGGATAAGGAGAAAAACGGGAGAACCCTATATCACTCATCCTATTGAGGTAGCGCAGATAGTTGCCACGGAAATTGGTCTTGGCCCTACCAGTATTGCTACGGCGTTGATGCATGATGTCGTAGAAGACAGTGATTATACGCTTGATGATATCGAAAGCATGTTTGGTAAAAATATTGCCAAACTCATCGATGGTTTGACCAAAATCAGTGGTGTCACCACCGTTGATAATAACATGCAACTTGAAAACTACCGGAAAATGCTGCTTACAATCAGTGACGATATCCGCGTAATTCTCATCAAGATTGCTGACCGCATGCACAACATGCGAACTATGCATGGAATGCCCTCTCACAAGCAGCTTACTAAGGCTTCCGAAACTCTGTTTATTTACGCTCCTCTAGCCCATAGACTGGGTTTATACCGCATTAAAACAGAGCTTGAGGACCAAAGCCTAAAGTACACGGAGCCAGAAGTGTATGCTGAGATTCACGATCAGATGGAAGCTCTGGAGAAAGCGGATTTCACATACTTAAACAAGTTTGTCGCTACAGTAGAAAACGGGCTTAATGAGGCAGGGTTATCCTTTAAAATAAAGAAGCGTACCAAGAGTATATATTCCATTCGTCGTAAGATGAAAAACCAAGGGGTTCGCTTTGATGAAGTCTATGATAAATACGCCATCCGAATTATTCTGGACTCCTCATTAGAGCAAGAAAAATCGGATTGTTGGAAAGCATACTCCCTTGTCACTGAGAACTACAGTCCTAACCCACTTCGTTTGAGGGATTGGATCTCTTCTCCAAAAAGCAACGGTTACGAGAGTCTACATACCACAGTGATGGGACCAGACGGCAGATGGGTCGAAGTTCAAATACGAACAGCCAGAATGGACGATGTTGCTGAAAACGGCTTTGCAGCGCATTGGAAGTATAAAGAAGATAGCTCTGGATCGAATTCTTTGGATACTTGGCTGATGCGGATTAAGGAGTTCTTAGAAGATCCTGACAACGACAATGAAGACTTCATAGAAAGTTTTCAGATGAATCTTTTCGCTTCCGAGATATTCGTCTTTACTCCAAAAGGAGAAATGCGCACGCTGCCTAAAGGTGCAACTGCGCTTGATTTTGCTTTTGATATACATAGTGATGTTGGTGCTCGCTGCCTTGGGACAAAGGTCAATGGAAAATTGGTTCCGCTTTCCACCCCGCTTAAATCGGGTGATCAGATTGAAATCTTGACTTCAATGAAACAAGAGCCAAAGGAGGATTGGCTGAGTTTTGTAAAGACAGGAAAGGCGAAACAGCGCATTAAAAGATCGCTGAAGAAGGAAAAACAAATAATCTCTGGACAAGGCTACATGATGCTTGAGCGCAAATTGCGCGTCCTAAAGCTAAAAGCAACATCAAGTAACATTCAGAAGCTGGTCAACTATTACGGCCTTAAAAACCCCGAAGAACTCTACTACAAAGTTGGGCTTGGTGTCATTGACAACAAGAAGCTTCGTCAGTATGCACGCGAAACATCGGGATTTGTAAACTATTTCCGTTCGAGAATCGTCAAGAGTTCCTACGCCAAGGCAAAGCTTGAGACCAAAGGTCAAAAGCCAAAAGATACTGGCGCAGAGCATGTTGAACTTGTCTTTGGAAATGACGAACAGCAACTCGACTATTCATTGGCCAAATGCTGCTCTCCTTTGCCTGGCGAACGTGTATTTGGCTTTATTACAACCGCAGAAGGCATCAAGGTACATAGACACGATTGTCCGAACGCCGTCATGCTCCAAGGACGATTCGCCAATAGGGTCATGAAAGCAAACTGGATTGCCACCGAGCGGGCCAAGGTGACCGTGAATATTGAAATTACTGGAGCAGATAGAGTCGGTATCGTAAATGATGTGACCAAAATTGTATCTGGGGACTTAAACATCAATATTAAAGCCATTTCTTTCTCAGTAGATGATGGGTTATTCACAGGTCAGTTAACCATCGAAGTCGCGGATAAAGTGGGTTTAACAGACACTATTAACAATATCAAGTCACTAGAGGGAATTAGCGCCGTAAATAGGGTGGGTAAATTCAATTAGTAGAAGTATTTTAGCGCTTTAGTTCTCACATGAGCCATTTAGACGCACAGGAACAAGTAAAAAAGGTGTTTAGCACTTTTCTGGAGGAAAACAAGCAACGTAAAACTCCCGAACGCTTCGCCATACTTAAAGAGGTCTACGAGAGTAACGATCACTTTGATGTTGAAACCCTGTATCTAAACATGAAATCCAAGAACTATCGAGTATCGCGAGCAACACTTTACAACACCATTGAATTACTGCTTACTTGTGGATTGATTCGAAAGCATCAGTTTGGTCAGAATCAGAGCTTTTACGAGAAATCGTATTTCAACAAGCAGCACGATCATGTCATTTTAGATTCGGGTGAGGTTTATGAGTTCTGCGATCCTAGAATTGAAAACATTAAAAAAACGATAGAGGAAGTCTTCAACGTAGATGTAAGCAGCCATAGCTTATACTTTTACGCAAAGAAGAAGGAATCCTAATTACTTAAGCCATGGCAGTAGATGTACTACTAGGTCTCCAATGGGGAGATGAAGGAAAAGGAAAGATTGTTGATGTACTTACGCGTAAGTATGACATTATCGCACGCTTTCAAGGCGGTCCGAATGCGGGACACACGCTTGAATTTGAAGGCAAGAAACACGTACTACACACCATTCCTTCTGGAGTATTCCATGAGAAGGTTTGTAATGTTGTTGGAAACGGTGTGGTGATTGATCCAGTAATCTTTAAGGGCGAATTGGACAAACTCATCGCACAAGAACCTGATGTGCTGTCTCGTCTAAAAATCTCTCGAAAGGCTCACCTTATCTTGCCATCGCACCGCCTTCTAGACGCGGCAAGTGAAGCTGCAAAAGGAAAGAAAAAGATAGGTTCAACCCTTAAAGGAATTGGACCAACATACATGGATAAAACCGGTAGAAATGGCCTTCGGGTTGGTGATATCCAATTGGACAACTTCCAAGAACTTTACAACAATCTCGTTACCAAACACAAGCAATTACTAAGTGGATATCCTGATTTCACTTATGATTTAAGTGAACTTGAGCCGACATGGTTTGAAGCTATTGAGTACCTAAGAACGCTTGATATCATTGATAGCGAACCTTATGTACACCAAGCAATCAAGGATGGCAGAACAATTTTAGCCGAAGGTGCTCAGGGTACCTTGCTGGATATAGATTTCGGGACTTACCCGTTCGTAACGTCTTCGAATACCACTTGTGCTGGAGCTTGTACGGGCCTAGGTGTTGCCCCGAATCGCATCAAAAACGTTTACGGTATATTCAAAGCGTACTGTACTCGTGTAGGTTCAGGCCCCTTCCCTACGGAATTGTTTGATGAAACTGGGGAGACGATACAAGCACAAGGTCACGAATTTGGAGCCACTACAGGCCGTCCAAGAAGATGTGGCTGGTTAGATTTACCTGCACTTAAATACGCTATCGACGTAAATGGCGTTACAGAACTGATGATGATGAAAGCTGATGTTCTTAGTGGTATTGGAAACTTGAAGGTTTGTACCGCCTACCGATACAAAGGTGAGGTCATTGAACACCTTCCTTACAAGCTTGAGGAGGATTTGATTGAGCCAATTTTCACTGAAGTAGCAGGTTGGGATGAAGATCTCACGAAGATGACCTCGGAAGATGAATTTCCTGAGAGCTTTAAATCGTACATCGATTACATCGAAAAAGAAGTAGGTGTGCCGATTTCTTTAATCAGCGTAGGCCCAGACCGAGCGCAAACTATTATGAGAAAATAATGATGAGGGCCTTTCTTTTTGGATGGGCCCTTCTTTTTGTCTGTACCTCCGTTGAGGCACAGACAAAGATTCGTATTCTCAGCTCTGACATTACAGATATCGTCAAGCAGAAAGACGGCTCACGTATTTATTATCTGAGAGGAAATGTAGGTCTTCAACAAGATGTGGCGGTGATGACTTGTGATTCTGCCGTATTGATACAGCCTCAAAACGAATTCAAAGCATTCAAAAATGTTCGAATCGTTCAGGCAGATACAACCATTATCACGGGGAATCGCTTAGACTACGACGGCGAGAGTAGAACATTTACTATCAGCCAGAATGTACAGCTAACCACCCCATCTTCTCAATTAAATACCAAACAACTCTTTTACGATAGAAAGAGTGCCACCGCCTATTATACTGTTCGTAGTACCCTGGTAAGGAAGTCGCTAGAGTTAACAGCGGACAGAGGTTCTTATAACACAGATTACGAAACGGTATGGTTAAGAGGCAACGTTGAAGCCTTAGATTCTACGTATTCCCTTTACACCGATACGCTTTTGTATTTTCCTAATACCAACAGGTATGAATTTGCAGGGCCTTCCACCCTCCTTCGAGACAGCACCACTATTCTTTGCAGCATCGGCGAATATCTTGCAGAAAGTGCACAGCTCAATCTAGGCCAAGGTGCAAGCATCAGTGCTCCAGGTAATTATATCGAATCTGATTCGATTAGTTATAATCTCAAATCCGAAGCTGGACGACTTTTTGGTAATGCCCTAGTAGCTGATACTGCTCAAGGTCTTGTTCTTGAATCTGAATTTATCGACTATACCAAAGAACCCAACTTTGTCGACGCTCATTTCCCCGTGTATTACCGCCAGAGGATGGATGAAGACACATTATATGCAAAAGGCGACACTTTGCATATACGAACAGATTCCATGGGATATAGAAAGGTAGACCTACAGCATAATACTTCGTTTTACAGCACCGATTTTCAAGGAAGAAGTGAATTCTTCAACTATACCGAAACTAACGAGGAGCTGACGTTGTATCCTAGTCCTCGTATGTGGAGTGAAAACAGTCAGTTTACCTGCGATTCCGCAGTATTATCACTGCTCGATGAAGCATTAGATAGCTTGTTCCTAATGGGTAATACTGCTATCGTTAGTCTAACTGATGACTCTATTCACTTCGATCAAGCTGTAGGAAAAGAACTGGAAGGGAAATTTATGGATAATGCCATTCACTCCCTTGAACTACGAGGGAATGCCCAAAACATCACCCATAGTATCAATGACGATCAGGTTGTTGAGGGTGTAAACAAAACTGCTTGTGCGTATATCTCGATTTCTTTCGAGGAAGGAAACGTAAGAAAGATAAATGCGAACAAGGGTGTTGAAGCCTCTTATGCTCCTTGGGATAGCGCTAGCGAAGAAATGAAAAGTTTACCGGGATGTACGCCACTATTTGAGCAACGTACTTCAAAGATTCAAACCAGGCCTACCCTTCAATGATTTTGGCAATGTTAGGCTTGAAGTAATTCGGTCCTTTTAAAACCTTACCATCCTCTCTGTAAATGGGTTTACCGTCTTCACCAAGTTTACTCATGTTACTGCGTTGAATTTCTTCAAAAACCTCTTCTATTTTATGCTGCATGCCGTGACTCAAAATAGTTCCACAGAGGATGTACATCATATCGCCTAATGCATCTGCAACTTCAACCAAATCCCCATTCTTCGCAGCCTCGAGGTATTCTTCGTTCTCCTCAGCCATTAGCTTAAAGCGTAAATCAATTAAGTCATTGCTAATAGTCGCTTTTGGCGTGTATTCATTCGGAATTCCAAACGTATCGTGGAATTTTTCGACGTGGTTTAATTGCTTTTTCATTTGCTCTATTTTATGCTTCAAAGAAAGTAAATTTGACGCTATGGAGAACATTACAACAGGACATTGGATTTTTGCTGGCATATTCGCCTTGGCGTTTTTGACCTTTCTATTTATCAGTTACCGCAAAGATTTAGCGATGCACAAGATTCACTACCGCAGTGGAGGTATACAAGTCGCCCTGTTAATCGTCATCACACTGTTCGTTCTCTTTGTATTCAAGCGCCTTTTCTAGGTGGATAATGGCGTATATTTGTGGTGAGTTTAACCTAGCTCTACCCAAATACTATGACAGATAAGCAGAAGGAAATCAGTTACCTCGATTTCAAGAAAGAGATTCATCACGATTATTTTACCGCCGTTCTATCTCGTGAATGCTCGTTAATGGGTCGTCGAGAAGTACTTACTGGTAAAGCCAAATTTGGAATTTTTGGTGCCGGTAAAGAATTGGCTCAAATCGCTTGGGCTAAAGCTTTTAAAAAGGGTGATTTCCGAAGCGGTTACTACAGAGATCAAACTTTCATGATGGCTCTTGGAGAGCTGGATTCTATCGGATTCTTTACGTCATTATATGCTGTGACGGATATTGAGCACGAGCCTATGGCTGGTGGACGTCAAATGAATGGACACTTTGCTACACGCAGTTTAGATAAAGATGGTAACTGGGTTGATCTGACCAACCAATACAACAGTTCATCGGACATTAGCCCAACAGCCGGTCAAATGCCTCGTTTGCTTGGCCTCGCCCAAGCTTCAAAGGTTTTCAAAGAAGTAAAGTTCGAAGGTTCTGAGAAGTTCAGCAATGAAGGCAATGAAGTTGCATGGGGAACCATCGGAAATGCTTCTACTTCTGAAGGTCTGTTTTTTGAGACTATAAACGCAGCAGGTGTCCTTCAAGTACCCATGGTTATTTCAATTTGGGACGATGAATACGGCATTTCAGTAGGTGCTGAATACCAAACCACTAAAGAAGATATTTCGGAGATTCTCAAAGGATTTCAGCGCGATGAAAAGGGCAATGGATACGACATCTTCGTCGTTGAAGCCTGGGACTACCCAGCCCTAATTAATACGTTTACTAAAGCGGGACAGGTTGCCCGTGAGGAGCACGTGCCTGTAATGATCCATGTGAAAGGCATGACTCAGCCACAAGGACATAGTACTAGTGGTTCTCACGAACGTTATAAGAGTAAGGAGCGTCTTCAGTGGGAAAAAGACCACGATTGTA
This sequence comes from Cryomorphaceae bacterium, assembly GCA_011525035.1. Classification (GTDB taxonomy): domain Bacteria; phylum Bacteroidota; class Bacteroidia; order Flavobacteriales; family Schleiferiaceae; genus UBA10364. The sequence continues at coordinate 37,579 of WTIZ01000038.1, read as the reverse complement.
TCCTTAAGTTCGGTGAGTGGATGATTAACCAAGGTATTGCAACCCAGGAAGAATTGGACCAGCTCACAAAAGAAGCTAAAAAATCAGCTCGCGAAGGCAAGAAAGCGGCTTGGACCATTTACCAAGAGGTACCAAAACGTTTACGCAATGAGGTGTTGCCCATTCTAAAAGCCATGCAACAGCAAGGCGAAAAAGGCATTTTTATAACCAATACCATCAAGGAATTAGAAGCCGTTGAGGATGTAGAAGTCTCACATAGTTTCAAAGCAGCTCGAAAAGCCTTACGTATTGTTCGTGGCGACAACAGGGTGGATAGCTCTGCATTAAAGAATTGGCTTGCCATCAGCAAGCAAGATCAGGAGCGTCGATACAGCTCACACCTGTACAGTGAGAACCCTTCTAACGACTTACTATCCTCTACCCCAGCACAGTATAACGAAGCACAGGAGGTAGATGCCCGTATAGTTATCAGAGACAATTTTGATAAACTCTTTGAATTGTACCCACAAACCATGGTCTTCGGAGAGGATAGCGGTAAAATCGGGGACGTAAATCAAGGCCTTGAAGGAATGCAGGCGAAGTACGGAGAAACGCGTGTAGCAGATGCCGGTATTCGTGAAGCCACCATTATGGGACAGGGTATTGGTTTGGCCATGCGTGGCCTCCGCCCTATTGCTGAAATTCAGTATTTGGATTATTTGCTCTACGCCCTTCAAATCATGTCCGACGATTTAGCGACAGTTCATTACAGAACAGTTGGAGGTCAAAAGGCACCTACCATAGTACGTACACGCGGACACCGTTTGGAAGGGATTTGGCATTCGGGATCTCCGATGGGAACCATTATCAATAGCATCAAAGGGATGTATGTGCTAGTTCCGCGTAACATGACGAAAGCAGCAGGTTTCTACAACAAATTACTTCAGTTGGACAACCCTGCCCTAGTGATTGAGTGTCTCAATGGCTACCGTCGTAAGGAATTGCTTCCTACCAACCTGGGTGAATTCACAACACCGATTGGTGAAGTTGAAGTTTTGAACGAAGGAACTGACATTACCATGTTGACTTACGGATCAAACTGTTTCATAGCGGAAGCCGCAGTCGCCGAACTCGCAGAGCTGGGTGTTAGTGTTGAGCTCATTGATGCACAAAGCCTCATTCCTTTTGACACAAAACATGATGTCGTGGAGTCTCTCAAGAAGACCAATACGTTGGTCATTGTAGATGAAGACGTTCGCGGAGGAGCAAGCGCATTCTTACTCCAGCACATCCTTGAAGATCAAGGCGGCTATCAATATTTGGATGCAGCGCCGAAAACGGTAAGTTCTAAAGATCACAGACCGGCATTCGCCTCTGACGGCGATTATTTCTCGAAGCCTTCGCTCGACGATATGGTCGAGGAAATCTATGCCATGATGAATGAAAAGGATCCTGCGAAGTTTCCTGCCCTGTAATGAAAGAACCGCGTCTATTTCCAAATACAGTAGCGGGTGTCCTTGAGGCGCTTGAAATGAGCTTTGGAAAGGGCATTTATGCGGACCGAGTAGTTGAGAGGTTACTCAAGCAAAATAAAAAGTGGGGATCGCGTGACCGTAGTTTCGTCGCAGAACACACCTATGAAATGGTGCGTTGGTGGGGCTTATTGTGGGCTCTTTACGACCGTGAACCTTCCACCAAACGAAAGGACTTGCAAAAGCTCTTCGGCATCTACTGGCAATGGAGAGGTTATACCCTCCCCGATTGGCCAAAGTTTGATGCTGTGCGAGATTTTCCGGTAAAAGAGCGCCTGGCACAATTAGATCGAATTCAAGACAAGGAGAGCTATTCTGAATGGTTCAATGAGCTTGCATCTAGCCAGTTGGGCGATAAATGGCCCGAGATTGCACGAAACATGAACGTTCCCAATACAGTGAATATTCGTGTGAATACGCTGAAGGCGAGCCCTGAAGAGGTATTAGAAGAATTGGAAGCGCATAACATAGAAGTGCATCCCCATCCTGTATTCGAAAATGCTTTTTACCTGGAAGGACGCCCACGATTAAACAATATACCTGGATTTCAGAATGGCAATTTTGAAGTTCAAGACGCCGGTTCTCAACAGATCGGGTATTTCTTGAATCCTTCCCCGGGTAGTACGACCATTGATGCCTGTGCAGGTGCAGGTGGTAAGACGCTGCTACTAGGTGCATTGATGCAAAATCAGGGTCAGCTCATCGCCATGGATGTTGAGGGTCGAAAGCTAGGAGAACTCAAGAAGAGAACACAGCGGAGCGGTTTAGATATCGTAGATACTAGAGCTTGGGAAGAACCGAAGATTTTAGAAAAACTCACTGAAACCGCCGACTACCTCTTGTTGGATGTTCCTTGTTCTGGAACGGGAGTCATTAAGCGAGAGCCAGATACGAAATGGAAACTGCAGCCAGAGCATTTAGAGCGACTTGAGGGTGTTCAAGCCGATATTCTCCACCGTTATCCTAGAATGCTCAAATCAGGAGGTACACTTGTTTATGCGACCTGTAGTATTTTACCAATGGAAAATGGTCATCAGGTACGACAGTTTTTGGAAAACAACGATGATTTTGAATTGGTCGAGGAACGTACTGTTGACCCTGGAGCCCATAATGACGGCTTCTACATGGCGAAAATGAAGAAGAAATGAGGACGACAGAACAGGATAGCTTGCATTCAAACCTAGAACACAAGAGTGTTTCTGATTTAGTGCATGGAATCAATTCCGAAGATCAAAAGGTGGCACATGCTGTTGGTGAGCAAATCCCTTCCATTACTGCTTTCATTGAGGCTTTGGTGCCTCGTATGGAGCAAGGTGGACGGCTGTTCTACATTGGTGCAGGGACTTCGGGGCGACTTGGAATTCTAGATGCCAGCGAATGCCCTCCAACTTTTGGCGTTAGTCATGATATGGTCATTGGCCTAATAGCCGGTGGTGATAGTGCCATTCGCAAAGCTGTTGAAAATGCTGAAGACAGCACCACAGGTGCTTGGAACGATTTACAAGCGTACGAGATACATTCATTAGATACCGTTGTTGGGATTGCTGCTAGCGGCACCACACCGTACGTTATTGGAGGAATTGAGGCTGCGAACAAACATGGGCTGTTAACCGGTTGTATTACATGTAACGCAGGGAGTCCCCTGGGAATGGCGGCTCAGCACGAGATTGCCGTAGTTGTTGGTCCTGAGTTTCTCACAGGCTCTACACGCATGAAATCTGGAACTGCCCAGAAGATGGTACTGAATATGATTACTACGGCTACCATGATCAAATTAGGGCGTGTGAAAGGCAACAAAATGGTAGACATGCAACTTTCTAACGACAAGTTGGTAGATCGCGGTACACGTATGGTTGCTGACGCGCTAGGAATCGAGAGTGAATTGGCACAGGAATTACTATTAAAACACGGCAGTGTAAGAGCTGCTGTAGATTCGTACAACAATGAGCGGAAATAAAAGCAATCAAGATCTCATCGTCGCAGGCCTATTTCGACTGGCTTGGTCCTTCCCCTTTATATTCGTTGGACCGTCCCTTTATATCGGAAAAGGAACCAGTGGTGCATGGTATTGGACCGCTCTGTCTATTGCAATCATGCTTGTCGCTGTATTCCTTGCTGTGAGTGGCCTACGCAAGGTTATGAGTGGTTTCTTCGACGGTAAGTAATTAGATCTTAAATACCTGAGTAACCTGCGTTTTTGAACCTCGGGTTATTTTAAGGAAATAAGTACCCGCAGCGATGTACTCACCGGGTACCCATCGGAATTGGTAACGACGTCCTGTGATTACCTCACTCGCCACGATACGCCCGTACATATCTCTTAGTTCCAGCGAAATATCCGTCGTATTATCGTCGGGTAAGAAGAAGATTAGATGGTCTGGAAATGGATTTGGATACACAGAAATCTCATTCCCGGGATTTGAGCTTAAATAGAACCGAGCAAACTTCATATTAGGGATGCCGTATCCAATGCGCTCGTTCTTAGTGTAATAGTGCGAACTACTCACCTCCAAGGCTTTAATAACGTCTTGCGCCGTAGCACTGGGCGATGATTCCCATAGACAGGCAGCAGCTCCTGCAATAATTGGTGAACTAAAACTGGTTCCATTAGCTGGAGTAATGGTACCATCAGGTCGATACACATAGGCACCTTCTCCCCTTGCACATACATTGGGTTTAATACGGCCATCGGTCGTATATCCGCGTGAACTAAAACCGCTGACGATTCCGAATTGGTTTACGGATCCTACGGTGAGAATGCTATCTGCATCTGCGGGCATAGTGAGTTTATTCCATGCTCCTCCTCCGGCATTACCGGCACTGGTAACTACGAGCATTCCAGTTCGCGCAGCAGCAACTGCACCTAATGAGATGATACTCGTACGTCCATCTAGATCATCAACTGTATAATTGTCATCAGGGTCGTCAAATTCACTGTATCCCAGCGAGCTATTGATGATATCCGCACCTATGGAATCTGCATATTCTGCCCCAGCAATCCAATTGTACATCTCCTCTGGCGTTTCACTGAGCTCCTTCTCTGTCTTCACCAGTACATATTGGGCAAATGGTGCCGTTCCAACAAAAGCACCGTTTTTATCCGCAGCCATGGTACTTAGCACGGAGAAACCGTGCGAAGAACCTTGGTAGACATTGGTACCGCCTTCCACAAAGTTCCGCGTAGCTATGATTTGACTGTAATCATTGAAATCTACTGTATTTGCCCCAACAAATCCTGCATCTAACACGGCTATGACCATATCCGTACCTATATAACCAAGATTATGTAAGCCTTCAACAAGAGTAATTTGATCGGCTTGTTCGGCAGCTATACCGTGATCATAAATGGGAATTATAGAAGTCGTTGTGTACGTGTGTCCGCTTACCGGTACAATGTCTTTTACAAAACTGAGTTCCGATAACGCAACGACCTCTTCAGCCGTGGCCTCTACATAAACGCTATTTAGCCATTTTGAATGCCGACCTTGATAAGAAACGATACTTTCAATGGCTTCTAGTCGATCTAAGGATATGGGTAAATCTGAGCGTTTTACAGCTATATTTTGCTTTTCACGGCGCTGTAATGCACGTTCTGACAGGAATTCTTGTGGATGATCTAGTTGTTGGACGTTTTCTTTAGCAGTTAGAAAAACACTGTAAGAATGGGTTTCCTGAGCCTGTGCAGCGCTCAGAAATAGCAAACATGCCACTACCATTCTTATGTACTTCATTCTAATGTGCAATAGTTCCACTTCCTACTAATTCGTCCTCCAAATACCAGGCCGCAAATTGACCCGGAGTTATGGCTTTTTCCGGTAGATCAAACTCAATATAAAGGGCATCTTCTTTCTGATGTAATGTAATATCCACCAAAGGTTGACGGTAACGTATACGTCCTCTGTATCGAGCAGTTTGTCCTATTTCAAGCCTCAAGTCTTCGCGAACCCAGTGTACTTCGTGGTTACTTATCTTGAGTGCAGTTCTATATAAGCCTGGGTGATCATCGCCTTGCCCAACATAAATAGCATTGTATTCTGTATTAACACCAAGAACGAAAAGTGGCTTTGGACTGCCTCCGATGTTCAGTCCCTTACGTTGGCCCACAGTGTAATAGTGTGCACCATTGTGGCGCCCTCGCTTCTTACCGTGCTTTGGATGGAAATCATACGGAGCTGCGGCCAATTCTAGTGTACTTCTCTCAGCATCAAATAATTCTGCATCTGCAGGAATCTCCCACACATTGCCGGATTTAGGTTCTAATTTTTGCTGTAGGAAATCGGGCAAACGTACCTTTCCAATGAAGCATAATCCTTGGCTGTCTTTCTTCTCAGCCGTTGCCAGTCCTGCTTCAGCGGCAATCTCACGAACCTTAGCTTTTTGCAAATGTCCTATTGGGAACATCGCCTTACTCAACTGCTGCTGATTCAGCTGACATAGGAAGTAGCTCTGGTCTTTGTTCGGGTCTAACCCACCCAGTAATCGATGGATTTGCTCGCCGTCTTTTTCAATGGTTTCCTTTCGCACGTAATGACCTGTAGCGACGTAATCCGCACCAATAGACATCGCAGTCTTGAGAAATAAATCGAATTTGATTTCACGGTTACACAGCACATCCGGATTCGGAGTCCTGCCCTTCTCGTATTCGCCAAACATATAATCGACAATACGCTTTTGGTAAGGGCCGCTCATATCAATGACTTGAAAAGGAATACCGAGCTTATCCGCAACAAGCATCGCATCATTGCTGTCCTCAACCCACGGGCACTCGTCGTGTATGGTAACACTCTCGTCTACCCAATTACGCATAAATAAACCTATGACTTTGTACCCCTGCTCCTTAAGCAAGTAAGCCGTGACTGAGGAATCCACCCCTCCGCTAAGACCTACGACTACCGTAGTTTCAGCAATTGATTTACTCATCGTATTTGGTTTCACTTTCAAGTGTGCCGTACCTGTATAACTCTTTCAAGACCACCTTGTTCTCTTCGAAATAATACCAAGTACCGTGCTTTTTTCCATTGTGATAGGGACCTTTCGCTATGAGTTTGCCTTCTTCATCAAAGAACTTACACTCACCCTCTAATTGGCCTTCCTCATAGGTGCCTTTAGTCCGCATTGTTCCATTGTCCCATTTTCGAATCCAACTTCCGTTTTCCTCATCACCAACAAAGTCGATACGCTGACTAACCCTGCCGTTTTCCCAATAGGTCAACTGTTTGCCTTCAAGTACCCCCATTTTATAATCCTCGCGCTGCGTCAATACACCGCTTCTGGAGTAATACGTCCAAGTACTGTCTTTCAATTGCGCATTATAAATCCCTTCAGCTTGAAGGACACCAGATCTGTGGTAAAGCTTCGCATAGCCCACGCCTGTTGTACCTCTGTAGGAGATTTCAGACATCTTACCGCCTTCTCTTTCAAAATAATAGGTAAATGTGCCCACAGGTATATCGTTTTTGAACGTACCCGTATATCTGGTTTTGCCGCTTTCATATTTCTTCACCCATTTGCCTTGTTTCTTGCCAGAGGCATCCGTAAAGTTCCCCTGCGCAGACATAGACAGACTAACAAGAGCAAAGAGCATTGTAAGAATCTTTTTCATATTGCAAATTTAGGCACTTACCACAACTGAACAGGCAAGGATTGAATTAGTTCCACACCAAAATATACGGGACTGTAGGTGCCGCCTGGGAAGTATTTTTGTCTGAGGTTCATTTTGAGATTTGATAAGGGGCCAATTTTACATTCCACCTGTACTCCGGGTGCAATCATCAGGCCAGAACCCACCTCTATTCCACCACCACCAGCAATGCCCGAAGTGAGGTCCACACCGTATCTAAAAGTCTCGCTGTCTTTCATAAACGCTGCACTGAACAACCCCTCTGCATAAGCACCGTAACCGCCACTGGCCGCCCAAAACGTATGACCATAGGCATCCAACGAATAATTCTCATTGCTCCACGCCTCAATGCCTAGCCCCATGGCTATACCCGACATAGGATTGTATGGATTACCGTTTCGATCTAGACCGGGAGAACGCTGTTGACCCGCTCCAGCCAAGACCTTCAAGGCTACCTCGCGTGAGTCATTGTAAGTATAGTCTACCCCTTGACGATGAAAGCCTAAAGAGCTTTTGAAATCCAGATGTCGGCTGTACGAAACAAAGGGAATAGAAGCTTCATCGCTTAGCGCCGTCCATTGTCCTACGCTGAATTGATGCCCGCCAAACTGGGCCCCAGCACTTACCATAGTGGATATCCCCCCACCTGTGTACACACCGCCGCCACCGCCGGATCCTAGGTGCGTACGAAAGAATAGACGTTGTGAAGGGGTATTAAAGCGTAGCCCCATGGAGTAATTCATATACCCGTCGATGTTGCCTAATGCACCTGCCCCTAGTTGCAGTTCAGCTCCAACGGTATGAATGGTGTTCAAATACTGCCCAACACGCACACCTGCATAGGCACTTTGCACCGGTTCACTGTTGCGGGATGCATCTTCCGGCCCTAAGAACCAAAGCCCAGTGACCAATTCAAAATAGGTGGGATAATAGCTGTTATGGCCGCTATATTCTATTCGATAAGGCAATACATGGGTGTAGCCGATGGATATATGATTCGAGGTAATTGCTCCTGAAGGAAAATTAATGTGATTGTACGCTACATCCACAAACCCATATTTACTCTTAACACTCATTCCCGCATACCCACGGTACATTAATCCATCGCCGTCTGGGGCACCTGCACCGCCTCCAGAGGCTAGCGATCCACCCATATGAGCAAATACCCATGGACGTATATATTGGTACACACCTCCTGTAAATCCGAAGGCATAGAAACCACCATAATTACCCAAAATGGCACTCTGGGTCTCTAGACCACCAGAAATGGAGGTTTTTGTCTTCGTATAATCCTTGACTAACTCAAAGCGCTGAGTCACCCACATCATGTCATTAGAAGATTCCAATGGCTCAAACATAAGAGTCATGGAAGTCCCTTGACCGATAAGGTATTGATGGGCTACAACGAAAAGGAGGAGCAACAACCTGCGCATCAGAATTGGGTATTAAAAGGAATATTAAAAGTCATGCCCAATTGCCACCCGTAGGTAGGAAATGCCTGAGAAGAATATACGTTGTAGATACCGCGAGCTGTAACATCCCAATAATCGTTTACAGGTATTTCAAAACCCGCATTGACAAAGGCTAGCGCGGCAGCGCCCCATAGGTTAATTCCACCCCCTGCTCCAGCACCCACCTGCGTCTCGATAAACCAAATATTTGGCTGAAGGCGCAGGCCAAACAACCCTTCTGCATAGGCACCTCTGCCGTCTGTAAAGGCCCAGTAACTCTCTCCACGAAGCTGGACCATACCTTTTCTATACAGTCGGAAGGCTATGCCAAGGTTTGAAAAGCCATCTTCTCCGAGATACGTTCTGATCCCGTTTTCAATACTGAGATTCATGGGTAAATAGCCTATTTCATTTTGAGTACTGGTGAAATTAAAATCGGTACCCAAATGAAGGCCGATAAATGAAAAATAGAACGGTCCGTCCAAGCTTTTTATAACTCCAGTACTTCCGCCTATAAAGTATTGGTTGTAATGATATTGTACTTCACCCCCGGCACCATAAAGTAGCCCTCCACCTGCAGGTGCTCGACCACCGCCGCCGGTACCAAAATTCAGCTCTGTCAAAAATCGCCATGCTCCAAATTGCTCCCAAAGGCCATAGCCGCCATATACGTCCATATATCCGCCTAAATCCGTCACCGCAGCAGTTAAGTACACACTTTGATAGGTCCTTTTCTGGAAGGAACGTCCACCTACCCCAATGAAGCCGATGTTGCTGTTCCTTTCATTATGCGAACTGAATACTGTATTAGTAAAAAGTTGGGTGTGAAAGGGATTAAGCCCTTTTCGATTAAAATCTATCTGTTTATTGAGGCTGAAATAGGCGCTCGACCCTGTGATTACTCCCGTACTCACGTAACTGTATTGTGCACCCACGCCCAATGTGTAATCACCAAACTGCCTGTCTAATGAAGCAGCTGGTGTGATAAACCAACCGGAACCGTCATTGCTTTCAGCACCTCCGCCAGTGGTATACATCAACCGAGGATGAAAAGACCACTTATCTACAAGCGGCACCCTAGCACCGGCATGGTATCCAAAGGTGTAGTAACCAGCGCGAATGCCAACGGCGGCGTTATTTAGTCGAATACCACCATATACAGGTAAAGAGGGATGGTGAATGCTAACACCGGTCCCCACAAAGCCAATGGGCCCTTTGGGTGCTTCATCAACAGTGAGATAATCAAAGTTTATAGAAGTCAATTGCGCAAATCCCTGAACTGAGGCCATTATTATACAAAGAATGGATAGTTTTGTCGAGATGAGAAATCTATTACGCATTGTATTGGTAGGCTTTTGCTGGTTGGTTAGTACGCAAGTTAACGCACAATCGCTTTCTGACTCTACAGAGGTTTCTGAAATCGTAGTTTTTACCACACGAGGCATTAACGCATCTGGCGCACGTTATCATATCGACGGTTGTCGCTACCTGAAAAACGGTCAGATTCACATTGACGAACGCATTGCCCTACAGAGGGGTTTATTGCCTTGTAGTGTCTGCCTTCCAGAGCGTACGTCAGATCTGCCCTACTTGAGAGAGAAGAAAATCGTTAAAAAGAAAGAAGTTTTTAGGAAGTGTGGATTCAAAACAGCCAGTGGTGCTAAATGCGAACGAGAGGCAATGACCGATAGCAGGTATTGTGAACTCCACAAAACAAGAACTAAGAAGAAAAAGCGCTAACGCATAGAAAGAAAAAGCCCCCGGATTTCTCCGAGGGCTTTTCTAATTGTTGGCGATCCGGACGAGACTCGAACTCGCGACCCCAAGCGTGACAGGCTTGTATTCTAACCAACTGAACTACCGGACCGTGTTTCAATTGCGGTTGCAAATGTAACGGCTATTTTCATTTTTGCAATAGTTAGGACTCAAAAATTTGAAAAAAAATTGGTGCTTAAAGCGTGGTTGTGAACGTACGATATTGAACTTCTTCCTATTCAACAAATTAGACCATTGTACCCCTTTTTCCGTCTAACATTGGACGTTGTCGGTGCGCCGTGCAAGGATGTTAAGAATCTTTCGTTAGAAGACTTTCTTAGCTCCATAAAGCTTCTTAGGTTTGAGCAAACATCTAACTATGAAGGTAGCACTCATTCTTGCCGGTGGTAAAGGAACCCGTCTTGCACAAGTCAGAGACGATATTCCTAAGCCTATGATGCCAGTTCTCGGCAAGCCCATTCTTGAGTATCAAATCAACCTTCTAAAAGACCATGGCTTTACTGATGTTTGGCTCATTGTCAATCATTTGTACCATCACATTGAAGATCATTTTGGAAAAGGAGAAGCCTTTGGAATACGCATTCACTATTACGTAGAACCAACTCCGTTAGGGACGGTGGGTGGTGTCAAAGCCCTGCAAGAGCATTTGACGGAACCGTTCATTGTGCTTTACGGTGATGTGATGATGAATATGGATTTACATCGACTATTTGACTTCCACCACGCGAACAATGCGGATGCCACGTTAGTGGTTCACCCGAATGATCATCCTTACGATAGCGATCTTCTCGATGTTGATGAAAACGACAAGGTTTGTGCCTTTTATGCGAAGCCACACCCTGAGGGCCTAGTTTACAGAAACCTAGTTAATGCAGCGGCCTATGTTTTTAATCCCGTGGTCTTAGAACACCTTGAAGAAGGCGTAAAAGCCGATTTCGGAAAAGACATCTTCCCTACCCTTCACGAACGATTAAATGTCTATGCCTACAATACACCCGAGTATCTCAAAGACATGGGTACTCCGGACCGATTGGAAAAAGTAGAACAAGCCATTTCCTCTGGAAAGGTTGCTGCGCGGAACTTAAACAGGCCACAAAAATGTGTATACCTCGATCGTGACGGTGTAATTAATATAGATACTGATCTCATTCACAGACCTGAGGATTTTGAATTGTACCCTTACGCAGCTGATTGTATCAAGAAGTTGAACAAGCTTGGTTACCTCGTAGTCGTGGTCACCAATCAAAGCGTGATCGCACGAGGACTGTGTTCTATCGAAGAATTAGGAAACATTCATAAAAAGATGGAGACCCAACTAGGTGAGCAAGGCGCCTTTGTGGAGGCCATTTACTTCTGCCCACACCACCCGCACGGCGGTTTTGAAGGTGAAGTTCCAGAATATAAGATTCCGTGCGAGTGCCGGAAACCCTCACCTGGTATGCTGTTAGCAGCAAAGGAAAGGTTCAATATTGATTTAGCTCAAAGCTTCCTCGTCGGTGATTCTCCAAGAGACATCGAAGCTGGTCAGAATGCGGGAGTAACCACCATTCGAGTTAAGACTGGACATGGACTAAAGCCCCATACTGCTGTCCCTGATCATTACGTCGATTCACTCGTAGAGGCCGTTTCCCTCATCGAAGCACAGGGCTAATCTTTAAGAACTGATTCAAATTCCTTTTGGAATAAGATACCCACACCCTGTGTGTATGGACCTGAGTTTTGCATCAGTGGATCGTTACGATTGCTTCTGTTAAATGCTCGAAGTTTGATTCGTCCGTCCTTAGTCAGAGAGTAGATTACCTCCGTATCACCCAATAAAAGCGTCGATGCGCCGGATTGACCGATGGGAATATCCAAAGAAGAATTAATGCTCAATCTGCCGTCAAGGAAGTCCTTTCCAAGGCCGAGATTCAAATTATTCTGGGTCGTACCTAATACCTCATACGGATTGGTACCACTTGTATAGTCCAATTCTAAGTCGACGTATGAACCAATTCCTGCTGCCAGCCAGCTTCCAAATTCACTGACGAGTAATTCCGACGTGTTTCTGCTAACAGAACCACTAAGGTCAAAGCCCTCCTGTACCGCTAAATCTTGTTGGTAGAATTCACCTAAGAGCAGCAATGAAAATGCCTGATAATTCATAGCATCCTCGCTTAAAAAGTGTCTTTGGAGTTCCTCCAAATAACTTGCTGGCGCATTTGGCAAATCCACTGTGAACGCAATGTCAGGATTCATCAAGGCGCCGCTAAGGTTAATGATCAAATCAACATTGACATTCTCGTTGTTGTAATTCGCATTTGAGACCAAGCCTTGCAGGTCGGTAGAAAGGGAATATTTCGCGTCAATATTTACTTGTGCCTCATAAAGGTCACCACTCCATAAAATGGTGCCACCAGGTATAATCTCAAAAGGCTTATTAATGATATTCTGCAGAGTAAAGAGATAATCACCCGAAACCAGCGTATATAAGCCGTACAGCTCGAGGCTTTCATCTTCTAATATCTTGAGACGCATATTACCGCTTCCGCGAGCTTTGATTACATCTCCTAATACTTCATCAAGCACGAGCTCCACATCAGCATTTGGCGTAGCTTCAATAGCGATATCCGTCGTAAAATATTCCAGCTCTTGAACAAAAACACTATCCGCTGTAGGCAGTCCAGCATCACTAAAACGAATGTAGCTCGGCATCTCAACCGCGGTTGGGTTATCCAGAGGGATCTTAAAATTGGTACCGTCTTTTGTGGCTACGGCGAGGTCTAAATGCAATTGTTCCAAGGGTCCTTCTAAGACTAGATCCCCCTCCACTACTGCCGTACCGTAAAAGTAGCCGTCGATATTCCTGCTTAAATCAACCGCACGTATACTATCACTATGAAGTTTTAGATCAAATACAAGACTGTCGAACTGATTGTGATGAATACCACCAAAGACTATTGCAGTTGTGCTGTCTTTCGGAGCATAGAATTTAGCAGTGTCTAGGGTGATTTCATCCTCTGAAATGACCAATTCTATGGGCTCAGCGGCACTTAGCTCCGCTCCAACAATAGGCACTATGAAATGACCGTCGCTCATAGTAAACGCACCATTCAAGGTATATGCTTCCAAAGGACCGTACCATTCTAAACCACCTTGAAGTGTACCACTAAATTCATCTAAAACCCCGTTAAAAAGTGGGTTAAAAGGATCGACAGCAAATTCATCTATGCTCGCTCTGACATCAATTTCATGGGTTGTAAAATCATAGTCCCCACTAAAGGAAAAGGAACTCGATGTACCCTGACGCAATTGGCCGAAAGCATTTAGGTGCGTTAAGTTTTCGATTTCGGCATCCGCTGTGAACCGACCATATTCATAATTATTCAATCCAAAATCGGCAACTTCAATCTGTGCTTGAATAAACGGTCGGAAGAATGAATCTTTCAACTTTAATTGTGCATTCCATGTACCTGAAAACAAAGCTTCTGGAGTACGGAACAAGTAATTGACCACCTTCGAATTAAAATCTTCTAAACCCAGCTCAAGCTCAGGAGCTTCTGTATCAAATAGTTGACCGTTCAGTACGAACCTACCGTCCTTGCCGGCTAGTATCAAAGAATCCACATTGAGTTGCGCATTTTGCCATTGTAGGTTCGCAGTATCTAAAAGTGTGAAATGCGATTCCCCAATGTTGAAAGCTGCGGTAGTAATACCTGCCTCTCCGCTTAGCAATGATGCTTCCAAATGTATCTTACTCGGGATAGAATCTTCTACAACACCTGAGAACTGGATTCTCTTCGGACCAACACTTCCGTTTGAACTGAGGTTCACCTTAGAAAAGTTCCAAGTGTCAAATTTTAATTTATCCGCCTTGAGCGTCGTATTGTGAACATCTTGCGTTTGAGAGGAAGCCACGACGATATCCTTTCCGCTATGGTTTTCATAGGTTGCTTCAGGAATAAACATGGTGGTAGACCACATCTTACGCATACCATTGTACTTCCCAAAGATGTGTGTATCCTCACTGAGGAATACATCGAGATGTATGAGATCAGCTATCCATCCTACATTTCCTGCTTGAATGTCAAATTTAAATGCCGCTTGTGGCCATTGTTCTTCTTTTTGTACGATGATGTCTTGGAATACATGAGAGGCAACTTTTGGAAAATCTGCGAAATCCCAATTCCCATTGACTGAAAAATCAAGTACATCACTTGATAAGACGAGGCTTCGACTCTTTGCACCTAGAACATGGGTCAAGGATAATTCTCTCAGGAAAATAACGTCTTCGGGACGCGTTAAAATGACATCTTGAAGTAAAACGGAACCTAATCCTTCGTCGGTAAAGTTGATGTTTGCCGTGGCTGTTAATCGCTGTCCTGTATCAAGGGGATCGACTAATCCTAAATCGAGTGTGTTTAATTGCCCTGAGATGCTGTTGAGCGTTCCTACCCGACTGTACATCAATTCAATATCGCAATTTGGATCAAGTGAACTAAGCCATAGCGAGTCTTTATCTTGTCGGTGTTCAAAGCGTGCATTCAACCCCTTAACCTTCTGGCCGTTAGAACGAATTTCTGGAAGAGCTGCTAAGATTTCAAAGTCATCCCCTTCAATTACTGCACTTAAATTGGGCAAGATGCTCATCTGAGCCTTGGCAGATTCAATAGGTCCAAGGGCTAGCTGGTTACTTAAGAGCATTCCTCGAACAGGATTGTTTAGACTTTCACTGGAAAGCTCCCAACGGTTGTTTTTATCCGTCAAAACTGTTGACCAAGAAAATTCAGAAAAATCCGTTTTTAGACCGATTTTGGCGTTTTTTGGACGAAAAAGACCCAAAACAGGCTCAAAACCATTAAAAATTGGCCAATTATAGAATTCACGACTCAGGTCTAAATCCGTACTTATAGTATAAGAATTCGACTCCTCTTGAGTCAATGTTGAGCGCATTGAGTAGCTAGAATTTCCTCCTGATACTCGACCAGTAAATTCGGAATTGTACCATGAGCTGTTAAATGAGAATTCACAAGCTTGCAAAACAGGCTCGTACTCTTCCATACCCATTGAAGCTAATTCAATTGAAGTATCTGTTTCAATTGATCCCTCCAAATACAAGGAATCCACAAAACCGCTCACGTTACCAGAGGCTTTAGCTATACCGTTAGAAGTCAGTAAATAATCGAATTTAATTTGGCCCTCTGATGATTTACTGATGTTTTCGGATTTCACTTCAAACTGAACACCATTCAGCACTGCAAGAAGAGATACATCCTCTGCGCTCAATTCATCATCAAGGACCACATCACCACTTTCACCACTGATCGTCCACGAGATATCATTGCTGATGCTACCATGGATTGAATCCACATAAATAGCACCTATGGTTGCTTGAAATGATTGCCCAACATCGTTTGAGTCCGAGCTAAAGGTTTTTAGAAAGCCCTTCATCTGTTCGCCATCCAAGGGTGAATGCAGTTCGCATTGATTCACACGAATGTCTCGTACACCTATTTGAGATGACCAGAATACATCGTGCAACTCAATATTTCTGACCGTAATCAAGGCACTGTCTCTGTAATTCAAAGTGGTTGGCCCGAAATAAAATGAGCTTGGAAACTGATAATCAAAGCCTGAAAAATCTACAGATAGTCCCTTTTCTGCTAATGAAGGTGCCACATAACTCGAGAAGAGCCACTTTTGGAAAGGTCTTGAATTCAGCGTAACAGTGGCCGTTAAGGCCACTACCAATAGGGTGGAAAAAGCCAACATCAAGGAATAATACCGCCAAGTTTTCAGGCGATTTTGCTGTACTTTTGACTCATTCATGAACGACACTCCTTACATATTGGCAATTGAAAGTAGTTGCGACGATACCTCCGCTGCAGTGCTGCATGGAAATAGTGTATTGTCCAATGAAGTAGCTTCTCAAGCGGTACATACGGCGTATGGTGGTGTCGTTCCTGAATTGGCTTCACGGGCGCATCAACAGAACATAGTACCTGTGATTGACCGTGCTTTAAAGGTAGCAAATATCGAACCTTCACAGCTAAATGCCATCGCTTTTACTAACGGTCCAGGCTTAATGGGTTCCTTACTCGTAGGAACGTCATTCGCAAAAAGTCTAGCCATGACTTTGAATGTTCCTTTGATTCCTGTGCATCATATGCATGCACACATTCTAGCACATTTGATCGAAGATGCCCACAAGACGCCTATCGGTTTCCCATTTCTGTGTCTTACGGTAAGTGGAGGTCATACCCAACTTGTCGAAGTTCATAGCCCTAAAGACATGCGTATTCTTGGTGAAACCATAGATGATGCAGTGGGAGAAGCCTTCGATAAAGCCGCTAAAATCATAGGATTACCCTACCCCGGTGGTCCGCATATCGACCGCTTGGCGAAAGAAGGGAATCCTAAATTCATGGAATTCGGTCGTCCACAGGTGGAAGGTTACAACTTCAGTTTCTCAGGCATGAAGACCAGTTTCTTATATGCGCTTCAAAAAAGAGTACAACAGGATCCTGATTTTGTTGAACAGCACAGGGCAGACATTTGTGCGAGCTATCAGAATGCTTTGTTGGATGTACTTTTTAAAAAACTTGAGATGGCCATTAAAGACACCGGCTGCCAACATGTGGCTATTGCTGGTGGTGTTAGCGCGAACTCCGAATTGAGGAAAAGGCTCACATCATTAGGTGAACGCGATGGTTTAAACACCTATATACCTCCCTTTCAGTATACTACAGACAATGCAGCTATGATCGGCATCGCCGGTTACTACAATTATCTCGCAGGGGAATCGTCCGATTTAAGCATCTCTGCATCCGCAAAAGTTAAGTTTTAGTAAATTTTAAAAGTGATGTTTTTCAAAAGGTAAAAGAATGCACTTTTGCCCCATGAAAGCGTCCATTGTTATCGGTGCCACTGCCAAGGTGCAGCTGCCCGAATTAGCGGTGAATAATCTACACGCAAGAGTAGATACTGGTGCGGCCACATGTGCCCTGCACGCCTCCTCTATCACTATTGATGAGGAAAGAAATGAGCTGAGAGTGATACTCTTTGATCCTGAAAGTGATTTATACACAGGTGAAGAATTAATATTTTCAGAGTTTATCGTGAGAAATGTTCGAAATTCTTTCGGACGTCGTAAAGCTCGACCTATGGTCGAAACGCAAATTGAACTCGCTGGTGCAAGTCATCGCGTGTTGGTTGGATTTTCCGACCGTACCCTACTCACCTATGACATGCTCATAGGCAGAAATTTGTTAGAATCAGGATATATAGTAGACGTTACTAAATAGAGAATGAAAATTGCCATCCTAAGCGCTAATCCAGCGTTATACAGTACTAAAAGGCTTGCCGAAGCGGCTCAAGAGCGTGGTCATGAAGCTCATGTAATTAACCATAACCACTGCTATGTAGGAATGGAAACTGGAAACAACAATGTTTATCTCGGTGAACAGGAATTGACCGATTTCCAGGCGATTATCCCACGCATTGGGGCATCAGTGACCTTTCACGGAGGTTCAATCATCCGTCAATTCGAAGTCAAGAATATCTACACTACCCTCAGCTCCTTGGCATTGGTTCGATCGAGAGATAAACTTCGTGCTACTCAGGTCTTGGCAAAACACGGTATTGGTATTCCTAAAACGGTATTCGCCAAGCAACCGCGTGATGTGAATAATCTAATCAAAACAGTAGGTGGTCCTCCCCTAATTGTTAAGCTTTTGGAAGGTACACAGGGACTTGGAGTGGTACTGGCAGAAACTAAGACCGCTGCTAAGAGCGTCATAGAAGCGTTCTATGGTCTTAATGCTAACATTCTAGTACAAGAGTTTATCAAAGAAGCCGGCGGCTCAGATATTAGAGCCTTTGTCGTCGGTGGAAAAGTCATTGCTGCGTATAAGCGCCAAGGACAAGAAGGTGAGTTCAGATCCAACCTTCACAGAGGTGGACAAGGAACCAAGGTGAAGCTAAGTGCACTTGAAAAAAAGACAGCGGTAGCGGCTTGTAAAGCTCTAGGTCTTAATATTGCAGGTGTGGACATGCTTCGAAGTGAACGTGGACCGTTGGTTTTAGAGGTCAATTCATCTCCAGGATTAGAAGGCGTAGAAAACGTCACTGGTGTGGATGTTGCCGGTAAAATCATCGAATTCATCGAAAAACAGATTGAACGTCCACTCAATAGAACAAAAGATAAGGTAGGCGTATAGATGCAACTCTTTTTAGGACATATCACAGGCAATGAATTTCAGCTCGATGCAGCAGAAGTTCAACATTGCGTTAAAGTCCTAAGGAAATCTGTAGGTGATAGTATTCACTTTATCACAGGTGATGGAGCGCTTTACAAAGGGTCAATTTCATTCACCTCTAAATCAAAGGTATACGGGAGCTACTCTCAAGTAGAATCTAACTTTGGTGCCGTTCCTTATTCCTTAACAATGGCCATAGCCCCTACCAAGAATATGGACCGCATAGAGCTGTTTGTAGAGAAGGCTGTGGAGATGGGGATAGACACCATTATACCTATCATTTGCGACCATAGTGAGCGTAAAGTCATTAAAGAGGAAAGGCTCCGTAAGATTGTCCTAAGTGCCACCAAGCAAAGCTTAAAAGGGAGGATTGCCAAGGTTCTACCAGCAGTATCCTTCAAGGAATTTATCACTGAGAAACATTCAAATTTATTGATTGCTCATTGTGAAGAAGGAGATAAATCGTCTCTAAAAGATGTTCTCGATGCTAATGCATCAACAACAATTATGATTGGACCTGAAGGAGATTTTTCACCTGCTGAAATTCAATTAGCCCTCGATGCTGGTGCTAGGCCAATTCATCTGGGCTCGAGCCGTCTTCGTACCGAAACTGCTGGTCTTGTGGCCGTATCGACGGTGTATCAAGAGTTGGGATAACCTCTTCGAAGTCCAACGCTCGTTCGTAGGGGTGCTTCCAATCGTCCCAAGGAACCTCCTCCTCTAAAATTGGCTTCTGGTCTTTAAGTGACTCAATAGGTTCAATCTTTCGAAACCATATTGCGATCAAGAACCCTACTACTGCCCCACTCAAATGCCCTTCATAACTAATGGACGGATCGTGAGGCAACACTCCCCAAACAAAGCTCCCGTATAAGAACACCATAAGCATACTCTGTGCTAGCAGGCGTATGTGTAACCGTAGTACACCACTAAAGAATACAAATGCTACTAAAGCATACAGCCAAGCACTGGCGCCAATGTGAACATTTGGACGACCTATGAACCATAAAATAATCCCAGGTGCTAGTAAACTTATGGCCCACACCATATCGAATACTTTCGGAAAACTGTAACGAATCAAGGCGCCAACAAAAAACAAACTAATCGTATTGCTCGTGATGTGATTCAAATCTCCGTGCAACCACGGGAAAGTAAGAGGTCCGTACCAACTTCCTAAGTTTCCTGGAATCAATCCATAAGCGCTCAATGAGTTTCCAGAAGCATGCTCAAAAGCAAAGATGAGCCATGCCGTAAGTACCCATAAACCAGGCCATAAGAACAGACCCTTGTGAATTCCATATTTACTCCATTCCGACATAGCGAAAAGATAGTTACTTTCGAGTTATGAAACCGCTTGCAGAACAGCTTCGACCACAGACATTGGACCAATATTTAGGCCAAGAACACCTCGTAGGTCAAAATGGCGCATTGCGCCGAAGCTTAGATATCGGAAGATTACCCTCCATTGTCCTCTGGGGACCCCCAGGAGTTGGGAAAACAACACTTGCGTTGCTCTTAGCCAAAGAACTAGAAGCGCCTTTATATCAACTAAGCGCTGTAAGTGCTGGTGTCAAAGATGTACGTGAAGTGCTTGCAACAGCCGAAAAAAAGAGCCTTTTTGACAGCAAGCGCCCCATACTATTCATCGATGAGATTCATCGTTTTAACAAAGGCCAACAAGATAGTCTGCTCCACGCTGTTGAACGAGGTTGGATCACGCTCATCGGTGCCACTACAGAGAATCCGTCTTTTGAAATCAATGCAGCATTGCTTTCTAGGATGCAGGTGTATGTGTTGAATTCACATTCAAAAGAGGATCTGACTAAGATGATTGACCTGGCGAATGCGACAGAATACGCTTCCCAAAAGGAACTCAAGATCACCGCACACGACTTCTTGATTCGTCAAAGTATGGGCGATGCAAGGAAGCTTTATAACCTTGTAGAGCTCTGTTTTCAGCAAGGGCAGTCGGGTGTACCGATAGATGAAGAGTTCGCGCAAAATGTCCTAAGCAACGCACAAATTAGATACGACAAAGGTGGTGATGAGCATTACAATGTCATTTCAGCTTTCATCAAATCCATTAGAGGCTCCGATCCACAAGCTGCGGTATACTACCTCGCTCGAATGATTGAAGGTGGTGAAGATGTGAAGTTTATTGCACGCAGATTGATCATTTCGGCGGCAGAAGATATCGGCCTCGCCAATCCAAACGCCTTGATGCTCGCTAATGAAACCTTTAGTGCCGTGGAGCGCGTAGGATGGCCAGAGAGCAGGATCATCTTAAGCCAGTGCACTATCTATTTGGCCACTTCACCAAAATCAAACAGTGCTTATACTGCCATTGGCAAGGCACAAAAATTGGTTCAGCAAACGGGGAACCTCGAGGTCCCAGATCATCTTAAAAATGCTTCGAGTGCACTTGCAAGAGATTTAGGTCACGGCAAAGGGTATCTCTATCCACACGATCACTCAGGGGGCTTCGTTGCGCAAGAATACTTGCCAAAAGACATTCAAGGCAGTGTATTGTGGTCGCCTGCAGCCAACCCAAAAGAACAGCAAATCAGCGCCCAACAAAAGGCCATGTGGAAAGATAAATACGAAGGCTAGCGCAGTCGAACCTCAGTGCGTCTGTTCAAGGCTCTTCCCTCTTCAGTATCGTTGGTGGCTACCGGCTCATTCATTCCCTTTCCCTCTGCCATTAATCGTTCGGGATCAATTCCTTCACTCACCAACCACTGCAATACAGCCGTTGCACGGTCTTCACTGAGCTTTTGATTATAGCTCCTTCCACCTTGATTATCAGTGTGACCAACAATGGTCGCATTAAGACTAGGGTTATCTAGTAAAAGTTTCTTCAACAATTTCAATTCTTGCTCACTGGCCGCAAGCAATTCGCTCTTATCAGTATCAAACAAAAGGTTTCTTAGCACAAACGAATCAGCTGATTTCAGTGGAGTGAGAGGCAATTCGTAAATCGTAGTAGCATCGATCAAATCACCCTTAGAGACCACTGCTGAATACGGCAAGAACCCTTTTTTATAGGCACTTATGCGCAAATCATTCGCTCCGTCGTGCATGGCCCTTACTAAGCCTGTGTTTTTTGAACTTGTTCCCGCATACACTTCTTTTTCATCTAAGCCTTTAAGTTTCACATTTGCGAGACCTAGAGGGATACGTGTAGCCTCATTCACCACCACAAAATCCTTAAAGAGTCGCTGCTCGGGTTTCATTTTTTCAGGCAATGCGAATTCATATAAATCCATTTCAGCCATAGCATCCTGCTCTGGAACGATGTCTTTGCCCCTATTGGAGCTTAAATATCCGTGCGTTCCAGCTGCATTAACCACTAAAGAGAATTCATCTCCGAAACTATTCAATGGAAAACCCAAGTTTTCAGGTTCCGACCAAGTCGAGTCCGAAAGCCTTTTGGCCATGAAGAAATCGGACCCTCCAATAGATGGACTTCGTTCTGAGACAAAGTATAGTGTTGTGCCGTCAAAGTGTATGAATGGACTGCGCTCACGGCCTGATGAATTAACCTCAGAAGGCAATTTCTCTACGCTCGACCAAATGCCTTCATCGTCCTTGTAGGCTACCATGATGTCTAGATCATCTGCTTGACTGTGAGAGCCTCGGACAAAATAAAGGGTTGTGCCATCCGGTCCCAAGGTTGGCTGGCTCTCCCAGCGCTTGGTATTGATTTTCCCTGGGAGTAATTCCGGGAACCCCCAACCTTTCACTGGATCGAAATAGCTGTAGTACAAATCACAACTCCCTACACCGTCTGGTCTGTTACAAGCTGTAAATACCATGTACTCTCCATCGGCGCTTATGCTTGATGCACCCTCATTTATTCTAGTATTCACACGTCCTAAGACTGGTTTAGCACTACTCTCCCATCCTCGACCAGAGCGTTGTGCCACAAATAAATTCTCGTCTGAAGGTGCTCCATCTTGCACCATACGTGCGGTAAACAACAATTTTCTATCGTCTCCCGTAGGTGAAGGGAAATACTCCATTTTTTCATCACTAAAGACCAGTTTCACCACCTCTAATGGAGCACCTAGAGCCATGTATTCTTCATACTTCTCCTTGGTGAATTTTAGGTTATTTAGCGCCAATTCTGAAGCCCGGAATCGTTCCTTCGACATCCGAGCATTCTTCATATACAGTTGATAAGAATCAATGGCTAGATCAAATTCGCCAGCATACTTGTAAACAATACTCTTCTTCAAATGGATGCTAGAAAGCTCTTGAATCTGTAGCGCTCTATCGTAGTACGCTATTGACTGGAGAACATCACCTTCCTTAAACCGGCGGTCACCAGCAAAAATCAAAGGTTGGTAATAGGTATTACCGCCTTTCTTGATGGCCTTTTCTAAATAAGTCCAACCCTTCTCTTCATCGTTTTGCTTAAAAGCCTCTTTGGCTTTTTGAAAATTTGCGATGGCCGATTTGCTTTGTCCACTTGTGGAAAAGCTCATCATAACAACTAAGAGAAATAGGTACAGGAATCGGCCCATTAAAAGTACTTTTGTTCTTCTACGAAGATATCTCATACCCATTGAAAACGACGAGAATTGTATTAACTGGTGCACCTGCAACAGGAAAAACCACTGTAAGTCAAGCATTAGAAGAGCTGGGACACCAGGTTTTTCATGAGCAGGCACGCGAAATTATTAGCGACAGCTTGGAAAAAGGCAGTGATATACTTCCTTGGAAAGACCTAATGGGCTTCACCGATGTGGTATGGAACTTACGTAATGAGCAATACGATAGCGCTGTGTTGGGAACTAAAAGTTTTTACGACCGCACTGTTCTCGATTCGTATGCCTACCTTTTAAAAGGCAATGTTGAACCATTGGATCGTTGGGTAAAGGACATGAATGAACGTCGCTTTGATAAAGTCTTCTTGCTGCCAGTATGGCCCGAAATACATGCATTGGATAGCGAACGTATGGAAACGCTCGAAGACTGTATGGAGGTAGAGAAGTTCATTATCGATGCTTACGAAGAATTAGGCTATGAACTCGTAGTAGTACCCAAAATCCCTGTAAAAGAGCGCGTTGCCTTCATTTTAGATAGGCTATGATAGACAAAGCAAGGGCGGTATTAAAAAAGTATTGGGGCTACGATGATTTCCGAGGATTACAAGGAGAAATCATTACCTCGACACTGTCTGGAAAGGATACCATTGGACTCTTGCCCACGGGAGGTGGTAAATCTATCTGCTACCAAGTACCGGGAATCATCTACCCAGGAACCACACTAGTCATATCTCCTCTTGTTGCATTGATGGAGGACCAACATAACGGATTGGTCCAGCGGGGAATCAAAAGTTACCACTTCAAAGGCTCTTATTCGGTCCGAAAGCTTGATGAAGCATTCAGAAACCTCAGGTATGGCAAATACAAATTCGCCTTCCTCGCTCCAGAAAGATTGTCGAATCCACTTTTCCTTGAATACCTGAGCAATGCTGATATTTCATTGATTGCCATTGATGAAGCACACTGCATTTCTCAATGGGGTTTCGATTTTCGACCGTCCTACCTAAATATTCACAAAGTCAAGGAAATACTTCCTGATACCCCTACTATAGCCTTAACGGCCTCTGCCACACCTCGCGTAAAGGTGGATTTACTTCAAGAGTTGCGCATTCCCGATGCGAAGGTTTTTGAAGGATCGGTTCGTAGAGACAACTTAATTCTTCACCGACACTTTACGCCTAATAAAGAGAAGCAATTGTTACGGCTCATAGCGAAACTTGAAGGCACGGGAATTATTTATGCAAAAACTCGACGAAGCTGTGAAGGGCTGAGCAACCTACTCTCCAATGAAGGTTTTGCTAGTTGTTTTTACCACGCGGGCGTAGATGACAACATTAAAATCAAGAACCAAGCTGCGTGGATTGCCAATGAGGTCAAAGTAATGGTGGCTACCACTGCTTTTGGTATGGGAATAGATAAAGGTGACGTGAGCTGGGTTGTGCACTGGGATGTTCCCGATACCTTGGAGGGGTACTATCAAGAAATCGGACGTGCAGGAAGAAATGGTGATACAAGCCATACACATTTGCTTTACAATCAATATGATTTCGAGCGGTTAAACAAAAGCATCGAAGAATTACCTGATATTCAAGCTGTAGAGACTTTTTACAAATCGTTTTGCAGCAAGCATCAAATAGCAATAGGTAGTGGACTAGAGGAAAAGATTGAATTCAATATTGTTGATCTAGCCAAACGATTTGATTTACCCATTCCGAAGTTGCTAAACTTCATTAAGCTGATACAGCAACGAGGTTATTGGCAATTCATTGAATCTGCTTTTACTGTTCCTAAAATCAAATTTACCTCTACTCCTGAAAACTGGAATGGCCTTACTCAGGAATCAAAAGAAGTTCTCGTGGCCCTCTATAGAATGTATCCACTCGCCGTCGATGGACCCGTTAGATTCGATCGAAAACGTTTGGCTGCAATGGCTATGCTAACCCCTTCCGATTTTGATAAGTTGTTACTCTCGTTTCAAACCAAAGGGCTGATAGAATACCAGGCCGCAGACAACAAAAGTGCTATTCAGTTCATGGAACCGCGTCCCGCCGATAAGTACGTAAGCTTTCCTTCCACTTTTGTTGATGCTTATATCAATGCTAAAAAAGAACGCACCAATGCGATGCTAGCTTTCTTGAAAAGTGAAGAATGCATGACCACACAGATAGCGCATTACTTCGGTCAAACGGATGATAAGTCATGTGGCATTTGCAGCGCATGTACTTTCAATCATTATCCTGATTCTACGATTATCGAACAAATGCTAAGAGATGGTCATTCTTTTGATGATATTTGGTTCGATCTTAATTGCAACCCTGATGAGCTCAAGAACTAATACACGTATTGTATATATGGGAACGCCGGAATTTGCCGTTCCTCCTCTTGAAGCTTTAATTGAGGCAGGCTATACAATACCTGCGGTCATCACCGTTGCTGACAAGCCAGCTGGACGTGGACGGAAGTTGCGTGAAAGCGCAGTAAAAGTATGCGCCGTTAAAAATGGCTTGAAGGTGTTACAGCCCACCAATCTAAAAGATGAAGACTTTGTTACTGAACTACGGTCGTTAAATGCAGATCTATTTATAGTTGTGGCGTTCAGAATGCTCCCTGAAATAGTTTGGTCTATGCCTGCCTTAGGCACATTTAACTTACACGGATCATTGTTGCCAAAATATAGAGGTGCGGCGCCGATACATTGGGCAATCATTAACGGTGACCGTTCCACGGGACTTACTACATTTTTGTTGGACAAGAAAATAGATACTGGCGGTACGCTTTTGCAGATTGAACATCCAATAAAAGATGGGATGACCACGGGCGAACTTCATAATGAACTTATGTCATTAGGTCCAGAGCTTGTATTAAATACCGTTAAAGGTCTTGTTTCTGGCACGCTAAGCCCGATAGCCCAGAATAACGAGCTAGCTACTCATGCTCCTAAACTCAATAAAGACAATAGTAAGCTTGATTTATCGAAAACTCCAGACGAGTTGGTACAACAAATCTTGGGACTAAATCCTTTCCCGGGATCTTACTATGGAGATTTTAAGTTTATGAGGGCACGCGTTTGTTCGCGAATGCATACCTCCGAAAAACCAGTTTTAAGCGTTTCTGAAAAGCGTTTATATCTTGATTACCCCCTCGGAAGTGTTGAAATCGTTGAGATTAAGCCTAACGGAAAGAAGAATATGGATGCAAAATCATTCATAAACGGGCTTAAAGTGGCGGTTTTACCCCTTGATTAATAAGTGTTTGTACTCACTTTTGCCTCAAATCTGAGTTATTAACAATTTTTGCCAAACTTTTTTTCGCTCAACCCCCATGAATACTTGGATAGATGCAAATTTCGGCTATATTTGATAAGCATTCGTATTAATAACAACTAATAAAAACTAATTGCAATGAACAAAGCACAATTGATCGACGCAATGGCAGCAGACGCTGGCATCTCTAAAGCACAAGCTAAAGCAGCTTTGGATTCTTTTACTGGTAACGTAGGTTCTACACTAGCAGGCGGTGGCCGTGTATCTCTAGTAGGTTTCGGTTCTTTCTCTGTTTCTGAGCGTGCAGCTCGTGACGGTCGTAACCCACAGACTGGTGCAGTAATCAAAATCGCTGCTAAGAAAGTAGCTAAGTTTAAGGCTGGTGCTGATCTAAACGGTAAGCTCTAATCCTTTACTGGACTTTGAATAAAAAGCCCTCTCCACACGGAGAGGGCTTTTTTTATACCTGTATTTAAGGTTGAATGCGCTGAATATTCCAGTGGCCGTCCTCCAGAATAAAGACTAGACGGTCGTGGAGTCTTCCCTCTCTACCCTGCCAGAATTCATATCGGTTTGGAATGATTAAATACCCACCCCACTCAGAAGGCATAGGAACGTCTGAACCTTCCGGGTACTTCGAGGTGAACGAATCGAACTTATCTTCTAACTCTTTACGAGAACCAATAGGTCGACTTTGATTTGAAGCGGCTGCTCCTATTTTACTGAGGTATGGCCTCGTTTCAAAATAGGACTTGCTTTCCTTCTCATCGATCTTAACCACTTTCCCACTAATTCGAACTTGACGCTCTTGTTCACGCCAAAAAAACAAGGCACTTATATTGGGATTGGCCTCAAGGGCTTTACCCTTAGTGCTACCGTAGTTTGAATAGAAGACATATCCGTTATCACGAATCTCCTTCAATAGGACAATTCTACTCTCGGGAACATCTCCATTCACAGTTGAAATAGCCATGGCGTTGTAGTCCTTAACGCCCAATTGCTTGTATTCCTCGAACCAATGTTGGAATTGATCCATAGGACTGTCCTTTAGCTTATCAGTGTCTAATGAATCAAAATTGTAGGTCTCTCGTATGTTATGTAAATCCATAATGCTAAATTAGTGTAATGGAGCAGACTAATACCCCTAAAAAAGGATGCATCCTCGTATCCAAGCCTTTGATCAATGATGGATTCTTTGAACAAAGTGTTGTGTACCTAACTGCACACGATGCCGAAGGTTCGCTAGGCTTCACTTTGAATAAGGTTTCCTCCCTTATTGCCCAGGACTTTATCGACGAATTTAGTGGAAGGGACACTATTTTTTATGGCGGTCCGGTTGAACAAGATGCCTTGTTCTATCTGCACGGTTACGACAAGTTGCCGGGAGCCGTGGAAGTTGGTAATTCACTCTACCTCGGTGGTGACTTTGAATTATTCAAAGTATTGTATGCAGAACAAAAAGAGCTATCCATGCCTCTGCCACAACCAAAGTTCTTTTTAGGATATAGCGGTTGGTCTCCAGGTCAACTAGAGGAAGAGTTAAAAAGTGATACTTGGATTGTACTGGAGCCTCCATTCAACATTGACCCTCTCTCTGCTACAAGTGATGCTTGGAGAACACTGATGAAACAAATGGGCGGTAAGTATGCGCTTTGGGCAAATGCCCCCTCCGACCCGTTGCTAAATTAAAGGGCCCCTAAGACGTTCAATTTGCGTTGAAGCAGTTCGATTAGCTCTTTTGCTTTATCGCCCTTATAAGTACGCTTTCTGTACTTCTCCACCCATTGTACGCCACTTATGGTATTAGTAAGCCAGATTTCATCGGCTTTCTGAAGTTCAAAAGGATTGATACTTTCCTCTTTGATTTCAAGGCCAATTTCTTTTGCCCAGCCAATAAGGTTCTTTCTGAAGACACCTCTCAACGGTCCATCCTCCAAAGGAGCAGTCTTTAAAATGTTGTCCTTTAAGACAAAGACATTAGCCGCGTTTGCCTCGACTAACATCTTTTTATCATTTACCAATAGCATTGCATCAAAACCATTTTCCTTGGCAAAAATGCCCGCAAGTACGTACGGCAGTGCATTTGAAGATTTCAATGTCGATAAAAGTCCCGGCTGAATGTAATGGTCTTTGAATAGATCCACCTTCAGTCCTTTCGGTGTCCAAGTATAATCTTGAGTACTCAGTTCTTCAAGTTCCATCCACCAAACGCATTCGTTGTTTTCGTCAGGCGTATACTTACCCTCAGATTTACGAACGACCTGTAGTCTCAACCGTCCATCTGTTACTGCTACTTCTTCAGCCAACCTGTTGGCTTCATCAACGAAGAATTCCGGGGTAAACTCCATCGGTATGGGCATTCGAAGGATCCTCATACTTGCCATCAAACGGAAGTAGTGATCTTCGACAAACAACAACTTATTATCGCGCATGCGGATGGTTTCAAATACGGCATCTCCGTACATCGTAGCTCTTTTCACGTCTTGAACAGGCAATGCGTTCAGCTCGATAATATCCCCTTGATAATTGATCATACTGTTTGTCTAAGAAGGGTCAAAATTAGGGCAAAAAAAATCCCCGCCTGCAAGGCGGGGATAACTAAAAGTTATGAGGAGATTACTTCACAGTAATTCTTCGAACCGCAGCTCCTTGCTCCGTCTCTACTTTGAGGATGTATACCCCTGAATTCCATGCTGTAAGATCCAGTTCTGTCGCATTGCCGAGGCCTTGCTTTTGAACAACTACACGTCCTGTAATATCGAATACCGTTAACGTTTCAATAGCTACATTATTTGCAGTAACCACATTCATCAAACCAGTTGAAGAAGGGTTAGGATATACCTTCATTTCTAAATCAAACTCCTGAATTCCAGCTGGAACACCTTCCGCCTGAAGTACAGTGGCCATACGTGGAACGATAAATGCCATTACCGTATCAATCCAAGCTTGCGAAGTAGCAGCGTTATTTGGATTTGCAGGGTTCTGAGAAGCGTAAGGGTCATTTGGATCATACCAGTTCCATGGTGCTGTATTTACAACCCATGGTTGAAGTGCATTTGTTGGTGGAATCTCCACAGTGTAAATACATTCTTCACCGGTTGGGTTAGTACTTTGCTCATCAACCCAAATCTGATCCGTGTAGTTCTCATTCAAGAATACATCGTTGTTACCGAATCCGTTCGCTGCCTTGATAGCACCGTAAGAACCTGTAACACTAACAACCGGGAAGAATTGCTGACCAATAGGTACGTATACCATACCTGTATCGTAAGGTGCAAAGAAGTCAAACTTGCTGTGGATACTCAACATTGGAACATCACCTTGCTCCAACCAAGCACCGTCACCTAGCGCACCACCCATATTGATCACCATCAATACGTCATCTGGCATACCTGCGTGGTTCACGAAGTTACGTCCTGGTGAACTGTAGTCCATTGTCGGAAGACCTAATGTGTTTTGACCAGTTACGGTAACTTGACCACCGTAGCCGTCAATATCACCTACTACTGAAGTATCTACATAAGGATCACCTACAGAGACGGTGCCACCGAACATACCGATGGTATCTTGGTATTGGAATTTCGAAGGTACAGTCACCTCAGAATGCTTGTCGATAGTAGCATATGCAAAGGTGATGTATCCACCAGAGCCTTGTCCTACCATGATTGTGTTTGAAGCATTAATACCGTAAGGGTTACCAGCACCCACTTGAGTAAGGTTCAAGTAACGAACCAAAGATTTGGCATCCTGGATGGAGTAATACACCGCAAGAAGGTTGGTTCCACGACGCAAATCAAGGTTTGTGCTGTTTGCCAACCAACCTAAACGGTAAGAAGCAGCAATAGCCACATAACCCATTCTTGCGAATCGAGTACACATTTCCACAACGGCACTATCTTCTTTCGTTCCTAGTGGTGAACCGTTAAGTCCTTTAGGAATGAAAGATCCTGTATGCCATACAATAACAACCGGACGATCCGTTGCCGTATCAACTGCTGGTGAAGGCATGTAAAAGTCTGCCATCAATGGTTGAAGATTTGTTCCACCCAATAAGGCAGAATCGATGTACGGGTTAAAGTTTACACCGTACGCTACGTTCGTTGACGTTACTACGTCAGCTTCGCTAAAGATTGGAGTCGTGTAGCGCTGTGCGAATACACTCGACGACATCAAAAGCGCGCAAATAAAAAGTAAAGTCTTTTTCATAAGCAAGGTTTTGCAGGGGGGTTAATTAATTTGAATACTTAGATAGGCCAACCTCCCTACTAAAGGCCCTCCAAATACTTGATATACTTTGTTATTCAGTGCATTACTAGCACCTATTTTATACGTAACAGTTGTTTTTTTGTTATTGATCAAATGGTTTCGGGTTAGAGAGCACTGTGCATCTACTAAGCCATAAGAAGGAATACTTCCTGTGAATTGAGGCGAACCTTCGAACAAGAACCCTTCTACCCATTTGTAATTCACACCTGCGCCCAACAATTTGTCCTTGTCATTCTTGATTGGATAGTTTCTCATGTTCCATCCAATATTGAATTTGTGCTCAGGTGTATTGAAGGCAGGTACAATAGGGTCATTGACCGCCGATGTGAGCTTGTTCCAGCTGTAATTTCCGCTAAGACTGTGGTAATCACCAATGAATGTGTTTAATCCTATAGAGAAGCCTTGGGTAGTAACCTGTTCGGTCGCATTGGCCGCAACACGGTATACTTGGAGCTCTTTCAGTCGGTCGATAGCCGTGGTACCTTCTACAATCTTTGCACCGATAATGTAGCCGATGAAATCGTTGTAGTTGCTGTAGTAATAGTTAGCGTCAACAAAAACACGCTCAAACAAGGTGGCTCTCCACCCTACTTCAGCAGTTCGTACTCTCTCGGGGCGGATTGCATCCACATCGAAATAGCCAAAATCGTGCGTCAAACGTTCGTTTCCTGGCTTTGCGAGGTAATCGACAATATTATCCAGGGTTACGAGTGAATCGAATCCGTCAAGATTACCTA
The DNA here is from genome assembly GCA_011525035.1 of Cryomorphaceae bacterium. Taxonomy (GTDB): domain Bacteria; phylum Bacteroidota; class Bacteroidia; order Flavobacteriales; family Schleiferiaceae; genus UBA10364. The sequence goes on along the minus strand of WTIZ01000038.1, from coordinate 6,168 downwards.
ACAGTACTGCTCGACCTACATTGTAATTCAAATATTGATCTGCCAGTGTAGGGTTTCGAATTGCGCTACTCAAGCTGAAACGGAATGTATGATTTTCATTAGCCTTGTAGACAACAGATGCCGCTGGACTCACCAATGGCTGGAAGTTTTGGTTTTTATCTAGACGGGCTGTAACACTGGTCTTCAGTCTTTCATCCAAATAGAATTGTTCCCAACCACCATAAATACCGGCTTCGTAATTTCGTATGACGACATCTCCGGTATCACTAAAGATGGTACCTGCACTATTTGGAGTGTAGAGTCGAACATTACCACCCACTCTAAATTGACCCGCATCAGTATCGAAAGTGCGTTCACCTTGACTGTGGTATAGCGCACTTTTGTCGTAGAATCGACTCCCTCCTTCGGTAAATAATGTAGAAGTAATATGTCCTTTTAGCTCATTGAACTCCGTTGTACCTGGCTTTAAATAATTCACAACCGAATAGCCGTACACCGCCTCCATGAAACTCATTACAATGGCATTGGTCGTATCGTGAAGCTGGTTAAAGAAGTCCCTGTTGTTCGCAATAACGTTTTGCATCTCTGCCTCAAAGTCTGCGTTACTCAATGTATTCGATGGGTAATCTGGCAGCGCTCTTACCTGAGGTCTGTTAAAGATGTACCACATAGTGCGGTATTGATTGCTGTAGAACTGATCCGGTACAATACTGTCTTGCATGCGAAGTGCAGTGAAATAAGCATCATAACTATTGCCAGCATCCTCGTGAGTTGAATATGCACGCCAAAACCACTTGCCCGTTTCTTCACGAAGCTCTATGCGGTTTTGAAGGAATAGAATATCCTTCAGACTATATCTATTATCCCCTTGATAGACGGTAGTACCTGCACCAAAATTCATTGCGTAGATGCCTCGTACATTGTCATTGAACTTGTAATGAAGTGCTGTGGTCAATTTGAGGTTTTCAGTATCGTAATCTACCAGGTGTTTTTCTTCAATACCTGGACGGTAGAATCTTCCCAGTCCCGGGTATCCTTTAACATCTCCCCCTGCATCCCAGTATTCTTCATCACCGTAACGATTTACAGCATCATATCCACCTGGATTCAAAGCATCGTCGGCGCTAACATCAGTAGGATCATAGTTTTCGGCCTGCCAATCGTCTGCTCTTAATGCAAAGAGATTGATTTTGTAGGCGAACTTATCATTGACTTTATCTGCCCAGCGAACACTTAATTCTGTCAGGTTACGCTCCCCTACTTTAAGACTAGAACTAATTCCTGTAAAGACAAAAGGATCTTTGGTCGTCATTGAGATGACACCGTTAAAAGCAGACGGACCGTAAAATGCTGTACTTGCTCCAGCAATAACATCCACGGACATGATATCGAGATCGGGCGCACCCAAAAAGTTTCCTAAAGAGAAGTTTAGACCAGGGCTCTGGTTATCTACACCGTCAATGAGCTGAAGTGATCGTACAGGAGAGGTACTGTTGAATCCGCGCGTATTAATAATCTTGAATCCAATACTTGCGGAAGTTAAGTCCACTCCTTTTAGCGTTCCAAGGTGATCGTAAAAGCTGACACTAGGGCTTTCTTTAATGGCCAGCGCATCCATACTCTCGACAGTAAGAGCACTCTTTTCTTGTTGTTCACTTAATCGTTGTTGAACCACACTTACCTCCGTCAAGACATTGCGGTCCGGTTTCAATGTGATGCGAACTGGAGAAGCATTCTGTATTACCACGCGTTGTGTGGCGAATCCCATAGAATTGACTTCGACTTGAACTGGATAATTAAAGATGTCCAACGACCAGGCACCATCGAAATCTGTAACCGTTCCTATGTTGCTCAATTCTCCATTGAGTACCACACGTACCGAAGCACCAATGATAGGCTCTTTCTTATCATCAAAGACGGTTCCACGTATCTGACCATTGAGGTATGTCCCTAAGAATAGGAAGATTGCGAGTAGTGTTCTGTTCATGAGGAACAAAATACTAAAAGCTTAAGAAATAAAGGGTGAATAAACCCCTTAATCGAAATGATTAATTCGCTGCTCGTTTCAAGCGGTCATTTATGGCGCGTCCCAATCCTTTTTCCGGTAAATAATGTGTCCATATTTCCGTACATCCCATGGCACGTAACGCTCTCAAGCCAGTAAATAAGCGAGATGCCGCTTCTACGTCGTTTTCAGATTGACTCAAATTGAACACTGTTGAGCCTTCAAGACCCTCGCCCATGATAAGCACTCCTGTTTTAGAGTTATCAACACCATTGTAGTGATCGATCAATTCCTGTTTGTTGGAAAAGAGTCGAACACTAGCGCCCGGATTGTAATGAGCGCTAAGCATTCCAGGCGCTTTCGGATTCGAGGAACTCGTTTGAACTTCTAGAGCCCCGAGTACAGATTCCAGCTCCTCTAATGCCAATCCTCCCAAACGCAAAACACGAGGATCTCCGCACAGATTGACAATGGTGCTTTCTAACCCAACACCACAAGGACCTCCGTCTAGAATAGCATCTATCTTGTCACCGAGTTGCTCCTGAACATGAGCAGCAGTCGTTGGGGATGTATAACCAAAAGGATTTGCACTAGGTGCAGCGATACATAATCCGCTTTTTCGGATGACTTCGAGGGTCATGGGATGATTGGGAATACGAATGGCTACCGTTGGATGCCCTGAAGTCACCAAATCAGGCACAACCTCTTTCTTTGGCAAAACTAGCGTCAAGGGGCCAGGACTAAACCGCTCGAACAACGCAATCGCAGCGTCGTTTAATTCGGCAACTTCTTGAGCCTGTTCAATGGAGGCTACATGAACGATTAATGGATCAAAAGAAGGTCTGTTTTTCGCTTCGAATACCTTAGCTACCGCGTTGATATCAAGAGCATTAGCTCCTAATCCATAAACTGTTTCTGTAGGCAATGCTACCAATGCTCCTTCAAGCAAAAGCTGAACGGCCTTATCTATGTCCGTTGTAATCGCCATGCTTTATGGAATGTTCAAATATTTATGGGTCTGTAGGCTTACTTTCCATCGCGGATGCTTCATGACGTAATCTACAATATGGGGCATCATTTCTTCTCGTTTGCTCCATTCTGGTTGTAAAAACAATGCACACTTCTCTCCTACTTTTTCCGCGTGTTCCTCTGCCCATTTAAAATCGTTCTGATTGTATACAATCACCTTCAATTCATCGGCGGAGGTGTAATATTCTTGTTTTGGAGGAGCTGTTTTTTTTGGACTTAAACAAATCCAATCCCAGTCTCCGGTCAATGGATAAGCACCACTGGTCTCCACATGAACTTTCATCCCGACCTCATGGAGCGCATCTACCAAAGGATTCATGTCCCATGTGAGCGGTTCACCACCCGTAACAACAATAGTATCGCTATACTTCTTGGCATTGGCGACAATGCTTGAAATAGGAGTAGGTGGATGTGTATCTGGGTTCCAACTCTCTTTGACATCACACCAGTGACAGCCTACATCACAGCCGCCAATGCGAGCAAAATACGCTGCTTTGCCCGTGTGCGCGCCCTCTCCTTGGATCGTGTAAAATTCCTCCATCAAGGGCACCACAAATCCATTACGCACGTCGGCGCTATTGTAACTCTGAGATGTGGTTATGTCCTTCAAACGATTTAAGACAATTCGGTTACTTTCATCGTATTCATCATGAGTGCAGCTCTGGTCATTGGACCTACACCACCTGGTACAGGCGTAATGAAGCTACACTTAGGCGCTACGGCGTCATAATCCACATCACCCAATAATCTGAAACCACTTTTCTTCGAAGGGTCATCTACACGGGTAATACCCACATCAATAACACAAGCGCCTTCCTTGACCATATCTGCCGTCACAAATCCTGGACGTCCCAAAGCTGCTACGATGATATCTGCCTTCTGGCAAACCTCTTTTAGATTCTTTGTTCTTGAATGACAAAGCGTGACAGTACAGTTGCCCGGGTAATTGTGCTGGCTAAGCAGGATAGACATCGGAGAACCTACAATATGGCTACGACCAATAACTACACAATCCTTACCCTCCGTTGGTACGTTGTATCTACGAAGAATCTCAACAATACCCTGCGGCGTAGCAGGGATGTACGTTGGAAGGTTTAGCGTCATTTTACCAACGTTTTCCGGGTGGAATCCGTCTACGTCTTTTTTCGGATCTACGGCCAACAGTACCTTAGTTTCATCAATATGCTTTGGCAACGGCAACTGAACGATATATCCATCGATATCCTCGTCGTTATTGAGCTTATTAATGGCTTTTAACAGCTCAGCCTCAGTGGTCTCTGCAGGAAGCTTGATCAGTGTTGAACCAAAACCAACCTCTTCACAATCACGAACTTTCGCATTCACATACGTACGAGAAGCACCGTCCTCTCCTACCAAGATGGCGGCTAAGTGCGGGACTTTCTTCCCTTCTGCTTTGAGTCCTTTTACTTTTTCGGCCAATTCTGCTCGAATCTGTGCCGATGTTGCTTTTCCGTCTAAAACTACCATAGTTTATGTCTTTAGCGCATTCCGCGCATCATGTTCATCATTCCACGACGTCCTCCGCCGCTTTGCATCATCTTCATCATTTTGCGCATATCACCAAACTGCTTGAGCAGGTTGTTCACGTCTTGGACTGTGCGTCCCGAACCCATAGCAATACGCTTTCTGCGAGAACCGTTGATGATATCAGGCTGCTGGCGTTCCGCTAAAGTCATGCTGTTGATCATCGCTTCAATGTGCTTGAATGCATCGTCATCAATATCAATGTTCTTCATGGCTTTCCCCATACCTGGAATCATACCCATGAGGTCCTTCATGTTCCCCATTTTCTTGATTTGCTGGATCTGATTCATAAAGTCGTCGAAACCAAATGAATCGGTAGCGATCTTCTTGCTCATCTTACGAGCCTCTTGCTCGTCAAACTGTTCTTGAGCGCGCTCCACAAGGGAAACCACATCACCCATACCGAGAATCCGGTCTGCCATACGGTCAGGATGGAATACGTCTAAGGCCTCCATTTTTTCTCCTGTACCAATGAATTTGATGGGTTTGTTTACAACACTTTTAATGGTAAGTGCTGCACCACCGCGGGTATCACCGTCTAATTTCGTTAAGATAACACCGTCAAAATTCAGCACCTCGTTAAAGGCTTTCGCAGTGTTCACGGCATCTTGACCCGTCATAGAATCCACCACGAATAAGGTCTCTGAAGGAGCAATAGCTTTGTGGATATTACCAATCTCTGCCATCATCTCCTCGTCCACTGCCAAACGACCGGCAGTATCGACAATCACTACATTGTGACCATTGCTTTTAGCATGGGCCAAGGCATTTGTAGCGATGCTCACTGGGTCTTGGTTACCCTCTTCTGAGAAAACTTCTATGCCCAACTGCTCCCCTAGTACGTGAAGCTGATTGATTGCTGCTGGACGATAAACATCACAAGCAACTAATAGCGGCTTTTTCGTTTTCTTGTTCTTTAGGTAATTGGCCAATTTCGCACTGTGGGTAGTCTTACCCGAACCTTGCAGACCGGCCATAAGGATAACTGCCGGCTTACCTGCCAAATTCAAGCCTTCAGCTTGCCCGCCCATCAGCTCGGCCATCTCGTCACGGACGATCTTCACCATAGCCTGACCAGGCTTCACCGCTGTTAGTACGCCAGAACCCAGCGCTTTAGCTTTTACATCATTGGTAAACTGCTTGGCAATTTTAAAACTAACATCCGCCTCAACGAGCGCACGACGAATCTGCTTTACGCTGTCCGCAATGTTGAGTTCGGTAATCTTATGATTCCCTTGTAATACCTTAAACGCGCCTTCTAGACGGTCACTTAAATTGTCAAACATATCAGTCTACGTTTGGAATGTTTTCTAATGTTGCTAGGAAAAACTCCCAGCTCTTTTTCACGGATGAAATCTGTGTTTTTTCGTCTGGACTGTGCGCACCACGAATGTTTGGCCCAAATGAAATCAACTCCATTTCAGGGTAGTTGGTTCCCAAAATTCCACACTCTAATCCGGCATGGCAGGCATTTACGCGCGGCTCACCATTAAAAAGCTTGCGGTACAAATCCGTCATCGTTGTTAGAATGGCACTCTTTGGATTAGGCGTCCAACCTGGGTAGGACCCGGTGCACTCTACAGCACAAC
>WTIZ01000064.1 GCA_011525035.1 Cryomorphaceae bacterium | reverse complement strand
ACAATTAGTAAAGCCTTTTTCATTGTTTGTTTTTGAAATGGTTATTCATCTCAAATTTAACAAGGTCTTCACAGATTAGTTAGTTTCAACGTTAAGTTTATATGAACACGTTAATAACAAAAGGCGCTGAAAATCAGCGCCTTTGATAATATAACTTAGTGTAAAATAGACACTTAGTCGTTTTCTGCGAGCGCAGCTTTGATTTTTGCTTCGACTTCTTCAGCCAATTCTGGATTATCAACGAACAATTGTTTCACCGTATCACGTCCTTGACCCAATCTTGTTTCGCCATAACTGAACCAAGATCCGCTCTTTGTGAGGATGTCATGAGCGACACCTAAATCGATTAATTCGCCTGCCTTAGAAATACCCATTCCGTACATAATGTCAAATTCTGCCAAACGGAATGGAGGAGCTACTTTGTTTTTAACCACCTTCACTCTTGTACGGTTACCGATCACCTTATCGCCGTCTTTAATTTGAGTAGAACGACGAATATCTAAACGTACCGAACTGTAGAATTTCAAAGCATTACCCCCGGTAGTCGTTTCTGGGTTACCGAACATAACACCAATCTTTTCACGCAACTGATTAATGAAGATACACGTACAGTTTGTCTTGCTGATTGTACCCGTAAGCTTTCTAAGTGCTTGAGACATCAAACGCGCTTGCAGACCTACGCGCGCGTCCCCCATTTCACCTTCAATCTCAGCCTTCGGTGTCAATGCAGCCACAGAATCAATAATGAGGATATCAATAGCCCCAGAGCGAACTAGATTGTCCGCAATCTCGAGAGCCTGTTCTCCATTATCAGGTTGAGAAACGATGAGCTCATCGGTATTCACACCTAATTTTTCAGCATAAAAACGATCGAAGGCATGTTCCGCATCAATAAACGCAGCAATACCGCCTTTGCGCTGACATTCAGCAATAGCATGCAAGGTCAATGTTGTTTTACCTGAACTCTCAGGTCCGTAGATTTCAACCACACGACCTGTAGGATAGCCACCTACGCCAAGCGCGACATCTAGAGTCAATGATCCGGTTGGAATAGAATCTACTTCTATAACTGGAGCATCGCCCATTTTCATTACTGTTCCTTTACCGTATGCCTTATCCATACGGTCCATTGTGAGTTTGAGTGCCTTTAATTTGGCGTCTTTGTCTGCGCTCATAATCTTAGAATGCTAAAAATATTAGAATTTGTACAAATGTAGAACTTTGAATGAAACTTCAAAGCCTTTCTAATAATTTATGCAGAGAAATTTAATTTTCGAAGAGTTCAAGCACCTGTTCAGTGGCTTCTTTGGTTTTTACTTTTTCCAAAACTTGCTCGATCATACCCGCTTCATCGATCACATAAGTATGTCTGTAGATGCCTTCATATTCTTTACCCATGAACTTCTTCCAACCCCAGGCTTCAAATGCCATAATGATTGATTTTTCTTCATCAGCAATCAAATTATAGTTGAGCTCCTGCTTGGTAGCAAAGTTGCTCTGACGCTTGACTGAATCTGCGCTAACGCCGACTACTTCAAATCCTTTTGCTGCTAAATCCGCGTAGTTATCACGAAAGTTACAGGCTTCGACCGTACAGCCAGGAGTACTTGCTTTAGGGTAGAAAAACAGGATGACCTTTTTGCCTAAGAACTGCTCTGAGGAGATGTGTTCTCCGTTCTGATTTACACCGCTCCATGCAGGTGCTTTTTGTCCGATTTTTAATGCCATTGTGAATTGATTTTATTTCTCAACAACTCGAAGTTAGCTTTGTTTTGTTCCTTAGAACCCTTGTTAGCAATAAATAGTTTTCCACATGACCAAAGCAGAAAAAGTACAATACGTCGTCGATGAACTAGAACGGCTTTACCCGGAAACGCCGGTGCCTTTGGACCATAAAGATCCTTTCACCCTGCTTGTGGCAGTGGTACTGAGTGCACAGTGCACCGACGAGCGCGTAAATCAAATTACTCCGAAGCTCTTCGCTGTGGCGGACAACCCTTACGACATGGCCAAAATGACCGTGGAAGAGATCGCTGCCATTATTCGACCGTGTGGTTTAGTTCCAATGAAAAGTAAGGGCATCCACTCCTTTTCGAATACTATTGTAAACGACTACAACGGCGAAGTCCCGGCAAGCTTCGAAGCCTTAGAGGCTATGCCAAGTGTCGGTCATAAAACTGCTAGCGTAGTGATGAGTCAAGCTTTTGGAGTACCCGCATTCCCAGTAGATACCCATATTCAAAGACTGATGTTCCGTTGGGGATTTTCAAATGGCAAATCGGTAGACCAGACCGAGAAGGATGCTAAGCGATTGTTTGCTCGAGAACTATGGAACAAGCTGCACCTGCAAATCATATTCTATGGAAGAGAATACAGCCCAGCCCGTGGATGGGATTTAGAAAAGGATTACATCACAAGTAGAATTGGCCGAAGAAGTGAAATTAAAAAGTGGGAAGCGGAGCAAGAGCGCAAGGCAAAGAAAGCTTCACTGAAGAAAGCTCGCCGATAGTTGTTATTTTTGGGCTGCATTAAAAGAAATTGACCTTTATGGGACGCGCATTTGAATTTAGAAAAGAACGCAAGTTTAAGCGTTGGGCAGGGATGGCGAAGACCTTCTCAAGAATTAGTAAGGACATCATCATGGCCGTAAAAGAAGGTGGTGATAATCCAGATTCGAACTACCGCTTGAGAATGTTGCTTCAAAATGCCAAGGCAGCCAACATGCCAAAGGACAATGTGGAGCGCGCCATCAAAAAGGCAATGTCGAAAGACCAAAGCGACTACAAGACCATTATTTATGAAGGATACGGTCAACACGGTATCGCTGTTTTGGTGGAGACGGCCACAGACAACAACACACGTACGGTAGCGAATGTACGTTCGTACTTTAATAAGTGTGACGGTTCTCTTGGGACGTCAGGTTCTGTAGAGTTCATGTTCGAACACAAGTGCCATGTAAAGATTGCCGCCGGTGATATCGACGTGGAAGAGCTCGAGTTTGAGATGATTGACCATGGCGCCGAAGATGTGTTTAAGGATACTGAAGAGAAAGACGGCGAAGAAACTGAAATCATCATGATCTATGGCCAATTCGCGGATTACGGAAACATCGCAAAAGGTCTAGAAGGTTTGGGTCACGAGATTATAGAATCTGGTTTTGAATATATCCCAACCACAACGAAAGAACTGGACGAAGCACAGACCAAGGACATCGAAAAACTCATTGAGAAATTAGAAGAGGACGACGATGTACAGAATGTGTACACCACTATGAGATAAAGGCTGCGCGACCAGCGAAGCCAAAGCACAAAAAAGGCCGCCCGATGGGCGGCCTTTTTAGTATTCTTTAAGCTGGAATTTTGCGCAGCGAACTTCGTTCAATCTGCGCTTTAGCATACTCTTTAGTGATGTGAATGGATTTTTCCTCCATGCCCGGTGCATCGAACATATGGTCCGTAAGGATGGCCTCACACACACTGCGCAATCCACGTGCGCCAAGGCTGTAATCGAGGGCTACCTCAACGATGTAATCGTACACTTCATCGTCAAAAGACAAGGCGATGTCGTCCATATGGAAGAGGTGCTGGTACTGCTTGATCAACGCATTCTTCGGCAAGGTTAAAATGGCACGAAGCGCATCTTTATCTAGCGGAGACATAAACGTTACAATAGGCATACGACCTATGAGCTCCGGAATTAATCCAAAGCTCTTCAGATCAGAAGGTGTGATGTAGCTCAATACCTCATCATCTTCCACGTGATTACGGCTCTCTTTCGAGTACCCGAGTGTTGCCGAATTTAATCGGGAACCGATCTTCTTCTCAATTCCCACAAAGGCGCCACCTGCAATGAAGAGGATGTTTGTGGTATCGACTTCAATGTACTTTTGGTCCGGATGCTTGCGACCCCCTTTTGGCGGTACATTCACTTTCGAACCTTCAAGGAGTTTAAGCAAACCTTGCTGAACACCTTCCCCACTTACATCACGTGTAATGGATGGGTTATCTCCTTTACGTGCAATCTTGTCGATTTCGTCAATAAACACAATACCAACCTGGGCACGGTTCAAATCATAATCGGCCGCTTGCAACAAACGTGTCAATATACTTTCAACGTCCTCACCTACGTAACCTGCTTCTGTCAGTACGGTAGCATCTACAATGGTGAACGGCACATTGAGCATCTTGGCGATGGTACGTGCCATTAACGTCTTACCTGTTCCTGTATTTCCTACCAGAACAATATTGGATTTATCGACGTCAGGTGCATCCTTCAAAGGAACCAAGCCAATACGTTTATAGTGGTTGTATACTGCCACCGCTAGTGTACGCTTGGCAGGCTCTTGACCAATAATGTATTCGTCGAGGTGCTCTTTGATTTGCTTTGGGGTAAAATCAAACTCTGGCTTTGCAGCAACATCTAACGGATTAGACTGCGGTTTTTCACCGAGTTCAGCGTGAAGGATACCACCCGCTTGGCCAACACAACGGTCACAGATGTGGGCATCCACACCAGCAATCATCATCTCTGCCTCATCCTTACTGCGACCGCAGAAGGAACAGTGGATGTTCTTCTCTTCGCTCATTACTTCGCTTGATTCTTGCCGAGCAAAATTTCATCAACCATACCGTAGTCTTTCGCCTCTTGCGAAGTCATCCAGTAATCGCGGTCAGAATCTGCCTCTACTTTATCGAAAGGCTGACCACTGTGGTGAGAAATGATAGAATACAACTCCTTCTTCAGCTTGAGGATCTCTTGCAAGGTGATCTCCATATCTGAAGCTTGTCCCTGAGCACCGCCCATAGGCTGGTGGATCATGATACGGCTGTGCTTCAACGCTGAGCGTTTGCCCTCTGCACCTGCACACATAAGTACAGCGCCCATTGAAGCCGCCATTCCTGTACAGATTGTGGCAACATCTGGGTTGACTACCTGCATGGTATCATAGATGCCTAGTCCTGCATACACAGAACCACCGGGTGAGTTGATGTATATCTGAATGTCCTTCTTCGCATCTGCACTCTCTAAAAAGAGTAACTGTGCTTGGACAATGTTTGCTACCTGATCGTTGATGCCTGTTCCCAAAAAGATGATGCGGTCCATCATCAAACGCGAGAACACGTCCATCTGTGCAACGTTCATTTGGCGCTCCTCAATAATGTATGGCGTCAACGATGCATCTACGTACTGATCAACATACATGCTCTGTATGCCGGCATGCTTGGTAGCGTACTTTTTAAATTCTTTTCCTAAATCCATGAATCAAAGTTGGTTTGAAGGTTAAGACAATTCCCTTAGATTTTGTTCTAAGTTATGCCTTTTCTGTGACCAATTTGATGAATTCATCATAAGTCACCTCTTTCTCCTCAACTTTGAAAGATTCTTTGTAGTGTGCGAGAAGCTTCGCGTTGTACACTTGATCGCTGATACGGCGAACTTCCTCTTCGTTTTTAAGTGCGTTTTCTGCAATGCCTTTCAACATCTCGTCGTCCATCACTTGTTGACCGTACTGTTGGAACTGTGCTTTCACCATACCTACAGTGTGGTCTAGAAGATCCTCGCGGCTTACCTTGATTTCAGCAGCTGTGATCACTGCATTCTCGATCAACTGGTAACGCAATCCTTTTTCTGTTTTTTCCCAATCAGCCTCTACCTCTTCAGCAGTCAATGGCTTCTCGCCTGAAGTCTGCATCCACTTTTTCAAGAATGCGATAGGAAGGTCAAATTTGGTCTTATCTAGCAAGTACTCTGCAACGTTGTTCAAGAAGTACTGATCCGCTTCGTTTTGGTACATGCGCTCCGCTTCCTCTTTCATGCGAGCACGCATTTCTTCTTCTGAAGTCACTGCACCTTCACCGTATACCTTGTCGAAGAACTCTTGGTTCAACTCAGCAGGCTCCATACGGCTGATGTTCGTGAGCTTGAATTCGAAAGATCCTGTAGAAGCTTCCAACTGGGCATCAGTTACTCCGAGCAATCCTGCAACGTTGTAATCTTTACCGAACGACTTCTTAGCATCGAAAGTCGTCGTGCTGCCCATGGATGTTTTGGCCAATTCACCTTGCGCTTTCTTGGTCTTCAAATTGGTCCCCAAGAACTGTGCATCTTCCTTAACGATACCGCCTTCTACAGCCGCACCATCAGCATCTACCTCAGTAAATGAACCGTGGAACATATCATCAGCTGCTGGCTTTTCTGGAGTAGACATCTTGCCGTAACGACCGCGGATATCTTCCATGTATGTATCTAGCACCTTGTCGTCTGCAACGACCTTGACGCCTTTTACTTTGTTCTTTTTCGTGATTTTAACATCAACCTCTGGGCTCAATCCGAGCTCGAAACCAAAGTTGTATGTTCCCGGAGTATCGAAATCTAGTTCCTCTTGCTCAACTGGAAGTGGGTTACCTAGAATGTTCAACTTCTCCTCTTGGATGTAGTTGTAAATAGAATCTTGAAGCATTTTGTTGATCTCGTCAATCAATACCGCTTTACCGTATTGCTTCTTGATCAAACCCATTGGCACTTTACCTGGACGGAATCCTGGGATGTTAGCGCTCTTGCGGTAATTCTGTAGCACAGAGTTCACTTTGTCCTGGTAATCTTCAGGAGTGATTTCAATGTTTACCGTTAGGTTTAGTGCATCTACTTCGTTCTTGCTAATGTTCATCTGCTTTCAATTAGATTAAATACATCCTTGTAATAAGGGGTGCAAAGGTACTAACAATTTGTGGTTTATGGCGTTATATAATGGAATGAGCTTTTGTATTCCTTTAACGGTTTCAGTGTGGTCCAATTCATTTAACATCGTACCTTGTCATTTCCTATGTATTCCAAGCTTATGCAGCGTAAAAACCTCAAATACCTCCTGCCACTTTTAGGTGTGGCCCTAATCATTTTTGGATTCAACAAATACGGCACAGAAGAAGATAAAGAGGCCGTGATTTTCGCCCTGGTTCGCGACGCGTTGACCAATGTACACTTGCAGCCCAAGGAAATGAACGACGAGCTGAGTGCCGAGATTTTTGACACTTACATAGAAGCCATAGACTACAACAAACTCTTTTTGACGAAGACAGAGGTGGATGAATTGGCCAAAGACAGAAACAATCTTGACCAAGCTTTTTACACGACCAACACTGCTTTCTTTGACAAGAGTTACGGCCTAATCATCCAAGGCATAGACCGTTCGAAGGAGATTTACACGCGTCTACTTGCAGCCCCCTTCGATTACACTGAGGATGAAAGCATTTATTCGGACGCTGAGGAGCGCCCATTCGCGAGCGACGTCGAAGCTCTAGAGAACAGCTGGAAGCAACACCTGAAATGGCGTATCCTTAATCGCATCTACGAGAAGGACAATGCCCAAAAAGAGGATGCCGAAACCGACGAAGAGGTAGAAATCAAAGATTTTACAACGCTAGAAAAAGAAGCGCGCGAAAAGGAATTGGAACTTCAAGAAGAATGGTACGAAGATTTGATGGACGTGAGCCGTATTGAATGGTTCGGGATGTACATGAACGCCTACTGTGAAACCTTCGACCCACATACCAGCTATTTGGCACCTCAGCAAAACGAGAACTTTGAACTGAGCATGACGGGGCAGTTTGAAGGAATTGGCGCCCAACTAAAACAAGAAGGCGATTACATCGGTATCGAACGCATCATCGCAGGATCTGCCTGTTGGAGACAGGGCGACCTCGAGGTGGGTGATCGCATCATTGCTGTGGCTCAGGGCAGTGAAGAACCCGTGGATGTCATTGGTTACAAAGTACGTGAAGCCATCAAGCTCATTCGCGGAAAAAAAGGCTCGGAAGTGCGTCTAACGGTAAAGAAGAAGGACGGCTCTCGCCAAATTATCCCCATCATTCGCGACGTTGTCGAGATCGAAAGCACCTTTGCTCGTAGCGCTGTATTGGACGGGAAAACCTACAAGAAAAAAGACGGAGAATATTCGCTCACAGGAGAGCTTGGAACCAAGACAGGGTACATCAAGCTCCCGAAATTCTATGTGGATTTCTACAACAAGAACAACCGCAATGCTGCCGAAGATGTAAAAGCGGAAATCATCAAGCTCAAGGAGCAAGGTGTGGACGGCATCATTCTCGACCTTCGCAGCAATGGTGGTGGCTCACTACAAGCCGCTACCGAGATTGCAGGGCTGTTCACTGAAAAAGGACCTCAGGTACAGGTGAAGAGCTTCCAGAACGGTACCCGTGCAAAAGGCAACAAAGACCCTAAAGTCTACTGGGACGGGCCGTTGGTCGTGTTGGTCAACAACTACAGCGCCTCTGCCTCAGAGATTGTGAGCGCTGCCCTACAGGACCGCGGTCGTGCACTAATTGTAGGCCCGTCGAAAAGCACCTTCGGCAAAGGAACCGTTCAGAACATGTTCGACCTGGATCGCGCCGTTGGGGGTCCATTGAATGATCTTAAACCATTAGGAGCTATCAAGATTACCACAGAGAAGTTTTACCGCATCTCAGGGGGTACCACGCAGCTTCAGGGTGTTGTTCCAGATATTTCACTTCCAGGTGCCTACGACCTTATTGATATGGGCGAAAAAGAATACGACCATGCACTTCCGGTAGATTACGTTGCGAAAGCAAATTATACTGAAGAAGACGGGTGGTCGAAATCTTTCAAGAAGGCACAGAAAGCCTCTATGAAACGTGTAGAAGCCGATTCAGTCTTTATAAAATCGGCCGAGTATGCGAAATGGATTAAATCTGGTGAAGAAAACGCGTTCATACCGTTGGATTATAATGCCTACGTGAGCTTCCAAGATTCCATTAAAAAGGAGGGTGAACGATTCAAAAATCTCTACAAATTGAAAGACAGTACCGGCGTAGTTCCGCTGCCTGATCATTTGGTGATGTTTGAAACTGACAGTGTTCAAAAGGACATTTACACCAAATGGTACCGCAACCTGGCCAAGGATGCTGTGCTCAGAGAAGGTGTTGAGATTATCGCTACACTGAAGTAGTCCTTTTTTTGAGCTAGATTAGCTCTTGTGATACGCACCTTTTCTACAGTTCAAAAACTAGCACTCGGATGGCTTGTAGCTTTGATTCTAGCTGCACTGCTCGCTGACTTTGTCGTCCTCGATACTGCGCCTCATGCCAACACAATGGATTTGAAGCATACTTTGCTCTCACCAGGGAGTAAAACGGTGAACGGTTTGCACCTCTTTGGCACCGATAAGTTTGGCCGTGACCACTTTTCGAGAGTGGTTCTTGGCAGTCGCATATCACTTAGCGTAGGCTTTGTCGCTGTTCTAGTGAGCCTGATTATTGGCATCCCCGTAGGAGCAGTTTCAGGCTATTTTGGAGGTAGAATAGACGCAATACTCAGCTGGCTCATGAATGTCCTCTGGTCCATACCTACCCTCCTGCTGGTCATTGCGCTGACCTTTGTCTTGGGCAAGGGACTGTTTCAAGTGTTCATCGCTGTAGGGCTTACCATGTGGGTGGAGGTTGCCCGCGTAATCCGTGGCCAATTCTTAGTCGAGAAAAACCAAGAATATGTCGAGGCCGCCAAGGTACTTGGCTTCAGCACCTCCCACATCTTGTTCAAAGAAATCTTGCCGAATACCATTGCACCACTCCTAGTGATTTGTGCGACGAATTTCGCGAGTGCGCTTCTGATTGAAAGTGGACTTAGTTTTCTGGGTATTGGTGCGCAGCCACCCCTGCCTTCTTGGGGCAGTATGATTCGTGATTATTACCCATATATCATTACAGGCAAGGGCTATCTCAGCCTTATCCCAGGGGTGCTCATCGCACTCAGCGTGCTTAGCTTAAATACACTTTCGGGTGCCCTAAAGAGGTAGGGTAGTTTTGGGCAGCGCTTCGAGAACCACACGTTCTCTACTTTCAGAATGATGGTGCAGCAGCTCCAAGAATTCTTCACGCTCAATGTTCCAGGCACCTAGGCTGTCCAAGTGTTCCGTAGGCAATTGATTGTCCACAAATTCTACTCCGTTACGGCTCAAGTGCTGACACATGCCGATGTAGGCAAACTTACTTGCATTGGTGCGGGTATGAAACATGCTCTCCCCAACAAACACACCGCCCGTCATCACGCCAAAGGTTCCTCCAATGAGTTCATCGCCTTCCCAAACTTCAAAACTATGCGCCATGCCTAGCTGATGCATGTGCAAGAAATTCGTTTGAAATTTTTCGCTGATCCATGTACCCGCTTGACCAGGGCGTGGGACTTCACCGCATTTCTCAATGACCTTTTCAAAGACGGTATTGACCGAGAAACGCCAGTGCTTTTTATTCAAATAGGGGCGCATGCTCTTTGCCACCTTCACTTCTGCAGTAGGTGTAATCGAGCGGACCTCTGGGGAAAACCAGAATACCACGCCCTCCTGCTCAAACCAAGGGAAAATGCCTTTGTGGTAACACCTGTCGTATAGTTCTGGCGCTAAATCCCACGAAAGGGCGATGAGCCCTTCGCTATTTGCAGCTGTATCGGGATCCGGAACGGTCCAACCGTCCTGGCCAATAAAGTGCAATGGATTAATGGAGCGCCCCACGATTTAGGTGAATTAGAACGGTAGATCGTCGTCAAGAACGCTATCGTCACCACTAGGGGTAAATGGCTGACCCGCTGGAGGTAGATCTGATGGAGGTGCCGGCGCAGCTGCTTGCTGTAGTGGAGACATTCTCCAAGCCTGAAGCGTCGTATAGTAACGCGTAGCACCACCCTGCGGAGGTGTCCACTCGCGACCACGAATGTTGAACTCTACGTTTACCTCTTGCCCGGCTTGGTAAGCATCAAGAACCGAAGTTTTATCTTGAGTAAATTCAAAACACAAGGTTTGTGGATACTGCTCTTTCGTCTGTACTACGAATTCGCGCTTTCTGAATCGGTCAGAAATCACCTGCTCATCCATTATTTTCTCAATTCTCGCTTCAATGTTCATCTTCTTACCCTTCTTATCGGGCCGATTTATCTATTAATAATACTTTCCAAGCCTCGTGAACATGCCCATTTTCAAGCAGTTCCCTTGCGACTTCATGCAAGGCTTCGCGACGTTCGATTCCGTCTGCATAATTCTGCAATAATCTCCGGATATCAAAGTCATTTTTCTTTTGTTCTATTTCTTCTTCTGTAGGCAGGACTGTTACACCTCCTAAGAGCCCAAGATCATTCCCGGTTAAAACAGTCGAGTTGCGTATAACCATTGGAATCTGATCAACACCAATCCCTACCTGAGGAGCTCCAACAGTGAAAAGAGCATCACCGGAGGCTCTTACCCACCAGTTTTTACCCATACGACCAACCAGGTCGAGTGCCTCTTGGTCCAAACCGCCTTCGTCAGACATCACGTGAGCCGCACAATGAATCTTCTTGATTTCACAGATCACCAAATTACCTGCGCCTCCTTCTTCACCTAAAGCCACCACATCTTTAACAATACATTCAAGACTTACCGGGCTTTCTGCTACTCTCGGTGGAGCTACGAGCTCTGAGGGAACAGGAGTCAATCCACTCTTCACAAATTCATCCACATGAGAAGGATATTCTGCCGAGCTCAAATTCACCTGCTGCACCAAATCGTAATTCACCACATTTACAACAACCTCTTGCTCACGAAGCGCATTGTGCAACGTGTCCTTGGTCGTATTATCTCTTACACGGCGTGCAGGAGAGAAAATTACCGTCGGAGGATTTGAAGAAAATATATTGAAGAAACTAAACGGACTTAAGTTCGGGTTTCCGAATTCATCCACTGTGCTAACTAGGGCAATAGGCCGTGGACCCACAGCACCCAATAGGATTCTGTGACGGTCTCTAGTGATTAATTCTTCTGGGGAGAATGAAGGCATATACTTGGGTTTAAATCAAAATTACTCTTTTCCCTCGGCAAGCAGAAATTTATTTAAAACACGATTCGATTTTATAGAAACTACTTATATTTGCCGTCCAATTTTGATGCGGATGTGGTGAAATTGGTAGACACGCTAGTTTTAGGCACTAGTGCTTTATCGCGTGAAGGTTCGAGTCCTTTCATCCGCACAAACAAAACCCTGATCACTTTGTGACCGGGGTTTTTGTTTTTTAGACAAGCTGAGCTTGCTCAAGCGAAAGGATAAAAACAAAAAGACCGGAGCATGTGAAGCATGCTTCAGGGTTGGTTTGAATGCAACCCCACAGAGGTCCACCAGTCTTTTGCAGACGCAAAAGCTGGTAATCCTTTCTTTAGAAGGGAATAGTGTTTACTCTTCCGTAAGCTGGGCGAAGATATCGTAGGCCACCAACTGCATGAACGGTACAATCACCAAAAGGCCTAAACCAATAGTTAAAACAGTCACGGGTATCGCGATAAGCGTAACTAAGAATATTGCTAAGAAGATCTTTAAGAAATTCGGGAGGGCGAGCTTGATTGAATCGGCCAAAGATTCTAATCCATCCTTACCGTTGAGTGATGCAAAATATGGCGCAAACATCAACACGATACTCAGGAAAATTTGCAAGCCTACGAAGAGGTAAAAGCTCCCCATGTTCGCCTGCAGCACTTCGCTTAGGTCTTCAAAAGCCATCATCATAAGCTCAAAGTCCTGGCTCTGTTCTTCGGTCAATTGAAATGTCATTAATTCCTGAGGCATGAGCAGGGAAGCAATCTGAGAAAGCATCACCATAGCTACCATCACCACTATTACCGATTTTACATTGATTCTGAATCCATCTAAAAAGTGGCCAAATTCAACGTCTTCACCTGCTTCATCTTTACGGGCAAAATGAGCGAATCCAACGTTCAAAAGACCACTTACAATGCCCGCTATAATTGCGATGACTGTGGCTTGAATGAAGGCATTAAAGGAGAATACCCCACCAATACCCGTTGCTACAGTAGCCACAACGAAGGAAACGATCACACTGAATAGCGTGAAGGCCGTATACATTCCGGCTTTATTCTTGTATCTAATCCATCCAGCTTGAACGGCTTGTCTTGATGAAATCTTTCTCATTGGGATGCGGTTTGCAATGCTTAATTTTGGAGCAAATTACAACAGACGTTGAAAGTAACTTACGGATTAGAGAATTTTCAGACACTTTCTTGTGCAGTGGCTACCACAGGGACCTTTGATGGGGTACATCTGGGCCATAGAAAGATTCTTGATCAACTTGTTGCAAAGGCCCGCGAAGTAAACGGGGAAAGCGTTTTGTTAACATTCTCACCGCATCCAAGATTGGTTCTGCAACCCGATGTCGAGTTGGAACTGTTGTCCAGTCAAAAAGAGAAGATAGCACTGCTAGAAAAGACCGGACTGGATCATTTGATCATTCATCCCTTTACTAAGGAGTTCTCAAGAACCCAATCTTTGGACTTTGTTCGAGAACATTTGGTCAACACTATAGGGGTAAAACACTTGGTCATTGGATACGACCACCACTTCGGAAGGAATAGAGAAGGAAGCTTCGAACATTTGAAGGAGTTTGGCCCCATCTATGGATTTGAAGTTGAGGAAATAGCAGCATTAGATATCGACGAGGTCAATGTAAGCAGTACCAAAATTCGGACTGCCTTGGCTGAGGGGAAAGTGGAATTGGCCAATAATTATTTAGGTTCTACCTACAGCATTAGCGGTAGCGTGGTGAAAGGCGATCAGATTGGCCGGACTATTGGTTTCCCTACCGCAAACATAGAATGTGATTTCGAGCACAAACTGTTGCCAGCAGATGGTGTCTATGCCGGATTGCTCCATGTTAATGGGGAAGTATATCCCGCGATGGCCAATTTAGGAGGTCGACCCACCCTAAAAAGTGCACAGCGCAAATTGGAAGTACACTGCATCGGAATTGAGATTGAGCTCTACGGTTCGGATGTGAAATTTGAATTGACCCATCATCTCCGTGATATACAGGAATTTGATAACTTGGATGAGCTGAAAAAGCAGTTGGCCGCAGATAAATCCGCGGCAACAAGGCTTTTGGCACAGAAATAGATTAGAAAGAGAAGAATTTTAATACAACCACATGAAAAAAATCGCCCTTATCGCAGCCGTTGGTCTACTTGCAGTAGCATGTACCAAATGGGAAAACAAAAGCACGGAGTTTAAGGTAACTGGTCTATGGACTGGAGTGAATCAAGAACTTCAAGTACAAGCATTGCCGTTTTTAGATTCAAGTGATGTAAGCCCGTCTACTTTCATGGAAGCAAACTTCATGGAAAACGGAGGCCTGACCATAGATTCAGCAGGTGTTAGAATGGATAGCATGGGTTGGTCTATTAAAAACGATACCATCCTTGTTTTGAATGGCATCGACCTAGGTTTTGACAATCCACTTGGAGGTGGTCCAAGCTTAGTGCCTAGCAACCTTGAATTTGATATCAGAACGTTGACTCAGGAGCAATTCAACTTCAGATTTGATACCGTAATCTCTTTGAGCATTCCTCAATTACCGGTACCAGTGAATCTTACTTTGAAGCAGATTCAACGCTGGGAGAGATAAGAGTAACAGCATTTATTTAAAGAGACCCACGCCTGCGGCGTGGGTTTTTTTATGCCCTACGCTCGCGCTGCAGTAACGAGCGCTTTGATTTTGTCTTCGTCGCGTTTCCATTCGCCTTCAAAGCCAAAAGAATCGTCATCAGAAGCCGACCATTTCCTTGCGGTGCAATGAAAGGCAGTCACCCCTACTTCTTTAAGACTAGGAACGACCTCAGCGTTCACACCGCTGCCGGCTTGAATTTGGATGCGGCCCGAAGCCCAACTTAAAGTCTTTGCAAGCCCGTGCGGATCAACTTTTGGCTGAAAACCGCTGGTCAAGATGCGTTCTACACCTAAGTCAATAAGAGTTTGTAGCACTGACTCAGGGTCCTTGCATACATCAAAGGCACGGTGAAAAGTGATGCCTAGATTGTGCTGCTTCGCCTTATCAGTAACGAGAGCCATGAAGCGCTGGTCCAACAAGCCTTCCCCAGTCAATGCACCAACTACAACGCCTCGAATTCCCGTCTTCGAAAGCATTTCAAGATCGAGCAACATTTGGTGTTGTTCGCTGGAGGAATAGTGGAAATTTCCTGCTCGAGGACGTAGCATGGCATATACTGGAAGCGGCGTAGCAGCAACTACTTCCCGTGCCCTACCAAAAGATGGCGTCAGACCTCCTTCCGCCAAATTCTCGCACAATTCAATGCGATCCACACCTAAGGCATGAAGCCCTTCTGCATGCCTTGCTTCTTCTAAGGCAATCTCAATCTCTATACGGTCGGCCATAGATTTGTACTTCGTCCAAAAAATGCCATACAGGCTGTCCTGCAGCAGGATGATTATCGGGCAGTTTTTCGGTATTTGGAATTTCGAAATTAATAGAATTTGTAGGCGGAAACCCGCCCTCTGGAGCCAAGGTCATGGTATGAATGAAGGTGCCTTCCTTATCCACACTCACATCTCTATCCCACTGGTACCTTTCGATCACATCGCTCTCGACGTAGATGTCAGCATAGACCATTTCGGGAACGAGAATCCAAGATAACCGGCTCTGCAAAAAATTGATTTTCACTGAATCTATGATGTATTTCTCCTTCCATCCAAAGTGGCCGCCAAAGTGGTCTGGACCAAAATAACCTACCCAGTTTCCGTCTCTAAAATTTGTAGATCCCAACACACCGTTTGCCATGGGAATGTCGTTCGTGCCTGTATACGGAGGTGTGGAGGGAGAGGTTAAACAACTGTGTGTTAAGAGCCCCTGGTGAACGGCAAAATCGTAGGTCAATGCCGGCCCCATGCTACGACCATCGCGCTGAGGCTGAACCTGCATCGAATGGAGTCCGAGACTCGAAAAAGTCGCTGTAGTATCCGATAATATGCCTGTTGATGAACGTAGTTCAAGTTGCAGATTGGGGAAGGCTGGGGTTGCTGTTGCTCTAAGCTCAAGCTTGCCATTATAGCTCTCATTAGAAGACGACAATGCGACCGGTACCTGTTCAACATCGTAACTGTACCCTAAAGCATCTAACATTGGGTATTGAAGTTGAAGCCTTTGCCAGAATGCATCATAATCACGCTCAGCTGGGTGGGACCACAAGACCTCTGCCATGGCGATACCTCGGGGCAAGAATCTTCGGTCAAGGGTTTCTATATCAGGAATGCGTTCCGACCACAAGTTGCACTCACCGCCAATGATGTGGTGACCGTGGGTGAATCGGTCCAATTTTTCAGGATACAGGTTGAAATCGTAGACCTTCGGTACGTCTATGCTGCTCACTGGATAGTCAAAATAAGCATGTGAAGTAGGACTTACTATGGCATCGTGGCCTTGCTCCGCAGCGTGCTGCGCACCTTCAAATCCGCGCCAACTCTGAACGGTTGCGTTCGGACTCAAACCGCCCTCTAATATTTCATCCCAACCAATGATTTGCTTGCCCTTGGCAGCCAAGTAATTTTCAATTCTAGTATTGAACCAACCTTGTAAGGCCTCTTCGTCCCGTAGACCTTCCTCTTTGATGCGTAGCTGGCATTTTGGACAATGCTCCCACCGGTACTTAGGTGCTTCGTCCCCACCAATGTGTATGTATTTCGAAGGGAAGATTTCACAGACATAGTCGAGCACATCCTCCAAAAATTCGAAGGTCTGCTCATTTCCTGCACAATAAATGTCTTTGAAAACGCCCCATTCGTTAGCCACTGCTATTGACTCCCCGCTGCAGCCTAAATGAGGGTAGGCTGCTAAGGCCGCCTGACTGTGTCCGGGCAATTCTATTTCAGGAATAACCTCAATGCCATATCCGGCTGCATAAGCGACCACCTCCTCCAAATCTTCTCGGGTGTAGAACCCTCCGTAAAGGCTATCGCCGTGCGATCTGTAAGCAGCTATCTCGGCCAACTTTGGATAGGCATCCATGGCAATGCGCCACCCTTGGTCCTCAGTTAAATGCCAGTGCAACACATTGAATTTATACAGAGCCATGATGTCCAATTGACGCTTGACCTCATCGACCGTAAAGAAATGACGACAGACATCCATAAGTACGCCGCGGTGTGCAAATACCGGTTCATCTGAAATTTCGCCCCAGGGCAAGGCAACCTCATTTCCCAGCATGCCTAATTGACCCAACGTGCTCTGTGCACGATGGTCGCCCTCGGCGCCGTGGAGAACCGTAATGCCGTTTTCATCGGAAACGATACGATAGGCTTCCTCATTTAAATTCGAGTCCAATTCAAACACAGGTGCCTCCAACGTATTCCAAGCAGAACTGTCAAAATCATAAGAACGTACAGGCGGAATTAGGGCATCCACGGCCGCCCACTCTTTGCAAACTTGGCCTTCGTTAAAATCGGATACAGACCTTGTAAAAAGAACTACAACCACACTAATGACCACTGCGAATACACCTGTAATCCAGCGGCGGTTCTGTCTATTTCTTACTCCCATGTTCTCATGTATTTGGCATCCACCATCTCATTGCGATCTTGCGTGCGCAGCGCATAATTGAATCCATTGTAAACACTGTATCCGCCGTATTCACCTTGTACATTCATTGCTAAAAAACCCACCTGCATACCTTCCACGCCCGGATGTTTTTTCAAAATTCGCTGCACGATATCGTAACAGGCTTCCTCCGGTGAAGCTCCACGTCGCATGGATTCCACTACAGCAGAAGCGCCTGCCGTCCTAATCATCGCCTCGCCCACGCCCGTGGCTGTAGCGCCACCGACATCTCCGTCAATGAACAGTCCTGCGCCAATGATGGGACTATCGCCTACGCGACCTCTAATCTTGTAGGCCATGCCCGAAGTGGTACACGCGCCTGCCATTCTTCCGCTCGCATCCAAGGCCAGCATGCCAATGGTATCGTGATTCTCGACATTGACGCCTGTTTTGTATTCTGACTTTATGAGCCAATCTTCATAGTCCTTCTGAACCTGCGGCAGCGGCACGGGGTAATCCACTTTTGAGAACCCGTTTTCTAATGCCCATTTCTGGGCGCCCTCGCCCACCAACATGACGTGCGGTGTCTTGTCCATAACGGCACGAGCGACATCAATAGGGTGCTGAATATCCTCCAAGAAAGCCACGGATCCACATCGGCTATCATGGTCCATGATACAAGCGTCTAGAGTCACATGTCCGTCGCGGTCCGGCCTTCCACCGAGCCCTACACTCCTGTTGGTCATATCACTTTCCGTAACCGCTACACCTTTTTGAACAGCATCTAAAGCATCTCCTCCTGCACCCAATATCTCCCACGCCCCAGCATTAGCTTCCATACCGTGTATCCAAGTACTTATGACAACGGGACTGTTCTTTTTTGGTGGAAGTGAGGAAGACGAATGTGTTTGAGCTGCGAGTGGTGAGATGACGGTTCCGGCACCTAGAGCACCGAGGTTTTTCAGAAATTTTCTGCGAGACATGGGTTCTGTGTTTGCTTAAACTTACTGCTTATTTCCTAATTTGGGGACATGCGAAACACTCTGCTTATCACAGCTTTGCTTTTCGGTCTTACCACCACGGCCCAAGAAGCACAATGGACCTCAATCAAAGACATTAA
>WTIZ01000050.1 GCA_011525035.1 Cryomorphaceae bacterium | reverse complement strand
CTGTCCGCAAAAGTGATCTCGAAATTCACAATACCAGCACTCTTTCCAAGCTTGCTTTCAATAATTCCCTTACAGCCCATTTCACAGGTCATTCCCGAAATAAACAAAGACGCTTCAGCATTTGCTGTTGCCTCTGCCATAGGCTCAATAGCCGTTGCAGGAATAGTAAGCGACTCTGGTTCAGGAGATGAACAAGATGCAAGGACCAATGTTGCTGCAAGTAGTACAGTGTATTTCATCACTCTATTTTTTTACAAAATTAAGGGCGGTCAGGAAAAGGACTGTGCTTTTTGTTACAAATTTGCCGCATGAGCACTACAAAAGAAAACAACCCCTTACTGCCTTGGTTCATTTTCATTGGACTTGCCTTAATCTGGGGCTCATCATTCATCCTCATGAAACGAGGTCTCGAGAGCTTCACCTACACCCAAGTAGGTACACTCCGAGTAAGTATTGCCGCACTTTTTATGACGGCCATCGGGTTCAGACACTTTCGATTTTTTCAAAGAAAAGATCTCGTCCCATTACTCATTGTAGGTTTTTTAGGCAATGCCATCCCCTATGTTTTGTTTCCTCTGGCGGTCAATCATCTCGATAGTGGCGTAGTAGGTATTATCAATTCCCTAGTCCCACTTTTCACGGTTCTAATTGGTGGTTGGTTCTTTGGTCAAAAAGCCGGCAAAACCGGATGGCAAGGTGTTGCCGTCGGACTAATCGGTGCCGCGCTATTAATCCTTCCTATGAATAGCATACTCCGAGGCGCTTTCGAAATGGAGGGCGAACTGGCTTACGGTTTGTTCGGGGTCCTTGCCACGATGATGTATGGAACTTCGGTAAATACCTTGAAAATGCAATTGCCGCACTTAAGAGCACTAACTGTGACCACCCTGAGCTTGGCCAGCGCTGCTCCCTTCACCATAATTTACAGTTTAAGTTCTGGCGTTTTCGAAGTTTTTAGCACCGATCCAAATGCGTGGCAAAATTTCGGCTACATCTGTATCCTTGGCATCCTCGGTAGTGGTATTGCAGTAATGATGTTTAACAAACTCATCCAGATGACCAGCGCACTGTTCAGTTCATCAGTGACCTATGCTATTCCTGTGGTTGCCGTTCTATGGGGCGTGTGGGATGGTGAGCAGATTCTCTGGAACCACCTTGTGGGATTACTCGTGATCATCACAGGTATCTACCTCATCAACAAAAAATAAAATCCCCCACAGCAACGCCGTGAGGGATTATTTAATCGGAGTAAAGACTGTTCTATTTGAACAGTTTTGATTTTACATCTTCATTGAATTCAATCGAATCAACGATGATTGTGAATTGCTGTTGACCGGCACTTTGTTTGGTCACCTTCGGCATTTTCACGCCGCCAAACTCTCCCCATTCTTCAATGGTAGTGGTTACCGCCATGTCGCCTTGAGGTGTTTCCGTAGTTTCAGTGCTCTTGTAGAACAAACCGGTAGCTACGTCGAAGTACATGGTCTTATCACCTTCAGAAACTTGGTAAACTGCTTTACCGTCCATCAACGTCTGACCGTCGAAAGTGAACGATTCCAAATCTTCCATCCAGGCCAATTCATCGACAACATAAGCCGCTTGCTCCTTCAATTCTTCGAGCTCCTCACCTTCTAGATCTTTCTTGCCTTGCATTCCGCTTTGCTTACCTACGCCATCCACGTAAGTCATTTTCATTACGGTCATGCCTTGCATGCTCTGCTCCATCATAAACTTGCCAGGAGTCATCTTAGCAGTACGCATCTTGATCTTACCCGGCATACCTGGGATCTCAAGGTGGGCTTTCATATCGATGGCGCTCAATGCTTTTAGAGCATCAACACCGCCCATCGCTTCATAATAGTTACCAAAAACTGTCTCAAGGGTCACACCCTCAGGCATAAACAAGAATGTTGGCGCATCAGTAGTTTGGCCTTCTGCATTGAAGTACTCAACAGTACCAAAGGCAGCCAATCCTGCAGCTACATCTTGAGCTTTCCCAACAACAGAGATGGTAAGGTTCTCGGTACGCATGTACTCTTTAGATACGCGCATCACATCTTCAGCAGTTACGGCTTCTAGACGAGCGAGATAGTTGTTGTAGTAATCTGAAGGTAGACCGTAGCGTGCAATATTCAGTGCGAAGTTCGCAGCACTTGATGTGCTCTCAAGTGAACGGCCAAAAGCACCGCTCAAAGAAGCTTTAGCAGCGATGAGATCTTCTTCACTTACTGGTTCAGTGCGCATTCTTCCGATTTCGTACAAGAATTCAACGATCGCTGAATCTGTTACTTCATTACGCACCTTGGCAGATGCACCAAAGGTTGAATTTAATTGATCAACGCCGAAGCTTGAGTATGCACCATACGTGAATGCTTTGTCCTCGCGGAGGTTAGTGAACAATCGGCCCGACATACCGCCACCAAGAATCTGATTCGCAACGCGCAATGGCTCGATATCAGGGTGTCCTTGAGGAAGGTCGATGACGTTACCCAACCATACTACAGATTGTACCGCAGATGGCTTATCCACCATAACAATACGTCCTGCCGCAGGTACTGCAGTTTTCTCATAGTCGTGCGACGGCACCTCAGCAGCCTTCCAGCCCTTCAATGCTTTGCTCAACTTCTTCTTAGCATCCTTTGTAGTGATATCACCAATAACCACCATGTAGGCGATGTTT
This sequence comes from Cryomorphaceae bacterium, assembly GCA_011525035.1. Taxonomy (GTDB): domain Bacteria; phylum Bacteroidota; class Bacteroidia; order Flavobacteriales; family Schleiferiaceae; genus UBA10364. Next base: position 16,536 of record WTIZ01000050.1, on the reverse strand, counting down.
GGACGGAAGTACGTTGAGAAGTAGTTCTTACAATCTTCCAGCGTTACCGCTTCAACAGTTGCCTCTGTCATCACCTCACCATAAGGGTGCTCTAAACCATATAGAGTTGCACCACGAAGGTTACCAGAGATTGCATCTGGATCATCAGCGTTTGCCTTCAACCCTGAAGTCATTTGTGATTTCAGCTTGTCAAACTCTTCAGCAGGGAAGCTTGGGTTCAACAATACATCAGCCATGATTTCAATGAGGTTATCTGTGTACTTACTCAAACCGCCCACATTCATTGACGAAGCTGAAGTTGAGAATCTAGCACCCATGAAATCTACCTCTTCGTCAAGCTCGGCCTTTGTTCTGTTTGCTGTACCTGCACCTAGAAGGTCGCCGGCAATACTTACATAACCTGCTTTATCTCCTTCCACGATAGGATCGCGGTCGAGAATCAAGGACATAGAAATACGTGGCAATTTGTGGTCTTCAACCACGAATACTTTCAATCCATTCTTCAATTCAAAGCTTTCGTACGAAGCAATGGTTGGAACACGAGCAGGACCTGGAGTAGGTGCGCTCGAGCGATCAATGGTAGTCTGGGCCGTCAAAGTGAAGGCCGCTACTACTGCTATAAGGGAATAAATGTACTTTTTCATCTTAGGTCTTATTCAGCTGGTTCTTCACTCTTTGGCAAATAGCGCAATACCACTCGGTTGTCCTTCACAAGGTACTTTTGAGCAACGCGCTGGATATCTTCACGAGTTACACTGCGGTAACGCTCAATCTCAGTATTGATGTAGTTCGCATCACCGTAGTAGGTGTGGTAATCTGCCAACGATTCCGCAATACCTGCCATCTTCGAGTTACTTTGGATAAAGTTGCTCTCCATTTGGTTTTGAATCTTCTGGAATTCGCGCTCAGAGATCAATTCATTTTGAAGCTTTGAAATCTCTTCTTCCAATGCAGGAACCATATCATCAATAGTCTTTCCAGCGTTTGCCAAAGAGAAAGTGATAAAGGCACCGCCCTGCTCCAAAGAGAATGGGAAGGCAAAAACCTGCAATGCTGTTTGATCTTGGTCTACTAGACGCTTGTACATACGTGAAGAAGGGCCTCCACTTAGTACTGAGCTCGCCATCTGAAGCGCATAAGCATCATCCGAAGTCTGCGGAGGCATGCGGTAGCCCATCATGATTGCCGGCAACTGGATGTTGTCGTAGATCGTCGCAGTCTTTTCGCCACCGAGGGCTGGCTCTTTAACTGTTGGCTGAACAACATCAGCACCTCTAGGGATATCCCCGAAGTACGCTGCAATTAGTTCTTTGGTCTTTTCAACGTCAATATCCCCAGCAATACTTAATGTCGCATTGTTTGGAACGTAGAATTTCTTGTAGAAGGCCATGAACTCGTCCAATTGGGCCGCATTCAAGTGATCCATAGAACCAATAGGCACCCAGTTGTAAGGATGTTCAGTATACAAGCGCTTCATCATGTTCTCCAACCAAGAACCGTAAGGCTGGTTATCTACACGCTGACGCTTTTCTTCTTTTACAACCTCACGCTGTGTTTCTACCCCAATGTTCTGGATGTTGGCATGAAGCATTCTTTCGCTTTCAAGCCACAAGCCCAATTCCATTTGATTAGACGGTAACAATTCAAAATAGAACGTACGGTCTTGAGAGGTGTTGGCATTCAATGCGCCACCTGCGTTAGTTACATAGCTGTCAAATTCACCGCGCTTGATGTTTTCACTCCCCTCGAACAACAAGTGCTCAAAGAAGTGTGCAAAACCCGTACGCTCTGGGTCTTCGTTTTTACTACCCACGTGGTAAAGGACCGTCACAGCAGCGATAGGAGTGCTGTGGTCTTCATGAAGAATTACGTGTAGACCATTGTCTAGATCGTATTCTTCAAAGTCAATTTTGTTTTGGGCGCTCAATGCAGTAGAAACTGCCAGTGCACCCAAGATCATGAAGTTTTTCATTAATGATATATTTGGATGGTGGCCCAAATATAAGGGCACTACCCTCGGCAGCCTCAAAATGGGGCCTGAAGTTTTTGCAATCTTCCCTCTTTTAACGCTTTGTTATTAAATGAGTTGTTTTATATTTGCAGCCCTTAAAAACAAGTATAATGTACGCAATTGTAGAGATAGCAGGGCTTCAATACAAAGTTGAGAAAGACCAACGCTTGTACGTAAACCGCTTGAATGTTGAGGCAGGGAAGAAAGTTAAATTCGACCGTGTACTTCTCATTGAAGACAAAGGTGATGTAAAAGTTGGCGCCCCAGTTATAGACGGAGCTAAAGTAGATGCTACCGTAAACGGCGAAGTGAAAGGCGATAAAGTTCTTGTATTCAAGAAGAAGCGTCGTAAAGGTTACCAGAAGATGAACGGTCACCGTCAAATCTTCACTTCAATCACTATTAATAAAATCACTGCGAAAGCTCCAGCTAAAAAAGCTGCAGCGAAAGCAACTGAAGAAAAGGAAGCAGCTCCTAAGGCAGCGGCTAAAAAGCCAGCAGCTAAAAAGGCAACCACTGCTAAGAAGGCAACTACTGCTAAGAAAACAGCAGCGAAGAAGCCAGCAGCTAAAAAGGCAGCTCCTAAGAAAACAGCAGCTAAAAAAGCAGAAAAATAATTAAGATATGGCTCACAAGAAAGGTGTCGGTAGTTCGAAAAACGGACGCGAATCAGCAAGTAAACGATTGGGTATCAAAATCTTTGGTGGCCAAGACGCAATCGCAGGAAACATCATTGTACGTCAGCGTGGTACAAAACACAATGCTGGTGAGAATGTAGGTGTTGGTAAAGACCACACATTGTTCGCACTAGTTGACGGTAAAGTGGAATTCCGCAAGAAAAAAGACAACAAGAGCTACGTTAGCGTTATCCCTAACGCTTAATAGCAACTTCGTTTAGACTCAATAAAGAGCTGTGCCATTGGTACGGCTCTTTTTTATTTCCAGGCCTTTTGTAAAAAGCTACCGAAATCATTCAAAGTCTGATCCAAAGGTCTGTAAGGATGAATCGCACCTCCGCTAGCACCGTCGTATTTGACCCTAGAGAAAAGCATAATGCGCATTTGCGGAGTGAAAAATCTACCGACCACGGGGACATGACTTAGAAAACCTAAGAAGCGCATACGCTCAAGCCAAGGATTGGCATTAAGTCGCTTGATCTTTCTTCTTGCACCAATGGCAGCACCCATGCCATCTACAAGTTCGTAAAACGGCACATTTTCAGCCACTGCTACTAGAGGGCCTTCTACTTTATGAGTGTGCGCCTTAACGACCAAGGAAGCAACATCACGAACGTCCACTACCCCGGTTGAACCATCGGTGGTTAAGGGCAGCTTACCGTCTAGAATACGCGCCCACAATTCCTGCGGGGCATTGGCCTTAGGCCCCATACCTAGAATCACACCTGGACGGACAATAGAAATCGAAAGACCCGCCGCTTGAGCAGCCCAAACCCTGAGCTCACTTGCGATTTTGCCTAAAGCATAATTAGAAAGGAACGCATCTGACCGGTTCGGATGAAAATGTTCAGGACCAATGACCTCTTCTTCACCTAAGGAAACACTTCCGCCCATAACAGCAATAGAACTGATATGAGTGAAGTGTTGGACACCTAGCATTTCAGCCAGCAGGAGCATCTCATCGGTGAGCTGTTCGTTGGAAGTTCCTTTTGCTGCCGATGGACTTACGTTGATTGTGGCTGCAGCGTGAATTATAGTACTCGGCTGTGGAAGGTTTTCTTTCGTGCAATACTCGTCGATTGCGTTTTTAGTGTGATGGGCATCAGAGAGGTCGCAATGCAGCCACTTCACATTTTGGGCCTTTGCAAGAGCTTCACGCTCCAATTCTAAAAAATCCTCCACCATATGAACCTGATCCATAGAAGAAGAAGCTCTTCGCGCACACAAGATGGGACCTTCAAACCCTTCTGTAGACATTCGGCCAAGAAGCTCTGCAAGGACGAAAGCTCCTAATTGACCTGTTGCGCCGGTAATAAACAAAGTGTCTGTGGAATCCATTGGCAATGTACGCTGTCGTGAAAGTAGTGGTTATTACTTTTGCAAGAGAATTCTTTACGCATGAAAAAATCAGATATCCTCAAGGCACTCGAAAAAGTGGGTACTACAAAAGCGGAAAACATAGTCGCCGCTGACTTGGTACGCAATATTCAAGTTTTTGGTGACGAGGTAATTGTAGATGCCGAGAGTATCAGCCCTACCCTTCAAGCGAAAAAGAAGCTTGAAGTAGATATCATGAAAGCCATCCATGACGAGGTCAATGTCAAGGCTAAGGTGGTCGTGAATATTACCGTGAGCGAGAAAGCCAAAGAAGAAGCGAGTAATGTCATCAAGGGAGCCCCTATTCCAGGCGTACAGAACATTATCGCTATTGCTTCCGGCAAAGGCGGCGTTGGCAAAAGCACAGTTACTGCAAATTTGGCCATCGCATTGAAGAAGATGGGATTCAAGGTTGGGTTGATTGATGCTGATATCTATGGTCCTTCGGCGCCGTTGATGTTTGACATTCAACACGCCAAGCCCATGACAGTGAATGTCGATGGCAAAAACAAGATGGGACCTGTGGACGGCTATGGCGTGAAAATCATGTCTATCGGGTTCTTTGCCAACATGGATCAGGCCGTTGTTTGGCGTGGAGCCATGGCAACAAAGGCGTTGACGCAGATGATTCACGATACACACTGGGGTGAACTCGACTTTTTGTTGATTGATTTGCCACCAGGTACCGGTGATATACATCTAAGTATGGTTCAAAATGTTCCAGTTACGGGCGCAGCCATCGTTAGCACACCACAGAAGGTAGCCTTGGCAGATTGCCGAAAAGGGGTAGCTATGTTCCAGATGGACCAAATCAACGTTCCAGTATTGGGGATTTTGGAAAACATGAGCTATTTCACACCGCCTGAATTGCCGGAGAACAAATACTATTTATTCGGTAAAGAAGGGGCACGAAACATGGCGAAGTCATTGGATGTGCCTTTCTTGGGTGAATTACCATTAATTCAAAGCATTCGCGAAGCAGGTGATGTAGGTCGTCCTGCCGCACTTCAAGAGGGAACAAATATTCCGTTGGCTTTTGAGGAAATCGCTCGTAATATTGTAAGCGAAGTTGCCAAGCGCAACGAAAACCTACCGCCAACAGAGATTGTCCGCATTACAACCATGGCCGGATGCTCGACCAAATGATAGAAAAAGTGAGTACGCTAACAGAAAAAATCGAGAAAGCTCTAGACGAGGTTCGTCCGTTTCTTGCCAATGACGGAGGAGACGTCAGTCTAGTAAATATTGATGGCACCACTGTGGAGGTTCAGTTCCACGGGGCTTGTGTTGGCTGTAAAGTGAGCGACTTCACGTTAAAAGGCGGTATAGAAACCACCATTAAAAAATATGCGCCAGAAATCGAGCGCGTCATAGCCATCGAGGCTTAAACCACTATTTATTATGCTGCAGATCCAGCGCATCAGACAAGAACCGGAAGCAATCATTGAAGGATTGAAAAAGAGAGGTATTGACGCCACTCAAACGGTGAACGACTTAATCGACCTGGATGCACAGCGCCGTGGAATCCGTCATCAAATGGAAGAAAAGCAGGCGCGTAGTAATGCACTGGCTAAAGAAATTGGCCAATTATTCAAATCTGGTAAAGGTGCTGAGGCAAATGAACTCAAAGCCGAAACTGGTGCCTTGAAGCAGGAAATCAAAGCTTTGAACGAAGAACTTCAAAGCCTCGAAGAAAAAGAACACGACCTCATCCTTACCCTTCCAAATGTTCCTCACGAGAGCGTTCCTGCTGGAAAAGATGAGAACGATAACGAAGAAGTTAGCCGTAAAGGTGAGATTCCAACCTTACACGAGGGCGCTAAGCCGCACTGGGATTTGGCTTCTGAATACAACCTCATTGACTTTGAATTAGGGGTAAAAATCAGCGGGGCTGGTTTCCCAGTATATGTCAATCACGGGGCACGCCTTCAACGCGCGATGATCAACTTCTTCCTGGACGAGAACAGAGCTGCAGGTTATACGGAATACCAACCGCCGCACTTTGTGAATGCTGCCTCAGGTTATGGGACAGGACAACTTCCGGATAAGGAAGGTCAGATGTACGAAATGCCGCTGGATGGGTTGTATGCTATTCCAACCGCAGAGGTGCCTATTACCAATATCTTCCGTGATGAAATTGTAAAAGCTGCAGATTTCCCAATCAAGAGTACGGGCTATACGCCGTGTTTCCGTCGCGAAGCGGGCTCTTACGGTAAAGATGTGCGCGGTTTGAACCGATTGCACCAGTTCGACAAAGTTGAAATTGTTAGCATCACCGATCCGAAAAGCTCTTATGCACTTTTAGATGAAATGGTAGCACACGTGGCTGGTCTTCTGGACAAACTCGAACTGCCGTATCGTATACTTCGTCTGTGTGGTGGAGATGCTGGATTTACCTCTGCATTGACGTACGACTTTGAAGTATACAGTGCTGCACAAGAACGCTGGTTAGAAGTGAGCTCTGTGTCCAATTTTGAAACCTTCCAAGCGAACCGTTTGAAGCTTCGCTACAAGGATGAGAATGGCAAAACACAGCTTTGCCACACCCTAAATGGATCTGCGATGGCTCTTCCTCGTGTGTTGGCTGCACTACTTGAAAACCACCAAACACCAGAAGGGATTAAAATCCCTGAAGCGCTCGTTTCTTACACCGGTTTCGACATTATCAAATAATGCATCGTTTACTACTTCTCTCACTTCTGCTTCTTGGAGTAGGCTCTTGCGCACCGCAAGAATCTTGGCAAGCGGAAATGGTTGATAGGCTAGATTCCATGGTTGTCTTAAGTGAAAGCCATGAAGCCGTAATGCAGAGCGTGGATAGCGCTCGAGTGAATGCGGCATACTTAGAAATGGGTGAACATCAAGTTTTCTTCCTTGCACAAGTCGATGAGATGATGGCACTGGAAATTCCCAAAGAGGTTTTCACAGGGCCCTTATTCCAAATGGACAATTGCGTAAAATACTACGGCCGTGTGGTGGGTAGTTACACGACAGAATTGGACCCCAAATACAACAGCACGCAATTAACCAACCTCAGATCGACAGTCAGAAATGGCGACATTGATAGTGCCAGTGCAGTGAAATACTTCAACGATGAAGCTTTCGTCTTAAGAGATGCCGACCGTAGGATCAACAAGAGCTATGGCGGTTGTTTCGAATGCCTCCGTAAACATGACGCTCTAATGGCCGATTTAGACTCGCTAAAGAACTATATCTTAGCGACCAATGCGCCTGAGTAGATTACTTCTTTTTCTTTTTATTCCGCTGTTTGGCTTGGCCCAGAGGTCACAGCCTACCATGAATATACGTACATGTGACACCCTGATCATGCAGGGACATTATGCACGTGCCGCCCGTTGTCTACAGCCCCATTACAACGCCAATCCTCAGGGACCGAGCTATGAAAAGTTACTCGATGCTTACCTATTAAGTAACGATACCTCAGCTGCGCTTAAACTTGTCAGAAAGCAAAGCAAACGCTTTGGGGATGCTCGCCCACAATACACGGTCGATTATTGGGTACTCAGCGGGAAACTGAGAAAGAAAGGGCCGCAATGGGAAGACATTGAGATACAGGTCGTAAAGAACCCTTATTCCTCACGCGCTGTCGCACGAGTATTAGAAAAATACGGTCTTTTAAAAGAGGCTATCGCAATCTATGAGTTGGCCGAGCAAAGACAACCCAAACTCAATGTTTCTTTCGAAAGGGCCCAATTATATGCCCAACTCGGGGACATAGACGCCCAGTACAAAGCCTATTTAAAGGCCATCGATGAAAACCGCGGTTATTTGAACAACATCAAATTACGCATGACTCAAAATATCGGAGATGATATGTCCGGTGCGCATGCTAATGCTGCGAAAGAAGCCCTTATTTCGCGCATTCAAGCCGGTGGCGATGTAGGCGTTTTTGAAAGTCTTCTATTGTTCGTTTATCGTGAATTAGGCGAGTACGAGCGGGCCTTCAGATGGTTAAAAGCCAAGGCAAAAAGTGACGACTTCAGAGCCAATGAGCTGATGAATATTGCGCGCGATGCGAGGGACATAGAACAGTATGAGCTCGCATCGAGAGTCTATGATTTCATGATTCATTCGAAACCATCCATGGTTCAGGGCGGATGGCTGAATCAGGCACTCATAGAACAACTCGGTGTTCTAGATCGCTTGGATGAAAAACAAGCGGCCATGCTAACCAAAGAATTTGACGGCAGCCAATGCGGCAATTGTTTCGGCTGGGAACTAGCGCGTGAAGAATATAAAATCAAGCACCTAAGCATTGACAGTGCGCTAGCTGCCGATTATAGAGAGATCATGTCAGCATTGCGTGCTCGTTATCCGAGACCGCTATTTGAAGGCTTAACCTACAAGAGTTATGCTAGTGTTCTTCAAATAGCTGGCCGATTCGATGAGGCCCTAATAGAATTTGCCCGAGCAGAAACCCTTCTAGGAGATTCCAAAGAAGGCGACGAAAGCCGATTAGCCCGGGCAATGTGTGCCTTTTACGACGGGGATATAGACTGGGCAAAGACACAACTTGAAGTCCTGCTCAAATCAACCTCGAAAGAGATTGCCAATGACGCTCTAGAAAACGCCCTATTGATTGCTGCAAACTCTGTAGAAGATACCCTTTACGAAGGGCTACAGCTTCTGCGAGTTCCCATGCTCTATGAAATTATGGGGCAACAACAAAAGGCCTTGGATGCGTACAATAGGATTGAGAACATCTTACTCGCGAATGAAGTCTATGACGATCTCTTGTATAAAAAAGGGAAGTTGCTCTTGAGCATGGGGCACTTCCAAGAAGCGAAACAAAGCTTTTTAGTACTTCAGAATGCCGCTGGGGAAGGTATGTGGAAAGAAGAAGGTTATTTTTATTTCGCCAAGGCCGCATTTGAATTGGACCCTGATTCTTCGAAAGAGGCACTCATGGAGTATCTGATTAGCTATCCAAATGGCTTTTACACTGAACAGGCCCGCACAATGTATCGTACCTTTGCCTCATGAGTGAACACATCTACAATGTAACGATCGTTGTAAATCCAGTCGTTGAAGCACGCTGGATCCAATGGATGAAAGAAGAACATATCCCAGAGGTTATGGAGACGGGAATGTTCACATCCTTCATATTTACGCAAGTGTTCCCAGAACAAGAACAGGACCACCCGAGTTACAGTGTTCAGTACCGCGCTTCTGATCTAGAGAGTATTAAGCTCTACATGCAAATGTATGCGGGTGCACTGCGCGAAAAGAGTGCAAAAGCCTGGGGTGAACATGCACTCGCCTTCCGAACGGTGCTAGAAGTTTTGGATGAAAAATAATGAAGCGCAGCGACGTCTTTACTCTTACTAACGGTCTTCAATGTTCTTTTCAATACAAGAAAAGTACAGTTGCGCACATTGCTGTTGCCATTAAGGCAGGCTCCCGCGATGAACTAAAACATCAGCAGGGACTAGCACACTTTATTGAACATAACCTTTTTAAGGGCACAAAGAATCGGAAGGCCTACCACATCTTGAGTAGGTTGGACGATGTTGGCGGCGAACTCAATGCCTATACCACCAAAGAGGAGACGATCATCCATGCGAGCTTTTTAAAGCGCGACCTACGCCGAGCGGTAGAACTTCTGAGTGATGTGTTAATTGACAGCACATTTCCTGAAAGAGAATTGGCCAAAGAAAAAGAGGTCATCAAAGACGAAATTTTCAGCTACAAAGACTCTCCTTCAGAACGCATATTTGACGACTTTGAAGATCTTGTTTTCGAAGGAAACGGCCTAGGCAGAAATATATTAGGCACCCCTGAAAGTGTAGATGGCCTGAGCCGTAATGACATCCTCGAGTTTAAAAGCAGAACCTACACGGCCGAACGCATAAAAATTGCCGTTACCGGCCCATACGGCGGTGAGCGTATTACAGCAGTTCTTGGCGAACACTTCGGAGGGTGGTCGCTCACAGAAAACCAATGGTCTGCAGAAACCAGTGAGGCAACTGCCCCTAAACGTATTGTAAGCCCTGAAGCGCAATTTCAGGATCATTTCATGACCGGATGGCGTATACCTGGTATACACTCGAGCGATAGACGAGCACTTTTATTGCTCAATAATGTCTTAGGAGGACCTGCCATGAACAGCCGTCTTGGATTAAATATCCGTGAAAAGCACGGCATCGCTTACAACATCGAGAGCTACATGAACCTGTACAGCGATGTTGGAATGCTCGGGATTTACTTGGGCTGCGACCCACTTCAGACGAAAAAAGCGGAACAGCTGGTACACAAGGAGGTCGATAAATTTATCAGTCAACCATTGGGAACACTGCAATTGAGCAAGGCTAAAAACCAATTCATCGGTCAAATGGCACTGGCAGAAGAAAATGGCCTGAACAGCGCCATTGGCGCAGCACGTGCATTGCTTCATTTTGGTAAAGTGAGCACATTTGATTTCGTGGCTTCTCAAATACGGGACTTGACCACATCAGACTTACAGCGCGTAGCCAACGAGTATCTTGCCAAAGAGCACGCCTTTACATTGATCTACACGAAAGCCTAATGCCATGGAATTTTTAAGCGACGACTTACACAATTACATCTCCAAGCATACCACAGAGGCACCCGATTTTTTGAACGAATTAGAACGGGAGACCTGGGTCAAAGTAGTCATGCCGCGTATGTTGAGCGGTCATGTACAAGGTCAAATCCTTAAGATGTTCTCGTGCATGGCACAACCAAAATACATTCTTGAGGTTGGCACTTTTACTGGCTATGCATCTCATTACCTTGTTGAAGGATTAGCAGCAGACGGGGAGTTTCACGCCGTTGAAATCAATGAGGAGCTTGAGTCTATTATTCTCAAATATTGGCAGAAAAACCCTCGTTTTGAGCAAATGAAATTGCACCTCGGTCCAGCAGGCGATGTGCTCAAGGTGCTCCAACGCCCTTGGGACTTCATTTTCCTCGATGCGGATAAGCGCGGTCTTCTGGACTATTATGAGCTGCTCGTACCACAAATGCCAAGCGGCGGCATCATGCTAGTAGACAATATTTTATGGTCTGGGAAGGTCGTTGAAGAGGTTGTTCCAAACGACAAAGACACCAAAGCCATTTTGCAGTTGAACGCACACATCGCTAAAGATCCTCGAGTCGAACAAGTTATTCTCAGCGTTCGCGATGGAATTATGATGGTTCGCAAGCGCTAGTTATGTGATGTTTTCCTATCTTGGAAGCTCAATTCATTTAAAGATCTATTATGAAAAAAGTTTTACTCCTTGCTGCTGTTGCATTTGGATTGAACGCTTTCGCGCAGGACGCTGCGACAAACAAATTGTTGAAAGCTGAAATCACTCCTGATGCTGCTGCTAAAGAAAAAATTGAGGACATCATCCTCAAGAGAGGCGGTGCTGTAGACAACAACTACGACTACACTGACTTCTTGTACCAGTTCTACAGCTCGGATATGGCATTGGGTGCGATTACAACTACACCTGATTCTTCGACTGTTATCGTTTATTCTGACGGTACTCCTGGTTACTCTTTCAACCACGCGGTTGGGGCTCTTTACGATTTCAACTACTACGGTTGGGGCGATAATGAGTTCAATGAAACAGATCAAGTAAACATTGATTCACTTTACGTGATTGGTGGTTACGATATCTTCGACGGTAGCAATACCGATAAAATTCGCTTTACCATCTTCAAAGGCGCGAACGGTTTCTCTTCACCTTTCTCTGGTGTTCAGTACAACGCAGGTACTTGGGCTGCTCTAGATCCAACAGTACAACCAACTGCGAAGACTATGGCATACGCAGGTAGCTCTTCTGACGGTAACGCTGGTGGTGTAAGTGCAACTAACACGACTGTGATTGACTACACATTGAGCACTGCAGATAGTGGTGTTGCAGTTGTAGGTGTTGAAGTACCAAACGGTGGTCTATCAATGATGGGCGACGAGTTGTTGGGTATCTTCATTGAGTACTTGCCAGGTGGCGCTTCTACGTCAGACACTATCGACTACTCAAACAACACTGGTGATATCAACCCGTTCTACTTCTACTACTACAGAGAAGGAAACACTTCAGCTCCTCAAGGTTACTTTATCCAAGACTATGACAGTACTTCTACGAACTGTTCAAACTTCTTGTTTAACACTACCCGTTATGCTGCATGGTCAGGGACTTCTGCTTGGAGAAACGACCAGACGAGCATTAACATGAGCTACTCACACTTGATTTCTGTAACTGCTTCAGGTACTTCAACTATCGGTATCGAAGACGCAGATTTGACATCAGTATCTATCTTCCCTAACCCATCTAACGGTGTGGTTAACGTAGAGCTAGATGCTACTACTGATGCTACAGTTACTGTAGTTGACGTACTAGGTCAAGTAGTATACGCTGCTAACGAAAACTTCGTAGCTGGCGAGCGCAAAGTAATCGACCTAAGCAATAACGCTAAAGGGATGTACATCCTTTCAGTAGAAGGCGAAGGCGTGAACACTGTAGAGCGCATCACGATCAAGTAATCCTTACTTGCTCAACACAAAATACCCAGCCGGGGCGCGCAAGCGTCCCGGTTTTTTTATGTCTTAAAATTGCGCTTAACGCAGGGCTTGACGGACCTGCTTGAAGAGTTTCGATTTGAAGACGTATTCTTCAACATCCGCATTGGTAGATTTCAGAACCTGAGAGCTGTTTCCTTCCCAAACCTTGTGGCCTTCTTTCATGAAGACGACGTGATCCCCAATCTCAAGAACAGAGTTCATATCGTGGGTATTCACAATGGTGGTCATACCGAACTCGTGTGTAATCTCATGAATGAGCTGATCTATCACTATAGCTGTCTCCGGGTCTAGGCCAGAATTAGGCTCATCACAAAAAAGGTACTTCGGGCTCATCGAAATCGCACGTGCGATACTCACCCGCTTTTGCATACCGCCAGAGATCTCACTAGGAAACTTTGTATCTGCACCTTCTAAACGAACGCGATCCATGACAAATTTGACGCGCTGATCCATCTCATGCTCGGTCATCGTAGAAAACATTTCCAGCGGAAACCGGATGTTTTGCGCCACCGTCATACTATCGAACAAGGCACCACCTTGAAAAACCATTCCGATCTCTTGACGAAGCTTCTTGAAGCGTTGCTTGGACATTTCACCCAGAACTTCACCGTCGTACAAGATTTGGCCTTGGTCTGGCTCATGCAAGCCCAATATGGTTTTTAGAAAGACCGTTTTTCCGGAACCAGAGCGACCAATGATGAGATTGGTCTCGCCTTGATGAAAGTCAACATCAACGCCTTTAAGGACGTCGTTGCTACCGAAGCTCTTGTGTATGCCTTTCGCTTGAATCATTAGTTGAGCAATAAATCAGTTAAGACATAATTAGATAGGATGATCGCTAAACAAGACCGTACAACAGCGTTTGTACTTGCCACACCTACCTCAACGGCACCGCCTTTCACAGTATACCCACAATAGGCACTAACGGATCCAATTATAAAGGCATAAACCACGGATTTAATCAAACCGTAGATGATATTTTCGAATACAATAAACTCCAATTGGTACCCACTAATACTTTCTTGGAAAGCAATTAGACCAAGAAGATCACCAGCCATTGCGCCGCCCCACAAGCCAAGGAACATAGACATTAAAATGAGTAGAGGATTGAAGAACAGTTGGGCGACTATTTTAGGCAAAATGAGATAGCTAGCGCTATTTACTCCCATTACTTCCAAAGCATCTATCTGCTCAGAAACACGCATGGTTCCAAGACTCGAAGCAATGTTTGAACCTACTTTCCCCGCAAGAATTAAGCTTACCACTGTTGGACTAAATTCCAGTGTAATGGATTCTCTAGTGGCCATCGCAATATAGTAGGTTGGGATCAGGGGATCATCGCTCAATTGAAAGGCCGTTTGAATGGTGACAATAGCCCCCATAAAAACTGACAGAATCACAACGATACCAATGGAATCTATGCCGAGAAGCTGAATTTCCTTAATCGTGGAACGGTAGAAAAGCTTCCAACGGTCTGGACGTCGAAATACTTTCGTCATTAAAACGCCGTAGGCACCAATTCCTTCGAAAAAGTTCGTGATCATATGGCTAATTTACAGTTTCTTTGAAGGACAAACTCCTATGTTATGAAGAGAATTGCCACTATTTCTATTGTACTTCTTGCGCTCGCGCTAAGCAGCTGCGGAACAGCCAAAGATTGCGACTGCCCATCCTTCTCGTCGATCCAAACAACGCAAGTAGGTTAATGAATCTAGCGCCACTTTTGCCCTATTTGCCTTCGGCTGAAGTGCTGCCCCTCCTTGACAAATGGCTCAAAGACGAAGCCTTTGATTTGGCCGTTCATAAACCTCGAGCCACGAAGCTCGGCGATTTTCGCCCCCCGAGAAAGGGAGCCCGAGCTAAAATCACATTGAACAGTAACCTCGGCAAATACCAATTCTTAACGACACTGGTCCATGAAATCGCACATCTTAAGGTATGGAATGCCTACGGACGAAAAGCTGCCCCTCACGGTGTAGAATGGAAAACCATGTTCGGCCAAATGCTTCTAGAGATGGCGGATCAATGTGATTTCCCTAAAGAGTACCGCTCTGCAATCTTAAATCATGCCGCAAGACCTAAGAGCGCAGTCGGCGGTGACCCACAGTTGCAAAAGGTCGTACTTCAACTCGATAGCGACGAACATATTTTACTACTGGGAGACCTAAAACCAGGTGCTCTATTCACCTTTAAAGGTCGTCGCTTTAAGAAGCTCGAAAAGCGAAGAACTAGGGCACTGGTAGAAGAGGTTGGGTCAAAAAAGCAATACACTATTCCTTTGGTCGCTCAAGTCGACGCAGCAGAATAAGGCGCATTCCTCTAGCAAATAGTACCTTTGCGCAAAACAAGGGCATTCATGGCAAAGGATATTTTCTCTACGGATTACAAATTGGGAATATTAGGCGGTGGCCAATTGGGCAAAATGATGCTCTACTCCACTCGCAAGTTTGACATCCGCACGAAAGTCCTAGATTCTTCCCCTGAGGCACCTGCGCAGTATGGCGCTAACGAATTTCAAGTAGGCTCCCTTCAAGATTACGACACCGTCATGGCATTTGCTGCCGATTGTGATACCGTGTGTATTGAAATTGAAGCCGTCAACGTACAAGCGTTGAGAGACCTTCGCGCCCAAGGCAAGAAGGTACATCCAAACCCAGATAGCCTCGAGCTCATCCAGGACAAGACCAAGCAAAAACAATTCTACGCCGACCACAACATCCCCACCTCACGTTTTGAGATGGTCTCAGGCAAGGCTGAATTTGAAGCTGCTCGCGACCGTTGGCCCATCCCATTTGTTTGGAAGGCTGCCACTGGTGGCTATGACGGTTTTGGCGTAGTGGTTTGCCGCAGCGAAGAAGATGTACAACACATCCCAGATGCCCCGGGCATGCTCGAAGCATTTGTGGACTTTGAACTAGAAGTAAGTGTGATTGTCGCCCGCAACGAAAGTGGCGAGGTGAAGACCTTCCCTGTGGCAGATCAAGAATTCCACCCTACGGCTAACCAAGTAGAATACGTACTCTGTCCTACCGTTTTGGACGAAACTATGCAGCAAAAGGCCAACGATATTGCCATCCGTACTGCGGAAGCCTACGATATATGCGGCCTACTCGCAGTAGAGTTGTTCGTCACTGCCGACGGAGAGATCTTAGTCAACGAAGTAGCCCCGCGTCCGCACAACAGCGGACACCACACCATTGAAGCTTGTTACACGAGCCAATTCGAACAGCACGTTCGCGCCGTCCTCGACCTGCCCTTGGGCTCTACCGAACTCAAAGCAGCGGGCGTGATGGCGAACCTAGTAGGTGCAGAAGGATATAGCGGGGATGTGGTGTATCAGGGGTACGACGAGTTGCTCGGAGAGCCAGGGGTAAACATCCACATTTACGGCAAGGCGCAAACACGTCCTTTCCGTAAAATGGGACACGTCACGGTAGTGGCAAAAGATAGAGATGAAGCCCGCAAGCGCGCTGAGTGGGCAAAGAATAGTATATTGGTCAAAAGCAAATAGTCATGATCGGAATCATTATGGGCAGCACTTCAGACCTGCCAGTTATGCAACAAGCTATCGATGTATTGGACGAATTAGGCCTCGCCTATGAAGTTGATATCGTCAGTGCCCACCGCACGCCAGAGAAGCTTATGGATTACGGTCAGAATGCGCACAAAAGAGGCATTAAAGCGATCATTGCCGGTGCCGGTGGCGCCGCACACCTCCCAGGTATGGTGGCTTCCGTTAGCCCGCTTCCAGTAATAGGTGTTCCCGTACACAGTTCAAATTCGATTGACGGTTGGGACAGCGTACTTTCTATTCTTCAAATGCCGGGCGGCGTTCCTGTAGCAACGGTAGCATTAGATGGTGCAAAGAACGCTGGTATCCTTGCTGCACAGATTGTGGGTTCTTCGGATGCAGCGGT
>WTIZ01000010.1 GCA_011525035.1 Cryomorphaceae bacterium | reverse complement strand
ATTTCATTTTCGTCTTGTGTTTGATTTTTTGACACTACAAACAAAGGATGCTCATGTTAATCAGCCGTTAAGCGCTTGTGAACCTTTGGTAAGAGGTGATGAAAGAATTTTTAACGCAGTGTTATCGGATTGTTAAGCGCCCATTTTACTAGCAATCAAACTAAAAGTGTATCTTAAAACCACTTACTTTTACCTTGAACAAACATTTGCACGATGAAAGCTACAGGCGCGAAAATACTCCTTGTTGATGACGAACCGGATATCTTAGAGATTGTAGGGTATAACTTGAAGAACGAAGGCTACCAGGTGTTTACTGCATCTAGCGGTAAAGAAGGTGTAGCGATCGCAAAAGAAGTAAAGCCAGATCTCATTTTATTGGACGTGATGATGCCAGAAATGGACGGTATCGAGGCGTGCGATCAAATTCGCAGAGTACCTGCGCTTGAAGGCACCATCATTGCATTTTTAACAGCTCGCGGTGAGGACTATTCGCAGGTAGCGGGATTCGAGGCAGGAGCGGACGACTACATTACAAAACCGGTCAAACCAAAAGTGTTGACCTCTAGGTTGAAAGCATTGCTTCGCCGCAGACCTACTGCAGAACAAGAAGTGCCTGAACGTATGAGTCTAGGAGATTTAGTAATTGATCCAGAACGCTATCATATTGAGCTAGCGGGCAAAGTACTTGATCTTCCAAGAAAAGAATTTGAGCTATTGAGCTTACTTGCCTCTAAGCCAGGTAAAGTGTTTCCAAGAGAGGAAATTATGGACCGCATCTGGGGAACAGCGGTAATCGTAGGCGGTCGAACAATCGATGTCCATATTAGAAAGCTTCGTGAAAAAATTGGCGACGATCGCATCAAGACCGTAAAAGGTGTTGGGTATAAATTCGAAGTAAACAATTAATGGGTTTAGGCAGGCTAGTTCCAGTTTCTTTAGGTCTCGCACTTCTATTTACCGTCCTAGGTGGGGCGATGGTGTACCTCGATAGTGTCTTTGAAGAGGTGCCCGATTTTCTTTGGTATGTGATTTTTGCACTGCTTGCATTGGTGCTCATGATTATTGCCATTTACATCAACATCACAAAGCGAATTCGTCGCATTCAAAAGCGCATTGAGGAAAGTGGTGTCGATACGATGCAAGGGTCTTCGCGGACAATGACACTAGATAAACTAGAGGAAGCGATCGGTGAATGGACGGCAAAACAAGCCAGAGTAGTCCAGGAGCTTGAAAGCCGTGAAGAATTTAGACGCGAGTACATGGGGAACGTGAGCCACGAGCTCAAGACGCCTATTTTCAATATTCAAGGATATATCTTGACGTTGTTGGACGGAGCAAAAGACGACCCAAAGATTGCTGCAAGGTTTTTGAAGCGTGCTGCAAAATCGGTCGATCGTATGACTTCTTTGATCAAGGACATGGATGTGCTTTCCAAGGTGGAGACTGGGCAGTATGACATTCGCCTGGAGCCCGTACAGCTCAACTTGCTTATCGAAGACACCTTACAAGGTGTGGAGTCCTATGCCCGTAAGAACGATGCCAAGATCAGTGTGGATTTTCAGGTGGATGAACGTATTGATGTATTGTGTGATTCGGCGCGCATAGAGCAGGTGTTAGACAATCTCATAGTCAACGCGATTAAATACAGTGACGACAATAAAAAGGTCAAAATCAAAGTGCAAGACCTTGAATCTAAAGTGCAGATTAGCATCAAAGACAACGGTTTTGGTATTCCTGAAAAGGACCTTGGCCGAATTTTCGAAAGATTCTATCGGGTCGATAAGGCGCGTTCTCGGGATGCAGGAGGTTCAGGCTTAGGCTTGTCCATTGTGAAGCACATCATCGACAAACACAATCAAACGATTACGGTGACTTCGAAAGACGGCAAGGGAACGACGTTTAAGTTCACCTTGAACAAGGCATAATCGTTTATAACCTCTTGCTTGGGTGGGCTGCCTCACGCCTTATTCCCCGTATTTTTGAATCAAACCCAACTTATCGCCACTATGGAATGGAGTCCTGATTTGATGAAAAAACTTGAAGCGTTGCGCTCCAAGATCGAACAGACTGGTCAAGATTTTGAGACCTATGTCAACGGCTGGCAACTACAGCGTTTTCAGAACTATTGGGACTACATTCAGCTAGATACCCTGTTGAGTCTGCAACGCCCCGTGACTCAAGTTGAGGACGAACCCATTTTTATCATCTATCACCAGATTACGGAGTTGTACTTCAAACTCGCTCGTATTGAGATTGATGCTATCGCAAAAAACGAGGCCAATACGGTGGCCGATTTTACCGAGCGCATTCATCGAATCAACAGGTATTTCGGAGCGCTTAGGGGTAGCTTTGGTGTAATGGAGCTGGGGATGAAGAAAGAAGAATTCTTGGCCTTTAGAGATGCTCTCGCGCCTGCTTCGGGTTTTCAAAGTGTGCAGTACCGCATCATTGAGCTGGGTTGTGCCCCGCTCATTAACATTGTAAGTGAATCTCGCCGTGAGGAATTAGCGGATGCCTCTATTGAAGATCAGATGGAGGGGATTTACTGGAAAAATGGTGCAACAAGAGAAGATAATGGCAAACCGGCCTATACCGCTACCCAGTTCATGGACAAGTATTGGGACGACTTGCTCTTCACAGCCGAAGCCTATGAACATTGCAACATATGGGTGCGGTTCCAAGAGTTAAAAACAAAAGCAAGTGACGATGAGCGCAGGCAACTTGAAGATGCCTTACGCGCTTTGGATTTGAATATAAATGTGAATTGGCCCCTACAACATTATAAAACGGCCGTTCGTTACTTATCGAAGAAGCCAACCGACATTCCGGCAACAGGCGGTACCAACTGGCAGAAATACCTGCCACCGCGCTTTCAGCGTAGAATATTCTTCCCAGAACTTTGGACTGCTGAGCAGAAAGCCGAGTGGGGTAAGAGTTGGGTGCACGAGGTGTTGGCAGAATTAGAATCGTAAGAATACATGAGTACAAAGAAGATTGCATGGGTGGCTATAGCCTCCATTTTTCTTGTCATTATCATCGCTGTAATTTCAGCGAATCCCGATGCACCGCTCACATTAACAGATGAGGAGCCAGTCATTGAAGAACCAAAGTATTATCTAACACTTCCTGCAGATACACTTCGTTTTGAATCGCACAAGATTGCCTCAGGAGAGAGCTTCGGTGCCTTGTTGGGAAAACGAGGAATCAGTACTGCCCAGATTTATAAAATTGCTGCTGCCGTAGAGGATGAATTCAACGTTCGCCGCATTCGTGCTGGGGTTGAGGTCCAATTCGCAACGGGTGATAGCTCACTTTTCCCGTCGTATTTCATCTACCCGGAAAGCAAATTCGAATATTGGATCATTGGGATTAACGACTCTGTGTTCGCTAAAAAAGTGGAGAAAGAGCGCGAGGTTCGTCGCCGTGAAATCAGCGGGACTATAGATGACGCGCTTTATTTAAGCGTGGGTCGAGCAGGAGGTACCCAAGCCTTAGCCATGTCTTTGGTGGAAGTTTATGCATGGACCATTGATTTCTTCCGCTTGCAAAAGGGCGATGCCTTCTCAGTGATTTACGAAGAGGAGTATGTGGACGATACCACCTATGTTGGCCTAAAGCGCATTGTCGCTGCCAACCTTACCCATGTAGGTAATGATTTCTATGCCTTCCCGTACGAAAATGAATTAGGCTTTGATGATTATTACGACGAAGAAGGCCGCAGTTTACGCAAGACCTTCTTGCGTGCGCCACTGAACTTTACACGCATTTCTTCGCGCTACAGCGGTCGTAGATTCCACCCAGTTCAAAAGCGTTGGAAGGCCCATTTAGGGACGGATTATGCTGCACCTACTGGCACACCTATTATGTCAACGGCAGACGGCGTCATCATTGCGGCGAAATACACATCTGCTAACGGTAATTATGTCAAGGTTCGCCACAACAGTACTTACACCACCCAGTACTTGCACATGAGCAAGATCAAGCCAGGCATTAAAAACGGTGTGCGCGTAAAGCAAGGAGATGTTATTGGTTATGTGGGTTCAACAGGATTGGCCACCGGGCCGCATGTGTGTTACCGCTTTTGGGTCAATGGAAAACAAGTTGATCCTTACAAGCAAAAACTCCCTGATGCAAAACCGCTGGAGTCCGATCGTATGGATGCGTATAAAAGCTACATGGCTTCGCTCAAACAAGAGCTCGACGCGCTGTAAGCGGCAACGAAAAATTCAGATTTAGAATCAAAAAAGGCGCCCGCAGGGCGCCTTTTTTAGTGGGATTTAGCTCAAAAATTTTGCTACTCCTTTCGGATTAGCCAATGACAATATTGATAATACGGCCAGGCACGACAATCATCTTACGGACCTGCTTGTCGCCAATCTGCGCTGCTGTGCGCTCGTCGGCCATTACGGCTTTCTCGATATCGTCTTTGCTCATATCTAGTGGCAATTCCAATTGGAATCGAACCTTACCATTAAACGAAACAGGGTAGTTCTTGCTGCTCTCTACCAAGTAGCTCTCATTATGCGTAGGATACTCGCTGTGGGTTACAGAACCTTCTTCGCCCAACAGTTCCCACAATTCCTCCGCAAGGTGCGGGGCAAACGGTGAGATCAGGCGAACGAGCGGCTCCAATACCTCGCGGTTATTGGCTTTCAAATCGGTCAATTCGTTGGTCGCAATCATAAACGCGCTGACCGAAGTGTTGAAACTGAAGTTCTCAATGTCTTCATTCACCTTTTTGATACACGCATGTGCTGCCTTCAAAGCTTTTTTATCCGCTGGCGCATCGCTCACATTAAATGATCCTCCTTGGTGGAAGAGCTTCCAGAATTTACGTTGGAAACCGGCTACACCAGAAAGTCCTTGCGTGTTCCACGGCTTGCTTTGCTCCAATGGACCCAGGAACATCTCGTACATGCGCAATACATCCGCACCATACTTCTCAACGATGTCGTCCGGGTTGGTCACATTGAATTTAGACTTTGACATCTTCTCCACCTCGCGGCTGCAGATGTACTTGCCATCCTCAAGGATGAATTCGGCATCCTTGTATTCTTCGCGCCAATTCTTAAACGCTTCCACATCCAACTCGTCGCCTTGCAACAAGCTCACGTCTGCATGAATGGCCTGCGTTTCATGCTCGCCCTTGAGCCCAGCACTTACAAAGGTGTTGGTCCCGTTAATTCTGTGAACGAAGGCACTAATGCCTTGAATCATCCCTTGATTGATGAGCTTCTTAAACGGCTCGTCAAAGCTGATGAAGCCCATATCGAATAGGAATTTCGTCCAGAAGCGCGAGTAGAGTAGGTGACCCGTGGCGTGCTCAGAACCGCCGACATATAGATCGACCTGGTTCCAATACTCCGTGGTTGCCTTCCCGGCAAATTCTTCGTTGTTGTGTGCGTCCATGTAGCGCAAGAAGTACCACGATGAACCCGCCCAGCCCGGCATCGTCGTTGTCTCCAAAGGATGGCCGTTGTAGGTCCAGTCGTTGGCGCGTGCGAGCGGCGGTTCGCCGTCTTCTGTCGGCAAATAAGCATCAACATCCGGCAAGGTCAAAGGCAAATCTTCGAGCGGCATCGTCTTGGCAATACCGTTCTCGTAGTACACCGGAATAGGCTCTCCCCAGTAGCGCTGACGTCCAAAGATGGCATCGCGTAGTTTGTATTGGGTGGCTCCTTTTCCGTAGCCAATTCCTTCTAGGTGCTCAATCATTTTTGCCTTGGCGTCCATGCACTCCATGCCGTTAAGGAAATCGGAATTCACCATTTTCCCTTCTTTGGCTTCGAAGGCCTCTACGCTTAAATCGCCGCCGGCTACGACCTCTACAATCTCAAGGTCAAAGTGCTTTGCGAAGGCATAATCGCGGCTGTCGTGACCAGGAACGGCCATTACGGCACCTGTTCCATAGCTTGCCAATACATAATCCCCGATCCAAATTGGCACCTTAGCACCGCTGATTGGGTGCACGGCATAGCCGCCGGTGAAACAACCGCTGATTGTTTTTGTATCCGCCATACGGTCGCGTTCGCTGCGTGCAGCAGCCTTAGCTTGGTAGGCTTCTACGGCCTCCCGCTGGTCGGCCGTGGTAATCTTTTGAACTAATTCATGCTCTGGCGCCAAAGTCACAAACGTGGCACCGAACAAGGTATCTGGACGCGTTGAGAAGACCTCGATCTGTCCCTCATGCCCATCAATATCAAAGAAGATGGCAGCACCTACAGATTTTCCTATCCAGTTGCGCTGCGTCTCTTTAAGTGACGTACTCCAATCAATGCGGTCCAATCCTTCAAGCAGACGATCTGCGAAGGCGGTGATGCGCATCGACCATTGCATCATTTTTTTCTGTACTACTGGGTGTCCGCCACGCTCACTCAAGCCGTCTTTTACCTCGTCGTTCGCCAATACGGTGCCCAGGGCAGGACACCAGTTCACGTTGCTTTCGCTGCGGTAGGCCAAACGATAATTCAACAACACTTCTGATTGTGCAGCTTCGTCCATCCCTGCCCACTCTTCGGCACTGAAGTTCATTTCTTCCGTCTGTGCGGCGTTCAGTCCTTCGGTGCCGTGCGCAGCAAAGTGTGCTACAAGCGTATCTATGTGACGGCTCTTGCCTTCATTATGGTCGTACCACGCATCGAAGAGTTGAATGAATATCCACTGCGTCCATTTGTAGTAGGATGGGTCCGTGGTCTTGAATTCACGCGACCAATCCAAGCCGAAACCGATGTTGTCGAGCTGTTGGCGGTAGCGTGCGGTATTTATCTCCGTTGTTTTTTCAGGATGTTGGCCCGTTTGAATGGCATATTGTTCTGCAGGCAATCCAAAGGCATCATAGCCCATCGGGTGCAGGACGTTAAAGCCCTTTTGCTTTTTGTAACGACCATAGATATCAGAGGCGATGTAGCCCAGCGGGTGACCTACGTGCAGACCCGCACCCGATGGATACGGGAACATGTCCAAAACATAGAATTTTGGCTTGTCCTGTGAATCTGATGCATGGTAGGTGCCTTCAGCAGCCCATTTGCCCTGCCATTTCTTGTCAATTTCCTGATGATTGTACTCCATGTCGTTAAAGAAGTGTTGAACACGCGCGAAATTAGTGAATGATGGGGCAGGAATTACTATTTTCGCTTCAATGAGTTCCAAAGAGCAAAAATTTACCGCCTCTCGAGTGCGTTCTTCCTACCTCAGTGTAGTAGTGTCCATGACCCTTGTCCTATTTGTTTTGGGCCTTTTGGGCACCTTAGTGTTGAGCGCCAGTGACTTATCAAAAGCTGTACGTGAGAATTTCACCTTCACCTTGGTCTTAGAGGAGTCTATTCCCGAGGCGGATTTGAAGACATTATTGAAAACGCAACAGTTGGCACCGTACGCGAAAAGTGCACAGTTGGTAACGAAAGAAGCGGCTGCGGAGAGTCTTGAGGCCGCTTTGGGAGAGGATTTCGTTGATTTTCTTGGCTACAACCCGTTGAGCAACACCATCGACATCAATCTGCAGGCCAATGTGGTAGCGGCAGGTGATTTGGATGCGCTTAAAGCGCAGATGATGGAAGAAGAATATGTCAAAGATGTATTGTACGATCGCGATTTAGTGGCTCTAGTCAACGACAACATAGAGAAGATTTCATTTGTGCTTCTTGGAGCGTCAGCCGTCCTTTTGGCCATCGCTTTGGCCTTGATTAACAGCAGCATTCGATTGACCATTTATTCCAAAAGATTTTTATTGAAGACGATGCAACTTGTAGGAGCTACAAGCACATTCATTCGTCGTCCGTACATTATAAACGCCTTATTACTAGGTACAGTAAGCACAGCGCTTTCTTTGGGCTTGTTAGCCGGTACGGGCTACCTTAGTGCAGCATACTTCCCTGGATTGGAGCAACTCTTTGCTGTGGAAGTGCTAGTTTCTGTCGGCGCAGCATTATTGGCAATAGGTCTTGTTGTTCCAGGAGTGAGCACAGCGTTTGCCATTCGCAGATATTTAAAATTGAGAACAAACGAATTATACTTTTAAGATGGATAACAAAGAAACTTTCCTTTTCGACCGCCGCAAGTACACGGTATTGATTGCAGGACTCATCATGTTGGCGGTAGGCTTTGGTCTAATGCTAGGCGGTGGGTCTGAGAACCCGGCAGAGTTTAACCCAGAGATTTTTGGTACGCAACGCGTGGGTATTGCACCTTGGTTCCTATTCATCGGTTTGATTTTACCGATTGTGGCCATCATGATGCCTAAGAAAGACGCTTAAACTCGTCAATAATGACTCCAATCCAAGCCTTGTTTTTAGGTCTTATCCAAGGCCTTACTGAATTCTTGCCGGTAAGCTCATCCGGCCATCTCGAGATTGGTAAAGCCTTGTTTGGCTTAGACCTTTCCGGTAAAGAAAGTCTCACCTTCGATGTAGTAGTGCATGCAGGTACAGCGTTGAGTACGATTGTTGTATTCCGCAAAGACATTGGCCAAATCATAAATGGCCTATTGAAATTTAAGTGGAACGCAGAGACAAAATTTGCGCTCTTTATCCTGGTTTCTATGGTGCCTGCAGGTATTATAGGGTTGGCTTTTGAGGAACAGATAAGTGCCTTATTTGAAGGCCAGCTTTTGCTCATTGGGGCGACATTGACCATTACAGGTTTGCTTCTCTTTATGGCTGATCGCGCACGAGACACGAATAAAGAACTCAACTGGGTCGATGCTCTTATCGTCGGTCTGGCTCAAGCTGTAGCCATCTTGCCTGGTATTTCGCGAAGCGGCTCGACCATTGCTACTTCAGTGATTTTAGGCATAGACCGCGCAAAGGCAGCTAGATTTTCCTTCTTAATGGTGCTGCCTATCATTTTAGGTAAGGCCTTGCTCGATGCCAAGGACATCGTCTCCGGAGAAGCGATGGGCACAGAGGTGGGCGCATTCCCACTTGTACTTGGACTGTTGGCTGCATTCTTCAGCGGAATAGTTGCTTGTAACTGGATGATTGCCCTGGTTAAACGCAGTCAATTGAAGTATTTCTCCTTCTACTGTTTTGCAGTGGCACTCATCGTTTTGGTGAGCCAATTCTTTTAGGATCCCTCAATGACAGCGGATGAAATCAAAGCGGGCCAAGTGCTCTTAGTGGATAAACCTCTAGAGTGGACCAGTTTTCAGGCCGTTGCGAAGATTCGATACACCCTTCAAAAAGAATTGGGTTTAAAAAAACTCAAAGTTGGCCATGCCGGTACTCTGGATCCTCTTGCCACTGGGCTTCTGATTATTTGCGTAGGGAAGAAGACCAAGGAAATAAGCGCGTACATGGGTCAAAGCAAAGAGTATGTAGCACAAATCACTTTTGGTGGCACGACGCCTTCCTATGATTTAGAAAGTGAGATAGACGCCACATTCCCTACAGCTCATATTGACCGTGCAGCCATTGAAGCTGCTCTTCCTCAGTTTACTGGCGACATCCAACAGTATCCACCTATATTTTCAGCCATTAAGCAGGGCGGAGTTCGCATCTACGAGAAAGCGCGTGCCGGCGAAGAGGTTATTGTGGAACCTCGTAGCATCACCATCCATGAACTCGAAATCTTGTCTTTTGAAAACAATGTACTCTCTCTTCGGGTGCTTTGCGGCAAGGGAACATATATCCGCTCTCTAGCGCATGATTTGGGCAAGGCACTAAATTCAGGTGCCCATCTCAGCGGATTGCGTCGAACAAAAATCGGGTCTTTCGAGGCCGATGGCACGAAAGACCCGATACAATGGTCTGAATATTTTAAAGAAGTGCTCGAGCGTTAATCGAGGTATTTACTCTTCCAAAGATTTGCATTGAAATTCTTCATGCGGCTAAAGCCGTACAGGGCTGTCATTGCCCCGGTCGAGAATACCATCCAAAAGAAGAAGATCACGCGAATGTGCAAAATGGTGCCCGTATCCTTTGGACCTCTCATGAGGTTTTCGGGGAAGAGCAAAGCCACCGCCAAACAAAAAATGAAAACGGTCTTCATTAAGCTTTCGAAATCTCTAAACGGATATACCAATGCCTTGCGCAATGGGTGCAAATCGTTACCCCATTGAGCCAACAAGTAGTGGTAGCCACCGCCCATAGGAACGAACAACAAGGGGTCTTTGTCTTTTTCTGCGAGTTTGAACATGCCTGCAGGAGCAATCATTTTGAAACCAGTGATCTCGCGCTCCTGAGCTTTCTCAAAAGCCTTAATTGCATCTAGCGCCTCAGCAGGAAACGTACCGTTGAAATGCTTTGAATCCAGAAAACGCAGGCGGTAATCCACACAAAGCTTTTTGATGTCTTCGATGTGGTAGATGCGCGAGGATTCGAGCGCGTCGAAATTCAACATTTCACTATTTCCCTCAGAGGTAAATAGGTTGCCTAGGATGCGCTGGCCTTCTGTAGGTTGTGAAAGCAGTGCCTCGAAACCCGCAAGGATTTCAGCGTTTGTCGGTTGTGTGTTCTTTGAACGAATGCCGTTCAATTGATCAAGAAGATTAATTCCCATGCTCTAGTTAGTTGCTATCTGTTCGGGAACTCATGGCGCGTAGATTTAACAAAGTTCGCAAATGCATTGTTCAATGTCAATTGGTTTGTCAAAAACTTGACAAGGGGGGTGTCGAAATCGTACCTTTGTATTCTTATTAATTCAAAATTTCAAAGCCCGTAAGCTATGAAAATGAAACTTTCTCACTTCGCGTATGAGCTCCCAAAGGAACTCATCGCGCAGGAACCAACCTTGCATAGAGACGACAGCAGGTTGATGGTGGTCCACAAGGACACTGGCGAAATCGAACACAAGCACTTCCACCAATTGATCGACTATTTCGACGACGGTGATGTAATGGTGCTCAACAATACAAAGGTTTTTCCTGCCCGAATGTGGGGTAACAAGGAGAAGACTGGTGCGCGTATTGAGGTGTTCTTGCTTCGTGAATTGAATGCTGAAAGCCGTCTTTGGGATGTTCTTGTTGATCCGGCGAGAAAGATTCGTATTGGGAATAAACTCTACTTCGGTGAGGACGATTCGTTGGTTGCTGAGGTTATTGATAATACCACTTCACGCGGACGTACACTGCGTTTCTTGTTTGACGGTTCTTACGAGGAATTCCGTGCGAAATTGACGGAGATGGGTGAAACACCACTACCGAAATACATTGACCGCGAGCCTACGATCGACGACGCTGAGCGTTACCAAACCATCTTTGCAAAAGAGGAAGGCGCTGTTGCCGCTCCTGTTGCAGGTTTGCACTTCTCAAAACATTTGATGAAGCGTTTGGAGATTAAGGGCGTTCACTTGCCAGAATTGACCCACCACGTAGGTCTTGGAACGTTCCGCCCTGTCGAGGTTGAGGATTTGAGCAAGCACAAAATGGACAGCGAGCAGTTCATCATGCCTCAATCTACTGCAGATGTGGTAAATGAGGCTCTTGCCAATAAACGTCGTGTGTGTGCCATTGGTACCACCACGGTAAGAACATTGGAAAGTTCGCTAACGACAGGTGGACGTGTTACCGAAACTGAAGGTTGGACCAACAAGTTCATCTTCCCGCCGTATGAAGTAAAGATCCCGAATGCGATGGTAACGAATTTCCATCCTCCAGGTTCTACTTTGTTGATGATGAACAGTGCAATGTTGGGTCACGACCTTGCGATGCATGCCATCAATGTTGCCATCAAAGAGAAGTACCGCTTCCTCGCCTTTGGCGATGCGATGTTGATCATCTAATCCACTAAGATTTCATGATGAGAAGCCCTGCCAGTTTTGGTGGGGCTTTTTAATTGATGCCCTCAAAAGCTTTGAGGTATTCTTGGGCAATTTTGGGCCAATTGAAGTGCGCTTCAATCCTAGCTTGCGCTAGGCTTCCCTGTTCGATTTGTACCTCCTTATTAGGAAGGTTTTGAAGCATAGCGGTCAATTCTTCCTCGCTGTTCCACAAGCCGCCTAAGCCACCCAAAACACTTGCGTTGAACGGATTGCTGTGGGCAAGAACAAAAGCGCCACAGCCCATGGCCTCCAGTAGTGCTGGGTTCGTACCACCAGCGCTGTGTCCATGCAGGTATGCCTCACAATGCTTGCGGAGTGCATTCACTACATCTTTTTCATAGATGGTCCCTGGAAAGACGATATTCTCACACGCTTGATACTTTCTGTAGAGTTTCTTTCCATAGGTTGTAGAGTAATCACCAACAGCGACGAGGGTTTTTCCACTCTCTTTGGCCGATTCTAAAATCTCCTTCACGTGATTATCCGGTTGCACTCGACCAATGTGAAGCACAAAATCTTGAGTTGGCAGACCCTTGCTCTTAAGAAGCTCTGTATCGGTTGTTGAAACGATTTCCGCACCATAGGCAATGGTAGTACAAGGCGTCTTGTATTTGGTCAGGTAATCGGCAATCATAGGATTGTCAGCAACTAAAAGTTTTGAACGTTTGGCTGCTCTGCGCTCTGACCATCTCAGGAAAGGCGCGAGGGGACCCTTGTATTTGGCTCTTTGGTGCTCCAAACCGTCCATGTTGGTGACGGTTTTTTGCTTTGGCCATAGAAAGGACCATATGCCTGAAGTGGTATAACCAAGCTGTAGGATGATGTCGTAATCCTTCTTCTTTGCGTCTAGGATACAACGAAGGTCATAGATGAATTGGCCCGCCAAACCCAACGTCTTTTCAGGATTGAAAATGTGAGTGATTTCAACGCCCTCAAGCTTCTCGAGCTTCTCAGGATGATCGCTTACGGTGTATACTGTGACCTGATGACCAGCACGTACCCACAAGGGGCAAACACGTTCAGCCATTTCTTCAAACCCGCCATAGCGGTTGGGAATTCCCCGGGATCCAAGTACTGCGATTTTCACGGGACTAAATGTAGGATTTTTAAGGTGGATGACAGAACTTTTAAAGAAACCTAAACCCCGAATTATGGATTTTCAAAGCAGTTGCCATCAATGGACGCAATCCCAATTGCTCAGTTATGTGCTCAATGGCGCTAGCCGTTATCAGAATGTGGATGATATGGCAGCGGAATTTTCAAACCAGTTTAAAAGTCTATCCCACTTAATGCAGATGGACGAGAAAGCCTTGTGCAGCATTAAAGGCATAGGACCAACAAAGGCGAAACAGATCATGGCAGTGCTCGCCTTGCACCGCGCTTGGAATGCACCACAAGACCTGCCTCAAACCATTAAAAAAAGCGGCGATGCGATGCCTCACTTTTACGCGTTACAAGCACTTTCTCATGAAGAATTTCATGTCCTATACCTCAATAGGGCGCATGTTCCACTTACCTGCCAGCAGTTGTTCAAGGGTGGGATAACAGGTACGGTTACTGATGTTAGGGTCGTAATGAAAAAAGCCCTCCAGTGGGGTGCTACGGCTATGATTGTAGCGCATAACCACCCCTCGGGTGCCCTATATCCCAGCGAGAATGACAAGCGAATGACTAAAAAGCTCGTTTCTGCAGCAAAAACCTTGGATCTGACCGTGCTTGACCACCTTATTGTGACGCGAAGTGGCTACTTTAGCTTTTCAGATCAAGGCTTGATGTAAATGGGAGCGGTACGTTACCTGCAGAATTGGAGATCATTTTTAGGAAAGTATGACCACTGGAGGTTCCTTTTTGCGGAACTGAACAAGCTCATGTACCTGCGTTCCTACACGGAAGATTTAGACGAGGCAGGAAAGGAGCAATGCTTGCATCATGCCGCCAAATGGCTTATTCATTCTCAAGAACAAGGAAGTACTGCAGGCTGCGGTACTTATTATTTCAATAGCGGATGGACGAGTGATTATCCAGAAACCACAGGATACATTATTCCTTCATTGTTGCGCTATGCTGCCTACAATAAAGCACAGTGGTCTGAGGAAGCCGTCAATGCTGCCCTTAAAGCAGGGGAGTGGTTGTTGACCGTTCAGCACGACGACGGTGGCTGGCCCGGAGGATATGTTGAACAGAACAGGCCTTCGGTAGTGTTCAATAGCGGCCAGATTCTCCGTGGAATGCTTGCCTTATATGAGTTCAATGGAGATCCTCGATGGAAGGATGCATCAGAGCGTTGTATTCATTGGATATGGCAACAGTTGGATGAGCACGGAAGGTTTGCAACCAATGATTACATGGGTGCTATTCGGGTGTACGGCAGTTATGTCGTTGCGCCTATTTTAGATTGGCTTCCGTACTTTGACGGGCACAAAACGGCTTGGGAAGGCTTGGCACAAAGGCATTTGAACTGGGTTTGTACACAGCAAAATGAAGTCGGCTGGTTTGCCAACTGTGATAATACGCAGCATAAGAACGATAAGCCCATCATACATACCATAGCCTACACCATTGACGGGATGTGGAATGCTGGACTGACATTGAAAAATGACGACTTTAAAGAAGCGGCACTATTACCGGCGCGAGTTTTAGCGACGGATTTTTTGACGCGTGGTATTTTAAACGGACGTTATACAGCAACCTGGAATGGTGTAGAGGCCTTTATTCCGACGGGCGGCGCGCAGCTCGCCATCGTGTGGCATAGTATGTACGAGGTTACAGGTGAGGCCATATGGAAAGAAGCTTTTGAGAAGATGAATACATTGCTATGTGTCATCGCTCGCAGAGGAGCACGTCAATCGAAGGATTCCCTAGGGGCATTGCAAGGCAGTTTTCCATTATGGGGTCGGTACGAACCGTTTGGATTGCCGAATTGGGCAACGAAATATTTTTTAGACACACTACTGAATGAGCGTTAGAGATACCATTAGAAGCATGGTTCCAACGGCTTTGTTGGAATGGAATAGGGCAAGGAAGAAAAAGCTGCAGCGCAAACTTTTGGAACAAAAGCGTGCCGCCGGTGCTGTTTGGACCAAGGATAAATTACTAGCCTCTTTAAAAGAGGCAGGAGTGGATCCAAACAAGGACCTTTTGGTGCACAGCGCGATGTCAAAGATTGGCTATGTAGAAGGCGGTCCATCTACCGTGGTAGCAGCTATGCAGGAATTACTCGCTCCATCATCAACGCTTTTGATGCCTACCTCTCCAGTGGTGACTCTTCAGGCTAAACACGAGTTAGCCTTATTTGATGTTGCTTCAACGCCTTCAAAAATGGGTGCAATCACCGAGTACTTTAGGGCGAATGTAGCATCCCATCGCAGTGCGCACCCTTTAGAGCCTGTAGCGGCCTTTGGTCCTCGCGCTGAAGAGTACACCTCATTACATCATACAGATTCCACTTCCTATGGTACCAACAGTCCATGGCTAAAACACATGGAGAATGACGGTCAGATATTGTACATAGGAACCACCTTAATTAATTCCGGCACCTCTTTGCATGCCGTGGAGGATGCTATAGGACACGAGAATTTTAAGTTTCCGATTTACCTCGACCATCGCAAAACGTTCAATGTGCTATTACAGGGTCGTACACTGAGTATTACGTCAACAGTTCACAACCCAGTTTGGAGCAATAAACGGGAATGTGATGGACTCATTCCTCTGTTGGAAACGAAAGGTGCACTAAAGCACGTTACCGTTGGGGAAGCGCCTGCATTATTGGTGGATGCAGCTAAAATGAAATCCATACTTTTGGAAGAATACGCTCTACGGGGCGTTACCATGTATACGCCACAAGGTTCATGAGCAGAATTTTAATAACAGGAGCAGGTGGTGGTATCGCGAGAGCGATCCTACCTGTATTGCACGATTTAGGCCACTCGATGCTGTTGACAACACGTTCGAGGACTGCAGCTTTGGAGAGTTTTCTAAAGGATGCGGGAATAGATGCGCCCATCTTTCAGGCAGATTTAACAGTAGAATCTGATGTAGATGCACTCTTTGAATGGGTTGCTAAAAACGGTGGGTTAGATGTACTGGTAAATAATGCGGGTATTGCGCATGCTGCTGCTGCATGGAAGTTGGACGCTACAGAGATGGAGCGCCTCTTTCAAATCAATTTCTTTTCGGCTGTACGCTGTTCTTCCAAGGCGCTGCCCCTGCTTCGCGCTCAAGGAACGGGTCGGATCATTAATGTGAGTTCGGTTGTTGCGCATAAGCCAAGTTTTGGCACCAGTGGCTACGCGGCCTCGAAAAGTGCACTTGAAGGTTACGCGCGCGGTATTGCCATCGATGTTGCCAACAAGGGTATTACTGCGAATACAATTGCCTATGGTTACATGGAGGCAGGGATGTTGTATGATGTACCTGAGGCCATGCTCGAGCAAATTAAGACCACCATTCCAAAGGGCTCCTTTGGGGATGCAAGCCAGATTGGTCGAACCATAGACTACTTAATCAATAGTCCATTCACTACAGGACAAACCCTACATGTAAACGGTGGCCAATGGATGCCTTAATTGCACTTTATTCCAAAGAAACATCTAGCCGTTTTATTTGGGCAGCACGCGTGTTTTTCAAACATGCGATGAAGTGTGATTTAAAGATTTACAGTGATATAGATGCTTTCAATGAAGCACAAGGGATGAAGGTGAATTATAGTCCGGATCCTATCGAAGGATCTTTTCATATTTCACCGCACGGGCTGCTTTGGGAGAGTGAACTCGTTGAGCAAGATTTTCCTTGCACGAAGTGGGAATCCCTAACTGTATTTTGTACCCGAAGAATAGGGGATGTTCCGTTCGATCCATTGGCAGCGAGTTTTTACTTGGCATCGCGCTATGAAGAATACCTCCCATATATCGCGGATAAGCACGGAAGATTTCCGGCACAAGAGAGCTTTGCCTACAAGAACGGCTTTTTGAATCAGCCATTGATAAACCTTTGGGCACTGAAAATAGGGCAGCTTTTATTTGGCACCTCTTTCTCATTGTCTGAGCACTATCGCTTTGAGCCGACAATGGACATTGATAACATGTTTGCTTTTAAAGGCAAAGGTTCATTGCGCATTGTGGGTGCTTACTTCCGAGATATCAAGAATCTAGATTGGTCGACTTGGCGCTTCCGTACTTCAGTGCTCTTTGGATTCAAGCGCGATCCTTACGATACATTCAGAAAGCAACGCAATTGGTGCAAGAAATACGGCATTAAAATGCGCTACTTCATGCTGCTTTCGAAGTTTGGGCCAAACGATAGAAATGTTAGTCCATACAGCACAGATGCTGCGGTCAAATTACGTGAGTTAGCCGATTGGGCGGAGGTCGGAATACATCCATCTTATGCTTCGGATAGTGAAGAAGAGGCGGTTCGTGAAGAACGCGATCGCTTAGAAACTATATTGCGTCGACCGGTCGCTCATTCTCGCCAACATTATCTGAAAATGAAGATGCCAGCAACGTTCAGGACGCTGGTAAACTTGGGTATTGAAAACGACCATAGCATGGGATATGCCGAAGAAGCAGGGTATCGCGCGAGCATTGCTGTACCGTACCCGTTCTATGACCTAGAATATGAATCCATTCTGCCTTTGACCATTCACCCTTTTGTCTACATGGACACGACCTATGCCATGTACAAGGAACTTGATGCGCAGGAGGCCGAACCGCTCATGCTGTCTTGGCACGAGGAATTAAAATCCGTTGGTGGGCATTACAGGGTCATTTGGCACAATAGAACTTTTGGAGAGCATGAACCAGGCAGCGATGGATGGGTTCAATTATTCAAACAATTACTCGATGCAGCGCACCATTAAGTTCTTAGAGCATACTCAGATAGATTTTGAGAAGTGGGATGCGTGTGTTGCTGCAACTTCCAATCCACAGCCGTACGGTTTTAGTTGGTACCTGAATTGGCTTGCAGATCAATGGCAAGCATTGGTTATTGGCGATTACGAAGCCGTATTACCACTGTTTATTCAGAAGAAATTCGGGCAATTGTATTCTACGCGACCCTATGGAACACAGGCCTTGGGGCCTTATTCAAAGATTCCGTTAACGGCAGAAATTGTCAACGGACTCGTAGAGGAATCCCTTCGGCATGTGAAGTATCTCGAGTACTTCTTTAGTCCCGGTACGCCTATGCCTGCAGGGTTCAAACCTAAACAGTTTTCAAACTTCATCGTTGATACCTCTGCCGATTACGAGGTCCTGTTCAAAGCATACAGTTCCCAAAACAAACGAAACTTGAAGAAGGCAGATACTGCCAGTTTTGAATTGGCCGAATGGGCAACGGTTCAAGATGCCGTTCAGCTTTGGCAAAATAATGTCAGGGAAAAAACAGCTATTCCAGCCGAAAGTTTCGACCGCTTAGGCAAGTTGCTTGAGTTCTGTCATTATCAAAAGCGTGGTGTATTGTATGCTGTTCGCGATGAATACAATCAGCTTTGTGGTGCGCAGTTTTGGGTCATTTACGAGGGTAGAAGTACTCTTTTATTGAATGCTTCCACAGATTGGGGGAAAAACCATGGAGTCAGCACGTGGCTGATTGACCAGCACATTAAAAGTACCGCCGGTCGGTCGCATATAATAGATTTTGAAGGGTCTTCAATTCCCGGCTTAAAGCGCTTCTACAGTGGCTTCGGCGCTAAGGATGAACCGTTCTACATGCACGTTGAAAACCAGCTTCCATTTCCGATTAACCTTTTGAAGTCAAAGTCTACACGATGAGTTACAAGCACCTTTTTTTTGATTGGGACCACACATTGTGGGATTTTGAAAAGAACTCTGAACATTCGCTTAGAAAGCTCTTTGAGGACTTAGATTTAGCAGGATTAGGCATCCCTTCATTTGAGGATTTTTATCCTCTTTATTTGGTGATCAATGAACAGAAATGGGAGCTCTACCGAAAAGGCGAAATTGATAAAGCTACCCTTAGGGCGTCTCGTTTTAAAGAGACCTTTGCTCATTTTGGCGTAGTGGCAGACGACGTCGCCTGGACGTTGGAACAGCGTTACATCGAGGAGACTCCTTACGGCCAGCACCTCATCGAGGGGACAAAAGAAACGTTGGAAGCTTTGGCCCAAAGAGGGTATAAGATGCACATCATAACGAACGGCTTCACTGAAAGTCAGACCATCAAGTTCACAGAAAGTGGTTTAAAACACTTTTTCGATCTCCTGCTTTGTAGCGATGAGGTAGGCGTTAACAAACCCGATCCAAAAATTTTCCGTGCGGCATTATCACGCACTGGCGCAACACGAAAAGAGAGTCTTATGATTGGCGACAATCTTGTTGCAGATTGTGTCGGCGCCCGCAACCAAGGAATCGATCAAGTGTTCTTTAATCCGCGCTCATTGCGGCACACCGAAAAGTTTACTTTTGAAATCACACGGATTCCTGAATTGCTTGATTTTTTGAAGTAA
>WTIZ01000060.1:65095-118078 GCA_011525035.1 Cryomorphaceae bacterium | reverse complement strand
ATTGCCGTCGTTTACCCAAGCCTCTTCGTACATCTGAAGGTACTCGTCCTTGTTCATCATATTCGGCAATGCCGTTGGGTTCGAGAAACCAACGCGAGATGAGAAGTTGTACGCCAACTTCTTGCTCTTCCCTCTTTTAGTGGTAATCAATACAACCCCGTTAGAACCACGAGAACCGTAGATACCTGTTGCAGCAGCATCCTTCAAGATCTCTACAGATTCGATATCGTTCGGGTTAATCGTTGCCAATGGGTTGGTGTTAAAACCACCACGGTTACCGTTCAAGAAATAATCTTGTGTAATTGGAATACCATCTACTACGTATAGCGGATCACCACCTGCTGAAATAGAGGCTACACCACGTACACGTACCATAGAACCTGAACCCGCAATACCCGAACCAGTAATTACCTGAACCCCAGCAGCCTTTCCTTGAATGGCATTTTCAAAAGAAGGTGTTGGAATGTCGGTAAGCTCTTTGGTCTTCAGCGAGACTACAGATCCGGTAAGATCGCGCTTACGAGCCACACCGTAACCTACAACGACAACCTCGTCGAGCTGGTTGCTTGCAGGCTTCATGGTTACATTGATGATTTGCTTGCCTTTAATTTCTACTTCCTTCACCACCGGTTCGTAACCAATGAATGAATAAGTAATGGCATACTTCCCTGGCTTTAATGAAAGGGAATATTGACCGTTGAAATTGGTAGAGGTTGCTCCACCTTTATCAACTGAAATGGCTACAGACGGCAAAGGTTCATTGAACTCATCTACCACCGTCCCCGAAACAGACTGGGCATGAACTGCACCGCCTATTAAGAGTGAAAGAGCCACGAGAAAACGTGAGAATCGCTTCATGTTTTGGTGTTAAGTGTTGTACTCTTCAAATGTAAAGAATACACTTAATTCTTCGAAGCGTGTAAAAAGGCGGTATTAACTGAATCCGCCCATTTTTTAACCGAACGAGGTGCTTTTTACGTTAAGCGAGGCTATCTTCTGATTTAACCCGGTACAATCGGGCCGGCTTGTGAAGCACCCCTTTTTGTTTTTCTTCCGTGGCTTCAATCATCTTTTCACGGACGATCTTTTTACGGAAATTCCGCTTGTCCAGTTCTTCCTGCGTAATAGCTTCGTGCAACTGCTGCAATTGGTTCAACGTGAACTTCGGCGGAAGCAACTCGTAAGCCGTTTTATTTAGTTCAAAATGACTCTGAAGCTTGGTCAAGGCAACATCAACTATACAATTGTGATCAAAGGCCAATTCAGGAATCTCCCGGATATCGACCCATAATGCCTCGCCCGCAAAGCTCGACGGATTTGGGACAAAGTCCGCCATTTTAACCAAGGCGTAATAGGCCACGGTAATTACCCTTTCTTTTGGATTCGCGCGGTACAATTCCAACCACTTTCTATCCTTTTCAGCATTGACGCGAAGTGGATCGCCGAAGGTGTGAAATTGTTGTAGGTGAACATTCTTGAGACTTGCCAGCTCCCACAATACGCGGTCTGCACTTTCGTCAAGCCCTTCTCCACGGTGAATCAAATCCCCCGGAAGACGCTTTCTAAGTATACCCTGGCCGATATCTTTTTCTTCGATAAGGAGAACATTGAGACGCTCGCCATCGAACCCAAATATTACACAGTCAACGCTAATATTCGGATTAATATCCTTCAATTCACTCATGGTCGGTTTAAGTATGTTGTTAAATTTGGGGTCCTTGAAGATAAGCAGTAATTATTTAATAAGTGTATTATTTACACTTAGTTACTATCTTTGCGACCATGTCTGAAGAGATTAACAATATCGTAGTTCTTACCTCAGGTGGCGATGCCCCTGGGATGAACGCTGCCATTCGTGCAGTGACAAGAACCGCTTTGTACCACGGCAAAAAAGTATTTGGTGCTTACCGTGGGTACGAAGGAATGATCGAAGATGATATCGTAGAATTGACCACAGATAGTGTAAAGCACATCCTTGCACTCGGAGGTACATTCTTGAAAAGTGCGCGCAGCCAAGAATTCAGAACGCCAGAAGGGCGAGCGAAGGCTGCAGCGAACCTAAAGAAGAGAAATATTGACGCGTTAGTAGTGATCGGTGGTGACGGTTCTTTTACAGGAGCCTTGAAAATTGCCGAAGAACATAACATTCGCGTTATCGGTGTCCCAGGAACGATCGACAATGATTTATACGGGACCGATTTTACCATTGGATACGACACCGCCACTAATACAGTGATTGAGAGTGTCGATAAAATCCGCGATACCGCCTCGTCACACAACCGCCTATTCTTTGTTGAAGTAATGGGTAGAGATACTGGATATATTGCTGCCTCAACGGGTATGGCTACAGGTGCCTTGAGCATCATCCTCCCGGAAAAGAAAAGCACATACGATGATTTGTTTGAAGACCTACGCAAAGCGCAAGCAAAGCGTAAAACCTCAAACATCGTTATGGTCGCAGAAGGGAATCACCTCGGTGACATCTTCGAGATTGCGCAGGCAGTGAAAAAAGAATTCCCAAGCATTGATGTGAAGGTGACCAACCTAGGACACACTCAGCGCGGAGGATCACCGTCAACCAACGATCGTGTTTTAGCGTCTGTATTGGGCTTCTACGCAGTCAAAGGATTGATGGAAGGTCAGGCGAAAGTCATGACGGGAATGATCAATCAAAAAGTAGTTTATACGCCTCTATCAGAAGCAATTTCTAAGACCACAGATTTAGACGAAGAAATGCTAACAATCGCTAGAATTCTAGCAACCTAACAACACACCAGATTATGAGTAAAATTGCAATCAATGGCTTCGGCCGCATCGGTCGTTTGACGTTCAGAAACTTGATCGAAAATGACAACGTAGAAATCGTAGCGATCAATGATTTGACAGCTACTGATATGCTCGCACACCTCTTGAAGTACGACAGTGCACACGGTCGTTTCAACGGTACAGTTGAGCACACTGAAAACAGCTTGATCGTAAACGGTAAAGAGATTACTGTATACGCTCAGCGCGATCCAGAAACTTTGCCTTGGGCAGAGCTAGGTATCGACGTAGTAATTGAATCTACAGGTTTCTTCCGCGATGCAGAAGGCATGGGCAAGCACATTAAAGCAGGTGCTAAGAAAGTAGCGCTAAGTGCTCCAGCTTCAGGCGACATCAAAACAATTGTTTTGGGTGTAAACGACGGCGAATTGACTGCAGACGATACTATGGTAAGTAACGCTTCATGTACTACGAACTGTTTGTCTCCAATGGCGAAAGTATTGGACGAGAAGTTCGGAATCGAAAGCGGTTTCATGTGTACCATCCACGCGTACACTTCTGACCAGCGTATCCAAGATGCTCCACACTCTGACAAGCGTCGTGCTCGTGCAGCAGCAGTAAACATGATCCCTACTTCAACGGGTGCAGCGAAAGCGGTTGCTTTGGTATTGCCACAGTTGAAAGGAAAACTAGACGGATACGCAATGCGTGTTCCTACCATCACTGGTTCTGCTACAGATTTAACAGTAACTCTAAGCAAAGAGGTTACCGCTGAAGAAGTAAACGCTGCAATGAAAGAAGCTGCAGAAGGTCCATTGAAAGGTATCCTTATGTACACTGAAGACCCAATCGTAAGCTCTGATATCGTTGGCGATAAGCACAGCTGTATCTTCGATGCTGGTGTTACTTCAGCAAAAGGAAACTTGGTTAAAGTACTAGGTTGGTACGACAACGAAGCAGGGTACTCTGCACGTTTGGCAAACCTAGTTGAGCGTCTAGCTTAATACTATTTAATGTCCCCGCGGCTGGGCCGCGGGGACTTACTATAACTCGCTATGATATTAATTGCAGAAAGTGGTTCTACGAAATGCGACTGGGTAGTTCTAAACTCAGACGGCACTGAACACAAGCGCTTCTCTACAATGGGGTTCAATCCTTATTTTCATTCAGCTTCTTTTATTCACGAGGAGTTGAGTGAGAACGAGGTGGTTAAGACCATCCATACCCAAGTAGAATTCGTTTATTTCTATGGTGCGGGTGCATCGTCAGAAAGCTTGAAGGATATCGTTAAAGACGGTTTGCAACAAGTACTGCCAAATGCACACGTAAATGTCGATCACGACCTCGTAGCAAGTGCCTACTCGACCTATACAGGAGAACCTGCGATCACCTGTATTATCGGCACAGGATCAAACAGCTGTTTCTTTGATGGGGCCGAAGTAAGCGAAGAAGTGCCTGCCTTGGCATACATTCTTGGCGATGAAGGTTCAGCGAGCTTCATAGGCAAGCGTTTGGTGTCCGATTTCTTATACAAAAAGCTCCCTGCGGAGATGGCTGAAGATTTCTTCAACACGTACCAATTGGACAAAGACGAAATCATCACCAGCGTGTACAACAAGCCTAATGCAAACGTGTACCTCGCATCTTTCAGCCGATTTGCTGGAAAGCACATGGAAAACCCATATGTGAAGCAAATTGTACGTGAAGGGTTCGCAAAATTCGCAGATATCCACATCGCGTGTTTCGACAACTGCAAAGAGGTGCCTGTGCACTTTGTAG
Organism: Cryomorphaceae bacterium; assembly: GCA_011525035.1. Taxonomy (GTDB): domain Bacteria; phylum Bacteroidota; class Bacteroidia; order Flavobacteriales; family Schleiferiaceae; genus UBA10364. Next base: position 113,536 of record WTIZ01000060.1, on the reverse strand, counting down.
GTAGTGTTGGCGCTATCTTCCACGAGATTCTTGAAGAGGTGTTGGAAGAGCGTGGAATGCGTCTTGGACAAATCATGCGCAAGCCTGTGGACGGACTCATTAAGTATCACCTTGAGTACTTGAAAGTGCTCGATGCCTATAAAGTTTAAACCGATCACATGATTAAAGGATTCCTTTTTGATCTAGACGGCGTTATTGTAGATACCGCCGTTTTTCATTTTCAAGCATGGCGTCAACTCGCTCAAAAACTGGGCGGCGACTTTACTGAAGAACAAAACGAGCAGCTCAAAGGCGTGAGCCGAGTAGATTCGCTCAAGAAAATCATCGAATGGACCGGCGCTACAGTTAGCGACGAAGAGTTCCAGACATTGATGGTAGAGAAAAACGAGTGGTACTTAGAATTGGTCCAGGGCTTAGGCCCGCAGGACGCACTGCCAGGAGCACTTAATTTCTTGCAAACTGCCTACGACCAGGGCATCAAAATCGCGTTGGGTAGTGCTTCGAAGAATGCACCCATGATTTTGGAAAAATTGGGCATCACTCCATTGTTCACTGCGATAATTGATGGGAATAATGTGGTAAACGGCAAACCTCATCCAGAGGTATTTTTGAAAGGAGCAGAAGCTCTAGGACTAGAACCGTCAGAATGTGTCGTGTTTGAAGACTCCATCGCTGGGGTCCAAGCGGCAAAGACAGGTGGCATGTCAAGCGTAGGTATCGGCGATGCGGAGACCTTGCAGGCAGATATCCACTTCACCGCATTGGGCGATACAACTCCTGAAGCTTTGGTAGCTCACTTTTAAGAAGCTTACACACATCATATGTTCAATAAATATACTGAGGTAGACCCTTGGAAGATCATCGAGCGCGGTTGGGATTCTGAAAACCACCCGAAGAGCGAGAGTTTGTTTTCTATTGGTAACGGCCGCATGGGTCAACGTGCCAATTTCGAAGAAACCTATACCGGTGAGAGTCTACAAGGCTCCTACATCGCCGGGGTGTATTACCCTGATAAGACAAGAGTTGGTTGGTGGAAAAATGGGTACCCGGAGTACTTCGCCAAGGTATTGAACTCTTGTAATTGGATCGGCATTCAGGTGAAGGTCGACGGAGAGGAATTGGACCTTAATACCGCTACTGAAGTAGCGTCGTTCTACCGCGAGCTCGACATGCAAAGCGGATTGCTCAAGCGCTCTTTCGAAGCAACCCTTCCTTCAGGGAAGATTGTAGCTGTTGAAGCCGAACGTTTGGTAAGCATCGTTCAAGACGAGATTGGAACCATTTCCTACAGCGTTACTCCAAAGAATTTCTCAGGCAAGATTGAATTGTGCTCGTACCTAGATTTTGATGTAGAAAACGAGGATAGCAACTACGACGAGAAGTTTTGGGAGCCTGTAACTCAAGGTCAAGAAGCGGGCGCAAGCTATGTACACGCCAAGACCAAGAAGACCGGTTTCGAGGTAACTGTGGCCATGCGCAACAGTATATCATTAGACGGAGCGCCGCAAGATTGGGGCATGAGTTCAGATGCAAAGCACATGTTCGTCAGCGAGTGCGCCTGCTATGAAGTCGCTCAGGGTCAAACCTTGAAACTTGAAAAATTTGCAGCGGTTTTATCCAGCATGAACCACGACGTGGCAAGCTTGGACGCTAAGGCAGCGGCGAGCGCTACGGCGGCAGCAGCCCAAGGCTATGAGGCATTGCGTGGTGAGCACGTAGCCGCTTGGCACAACAAATGGATTACCTCTGATATTGAGATTGACGGCGACGCGGAAGCACAGCAGGGCATCCGTTTCAACATCTTCCACATGAACCAGACCTTCACGGGTGTGGACGATAGATTGAACATCGGTCCTAAAGGGTTTACCGGTGAGAAATACGGCGGTTCTACCTACTGGGATACCGAAGCATACTGTTTGCCTTTCTACCTCGCAACGGCGCAGCCGGAGGTGGCGAAGAACTTGTGTTTGTACCGTTACAAGCAGCTGGATAAGGCCATTGAAAATGCAGGCAAGCTCGGGTTTACCGACGGCGCAGCATTGTACCCGATGGTGACGATGAACGGCGAAGAATGTCACAACGAGTGGGAGATCACTTTCGAGGAAATCCACCGCAATGCAGCCATCGCTTATGGCGTATTCGATTACATACGTCACACACAGGATTGGGGCTATCTAGCCGAAGGGGGATTTGAGGTCCTTCTAGGTATTAGCCGATTCTGGTCGCAGCGTGTGAATTGGTCACAGGAAAAAGAAGCCTACGTAATGCTCGGTGTAACTGGACCGAACGAGTACGAAAACAACATCAACAACAACTGGTACACCAACCGCATGGCGGCGTGGACGTTGGAGTGGACGTTGGAAGCCCACCATTGGCTGAAAGAAAATGCTGCGGACGCGCTGAGCGCTATCACCAGCAAGACTGCTTTGAACGCAGATACAGAATTCGCCAAGTGGAATGATATCATCGCCAAGATGTACTACCCGAAGAGCGAGAAATTAGGCGTGGTATTGCAGCAGGACGGCTTCTTAGACAAGGAGCAGCTCACTGCCGATGACCTCAGCCTGGACGAGCGCCCGATCAACCAGCACTGGAGCTGGGACCGCATCTTGCGTTCGATCTTCATCAAGCAAGCCGACGTATTGCAGGGCTACTACTTCTTGAACCACCTCTACGAGGAAGAAGAAGTAAAGCGCAATTTCGATTTCTATGAGCCGAAGACCGTTCATGAGAGCTCTTTGAGCCCTTGTGTGCACGCCATCCTAGCAGCACAGATTGATTACCCAGAGAAAGCCTACGAAATGTATTTGCGCACCTCTCGTTTGGACATCGACGATTACAACCGCGAGGTTCACGAAGGGTTGCACATCACCTCGATGGCAGGAACATGGATGTCTGTGGTACAAGGGTTCGGCGGCATGAAGATTCGCGACGAGGAGTTGCACTTCACACCAAAGCTACCGGCACAGTGGAAGGGCCTCACCTTCTCCATCCTTTGGAGAGGCGCAACGCTCAAAGCCAACCTCACCGCAGAAGGCATGACCATCGAAAATGTGAGTGGCGCTCCAGCCAAATTCGCCATCGACGGCCAGTGGTTTGAAGTAGCCGCAGGAGAAAATGCATCCACTGCAGCAGCAGCACATGCTTAATCATTTGATACTATCTTAGAAAGGCGCCACGTGCGCCTTTTTTTAGCCCACAGAACATGAAGAAATTTTTAACGATACTCTCCATCAGTGCAGCGCTCGCTGCCTGTGACGTTCAGCCCTCAGCACCCCTTCGCATGCAGGCCTCTGATCTGGCTTCGCCGCACGTTCATCACGGTACCCAAAGTGCATTTGTGGTAAATGATTATGCAAATGGACAGCTCGAATTACCAAGTGGTCTAGACTTCGACGGAGAAGTGATCACGGGTACTCTAGAGCATGAGCTGAACTTCGCGCATATCGATGGAGATCATGAGAATCTCGACGTGCCTTTCTTTAGAGGCGCCAAGCGCGCCATCACCTTGAGCATTCCTGGTTTCGAAGGAGAAGAGGTGAAGGTCAAAGGTGTATTTAACGCTTGGAACAGCGATGCCACTTTCTTGAAATGGACCGGCGACGCCTGGGAAGCACCGCTAGTACTTGCGCCCGGTGAATATGCCTACAAACTCGTCGTGAACGGCGAAGAAGTATTGGACCCTTCGAATGAAGTAACCGTGCCCAATGGATTTGGAAGCTTCAACAATGTTTTGACCGTGGAAGGCGGCGGCGGTGAAGCCCCTGTAGCCATTGATTTCCAATACGTGCACGAAGGCGCCCTCCGATTTTCGAGCATCCCGGAAGACCAAGAAGTTTTAGCATTCTTCAACAACCGCGTGATTGACGTTGTACGCGATGAGGACGGACTAAGCATTGCGATTCCTGCAGATGCCGAGGAATGGGAACGCGCATGGATCAGATTGTATACCGCGAGAAACGGCCAGCAAGGAGGGGATTGGTTGATCCCTTTGAAGTTTGGCGAGGTGGTTCGTAATACAGAGGAATTGGACCGTAAAGATTGGCACACTTCCATCATGTATTTCGCGATGGTGGACCGATTCTTCAACGGCAACCCTGGAAACGATCAGCCCGTTCAAGACTCGGCCGTGCACCCTCGTGCCAACTATCAAGGAGGAGATGTCGAGGGATTGCGCCAGAAATTGGCCGATGGATATTTTGATGCGCTCCATACCAACACGCTTTGGATCAGCCCAATCACACAAAACCCAGAAAATGCTTGGGGCCTGTGGAACCAAGGAGGACCCGTAAGTACGTTCTCTGGATACCACGGATATTGGCCTGTGAGCAATATCAAACCGGACCACCGTTTCGCTTCTCCTGAAGAGCTGCATTTGTTCCTCGACGATGCGCATGCAAAGGAGCAAAATGTACTTCTAGACTATGTGGCTAACCACGTCCATGAATTACATCCGGTGTACCAGAAACATCCAAATTGGGCCACCAACAAATACACGGCAGACGGACGACTCAATACCCAACTTTGGGACGAGGAACGCTTGACGACTTGGTTCGACACCTTCATGCCGACCCTCGAACTTCGTAACGATACCGTCGCAGAACTCATGAGCGATAGCGCCCTGGTGTGGATCACAGAATATGATTTCGACGGCTTCCGTCACGATGCAACCAAGCACATCCCGATGAATTTTACGCGTTTGCTCACAGAGAAAATTCGTGCTGCAAGCGATGACCATGTGTATCAGATTGGGGAAACCTACGGCTCGGATGAGCTCATTGCCAGCTACGTCGGTAGCGGTAAAGTCGATGCCCAATTCAACTTCAACCTATACGATGCCGCATTCGAAGCGTTCACGCAAGAAGGGGCCACATTCGACCGATTGCGCAAGGCTTTGGAGAGCAGCCTGACCTATTACGGCCACCACCATTTGATGGGTAATATTTCCGGTAATCAGGACAAGCCGCGCTTCTCTTCTATGGCCTCTGGACACCTCAGCATGAGTGAAGACAGCAAGCTAGCCGGTTGGACACGCGAAATTCCAGAACCTACAGAGCGTGGGTATAGAAAAATGGCCGCCATGCACGCCTTCAATATCGCAGTTCCAGGCATTCCTATCCTCTACTACGGGGACGAGATTGCCCTTCACGGGGGGAACGACCCGGACAACAGAAAGATGATGCCGTTCGACTTTTCACCTCGCCAGCAGGAGCTCTTTGATCGCATTGCGCAATTGAATGAAACTCGAAGCCAATTCATGGCCTTGAATTACGGTTCTACCACGGTACATCAACCAGAGCCGCACCTGCTCATCATTGTGCGCAAGTACATGGAACAGGAGGTACGATTCTTCTTTAACAACAGCAATGAAGACCGCTACCTTGAAGAATGGGACATCACAGTTCCTGCAGACGGCATCACGCAGAGTCTCTCCTTTAGACAAAATGTATCACGCCCGAAATAGTGGCCAATTCAACCAAGAATAATTCACACAACATGAAAAGAACCTTAATAGCCTTAAGCGCAGTACTGACATTGGCTGCTTGCAACACGCCGGAATCGGCACCAGAAACTACCTCAACCTGGGAAGACGCAAAGCTTCCAGAATGGGCGAAAGACGCTAATATTTATGAGGTCAACATCCGTCAATACACGCCAGAAGGAACCTTGAATGCCTTTAAGGAGCACCTCCCTCGCCTGGCCGAGATGAACGTAGACATCCTTTGGTTCATGCCCATCCAACCTATTGGTGAGCGCAACCGCAAAGGCGAGCTCGGCAGCTATTATTCCATCCAAGATTACACCGCGGTCAACCCAGCTTTTGGAACCGTTGAAGATTTTAAAGCCATCGTGGACGAGGCACACGCATTGGGCATGCATGTATTGCTCGATTGGGTCGCCAACCACAGTGCCTGGGACCACCCATGGGTAGAAACGAACGACGATTTTTACACGCGCGATGAGGACGGCAGCTATCCTATGGAAGCCATCGGAAACGACGGCGGCAAAACGGGATGGACCGACGTGGCCGATTTGAATTATGACGCCCCGCTTTTGATCGACTCTATGGCTGCAGAAATGGATTGGTGGGTGAGCAACACAGGCATCGACGGATTCCGCTGTGATATGGCCGGAATGGTGCCATATGCCTTCTGGGAGCACACCATACCAATGTTGCGCGAGAAGCACGGACCCCTTTTCTTCCTTGCTGAATGGAGCGAGCCGCATTTGCTCAGCACTTTCAATGCAGATTACGGGTGGGAGTTGCACCACATGATGAACGACATCGCCAAGGGCCACAAGAGCGTTTATGATCTTGAGGTCTATGCTGCTAAAAACGATACCGTATATGGCGACGATGCAATGAAATTGTACTTCACCTCCAACCACGATGAAAACAGCTGGCAGGGTAGCGCTATTGAGCGCATGGGCGATGATGCGCGCGCCTTCTTTGCACTTGCATTCATGATGGACCAAAGTTTCCCGTTGTTGTACACCGGGCAAGAAGCTGGGATCGATTTCAGATTCCCATTCTTTAGCAAGGATACGGTGGGTGTGAATTGGTCCGCGAATACCGACCATGCAGAATTTTACGCCTCCCTTTTTGAATTAAAGCACAACCATCCTGCTTTGTGGAACGGCGCTTACGGTGGTGAAATGACCCTGAGCACAGATACTACAGCGAACACTGTAATGATCTCTAGAACCCTCGGCGAGGATCAAGTCAACGGCTATTTCGCCTTCGGTGGCGGTGAAGTTGTTGGGGGTGAGGACGCAGGAGAATTGGTTATTGATATACACGGAGCGAAAATCTACACCAAAACTTTGGCGGGGAACGAGTAACTTTAAGCTCGTTAAAGAACCACCACATGTACAAGATCACAGGAAAGAACACCTTTGAAGTTGCCCCAGACAACAACCCGGCTGAAGGGTTGCTCGACGGCACCTATTACAACCTAGACATCGAAAAGATGGACGGTCGTACTTGGCACATTTTGAAGGACCATAAATCCTATTACGTGCAATGGGTGGAGCGCAGCGAAGACGGCAAGACCTTTACGCTGAAGATCAATGGCCAATTGCTCGAGCTCAACGCCAAGGACCACTATGACCTCCTCCTAGAGCAGATGGGCATGTCTGCGGCAAACACCGCCAAGGCTACCAAGCTCAAGGCACCTATGCCGGGCAAGGTGCTCGATGTAATGGTGCAGCCCGGCCAAGCGGTGGCCAAAGGTGAGGGACTACTCATCCTGGAAGCCATGAAAATGGAGAACATGCTCAAGGCCGAACAAGACGGAACGGTAAAATCCGTGAACGTTTCGGTGGGTGATGCTGTTGAAAAGAATAACGTACTTATTGACTTTGAATAACATGAAAAAAACACTCCTATTATCAGCGCTCGGCGCTATCGCATTTAGCTGTAGCCAGCCAGCCGAAGCACCGGCAGAAAACCACGAAGGCCACGACCACAACCACGAGAGCATGGCTCCGGAGGAAATGGACGAAGCTACAGGCCGCGTATTCTTCGCGAACCTTGAAAACGGCGACACAGTTACCAATCCTGTGTACGTAGAATTCGGCGTAGAAGGTATGGAAGTGCGCCCAGCGGGCGAGATTGTGGAAGGCACAGGCCACCACCACCTATTGATTGGCAATGCATTCCTTGCAAAAGGTGAGGTTGTTCCTGCGGATAGTGTAAATATCCACTACGGCGGCGGTCAAACTTCTGATACAGTAACCCTACCCATGGGCGAAGTTCGTTTGGGTATGCAATTCGCCAACGGCGTACACGCTTCGTACGGCCGCGACATGAGCGCCTCGATCAAGGTGTTTGTGAAGTAATTCTTCAGAATAAAAGAACTTAGAGAAGCCACCCGATGGGTGGCTTTTTTGTACGATAACTTTTCGGCTCGCGTTACGTCTTCATGGAAGCATTTATCACCGATCTCTTTATGAAGTGCGTCTACATCCTCCAAGTGATGGGCGGCGCACCGGGCGAATACGGCTACGGCTACTACCTCGCCAACATTCTCGTTTTTGTGGTGCTCCAACCGGGGCTCATCCTTCTGTTTTTCTTGCTTTGGAGAAGGGAGAGAAGGTTGAGAAAAACTACTTGATGGTATACGCTAGGCCAATTCCCAACACCGAACGGCGTTGCCAGGCATCTATTTGATCGATGTCGCGAATGAGTTGGACATGAGCATTGACAGAGAAGGCCTCTTTAATCTTATAAAGAGCAATGATGTCAAGCATAAAATCGGTCGCTGACAATGGACCCCAATAGTTGTAGAAAATATCAGACTTCGCAGTTATTGAAAATGCTTCGCTGAACTGTTGGTTGTAGTTCAAGGTAATCTTAGCACCTGCTTCCAAACGCCAAGTAGCACCAGTGTCTACACCAAAAGCGGCTTTGCTTCTTAAATCAGCATCTAGAACCGTAGTACTCTTACCGGCGAGCGGCGATAAAAACACCTGCCAATGGTCGAACGAGTTGTTCCCTACACCAAAGGAGAATTGGCCGTAAATGGGTGCCCCAAAAGTTGAAATAGGTACGCCTGAAGTGTCTCCTTTTGCGTACCCAGGCGCTAGTTGTGTACGTACATTAAACTGGCTAGACAGGTTCCATTCCGTCGTCTTGGGCGAGCCGGTAAGGGTCGTGGTAAATTCTAAACGATCGGCATTTTTAGTCAGTGTACCTGCCTGTCTACTCAATCCGTAGTTTCCTTCTAGCAGGTGAACAGTCGTAAAGTTTATGCCTTTATTGGTCCAATTCTCTCGCAACAAAAAACTCACGTTTGAACTGTTTTCTCCACCAGCATTCCAATTATCTACCTCTGTAAAAGCGCCTGAAACACTGTAAATCGCTTGCCTGTGATAACCCGCTACTGCAGTATCACTTTGCCCCAAAAGAGCTAAAGGCATCAAGAGAACGGCTAGGAAAAGTGTGCGCATTATTTACTCTTAAAGGCGCCAATGGCATCTTTAGCTTCCTTGCTCAGGATCAGCTCGCCGCTAATCGCAGCGCGCTCGGCCAACAATTCGTCCCAGTGCTCGGTGCCTTCCCAAAAGACCTTCTTGAGCCCGCGCATGGCAGGAACGGATTTGGTCAACAATCGGCCCGCTAAAGCCTCGATGGCTTCATCCATGGCTGCCGCATCTTCGAAAATATCATTGTACAAACCACGCTGGAAGGCCCACTCTGCTGAGCGCCATTCCGTGGCATTAATCGCTAGGTCTGACATCCCAGCTAACCCAAGCTTGCGCTCCACTGCAGGGCCCACCACAAACGGTCCAATACCTACCGCCAGCTCGCTGAGCTTCACCGCCGCGTGCTTGGTAGCGTAACAATAATCTACCGAAGAAGCGAGGCCTACACCGCCGCCCACAGCCTTTCCTTGAACTCGGCCGATAATGAGCTTCGGACACTTGCGCATGGCGTTGATCACGTTGGCAAAGCCGCTAAAAAAGACCTTACCGGTATCTAAATCTTCAATGGCTATGAGTTCGTCAAAGCTGGCCCCGGCACAAAAGGCACGTTCGCCCGCACTCTTCACTAGGATGAGTTTTACGGCGTCATTTTCCCCCAGTTCCGTAATGGTATTGGCCAATTTCGCGAGGACCTTGCCCGGCAAAGAATTGGACAGCGGATGGAAAAATTCAACTGTCGCCAAACCGCGATCGTCAACGGCCACATGTACACCGCCTTGGTTCACTGCTTCGTTCATAGGTTATAGTATTTGGGTATTGTGTTCTGCTGAATATTCAATTTTAACGAGCATGCTGTGGTACGCCGCATACCACTGTTTCCCGTGGCTCTTAGCGACTTTATGACGGGCATTCGCACGCCACTCGTTCACTGCCTCCATGCTCTGCCAATAGCTGATAAAGATGCTGCGGCCCTCGGCATTTTTCACGCTCTCGTACCCCACATATCCTGGAACGTCCCCCACCAAGTGTAGGGTCTCTTCGTCCAATTCCGCATAGCCCTCTCTATCGTCTGAAGGCAGGTAACTGAATATGTTGGCGTACTGTGCGCCCGGGAACCGCTCGAAATTCATCAGCTCTGGTCTAGTTTCTTCACCATGGTCAAGATGGTCGCCACGGCAACTACCTCATCGGTATCGTCGTAGACTTCCACGTAGTACTTCACGATGCCCTTAGCCACATCGTCCTCACTGCGCTTTTCTTGATCGATCTTTTCTTTTACGGTCAATTTTACCCCGATGGTTGCCCCTGGGTAAACGGGCTTGGTGAATCGGCATTCGTCGATACCGTAGTTCAACAACACCGGACCTTTCTTCGCCTCAACAAACAATCCCGCTGCCTTGCTCAAGATGAAATATCCGTGCGCCACTCGGCCCTCGAAGATGGTTCCCTCAAGCGAAGTAGCGTCCATGTGTGCGTAGAAGTTGTCGCCGCTCACATTGGCAAAGTTCGTGATGTCCGTTTCTGTCACTGTATGCTTTGCAGTGTACACTGTCGCGCCCACTTCCAGCTCCTCAAAGTGCTGACGGAAGACATGCGGCATAGCCTCAGGGCGAGATGCGCCGGGCTGGTACTGCTGTGTAATGGCTGTGATATCATCCGGGTGGCCTTGGATGGCCGTGCGGTGCAAATAGTGCAAGATGCCGCGCTTTCCGCCCATTTCTTCTCCACCTCCAGCACGACCTGGACCGCCGTGTTTCATCAGTGGCATCGGCGAACCGTGACCGGTACTTTCCTTGGCCATTTTCTCGTTGATGATGTGGATACGTCCGTTGTAGGCCGCAGCCTCGGAGGTGAATGCAACAATATCAGAAGTGTTCTTACTCACAAATGACGTCACCAAAGAACCGCGTCCCATAGCGGTCAGCTGGACCGCCTCGTCAATGGTCTTGTAGGGCATCAAGGTGCTCACAGGACCGAACGGCTCCACCTCGTGGACCTTGGTGTTGGTAAATGGATCGCTGTTCACAAACAGTTTTGGCGTGTAGAACGCACCTGCATCTGTAGCGCCTACAAGGTCGAGGTCTGGATTAAAGACCAATTCCTGTTCGGCCATCAGCTTGTTCATCTCCGCCTCTACACGACCGATCTGATCGTGCGTCGCTAAAGCACCCATGCGCACACCCTCGGCTTGAGGATCACCAATCACGGTCTTTTGCAAGCGCGCAATCACCGCCTCCTGAACCGAAGGCAACAAATGTTCTGGCACCATAGCGCGACGAATAGCCGTACATTTTTGTCCGGCTTTCACCGTCATTTCGTTGGCCAATTCACGTACAAATAGCGCAAATTCCGCATCTTCTGGCTTCACATCTGGACCCAGCACCGCGGCGTTCAAACTATCTGCCTCTAGGTTGAACGGCACCGAGCGCTCGTTCAAATGAGGTAATCCGCGCAACACCTGACCCGTAGCCGCAGAACCCGTGAAGGTCACGATGTCTTGAAAATCTACGTGGTCTAGAATGCCGCGTCCTTTACCGCTCACAAGTTGCAGGGCACCTTCCGGTAAAATACCGCTGTCGATGATGGCCTTAACCATCGCTTCGGTGAGGTAGGAGGTATATTCCGACGGCTTCACTACTGCGGGAACACCTGCCATCAGGTTGACCGCAATTTTCTCGAGCATCCCCCAAATAGGGAAGTTAAATGCATTGATATGGACCGCTACCCCGTGGCGCGGCACCATGATGTGGTGACCGATGAACGTACCTTCTTTTGAAAGACGAGCAAGGTCGCCATCAACGTAGTAGGGAAGGTCTGGGAATTGGCGTCTGAGGGACGCATTGGCGAATAAGTTGCCTATTCCCCCTTCAATATCAATCCAGCTGTCCACCTTGGTGGCTCCGGTGGCCCAACTCACATCATAGAATTGGCGTTTGATAGACGTTAAATGCAGTGCCAACGCTTTAAGCATGCGGCCGCGCTCCTGAAAAGTCATCTTGCGCAGGGCAGGACCTCCAACATTTCGGGCATAGTCTAAAATAGCCTTGTAATCCAATCCTTCTGAGCTCACAGAAGCAAACTCTGCCCCCGTGATCGCGTGGCGCGCCGTGTATTCCGTGCCGCTGCCTGCCTCCCAGTTTCCAAGGATGTAATTCTTAACTGTGTTCATCTATTTGTGTGTTTGATAGGTTCCTTTATGTTCTGGTCTATTGGGTTCCAATTCCTTCAACGGCTCCACCTCTTTCAAGGTATCCTGACATTGCTTTGGAAGCTCCATGTACAATTTCGTTCCTTCCGTCTTCCACTCGAGCATTTCATCACTAACCTGCTTCACGACCTTGCCGGGGTTGCCTACGAAGATGCTCCTTGGCGGAATTACTGTATTCTGCGGCACAAAAGCCAATGCGCCCACAATAGAGCCATCACCGACCTCAACATTGTCCATGACCACGGCATTCATCCCGATGAGTACATTCTCACCCAGCGTCCCGCCGTGAATAATCGCCCCATGCCCTACATGCGCCATCTTCTTGAGGCGCGTTTCGGTTTTTGGAAACATATGTACGGTACAATTCTCTTGCACATTCACGCCCTCTTCGAGTACAATTCTGCCCCAGTCGCCACGGAGCACTGCCCCGGGTCCAATGTAACAATGCGGCCCAACGATCACATCGCCCGTCACATTCGCTTGGGGATGTACGAAGGCCGTAGGATGTACTACGGGAATGAAATCAAGGAATTGGTATATAGCCATCTTATGCGCGTTCTAAAATGGTAGCATACCCCTGGCCAACGCCAATACACATGCTCACCAAGGCATATTTCTTACCGGTCTCCTGCAACTCTAGGGCTGCAGAATGAAGGATGCGACCGCCCGTCACCCCCAGTGGGTGGCCCAATGCAATGGCACCCCCGTTCGGGTTGATACGCTCGTCGTTATCCGCCAAACCAAGCTCGCGCGTGCAAGCCAAAACCTGCGCTGCAAAAGCCTCATTCAGCTCAATGATATCCATATCGTCCAACGTCAGTCCCGCTTTAGCGAGTGCCTTTTTCGACGCCTCCACTGGACCAATTCCCATAATCCGCGGCTCCACACCAGCGACCGCTGAGCTCACCACGCGCGCCAAAGGCTTCAAGCCATGCTGCTCCACGGCTTCACCACTGGCCATCAATAATGCTACGGCACCGTCGTTCAACCCTGAACTGTTCCCCGCCGTCACTGAGCCGTCTTTTTTGAACGCTGCTCTTAGGCCGCCGAGGGCTTCAAGGGTGGTATTCGGTTTCATGAATTCGTCCTCCACAAAAACGATAGGGTCCTTTTTGCGCTGTGGGATCTCCACGGCGAATTTCTCCAAACGGAACCTTCCGCGCTCCTGCGCTCTGGCAGCTTTTTGCTGCGACCAAAGTGCAAAGGCGTCTTGGTCCTCACGACTAATTCCGAACTGCTCCACGAGGTTCTCTGCGGTCTCACCCATGGCGTGGGTACCGTAGAGCTCCTTCATTTTTGGATTCACAAAACGCCATCCAAAAGAGCTGTCGTACATCTTACTGTCCGTACCATAGGCGGTCTGAGGCTTGCTCATGACATAAGGGCCACGGCTCATGTTTTCCACCCCTCCAGCGATGAATAGGTCGCCGTCTCCGGCCATGATGGCGCGGTGGGCATGGATGGCTGCGCTCATTCCTGAGGCACACAAGCGGTTCACGGTTTCGCCCGGAACGCTCCAGGGAAGTCCCGCCAAAAGGGCTGCCATACGCGCCACGTTTCGGTTATCTTCTCCGGCTTGGTTGGCACATCCTAGGATGACATCGTCAATGGCGCTAGGATCCACATCGGGATTCTTTTCCATGAGTTTGGCGATGGTCATGGCCGCCAAATCATCGGTGCGCACCGCGGCAAGGGTGCCTTTAAATTTTCCAATGGGCGTACGAACGCCGTCTACGATATAGGTCTGTTTCATAGGTTCCATTCTTTCGAGGTGCGGTATACAGTTCCCTTGAACCACGCTACGCGCTGCCCTGAAGAGTTCGTGATATCAATTTGGTAGATGCCTGTTTTATTGGTCTCGCTAATCAGCGAGGCTGTAGCAGTAATGGTCTCACCAGTTTCCACTTTCGCAATGTGGTGGATGCTGGTCTCGATGGATAGACTTTGGCGTCCGCCACCGTTTGAGGCAAAGGCCAGGGCCGAATCTGCAAGAGAATAGGTGATGCCGCCGTGAGCGATACCGAACCCGTTGGTCATTTCTTCTCGAACGGTCATTTTTAAGACGGCAGCGCCGGCGGAATTGGCCACGACTTCGATGCCTAACCACTGGCTAAAGGCGTCGTTCTCCATCATGTGACGGACGATATGTGCGGCCTTCTCCATTATGCGTCACTCTCTGTTTTATCCTGCAATACCGCCATTTCCATGGCTTCAATGGCACAGTCAAGAAGGAAAAGGATGTTCCCTGCAGCCTCATTGCTCATGGCATTGTTTTCAGCTACGTAGAGGTAGAGTTCGCTCAAGGTATTGGGCGAGCTGCTGATCTTGATGAGGGATTGAATGTCCAACCCATTATCCTCTTGGTGCTCCTCATACACCTCCATGCGAGATTCGATGATGCCAATCCACTTTTCTTCGCTGAGCATGGTAGCACGCCATCCCATCTTTTGGAAGGACCACTTCAAAACCAAAACGGCCTTGAGCATCCAAGAATGTGCGCCTTCTTCCATGCCTTCGTCGGCATCCATAAGAGTACCTACTAGATAAGGCTGGCTGTCTAGGAAGTCATTGAAGTTGCGCTGGTAGATTTCGGGGGTCCAACCTTCAACTTCGAGCATGCTCTCTTTCAGAGAGATTGCACCATCTGCATTGGGTGTATTCATGTTAACGAATTTAAGGAATAAAAAAGCCCCGAACACAAGGCTCGGGGCATTCCAACTAACACATCAAAATATGACAAACATCACATTTTACCTTTCATCATGCGGTTCCAGTACATGTACGGCAAACCGAACTTTTTCAAGATCCACATGCTATAATTTTCCTTGGTCGTATCCACGAATTTGCTGAGGAACGGATCGGAATCTCTAACGTTATTGTATTTAAACTCAGCCAACACCATTTTACCGTATCCGGTCACAAGTGGACAAGAGCTGTATCCTTCGTATTGCGCGTCTGTAATCTTGTTGCTGTTCAGCATGGCAACTACATTCCCCGCAACTACTGGCGCTTGCTTTCTAATCGCTGCACCTGTTTTGGCAGTTGGGAGCGCCGCTGCATCACCTACGGCAAAGACATTCGAGTACTTGTTGTGCTGAAGCGTATTGATATCTACATCGATCCAACCGCCTGGAGTACCGTTTGAAAGCGGACTGTTTTTGATAAAGTCCGGTGCACTTTGCGGCGGTGCGAGGTGGAGTAGGTCGAAGGGAATCACGTAGGCAGAATCACCTTCCGTTCTTTCGCTTAAGCCATTCCCTTCGTTTACTACACAATCGTTCTCACCAGGCTTCGCGTTGGTGAAGTGTACTTCTTTATTCGCCACATCAATCTTTGAGATGGCATAAAATGGTTTGAAATGAATGTTTTTACGTTGAAGCACTTTGGTCAGTGTCTTCGCAAAATCTGGCACTCCAAAGATTACGGATCCAGGTGTAGCAAAAATGACATTGGTATCACTTTTCACGCCTGTCTTCGCCCAATGGTCATCGGCCAAATACATGATCTTCTGAGGCGCGCCACCACACTTAATCGGTGTCGTTGGCTGCGTAAATACCGCATTACCTCCTTTAAATTTCTGGACCAATTCCCATGTCTTCTTAGGGTCGGTGTAGTTCGAACATACCACACCCGCCTCTAGACCTTCCTTCAGTCCAGGAATGCCGTCAACATCAATCTGTATACCAGGCGCTGCTACTAAAACATCGTAGCTCAATTCGCCTGAATTAGCAGTATTTACTTTACTGTTATCCGCATCAATAGTTGTTACAGCGTCCTTCACCCAGTCGCATCCTTTAGGAATTACTGAGGACATCGGACGACCTGTTTTGTTATAGTCGTATGCACCGGCACCTACTAAGGTCCAAGCGGGTTGGTAGTAGTGCGTGTCCGCTGGATCGATAATCGCGATAGACGCATCGCGTTTCTGATTTTTAATCTGAGCTGCAGTCATGATGCCTCCTGTTCCGGCACCTATTACGACGACGTTGTAATGTTTAGACATGGCGTTTAGTTTATTTGTTTTCACTCAAAACTAGAGCGCCTTATTCGATGACTATGTGATAAATGTCACCTCTACCCTTTTATCTAATAAACAAACCCCGGATCACAGATCCAGGGTTGCTTCAACTAACACATCAAAATATGAATGCTCATATTCTGCATAATTCTGAAATCAAAGATGAATACTTGTTTGAGCCTGTTAAGTAGTTGATAAGCAACACATTATAGACTGCAATAGGTTCTTTATCACAAAATTACATCTTAAATATAGGGCGCCTTTTGCCCAATTATTTGAATACGGTCAACTAAGTTGGTAATATCGTATAGCTGATCTTTGAAGGCCAGTATTAAGGGGCCTTCACCATGATTCGGTGGGGTATGCCGTCCTCTAGAAAATCTTCACCCTGAGCTTTATAGCCTTGGGAAGAATACCATTGTAATAAATACGACTGCGCCATGATTTTAATAGGACCGCGCTCGCCTGTGGCATACAGTGCTTCCTCCGAACGGCGCATCAATTCTTTGCCTAGAACGCCGCCTCTGTGGCTTTTCGCGACAATCACCCTTCCAATGGAAGCTTCCTCGTAATAGACTCCGGCGGGTAAAATTCTTGTACAGGCCACGTACTCCTCTCCATCTTGCGCCCAAAGATGTAAGCACTTATCGTCGTAACCGTCAGCGTCTAAATACACACAGTCTTGCTCTACCACGAAGACCTCGCTACGCAACCTGAGAATCCCGTACAATTCTTGTGGAGTCAACTCCTCAAAAGACTTAAGCTTCCACTGCATACTTGCTTGTTTTTCGTGCTAAAAGTGAATGAATGATTAAAGCTATCAAAAATAGCGCACCCAGTACGGTGGCTATAGATCCTGCTATGCTCGTCTCTAACACCTTGCTCAGCCCATAGCCGCCCAAAGCACCTACTAGGCCGATAGAGGCGCTAGCAATAAGTAATGGCTTTAGTCGCTGTATAAACAGGTAGGCTGTCGCTGCGGGAGCCACTAAAAGTGCTACTACCAAGATGGCGCCAACACTTTCAAAACTGACCACCGTTGCAAGGCTCACCATGGACATCAAACTCAAATTCCACAGGCCTGCCGCAATGCCCAAAACAGCCGCGTAATCCTCGTTGAAGCTGGTCATCTTGAGGCCTTTGTAGCCGATGACAATGTATAGAAGGACAACAAGAAGAAGAATACCGGATGACCACAAGGCAATTGGACCGTAAGAAACCCCATCAACCAACCAAAGGTTAAATGGAACATAGGCAATTTCGCCGTAGAGCACACATTCCTGGTCGAGATCAACGCTGTCGCTCCAATAGGTAATGAGTACCACGCCAAGTGCAAAAAGCGAGGTGAAAGTCATGCCAATACTCGCATCACTTTGAACCCGCAGTTTTTTGCGTAAAACCTCAATCACTATGGTTGCGCCCACCCCAACAATGGCTGCGCCTAAAAACATCCATAAGCTGGCTCTGCTCTGGGAGAGCCAATAGGCAATGGCAATGCCTGGCAAGACTGCATGCGAAATCGCATCTCCTACCATGGTCATTTTTCGCAGTACCAAAAAGGCCCCGAGGAGGGAGCAGGCAATGGCGATAAAAGCCGCTACCAATGCTATGGATACAGAGGGATTCACTAACGCAAATAATGAGCTAATGGAAGACGGTAACTCACCCCTGTTCCGATGAACCAGCCGGTGGTTGGCAATCGAGTACCGAAGGTTTCTGATAAGTCGTAACCGGCATAAATATCAAGCTGAAGGTCGTTGGAAAGGAGTTTGGTAATTCCACCATCGACGTAGGGGGTGTAGAAGAATTGGCCCGCAATGAGTTGCCAATCCATGAAATATTCGGCGTACATGCCCCAATTGTTGCCAAGGTCGTAGCCCGCTGCAAAAGAGAACATCCCTTCGTTAATGAAGCCGTTGGAACCGCTCATGGTTCCAGCAACGCCAATGTTTGTCGCCAGACCAAATCTATCAGTGATGCCTTTTTCCATCATCAAGCGCTGCTCGTGGAAGACAGTATTCACCTGTGTAACTGCTCGGTAATCGCCAAAGGCCACTTGTGGAAAGCTCAGGTGGCTAAGCCAAGTCGTCTGCGGCATTCTATCGCTTTCGCTCGCGAGGTTGTATTTGAACCCAACGGTCACAGGATCAATGCCTCGAACACCGGCGGGATTGATGAAAATAGTAGGACTCGTATAAGCCTCTGTATTAGTATTGATTACTGCTCTCACCTCAAATCGCTCGGTCAATCCAAAGCGAAGCACCTCCTCAATCTGGTGTCTGTTTGTGGTGACATCAAGGTTGCCGACGCTGTTTGAGAATTGGTACCCGCCTTCATATTGGAACCAACCCACGGGAGTGATAAAGGCACTCTCGGTAATGTCGGGACGGTCCGTGGCGATTGCAGCCATGATCGTGTCGGTCTGTGACCATGCAAGGTTGCTGAGCAGCACTGCTGCCAAAAGGCTAAGCTTCTTCATAAGGAATAGGACTTTGGTGGGGGTCCAATTCTGGATTCCCCAATTCTTTAACTAATAATTCTTCAATCTCTGGAGTAATCACATGCTCCATGGTCTCCGCACCCGGGTGGATGTGGTCGGCAGCCATGCCCAAGCGCTCTGTCAAATACAGCTCCCAAAGGCGGTGCAAACGCACTACCCTACGGCCTTCACTACGACCTAGCTCAGTCAACGCATAACCGCTGCCGTGCTCCACAACGAGCAATCGACGCTTCAAATCTCTTAGAGCATTCCGCAATTTTTCTGGGCGCATCGCTCGGATGTCCAAAATATCTGTGTTCGATAACACCACATTAAGATCTCTGCGCTCTTCTTGCTGATACATCAGCTTCAATACGTTTTCTCGAACGGTCTTCTTTTGATTCGCCAAAGCCCTTCTGCGCTTGGCCAACCAACCCTTTTCCGGAGCAAAAATCAATGAGCCGAATCCAAAGATTGCTAAAATTATGACTACCCAAGGGCCCGTAGGCATCTTTGGTATAGCGCTAGAAATGTAGGTGCCCGTAATGGCCGAGCTCGCCGCAAAAACAGCAGCAAGAAGCAACATAGTGGGTAAGCTTTTTGTCCAAGCTCGAGCGGCTGCCGAGGGAGTGATCAAAAGGGCCGCCATGAGCACCACACCTACCGTCTGAATACCAATGGTGATGGCAAGAACGGTTAGGACGGTAAAGGTGAATCGGATAAACGTAACCGGAAGGCCAATAGCAGCGGCAAAATCCTCGTTAAAGGTCATCAATTGGAACCCCTTGTAAAAGAGCCCTACACCCACCATCAAAAGGACAGCAAGCGCAGAAAAAACGTAGACATCATCCATGGTAATCGCTGCAGCCTTTCCCAAAAGGTAGCGCTCTAAACCCGCCTGCTGGCCCTGGCCAGACCTTTGGATCAAAGACATTAGCATGATGCCAAATCCGAAGAAAGTGGAAAGCACCAAACTAACCGCGGTGTCGCTTTTAAGCTTGGTTCTGCTTTGGATATAACCGATGCCGTAATGCGCTATGAGTCCGCTGATCAATGCACCTACGATAAGAAAAATGGGGTTGCGGCCATCGCCCAACAAAAAAGCCAAAACCACTCCCGGTAAAAGGGCATGTGCAATGGCATCTCCAACAAGGCTCTGCCCCTTCAAATAACTGAAGGCGCCAACCACCGCTGCAGAAGAAGCGAGCAATGTGGTTCCGATGAGTACCTTGAGGAAAATAGGATCCATGGCTTACTTCTCCGGTTTGTTTTCCTTGAATTCTGGTTCGCGAAGTGGGAATTCTTCGGTACTGATCAAATCGCCCAGCTTAGAAAGCACGGTCAATCGACCACCGTAAGCCTCTTGAAGCAATTCCTTGGTGAACACTTCGTCCTTTGGACCGGCAGCAACCAATCGTGTATTCAACAGAACGATGTGATCGAAATATTCATTCGCCGTCTGAAGGTCGTGGTGCACAATAATTACAGTCTTGCCTTGATTCTTCATCTCGCGCAACAACTGTAAAATAGCATCTTCCGTTGCGGCATCTACCCCCACAAAAGGCTCATCCATTAGATAGATGTCCGCCTGCTGCGCCAGAGAACGTGCAATAAAGACACGCTGCTGCTGACCGCCGGAAAGCTGTGAAATCTGACGGTGGGCAAACTCTAGCAAATTCACTTTTTCCAAAGCTTCTGTTGCAATGCGCTTATCTTCTTTTGAAATGCGACGGAACAAATTGTTCTTGCGGTAGCGGCCCATCAAAACCACATCCATGACGTCAGCAGGGAAGTCCCAATCCACGCTTTCACGCTGCGGCACATAGCTCACGCGCTCACGAACCTTATCCAAAGGTTGGCCGAAAATCTCCGTGTATCCACTGTCCGGTTTCATCAGACCCATAATGGTCTTCAACATCGTCGTTTTACCCGAACCGTTCGGACCTACGATGCCTACAATCTTGCCCGTCGGCAATGAAAAGTCAACGTCCCATAGCACAGGTTTGCTGTGGTAGCTGACGGTTAAGTTGTGTACTTCTATGCTCTTTTCCATCATTTCAAAGAGTTTAAAATTTGTGTCGTATTGTATTTGAAAGCACCTATTAAAGTAGCTTCCGGAGTGCCTTGTTCACCAAGCGCATCAGAAAACAATGGCTCGCCTAATTTCACTTCGCCGCCTTTCTGTTCTACCGCTTCCTTCAACGCCTCAATGCTTTTAGAATTCACTGAGGTTTCAGTAAAAACTGTGGTCAATTCTCTCTCGATAATAAACTCCGCGGTGCTGCGCATGTCGTTCACTCCAAACTCTGCCGCGGTGCTCACCCCTTGCAGTCCCTTGACCTCTATGGCGAATGCGCGACCGAAATAAGAGAAGGCGTCGTGCGCCGTTACCATGGCTCTATTGGAGTCTGAAACGTCCATAAGTGCAGTAGCGAAATCTGCATGTGCTGCGCGCAGTTCTGCAGCATAGCGCTCTGTATTGGCTATAATGCCTTCTCTATAATCCGGGTATTGAAGGGCCAGAAATCCACCCAGACCTTCCACGCAACGCGCCCAAAGGTTTAGATCAAACCAGATGTGTGGATCATGAACGTTTGGCCCTACCTCTATAAGGTCATTTTGCTTCAACGCGCTGCTCATGGCATATACGGGTTTGCTGCGCCCTACCTTTTCCAAGATATCCGTCATCTTTCCCTCCAAATGCAAGCCGTTGTGAAGGACAATTGTTGCACTATTTAACTTGGCCACATCGCTCTCCACTGGCTTGTAGGAATGCGGGTCAATGTTGCTCTGCATAAGGGCAACCACCTGAATTTCCTCAGGTAAAATTTGACGAGCGGCATCGGCCATCACCGAAGTAGTAGCAAGCACCTCGACAGGGGCCTGCTGCTGGCAAGCGCTAAACATAATAGCCGCAAAAAACAGAGTAATTAATCTTTTCATAGGGCGATTGCGTAAATGTTAGAGGACATACTATGGCTCAGCCAAAACAGCGAACCGTCTGTAGCTTTGAGTTGGATGCTTGAATCGAAATTTGAGATGGAAATCAGGGTGAATTCTTTGCCTAGACTAATATTGAGTTGGTCGAGCTGATTGAAGAAGTCGGTTCCCGCATCTTCCACACGGACCACACGTAGTCGGCTGCCTTCAGAAAACTGCTGCAACGGCTCACCCATCGTTGGGGGTATGGCGCCGTCTGCCTGCGGTATAGGATCACCGTGCGGATCGTGGATGGGAGAGCCTAAATACGTGGCCAATTTTTCCACCAATTCCCCGCTTTGTACATGCTCCAACTGCTCCGCCAAAGGGTGTACCTCTTCCCAGCCAAAGCCTAATTTCTCCACCAGGAAGGTTTCCCACAAACGGTGCTTTCTTAAGATGTGCTTAGCTAGGGCTAGCCCTTCGGAAGTAAGCTTTACACCTTTATAAGGAATAACCTCAGCCAGGCCTTTGGATGCCAATCGCTTCACCGCCTGTGTGGCAGAAGGGCCTTTAGCACCTACGCGCTGCGCCAACGCGCCATTCGACACCGCATCGCCACCGCCCAAATGATACAAGGCCTTAATGTAATTTTCTTCGCTTTCTGAGTGAGTTTTCACTTTGACTATAAATAGTTTTAGGCAAAGCTAAACCTTTGTGTTCACATGCGCAACAAGCCTTAAGGATATCTTGAAAGAAGAATGTACCTTGCACTTCGTGAAGCAGAACACTTACTTTATTTCCGACCTACACCTCGGTGCGCCTTCCCTCGAGCAGAGTCAACAGCGCGAACGGAAAGTCGTGGATTTTTTGAAGTCCATTGAAGACGATTGTGCAACGCTTTACATCGTTGGCGACCTGTTCGATTATTGGTTTGAATACAAAAGAGTCGTTCCACGGGGTCATACTCGTTTGTTAGGCACCCTAGCAAATATGGCCGACAAAGGCATGAACCTGCATGTTTTCACTGGAAACCACGACCTGTGGATGACCGATTACCTTGAAGAAGAATTAGGCGCCACTGTGCATCACCAGCCCTTAAGAATTCAATTAGGTACAGGCCAATTTTACATCGCCCACGGCGACGGCCTTGGTCCAGGCGACCTGAAATACAAGATGATAAAGCGCATCTTCACCAACCCGGTGTGTCAGTGGTTGTACAGACGGCTTCATCCGAATTTCGGGGTCGGTTTCGCTGCACGGATGTCGCGCGCCTCGCGAAATTCTCAAAGCGACGACGACCATGCTTTCCTTGGCGACAAAGAGCGCCAGCTCCAACACAGCTTATCGGTTCTTGAAAATGAAAACATCGACTTTTTCATCTACGGACACCGACACCACCTCAAAGATTTACCGATCACTCGCGAGCGAAAGGATGGCACTAAAATTGACTCTAGATACGTTGTATTGGGCGACTGGATCTCCATAGATTCTTTTGCCAAATGGGACGGAACAACCTTAACAACCTCAACCTACTCCTCTAAACAATGAAAAAACTACTTCTCCTTGCGGCCCTTACGATAGGCCTTTCTGCGGGTGCTCAAGACTACAAAGGACATTACGGCATCGGCCTTGCAGTAGGCGAGCCGAGCGGTTTTAGTATTAAGAAATTCAACAATTCTAGCGAGGCCTTTCAATACACCGTAGGCTATAGTACTGGACAAAACTCAGGCATCAACCTTGGTGTAGATTTCCTGTTGCACAACTACGACTACATCAGTGCCGAGCGCGGTTCTATCCCTTTGTATTACGGACTGGGAGTACACGTGAAGAGCTACGAAAACGAGAACCAAATCTATGCACGCGCACCGCTAGGAATCGCCTATGAACTCCACGATTTACCGTTGGATATTTTCTTCGAATTTTCACCAGGACTGGCCGTGATTCCAACCCCTAGCTTGGTCATGAACTTCGGCATCGGCGGCCGTTTCTACTTCGACGTGAAGCGCGCTGTGGAAAAGCTCGATGAAGCGATATAACTTCGATAAAATGAAATAAAAAAGCCCGAGCTCACGCTCGGGCTTTTTTGATCTTTAAAATCGGCTTCGCGAATTACTTCGCTGCAGCATATTTCTCAGCAACTGCATCCCAATTCACAACATTCCAAAATGCTGCGATGTAGTCTGGACGACGGTTCTGGTAGTTCAAGTAGTATGCGTGCTCCCACACGTCCAAGCCCATGATTGGGTGACCGCCACAGCCTACGCCCGGCATCAACGTGTTGTCCTGGTTTGCAGAAGAACATACTTCCAACTTACCGTCTTTAACACACAACCAAGCCCAGCCTGACCCGAAACGAGTCGCAGCAGCAGCATTGAATTTTTCTTTCAAGCCGTCCAACGAACCAAATGCTTCGTCAATAGCAGCTGCAAGATCTCCTGTTGGAGCGCCGCCGCCGTTTGGAGAAAGTACTTCCCAGAACAAGCAGTGGTTGTAGTAACCGCCGCCGTTGTTACGGATGGCTGCATTGTCTGAATGATTTGCAAGCAACTCTTCGATTGACTTGCCTTCCATATCTGTTCCTTCAACTGCTGCGTTGAGCTTTGAAGTGTATCCTGCGTGGTGTTTCCCGTGGTGGATTTCCATGGTACGTGCATCAAAGTGCGGCTCTAGCGCATCATGTGCGTACCCCAATTGTGGTAATTCAAATGCCATAATGAGTAGGGTTTTTTGTAGTTATTTGCGGCTAAGTTAACGCAAAATCGGCCCATCTGTTTTAACTTACGATTATATCCGCATATCCAATTCCTATGAGCTCAACTTCAAGCGCATCACCTCTTACTGCAGAAGCCCCGTTTCTGGTGCTCGATGCGTCCGCAGGATCTGGAAAAACCTACAGCCTCGTTCAACACATATTGATGAATGCGCTGCGTCCGGCAAACATGCCTGGGGCTTACCAAAAAATCCTTGCCATCACCTTCACCAACAATGCCGCGGATGAAATGAAGGCTCGACTGTTGAAGCAGCTTTTAGAATTCAGCAATGAAAGCGCGCCCGCAAAAAATGAGTTCTTTCAACCCATTTGGGAGGCCTTGGAGCTGTCGCCAGAAGAACTACAAGTTCGCGCCTCCGCAGGAGCCAAGCACATGCTCCACAATTACTCTACACTGCACGTGGGGACCATTGACCAGTTCACTCACAGACTGGTTCGCACCTTTACGCGAGACCTAGAACTCGATGATAATTTTGAGGTTCGATTGGACCTCGACGCAATGATCACTGAAGCCCTTGATGCGCTCTACAGCACGCTTGGGGAGCAGCACGAACTTCGTGAGGCATTGGTTGCTCTTGTTCGAGACCGCATGAATCGGGACAAGAACCACAATCCCGATTACGACCTTAAAAAGGAGGGCAAAAACAGTTTTAATGAAGACCATTGGCAATACTTAGAAAAGCTTCCTGAGCCCAAACGCCTCATTGAAATTCAACAAGAATTGGACGCTAAAATTTCAGCCATCTGCGAAACTGGTCGAAAGCTGTCCGATGAAGCGAAAAAGATCCTTCAAGAACAGGGTATAGAGGAAACCCTTGTACACAAGAAGAATGTAAAGAGTCAGATTCTGACCAAATGGCGCAAACTCCACCTCCATCCCTTGGACGCGGGTAAGAACGTTTGGAAATCGCATGTAAAAGGGGGAAACCCAGCTTGGGAAGAATTCCTGGCGAAGGCTAAGCGTTTTGAAGACGAAAACAAACACGCTTTAATTCTATTAAAAGAAGCCACTTCTAAACTGCAAAACTTGGCGGCGACCAAAGCATTGCTCGCAAAGTTTGAAGAACTGCAAAAGAGCCAAAATACCATGCCGCTCAGCGCGTTCAATAAACTCATTGCCGAAGAGCTCGAAAAAGAACCTGCCGCCTTCATATATGCCCGACTGGGTGAAAAATATTGGCACTTCTACATCGATGAATTCCAAGACACCTCAGTAGTGCAGTTCAACAACTTGCACCCACTCATTGAGCATTCACTCACTAAGGACGAACATGACAATAGCGCACTCATTGTCGGGGACGCCAAACAAAGCATTTACAGATGGCGCGGCGGGAAGGCAGAACAGTTCATGAAGTTGGTCGACAACGAGCACCTGATTAATCGTTTTGAAGGACATCCCGAAGGACACGAGCTCTATTCTCGAGATACCCTAAGGCTGGAACGAAACTTCAGAACACACGGCGCTATCGTCAACTTTAACAATGCCTTGTTCTCCTCGCTGAATACAGATTTAGGCCTACAAGCACACAAAGAAGTTTACTCGCAAGAACGTGTCGGTCAAAAACCGAATAAAAACGAAGAACAAGGCGAAGTTCGTGTTGACGTGTTAGAAGCCGACAATGCAAACGATCTAAAGGATAGTGCCTGCGAAAAGACGGTTGAGCGCATAAAAGAACTTGCCGATCGAGGTCACTCTTATTCTGACATCGCTATCCTCGTTCGAGGAAATGCAGACGGGAAAAGAATTGCTAATTTTTTAACGCAAAGGGGATACCCTGTTCTTAGCGCGGACAGTCTCGTGTTAAGCAATGCGCACGAAGGACGGCTTATTCATGCCGCTTCGAAGCTCTACCTGAACCCGCAAGATAAAGAGGCCCGATTTGCCTTAGCACATGCCCTCGTGCGTCAAGGAAAAATCCCTGCTGATAAAGGCTTTGCATTTGAAAGAGCGGTTGTAGACAAGGGCGTTGGCGCCCTCATTTCAGAATACCCTCAAGCAGCCCAACTACTTGCTCCTGCAGAAAGTCTGTTTGATTTTGCCGTGCGAGCATTTGATGTTTTTGGCTACCTCGAAGGTGCAAATGCAATGGTCGACGCTTCTCTTGATCTCATTTACGAATTCCAAAGCAGGGAGGGGACCTTTGCCACCTTGCCGGGATGGTGGGAAGAACAAGCAAAGAACAAGAATGTCGAGGCACCTGAAAGCACGCCGTCAATAAAAGTGATGACCATCCACAAGAGTAAAGGCCTAGAATTTGAGCACGTGATTGTGCCTTTTGACATCAACTTCAAGCCCGACAGTTCTGAACAGTGGCTGGACTTCCCGCTTCACGACGAGTTGGAAAAAATGCCCATCACTTACAAAGACGATCACAAGGAACTCTTTGAACCGGAACAAATTCTAGAACTTGATACGAAGAACCGCTTTGACTGGATGAATATGGTCTACGTGGCTCTTACACGCCCTGTTTCAGGATTACACCTATTGCTCAAAGGTGGAAAAACACCGGGTCATTTAGCAAAGGCGGTACTTGATCATTTGGCACTGAGCTATGAGGCCCAATCTTGGAGTTGTGGTAACGTTGTAGCACCAGATGCTAAAAACGAGAACGTGCCCGAAGCTATTATTGAGGCAGCGCATACCACGATGGGCACTTTAGAGGTGAAAATGGCATTGACAGCACCCGATAAATGGTACGAGGGAGGCGCTGATGCGCGGAAGTGGGGAACAGCCTTGCATAGACTCCTTCAATACCCAAAAGAACTCCGCTGGCAAGGTCTGCAACGGCTTTATAGAAGTGGGGAATTTTCGAAACACCTTCACGAGAGAGCGGCTTCGGTGCTTGACCATATGAACGCCAAGGAAGCGCTGCAAAGCCTGGAAAAAGAAGGGACCGTGGTCTATACTGAAAGAAGTATTATTAACGGTACCGAGACATTGCGTCCTGACTTGATCATTGAATCGGAACAAAAATTGATGGTTATTGATTATAAGACAGGTACACCTAAAGAAAAGGACGAGGCGCAGCTCAGGGAATACATAGACCTGCTCTCGGCCAATTTCTCAGATGTAGACGGGGAACTGCTTTATATTTAAATTGTTACGCTGAAAACTATTGCCCATGCGCAGCACTCTGCTTTTAAAATTTTTAACTCTTTCGGGACTTGTTTCGATCCTGTTTAGTGCACCGAGCTGTACGTCAGACAACATAGATGATAAATACGGCCCGGGTAGTGCTTGTGATACTGCGGCTGTGACCTTCAGCCAAGATATCAAGACCATCATTGGACAGAACTGTGAAATGTGCCACAATGGAAACAGTGCGAGTGGCGGACTTAATCTTGCAGGTCACGAAAACATCCAAAACTCGGCGCTGAGCGGTGCTCTAATGGACCGCGTGGAGCGGCCAATGAGCGATCCTTTATCCATGCCTCCGGCAGGGCCTCTCAGCGATTGCGATCAGAAAAAACTCATGGCTTGGATCAACCAAGGTGCTCCAAATAATTAATGGTATGAAAGCACTCCTATCCATCCTCACCATGGTTTTTTGCCTTTCCTTGAGCGGGCAACAATACTTGACTAGGCAGGGTACATTGACCTTTGATGCCGGCTCCCCATTGGAAGATATTCGCGCAACAAGCAATAGTGCTACTGCTGTTTATGATGCAAAAGATGGAAAACTAGGTGTTCAAGTTCTCATGACCTCTTTCGAGTTTAGAAGAGCTTTAATGCAAGAGCATTTCAACGAAAACTATGTCGAAAGCGAGGTGTATCCCAAGGCGGTATTTAAAGGGGAATTCAAGGACGACAGAGCCATCGGTACATTGGACATTCACGGAGTCTCTCAGGACGTTAATGTGCCTGCCACCTTGGTCAAAGACGATGATGCCGTTCGTCTTAAAGCTTCGTTTACGGTTACCATAGAAGATTTTGGGGTCGCTATTCCAAGGGCGGTTGCGAACAAAATTGACCCGCAAGCAAAAATCACTGTAGATTGCACATTGCAAGCACGATAATGAAACCACTTTTATACTCTTTCTTACTCCTTTGTTCTCTGGCTGTTCAAGCCCAAGAAAGCGATCTTTTCGATGTTTTTGAAGAGAGCACACAAAGCGAAGTAGTGTACGCTACGTTTAAGGGGACACAACTCATCAACGCTGCTACAAACGAAACTCCCGGTGAAGGAGTATTGCAGTTTGTGATGGCGCACCGCTTTGGTAGTTTCAATGACGATTACCTCTATAACTTCTTCGGCCTAGACAACGCTCAAGTGAGGATGCAGCTTGACTACGGCGTAACCGATCGACTAAATATTGGAATAGGGCGAAGTTCCTTTCTAAAGGTTGCAGACGGATTTGTTAAATACCAGCTGCTGCAACAACAAAAGGGAACTAAAACCGTCCCTGTAAGCATCACCTTACACAGCAGTACCAACTATCGAAACGCTCGCTATACTGACGGTATCGACCATGCTACGAGCGATAGGCTCTCCTACATGCACCAAGCGATTATTGCCAGAAAATGGAACCGGAAGCTTAGTACTCTAGTGAGCCCTTCCGTTGTTCATTTCAATTTGGTGCCTACCGCCCAAGATCCAAATACCACTGCTCATATAACATTGGGCGCTCGATATAAAATTTCAAATAGAATGGCCCTCACGGGGGAAAGCACCCTTTTATCCAATCGAGAATTTAGCTCTGGCGAAAGATATACCACTCCTTTTGCCTTGGGTGTAGATATAGAAACTGGCGGCCATGTTTTTCAACTGCACATCTCGAATACCCGTGCCATGAACGGTCCCTATTGGATGGCCAGAAACCCATACAGCGCGAGTAATGGCGGGCTGTTCTTAGGTTTTAATATCTCCAGAGTATTCACGGTGAAAGAGTAAGGTTTGGGCATAAAAAAACCCTGCCCGAAGACAGGGTTTAACCAAACCAATAAACCTAAGCTACTCTTAAGTTGATGTAAATTTAAGATGAATTCTTGAATTAGCAATTAAAAGTTGTTCAGAAAAAGTGTCCATTTCACACTTTTGTCTCATCTGCAACAAAATGACTTCGTGCTAAAAAACTACTTCAAAGCCCCATCAAGGGCGGAATTGGGGCTAAAAACCACAAAAAATTAGGGGATTTAGAGAGTTGTTGATGAATAATTCTCTGCATTGTACGAATTACACCTCTGTAATTACGGATACAAATAGTTGATTTACAATGTTTTACATAATTATATCTCAGGTGTAAACTCCTTTAAGTGTATTATGTACACTATTGAAAAAATCTTATTATACTTGTAAACTAATCGTTAACACAAATAATAATGAATCAAAATCTACGTCGTGTATTGTCATCTACGACGCTTTGGTGCTCGATGCTTCTACTTGGATCTCAGGTAGCTTATGCACAGAGTGAAGGCGAAGGTGGTGACGATGCAATGTCTCAAGCAGACATGTTGTTTGAGCAACTTGAAGAAGTTGTTGTCATTGGTTACGGTACTCAGAAGAAGAAAGACCTTACGGGTTCTTCTGCTCAGGTAAGTGCCGAAGACTTCAACGGTGGTGTTGTAACATCACCAGAATTGTTGATCCAAGGTAAAGCTGCGGGTATCACAATTACTCCAACCAACGGTGAGCCGGGTGGTGGTGTAAGTGTACGTGTTCGTGGTGGTACTTCGATCTCATCTAGTAACGAGCCGCTTTACGTTATTGACGGTATGCCTGTCCAGTCAGCGAACACGCTACCTGGCGGTACTGGTCAAACTGGTGGTTCTCAGCGTAACCCGCTTTCTCGTTTGAACCCGAACGACATTGAGTCGATCACTGTATTGAAAGACGCTTCTGCGACTGCTATCTACGGTGCACGTGGTGCGAACGGTGTTGTACTTATTACAACGAAGAAAGGTAAAGGCGGTAGCGCTATGGCTGTTGATTACAACTACCAAGTAAGTGCATCTACGCTTGCTAAGAAGTTGGATCTTTTGACTGCTGACGAATACCGTGCAGCTGTAAACCGTTTCGGTCTAGGTAACACTCTAGGCAACGCGGATACAGATTGGCAAGATGAGGTATTCCAGACAGGTGTTGCACAACAACACAACTTGTCTTTGTCTGGCGGTTCTGCGGAAGGTAACTACCGCTTGTCACTTGGTTACTTAGACCAAGACGGTATTGTGATCAACTCAGGTACTGAGCGTTTCACTAGCCGTTTGTCGATGAACCAAAAAACATTGGACGGTAAATTGACTCTTTCTGGAAACATCAACGTTTCTCAGCAAGACGATAACCTTACTCCTTACCAGCAAACTGGTGGTTTCGAAGGTGGTCTTTTCACTAACGTGATGAAGATGAACCCTACACTTCCTGTTTACGACGCTGACGGAAACTACACATTCGTTTCTAACTCTGTTCGTAACCCAGTTCAAGCTGCATTGGAAATTGACGATGTTGCTCGTACAACTGGTATCACAATGAACGGTACTGCTCGTCTAGATCTAGGCGATGTATTGGAAGGTCTTAGCGCTACTGCTAACACTGGTTACGATACATATAATACACTTCGTAAAACTTACCTACCAAAAGCTACTCCTTACGGTGTTGCTGATAATGGTGTTGCTTCTCAGAAGTACGGTCAAGTTTCTTCTCAAGTATTGGAAACTTACTTGAACTACGATGCTGAAGTTGCTGGTAACATGTTGAACTTCATGGCAGGTTACTCTTGGCAAGAAAACAACTACGAAGGTTTCGGTGCTACTGCATACGAATTCGTTACAGATAACTACAGCTATAACAACCTTGACGGTGGTGGTCGTGCACAATTGGGTGACAAGTACTCTTACCGTGGTCAGTCTCGTCTAGTTTCTTTCTACACTCGTGCTAACTACGACATCGGTGGAAAGTTGATGTTGACAGGTACTGTTCGTCGTGACGGTTCTTCTAAGTTCGGTTCTGATAACAAGTGGGGTATCTTCCCTTCTTTCGCAGCTGCATTGCGTCTATCTGAGTTTGACTTCGTTCCAGAAGCATTCTCTGATTTGAAATTGCGTGCTGGTTGGGGTGTTGTAGGTAACGAAGCAATTGGTGAATACCAAAGTATTGCTCGTATCGGTACAGGTTCTAACGCTGTTATCGGTGGTTCTACTACTTCAGGTACTGGTTACTTGAACCCTGCTAACCCAGGTCTACGTTGGGAGTCTACAGCTTCTACGAACATCGGTTTGGATTGGGAAATGAACGGTGGTAAGTTCTACGGTTCTTTGGACTTGTTCCAGAAAAACACTTCAGATCTTCTATTGACTGTTCCTGCACCAGCTCCTTCTGTTGCTCCAACATTGTTGGCTAACGTAGGTGCTACTTCAAACACTGGTTTTGATTTGATGTTGAACTACGCTCTAGTGAGCTCTTCTGACTTCGGTTGGGATATCGGTTTCAACTTGTCTCGTTCAAGACTAGTAGTTGAAGATTTGGGTACAAACTCTGAAATCTTGACAGCTCCTATCTCTGGTGCTGGTCAATCAGGAGCATTCGCTCAGAAACTTGTTGTTGGTGAAGCTTACGGTACTTTCTACGGTCTCGTATACGACGCTTCTTCTAACACGTACAGTGACGAAGCTGAGGTTATCGGTTTGGCTCAGCCAGACTTTACTTACGGTTTCTTGAACACGTTTAGCTTCGGTAAATTCAACGCTAGCGTATTCTTCCGTGGACAGCAAGGTGGTTCTGTGTTCAACAACACAGCAATGGAGTACACTACACTTGATAACTTGAACACCAACATTAACTTGTTGGCTCCTGCACTTGACTTCTCTGACGATATGTTGACGTCTACGCCAACGTACTCTTCTCAGTGGATTGAAGATGCTTCGTTCTTGCGTCTTGATAACTTGAACATTTCTTACAACGTTGATGTTGAAGGTTCACAATGGTTGAACTCAGCTGTTGTTGGTTTGAGTGGTCAAAACTTGTTGTTGTTGACAAACTACACTGGATACGATCCAGAAGTGAACACTTCAGCTTCTGCTAACGGTGCTCCTTCATTGGGTGTTGACTACACGAACTACCCACGTGCTCGCACTATTGCGTTGAACGTGAAATTCAACTTGAAATAATTTAAAAAAGATCGATACAATGAAAAGATTTTCAAAAATCGCATTGATTGCAGCCGCCGCCGTATCTACAGTTACGTTCCAGAGCTGTACTGATCTAGAAGAAACTATCTACGAGGATATCACCGCAGATAACTTCTTCTCAAGCGAAGGCGATTACTACTCTGTACTCGTAAATGCTTACGGAAACCTACGCCCTTGGTTGTGGAGCTACTACAACGTAAGCCAGGTTACTTCTGATGAAACTATCGTACCTACCCGTGGTGGTGACTGGGGTGATGGTGGTGTGTGGCGTGAGCTTCACATGCACAACTGGTCTCCAACTAACGGTCACATCGTAGGTCTATGGAATGACGCAAACAAAGGTTTGGCTCAAACGAACCAGTTCATCTACGACCTTATGGACGCTGATGACGCTTTGTTCTCTGGTAGCAACAAAGCTACGTACATGGCTGAAGCTAAAGTTTTGCGTGCATACTACTACTTCCAGTTGATGGACTTCTTCGGTGGTGTGCCAATCCTAGAGAGCGCAGCTATTGACCCAGCAAACCTTCCTGCTCGTAACACACGTGCGGAGGTATTTGCTTTCATCAAATCAGAATTGCAATCTGCAATTCCAGATTTGGAAGCATCTCACGCTGCTGATCAATACGGTCGTGTAACTAAAGGCGCTGCAAACGGTCTATTGGCTCGTTTGTTGTTGAACGCTGAGGTATACTCTGGTACTGCTGATTACGCTGGTGCAAAAGCTGCATGTGATGCTGTAATTAACAGTGGTGAGTACTCTTTGGAGGCTGATTACCACGACAACTTTACACCTTCTAACGACGGTTCTTCTGAGGCTGTATTCGTTATTCCTAACTTGAACGAAGGTGGTATGGGTCTTACTATCCACATGAGAACGATGCACTACAACCAGTTGCCATCTTCTCCATGGAACGGATTCTGTACGCTTGCTGATTTCTACAACACGTTTGATACTGCGAACGATGCTCGTTCTGATATCTTCTTGGTTGGTCAGCAGTACGATGACGCTGGTAACGCTTTGACTGACCGTCAAGGTAACCCATTGAGCTTTACAGCTTCTCTTCCAGGTATCACTGGTGCAACTGAAACTGACGGTATCCGTGTAGTTAAGTGGGCTATTGATAACGCTGCTGCAGGTGGTGATGCTCAAAACGACCTTGCTGTTGTACGTTACGCTGACGTTCTTTTGATGAAAGCGGAATGTCTTCTAGCTGAAGGTGACGAAACTGGTGCGTTGGCAATTGTTAACGATATCCGCGCACGTGCTGGTGCTACAGCTCGTACTTCTTTGTCAATGGACGATCTTCTTGAAGAAAGAGGTTTCGAATTGGCTTGGGAAGCTGTACGTCGTATGGATTTGATTCGTCACGGCAAGTTCACTGACGCTTGGGAACTTAAGGAAGTAACTGGTCAAGACTACGTTAAGTTGATGCCAATTCCATTCTCAGCATTGGGAGCTAACCCGAACTTAGAGCAAAACCCAGGTTACCCTTCGGAATAATTCTAGTTCGATACAACTAAGTATTTAGTAAGGAGCCAGCACGAAAGTGCTGGCTTTCTTTTTTATATTGCTACTCCTGCTTCAATGCTTACACACACTATGATTCGAAGAATATTACCCGTGGCCTTTTTGGCCTTTTTTGTTGCCTGTCAGCCCGCCGATTCCATCGACGCGTTATTCACACAATTGGACAATAAAAAAATTGGAATTGACTTTCAAAACAACCTTGCTTACGACAAGGACTTCAATGTATTTAACTACCGTAACTTTTACAATGGCGGTGGTGTTGCAGTAGGTGATGTAAACAATGACGGCTGGATGGATTTGTACTTTACAGCCAACCAAACCTCAAATACCCTCTACCTCAACAATGGGGACATGACCTTTACGGACATCACCGAAAGTGCCGGTGTTGCTGGACAGCAAGCCTGGTCCACAGGTGTAGCTATGGCCGACGTTAATCAAGACGGGTTCATCGACATCTATGTCTCAAATTCTGGAGATATCAAAGGCGATAGTCGCGCTAACGAACTATTCCTCAATAACGGCGATAATACGTTCACCGAAGTTGCTGAGCAGTGGGGCGTTGCTGATCAAGGGTTGAGCACACACGGTGTGTTCTTCGATTACGACAGAGACGGCGACCTTGACCTCTATGTACTAAACAACAGCTACCGCGCTATTGGAAGTTTTAATCTTGAAAAGAGCTCGCGTGAAGTGCGCGATGCCGAAGGCGGGGATAAGCTCTACCGCAATGACGGAAGTTCTTTTACCGATGTCAGCGAAGCCGCAGGAATTATGGGTAGCGAGATTGGTTTTGGTTTAGGTACCACCGTCGGCGATGTTAATGGCGACGGATGGGACGATATCTACATCTCCAACGACTTCTTTGAGAAAGACTACCTCTACATCAACAATCAAGACGGAACGTTTAGCGAGGAGCTCGAAAAACACATGCGCCATACGTCATTTGCTTCTATGGGTGCGGATATGGCAGACATCAACAACGACGGGGCACCGGATATTTTTGTTACAGATATGCTTCCGCAAGGTGTTCGCAGATTGAACCAGACCACCACTTTTGAAAACTGGGACGTCTATCAAGGAAAGTTGAAATGGGGATACTATCACCAGTTCAACCGCAATATGCTGCACCTAAACACCACAGAAGGGGATTTCTCGGAGATTGGTCAACTAAGTGGCGTAGAAGCTACTGATTGGTCCTGGGGAGCACTTATTGCCGATTTGGATAACGACGGTTGGAGAGACATCTACATCTCAAACGGAATCAACCACGACCTCACCGACCAGGATTACATCAATTACATCTCCAACGAGGAAGTGATGCGTTCCATCGTCACCAAAGAAGGGGTCAACTACAAGGAGCTTATCGACCTCATGCCTTCTACGCGCATTCCGAACTATGCCTACAAGAATGTTGCGAAAGGGTACAAGTTTGTCAACAAAGCCGAAGATTGGGGACTCGATGCACCTAGCCACAGTAATGGATCTGTGTATGCAGATCTCGACAACGACGGCGATCTAGAATTGATCGTCAACAACACGAATCAAGCGCCGTTCATCTGGCGCAACAATGCCGAAACACTGCTTGCAGAAAACCACAGCATCTCGTTGGATTTACGCAATGAAAACGGCGCGACTGCCATTGGCGCTAAGGTTTACGGCTATGCTGGTGGGGAGATGTTCTTTGCAGAATTGGTCCCGATGAAAGGGTTCCAAAGCTCTGTAGATCCAAGAATACACCTTGGTATTGGTGCACATACAAGCCTCGATAGTTTAACCATCGTTTGGGGAGATAACACCTCTCGTTTGAGTGCTGTGGCTGCAGATAGTCTTTACGTTCTTACGGCGGCAGATGCTCAGCCTACACAGCTTGCACAGGCAAAAAGTACCTTGTTACAGGCCTCAGGAGAATATGGCTCGCGCACAGAGAACAAATACAGCCAGTTCAACGAGGAGCGCCTCATTCCACAAATGGTTACCACAGAAGGTGCGCGATTGGCCTACGCAGACATTAACGGGGACGGTTTTACAGACGTTTACCAATGTGGTGCGGCTGGCGAAGCGGGTAAACTGTTTTTAGGGTCCAATTACTACGGCTTTGAAGAAGCCACTAGAAACCCTTTCAAAGCACACGCTGCAAGTGAAGACACCGACGCTCAATTCTTTGATTACGATGGAGACGGAGATCTCGATCTGTATGTAGCAAGCGGTTCAATGGAGGCTGAAAACAACAGTACCGACCTCTTTGATCGCATCTATAAAAACGTCGGCGGTGGAAAGCTCGTCTATGATGAAAACGCACTTCCACGCCTTCCAGTACGCTCCTCCTCTATCGCTGTGGCCGATTTTGACGGCGACGGCTTGACCGATGTGTTTGTTGCGTCCAGAGGATTGAAAGGCCGTTACGGCATCCCTGCTAATGGTCTATACCTGAAAAATTATGGCAACGGGGAACTGCGCAACGAGCGCAGAACTACTCGCGGGTTCCAACGCATCGGTATGATTACAGATTGTGCTGCAGGCGATGTGGACGGCGACGGTGATGCCGACCTACTTACTGTGGGTGATTGGTCGGGCATCCGACTTTGGATCAACGACAACGCAAGCTTTAAAGAGCAAACCATTGAAGCCGGTTTCAACTACAGCCAAGGCCTTTGGAATACGATGAAGCTCACAGATGTCGACGGTGACGGGAACCTTGATGTAATAGCAGGTAACCTTGGAGAGAATTGTCGCCTAGAGGCCTCTGTGCAAAAACCGATGGCATTGTTCGTGAATGACTTCGATGGTAACAGCTCAACAGACCCTATCCTTTGTTCGTATTGGGGCGATACATTGTTCCCACGTGTATTGCGACACAACCTCATCTCACAGCTGCCGTATTTGAAGAAAGAAAACCTCTTGTACCAGGAATACGCAGGCAAAAGTGTGTTTGAAGTGTTCGATACCCTCCAGCTCGAGCGCAGCGCGTTGCTCCAAGCACAAACGCTACAGACAGTCATCTACTTCAATAACGGAAACGGCACCTTCAGTCCAGGCGCGCTCCCTCTAGAAGCACAGATCGCACCGGTTTACGCTATCGATGTGGTCGACGTGAATGGAGATGGTGCTAAGGATATCATTATGGGCGGAAACCTCTTTGAAGTGCAGCCCGAATGGGGAAGGTATGATGCCTCGCGAGGGACCGTACTGCTTGCAGACGGGACACGCTCTTTTGAAGCAGTGGGTACAGCAGCGTCCGGACTCAACGTAGAAGGACAAGTGCGAGATATTATCTCCTACAAGCGCGGCGATGCAACCTATGTGCTCTTCTCCAAGGTTAATGGCCCTATGGAAGAATACAAACTCGCCGAATAATGCTGAAAAAGGCACATATCGCCTTATTTCTTGCCCTTTGTGCCTGTACATCAGCGCCCAAAGAACCCACCTTGTTTGAAGAGGTTAGCGAGGCAGCAGGTATTGACTTTGCGAATGTCTTAGAGGAAAACGACCAACAGAACATTGTAGACTACCTCTACTTCTACAACGGAGCAGGGGTTGCTGTGGCCGATTTTGACGGCAACGGGTTCGAAGACATCTACTTTGTGCGTAACCAAGGCGCGAATGCGCTCTATTTTAACCAAGGGAATTGGAAGTTCACCAAGGGAGACCGCTCCGCAGCCGGAAGTGCAGATTTTCAAACCGGAGTAAGTGTTGTAGACATCAATGCAGACGGTTTTCCCGACCTGCACGTGAGCGCCGTGAATTACCACATCTGGAATGGGCATAACGAGTTCTACCTCAACCAAGGCGACGGAACCTTTACTGAAATCAGCCAAGATTTAGGGATCGATTTAGCGGGCTACGGCCAACAGGCACTTTTCTTTGATTGCGACAATGATGGCGATCAAGATCTTTATGTTTTACGTCATAGCGTTCACCCTTCCGGGGCCTATAACAAAGCTTCACAACGCGGTACTACCGATGAAAAGGCAGGAGACCGTTTCTTCTTAAATACCGGCTCTCCAGAAGCGCCTGTTTTTGAGGATAAAACGGAAGAATATGGCGTGCTTAGCTCACAGCTCGGCTATGGTCTAGCAATCGTCGCCGAGGACTTTAACAGCGACGGTTATTTGGATGTGTTTGTCGCAAACGATTTTCACGAGAACGATTACCTGTATTTGAATCGCGCTGGCGAGGGTTTTGAATTG
Source organism: Cryomorphaceae bacterium (assembly GCA_011525035.1). Taxonomy (GTDB): domain Bacteria; phylum Bacteroidota; class Bacteroidia; order Flavobacteriales; family Schleiferiaceae; genus UBA10364. Next base: position 75,368 of record WTIZ01000060.1, on the reverse strand, counting down.
GCCACAGATGAAAGCTTTCAGACCAATTCTAAGTTTACCATGGGCGTGGATGCCGGCGACCTCAACGGAGATGGTTTGACCGACCTCTTCACCCTGGACATGAAGCCTTGGGACGAGGTAGAGCGCAAAAATGCGCTGGGTGCTGAGCCCTTCCATATTCACAAATACAAGCGCTCTCAAGGCTATGTCGAACAGTTTCCTAAGAACAGTGCGCACCTTCAACGCGGCAGTGTCGCTTCTAAGGGAATGGCCCTGCCGGTATTTGAAGACGTTGCCCCACTCCTTGGGGTTGAAAGCACCGATTGGTCTTGGGGGGTCCTGCTCGAAGATTTCGACGGTGATGGATACAAAGACCTCTACGTAACCAACGGAATTAAGCGTCGTCCCAATGACCTAGATTACATTCAATTCCTCTCGAGCGGAGAAGGCGTAGCGAAGTCCGACGAAAGCATTTACAGTCAGATGCCGCCGGGTCTCGTAAGTAATCGCGCCTACCGCGGAACACGTGATGGGATGGTGGAAACCAGCAAAAGCTGGGGCCTCGATTTCAAAGGCACGAGCAACGGATCTGCAGTGGCCGATTTTGACAATGACGGTAAACTGGATCTGGTCATCAACAACCTCGACGACCGCGCACACCTGTACCGCAATATCCTCGCCACCGCCGCAACAACAGTTGACTTTGGCGGTTACAACGTACGCTACCGCAAGCGCCTTGGTGCAAAATCGCATTGGAACCTTGGAACACGCTCTTGGCTTAGTCACAGCTCTACCCGAAAAAATGTGGACGACTTCGGAGGAGGCATCATCGTGGAATGGCCTAATGGAACCGCGGAAGCCTATACCTTACTTCCTGGTGAACACAACGCCCTTCGTCCTGGCGAAGGCATGGCCGTTGATGGTTTAGAGACCGTGAACAAGAGCCGTGTCGCGGCTGCTTTGGACACCTTACCCTTCGGACATAAAGAAGATGCGTACACCAGCTTTGTGGAGACCCCGCTATTGATTCAAGGCACAGACGAATTAGGTCCTGCGGGCGCCTATTTCGACGGAAAGCTGTTTGTGGGCGCCAGCACCGGTAAAGCACCTCTTTGGGCAGACTTGCAAACTATGGACACCACCCTTTTGTGGGCCGATAAAGCGCACGAAGATGTGGATGCTGCACTCGTAACGCTAGGCACTGGTCAAACCGCACTAGTCGTAGTAACCGGCAGTAGCCAAATGCCCAATAATTCTGCACGTCAACAAGACCGCATTTACTTCCATTCAGATAAGCCAAGTGTTTCTCTAGGTGAAGAGGGAACCAATGCTTCTTGTGTAGCTGTGCTGGACCTCAATGGCGACGGAAACGACGATATTTTCATTGGGGAGCGCTCCATTTGGAACGATTACGGTGCCGCACCTTCGCACGCAGTGTATTACGGAACCAATGACGGTTGGTTTGAAAAGGGTCAGCCGTCATGGACCGCTGAATTAGGCATGATCACTGATGCCACGGCTGCAGATCTAGACGGTGACGGTACCAACGAGCTCATTGTCGCAGAAGATTGGGGGAAAATTAAAAGCGTTGATAGTAACGGAAAGGTTCAGTCCTTGAGTGAAAACGGGTGGTGGCGCTCGGTATACGTTGCCGATTTAGACCACGACGGTACAGCAGAAATTTTCGCCGGTGGCGTAGGTCAAAATCACGGTATTGCCTTGAGCCCTGAGACACCTGTGGAGCTCTGGATCACCGATCTCGACGGCAATGGCAACCGCGACTTCTTGTACAGCTACGTAAATCAAGGCGAGCGCTACCCATTGTTCGGGCGTGACGAACTCATCAAAGAAAGCGTCAAGTACCGCAAAGATTATCTGAAGAACAGAACATTCTCTGGGGTACCTTTTGAAAAAATGTTTGGGGATGCCCTAGCCGATGTTGAGCCGCTTAGCGTTGGTTTTACCGGGAGTGCACTACTCGTCTCTAGCGACAGCGGTTGGGTACAACTCGCCTTGCCTTCTGACGCACAGCAGGCGCCCATCAATGCCGCTATTGCTACAGAGCGTGGTTTATTGCTGTGCGGTGGAGCTGACAACATGCACACCTCCATAGGTACGCAGGAGAGCTTCTGTGGGACCTTTTTAACCTACGGCTCCTCCGGGCCTTTGTGCAGCGATGCACCCTTCATTTTACGAGGATCTACGGCCAAACTTGTTTCCACTCCGCACGGTCTAGTGCTCCTTCAAAACGACGGCGCTGCATTGCTTTACACGGGTGATTTATAGAGGGGTTTTCCCTATTTTAGCCAGATGCGAAATTTTCTTTTGTTTGCCTTAATCAGCGGGGCCTTGCTCAACTCGTGTACCTTGGATCCGGAATGTGAATGGACGGACCTTTACGCCGACTTCGAATCCTACGAATTCACGACCGATTTAGAACAAACCAACATCGTTTTGCTCACGCCTGAGTTTGATCCGAATATTGAGTTGTTTGAGCCATACATCATTCGAAACGACAGCGCTTATGATGCACTTACTCAATTCTCGCGTGATGAAGATTGCCCCTACTGCGTATATCCTGAAATCGATTTTGACGAATACACGTTGATAGGCTTTTCTACGGAAATTAGCTGTCTAGCCACGAACTACCTAAAACTAACAAGTACGCCCGAAGGGTGGCGCTATGCCCTTAAAACCGTCGATGAAACCCAGTGCAACCAACTGTTGTGCGACAACTTCAGCTTCAACTGGATCCTACTTCCGAAAGCCGCGGACACTACGGATATAACTTTTGAAACTGGACTTGCACGCTATTTCTGCGACTGTTAATCACACAACACATGAAACGACTTCTACTAACACTCACTGTAAGCGCCTTTGTGGCGACCTCTTGCCAAGGTCCCAAAGAGCCGTACAACGACTATTCACGTGATCTGCAGAATGCATATCAGGCCATCACGGACATCTTGGTACACGATATTTTCTCGCCACCTGTGGCTGCAAGGGTATACGCCTACTCTGGCGCAGCTGCCTACGAGGTAGTGGCTCAAAGCAATGCAGATTACCGTTCTCTCGTGGGTCAATTCCACGAATTCCCAACGGTAGACCCAGCGCCAACGGATGAAAATTACGTGCCCGAACTAGCTTCGCTCCATGCCTTGGGTGTGGTCGGTAAAGCCTTGATTTTCTCAGAAGACCGCATGCAAGCACATATGGACGAGTTGTTCGAAAAGATGAGTGAGCACCACAGCGCTGAAGCCATCGCCGTGAGTCGTGCCTACGGACAACGCGTTGCAGATGCTGTGTTGAATTGGGCCCAGGGTGATAACTACAACCAAAGCCGCACGTTTACCAAATACGAGATCAACGACGATCCGATGCGCTGGAAGCCAACGCCTCCGGATTACATGGACGGCATTGAGCCGCACTGGAGAAACATTCGTACGCTCGTCATGGATAGTGCGCAAATGTTCAAACCGGTGCCGCCACCGACGCCTTCGTTAGATACCGCCTCGAAATTCTACAAAGACCTCATGCAGGTGTACCACACCGTGAACAACCTAACGCCGGAGCAAGAAGCTATTGCACAGTTTTGGGATTGTAACCCGTATGTGAGTGTGCACCGCGGTCACGTGATGTTGGCGACAAAAAAGATTACTCCTGGAGGTCACTGGATGGGAATTACGGGCATTGCTTGTCGCAAAGCGGGTGCAGATTACGGCACTACGATTAATGCGCACTTGCGCGCTGCTACCGGATTGTTTGACGGCTTCATCTCTTGTTGGGATGAGAAGTACCGTTCAGAATTGGTCCGCCCAGAAACGGTGATTAATGAGAATTTTGACGAGAATTGGACCCCGCTGCTGCAAACGCCTCCATTCCCTGAGTATACCTCGGGACACAGTGTGATTTCAGGTGCTGCAGGTGTGATGCTTACCGGCGTCTTTGGAGAGAACTTCGCTTTCCAAGATTCTACAGAACGCGTATATGGGCTTCCTGACCGCTCCTACGAAAGCTTCACCGCTGCCTCTGACGAAGCAGCCATTTCGAGATTGTACGGCGGCATTCACTACATGCCGGCCATCGAAATTGGGGTGAGCCAAGGACGTACATTAGGGGCCTACCTAGATGCCAACTTAACGACCTACACAGGAAATGAATAAGCCGTTCAAATGGGCGTTGCACATCAACTTTTTTGTGTACGCTATCCTACTGAACAGTGTAGGAATTGTCATCCTAAAAAGCATTAACAACTATGGCGTAAGCGAAGTGCAGGCCAGCACGCTTGAGCTCTTCAAGGACATGCCTGTTGCCATCGTTTCCTTCCTCATTGCCAGCTTTGTCCCACGCATCGGCTACAAGAAAATCATGGTCATTGCCCTGTCCATTACCTCGCTGGGTTTGATTCAGATGTGGGCGGGAAATAGCTTTATTTCTTCGCAAATCCTCTTTGCCATTGTTGGGTCTTCCTTTGCCCTGATCAAGGTGGCGGTTTATGGCTCAATCGGCCAAGTGACCTCCGGAGAAAAAGAACACAATGCACTGATGAGTTCCGTGGAAGGAACTTTCATGTTCGGTATCGCCCTGGCCTATTTCCTTTTCCCTGCCTTCAACAGCGAAACAGACCCTAGCGCTTGGCTCAACGTATATCTCCTACTCACTGGTCTAGTACTAGTAGCGGTGGCCTTTCTTGCGCGCATTCCAGAGCTGCCTAAAGAGGAAAACAGCACGCCCCTGAGCGAAGAGTTCTCTGCCATGATCGGACTCATCACCAAGCTTTTGGTTGTCGTATTTGTCTTCTCCGCCTTCCTATACGTAATGGTGGAGCAGGGCATTATGACTTGGCTGCCAACGTTCAACGAGAAGGTATTAGCCTTGAGCGAAAGCAACAGTATTCGTATGGCCAGTATCCTTGCCATTACCCTAGGTTTAGGTAGAATCCTTGGGGGCCAATTGAGCGAGCGCTTCCACTGGACACTTGTCATCTCGGGAGCGATTATCGGCGCTATGCTCATGGTCGCCTTTGTCCTTCCGCAAGCGCTAGACCGTGAAGTCAGCGAAGATGCCGCCATGATTTTTGGCCTGCCTGTACTCGCCTTTATCTTCCCACTAGTAGGACTCTTCATTGCACCCATCTACCCGCTATTAAACAGCGTAGTACTTAGCGCCCTACCAAAGAAAATGCACAGCCCAATGACCGGACTGATCGTGCTGTTTTCTGCCACAGGCGGTACCCTGGGTTCACGAATCACGGCCTACTTCTTTGAGCGATTGGGCGGCGGTGCGTTCTATTTCACATTAGTACCTATGACGCTCCTGCTTATCGCGGTATTCGTCTTGAGAAGATTGACCAAGAAAGCGTAAATTCTAAGGGTGAATACGATCGATCAACTTCTTGGCGAACTCTTTGTCGACCTGCACACCAGCGGCATCTGGGAAGACGAGAAATACATCAGCGATGCAGAACTCACTACGCCCATTGACGAAGTTCTTGCCCTTTACAACGAAGAAAAATCAGGGGCCAATTTTGACCTAAAATCCTTCTTCGAAAAACACTTCCAGCCTGCTCAGGCTGTGGAGGTCGATTTTGTTGCGGACCCAAACCGTTCACCGGAAGATCACATTAAAGCACTCTGGCCTTATTTGCACCGCAGTGCCGACCCTACAGATATACTCAGCACGAAAGTTCCTCTTCCACACTCCTACATCGTGCCAGGAGGCAGATTTCAAGAAGTCTATTATTGGGACAGCTACTTCACCCAGCTAGGCCTACTTGCGCACGGTCACCGCTCTTGGGTGGGCGACTTACTAGACAACTTTGCCCATTTTATAGATACCTACGGACACATTCCCAACGGCAACCGCACCTACTTCCTCTCGCGCTCTCAGCCCCCTTTCTTTGCGCTCATGGTGGATGCGTACGCCAAAGGTGCCGAAGAACCTATGGACGTCTACGAACGCTATCTACCGGCACTTGAAAAGGAATATGCCTTCTGGTCCGCAGAACACCGCAATGAAGAGGGAAAAACCACCTATTGGGACGCTGGAAATTCGCCCCGCATCGAAATGTACCGTACCGATCTGGAGTGGGAGACGCACGCCAAAGAGCACCCTCTGTTCTTCCAGCATCTTCGTGCTGCTTGCGAAAGCGGTTGGGACTTCTCTTCCAGATGGTTAGCGGACCCTATGGACCTAGGCACCATTCATACCATGGACATCGCGCCCGTTGACCTCAACTCGCTCCTTCTATTTTTAGAAGAGCTCCTATTCAACCTCACTGGAAACAAGGTCTACGAAGACGCCGCCTACGAGCGCAAACTCAAGCTTCAAACAGAATTCTTTACCGAAGAAGGTTTCCAAGACATAGACTTGAGAAGCGGTACCGGTACCGGCGCTGTAAGTGCAGCTGTATTCTACCCACTATTTGTAGGCGCAGCAACCGCCGACCAAGCAGCCTTTACCGTAGAACATCACCTTCCGCAGTTGTTGGAAACCGGCGGGCTCTTAACTACACCAATCAAAAGCGGTCAACAGTGGGACGCACCAAACGGCTGGGCACCTTTGCAATGGATCGCCGTGATGGGTTTGGACCGCTACGGGTTTAAAGAAGAGGCTCGAGACCTCGCTACGCGATGGATTAGAACGTGTGATATCATTTACAACGCGCGCGGCAAATTCGTGGAAAAGTACAATGTGGTTGAGCCAGAAAATCTGAGCAAAGGCGGTGAGTACGACGTCCAAGACGGCTTTGGATGGAGCAACGGCGTATACATTGCCATGCTCGAATACCTTAAGAAATAGCGCTTAGCTTCCTGCGATTGGTGAACCAAAAATCCCTACCGCCATTTCCGCCCATAGGATGGCGAATAAGAGCATTAAAAACAACATTACTGGCCACCTTCCCTTCTTCGGCAATGAGCGCCATAAAAGCAGCTCTACAGAGGCAACGACAAAGATCAGCGCGCCTCCAATTAAGAAATCAAATAGCGACCAATTCACGTTTTCGCTAATGAATCCTCCTATCAATGGAATGGATAAGAGCGCTGCAGTCGAAATGGCGGGCCAATACCAGAGTGGTTTAGTCTGTGACATGGGTCTAAGGTTTCCTTTAAGATACAAAAAACCCCGGCGCTGCACGCCGGGGTCAAATCGGACCAAAGGCCGTTATAATTTACTGCTTCACTAGAATAGCGCCAAAGCCACCCCCTGAAGCCAAACGCACATCAAAGCTATCGCCCTTCACGTACGTTTTCGTTTCTATAGTCACCGCATACGGGTTGGTTTCCCAATCTGCATCGTCTGCATCGCGATAGATCTGTGCCTCGTAGGTAGCGCCCTCCTCAAGGAAGTCCAGCGCAATACTTAGCTGGTGCGCTCCATCGGCATTTGCTGCGCCCAGGTACCAGTTATCATTCTCCTTTGGTGTACGCGCCCAAGCCACATATTGGCCCACTTTACCGGCCACCGGAATACTGCGATCCCAATCGACAGCCACGTCTTTGATGAATTGCAACCAATCCAAATGCTTCTCGTAATTCTCAGGAAGGTCGCACGCCATTTGAATAGGCGATGGAACAACGACATACAAACCAAATTGCTGGCCTACCGTAGATCGAACTCTGTTATCACCGTCAGGACCGCTCTTGGTTTCCAATTGGAACACCCCAGGCGTATAATCCATCGGTCCGCTCAAGAATCTTGTAAATGCCATAGTTGGAATATGATCCACGTAGTTCCCTTTCTCTATACTCCATGCATTGAATTCCTGTCCGCGGGCACCCTCACGAGCCACCCAGTTCGGCCAAGTGCGCTCCAATCCAGTTCCTTTGATAGGCTCATGCGTATTTACCGCAATTTGATAGTCGAATGCTTTAGTCACTGCATTATTGTAGTGGTTCACCATCCACTGACCGTGGTGGTATTCTCCCTTCGGCAAAAGCGGCCCTACGTAGCCCGACTTCACCAAATGAATGTCGTTGGCTTGCATCAATGCATACGCGGTATCCATCTGCTGATCATACGTACGCGGTGCAGCAGAAGTTTCGTGGTGCATCACCAAGCTTACACCTTTACTTTTCGCGTATTCCTGGAGTTCAGACATATCGTAATCTGGGTAGCTGGTTACAAAATCGAACACCCCTTCGCGGTCGTCAAAACCAATCCAGTGCTCCCAGCCCGTATTCCAACCTTCGACCAACACGCCGCTAAATCCGTGCTCGGCGGCAAAGTCAATGTATCTACGTGTGTTTTCATTCGTAGCACCGTGGCGGCCATGCTCACGACCGTCATCAATCCACGTACCCATATCTTGGGTCATACCGTAATCCCAGGTGCTCTTGCCCATGTGCATCTCCCACCAAATACCAACGTATTTCTGCGGAGTAAACCACTCCGAGATATCGCCCATCTGGTTCGGCTCGTTCAGGTCATACATGAGGTGCGATGCCAATAAATCGGTCGCTTCGTCGCCCAAAGTCACCATTCTCCACGGCGTCTTAAACGGAGTAGGAATAGTTGCCTTATTGCCGTCTTCACGCCCTACAAGCGAGCTAACAAAACCCGTTTTACCCTCGCGCAGTAGCGTCATACCTGAATAATTAACGAGTGCTGCTTCATGAATACTCATGTGCGTACCGTCCTTATATTCAAAGGTCACCGGAGTACTTACGCTGTTCTCCACAATAACCGTTGCTGCCAAATTCGGGTGGTTTGCCTTGCTCAAGGCATCAATCTCACTAACCTTCGTGTGGTTGTATGGGTGCTCATAAATCTCCCAATCACCAGGAATCCAGTGCGCCATCGCATCTTCAGACAAGTTGAATTCAGACTTTTCGTCCTTCACTACCAACTGTCCTTCTTCCTGCTCAGGAATCAAATAACGGAAGGCAAAACCGTCATTTGCCGCTCTAAATACCACGCCCAAAGTTCTACCCGTTGGGACATGCGTAAAGTTGAACGTTGCCTCGGTATGCGTGTACGAAAGCTCAGTATTGGAGCCCCACTGCATCGTGTAAGCATCGCTTACTTCTTTTACATCTACTGTGGCCAATTCAAATCCGTCCAAAAGATCCTCTGCCTCCGCAAAATCGAACCCAAGGGTCGACGCACCAATGACCTCTTTACCGTTAAAATCAACGGCATATTGAATAGCTCCCTTAGAAGTGAGTCCAACGCTCACTTGAACGTTTCCGTCTGGGCTGGAAACCACCTCTTGCGGTCCTGTACAAGCCGCAAAAGCCATCCCAATGAAAAGTAGTGTTACCTTTTTCATCATTTATCGTATTGTTAGTGTGTAGTCTTTGTTTACCACAAGATCCGCGTCCTTCCGCAATGCGCTAATGATCCCGTGTTCTCTTTCTAAGACGCGCTGGATGAAATCGTCCACGACTTCCCTATTACGCGCCAATCTATTTTCCCTAGTGTCCACATAGGTGTGCTCAAAAAATATTCCAACCTCTCCCTCGCGCTTCTCACCAAGCACATAAGTACCCTCTATGACAACGACATCAACTTCTTCAGCATCCATCGTTTTCCACTCTTTCGTGTCCAATTCCCAATCCATCTCCGGCACCTCCACGCTAGCAACCGCAGGATCCAAAACCTGATCAATGACCCCGTTCAACAGCTTCCAATCGACCTCGCCGAGCCCAATCCATTCAAAGTCCTCAACCCGTTTATTGTGATTCTGCCGTGGCGGCAAATGAAAATACTCGTCCTGTGAAATCAGCACCGCCTTCTTGCCTTGTGCCTCAAACTCTTTCACTATGGCCTTCGCCAAAGTCGTCTTACCACAGCCGCTCTCGCCGCTCACGCGATAGACCTTGGCCGGCGATTTTTGAACCACCTCCCGAGCCAATTCTTCAGCAATCTTCCCCGCCTTAGCCATCAGCACCTGCAACCTTCGTTCAAAAATCGCAGTGAATGCTTCACCTTGATCAGCGGCAGCAGCGGCAATCAAATAAGATCCGGCTGAAAAGCACAGGTTCTTTACGCCACCTGGCTTCAAATCAGGATACGAGTAATATTCAGCAAAGGGATGATCCTCCATTGAGCTTTCCAACATCCCTTCGTAACTGGCCATGTACGCATGATCCTCGCCAAAGAGGGTGTTCATAGCCGCAGCAGTGAACCCTTGTGTTAAACCCCAAACCCCACCGTTGTGGAAATGCCCAGGATGGTTCTTAAAATTGTAGGCGTAGTTCGAAGCAATGGCACCCCAAAGCGTATGATCTTCATCTATAATTGGCCAATGGGCAGGCGCGAGCGTTCCGCCCACTTCTTTGCGCAATCGCTC